>JBQTGY010000034.1:0-8732 GCA_052390415.1 Pseudomarimonas sp. | reverse complement strand
CTGTAACGGACAAATCGAAAGTAGCTCGCTCGGTCTGGCCGCGCTGGACTTGCTCCTCACTCCGCCAATGGCTTTGGCTATTGGCCTCGCTCCGGAGCGGCGTCCATCACGCCCATCCCGTCGCGATCCCACTTCCGCTTCATCCGTTACAGCCCACTAGTGGGAATTGACGGTTGGGAGCATCTCGGCTTCCTCCGTTTGGCTTCTTCGGACGCACGCCATCGCATTGCTCGGTCCCATAACGGCCGATGAAGTGCGATGGCATCAAGGCATCGATGTGCAGCCGCTGGCTGTTGGTACTGCTGTGCCTGCTGCCAGTCACCGCGCCTGCGGCCGAGGGCATGGATCTGCTCGCGCCGCCGCTGGTTGAGCTGGGCACGTTTGCCACCGTACTCAGCGAAACGGATCGCGTCTGGACGCCGGAAGAAGCCACGGCCGCGCTGGGGCGCGATGGCCAACCCGGCCGTGGCAAGGTGCTTAACCTTGGCATCGGCCGGCCCACCTTGTGGCTGCAACTCAGCTTGCACAATCCCACCGCAACCGCACTGGAGCGGCAGATCCTGATCGGGCAGTCCTGGCTCGATCATGTCGATGTATGGGTGATCGCCGCAGATGGCCGAGTCAAACACTGGCGGACCGGCGATGAAGTGGCCGGCCAGCCCGGGCTCGATGACGTGCACGGCTATGTGTTTGCTCACGGCTTTGCGCCGGGCAGTCATCGCTTGCTGGTGCGGGTCCAGACGGCCGATCAGCTGACCGTCAACCTGCGCCTGCGCACGCCAGCCGATGCCGATGCCGAGGGCCGCCGCGACCGTTATCTGTATGGCTTTCTGTACGGCTTCATGCTCTCGCTGGTGGCCTACAACCTGATGCTGTTTGTCGGCCTGCGGCGCAAGGTCTACGTTCTGTACGCCCTGTATCTGCTGTCCTTCCTGTTGCTCAACCTTGCCTACACGGGACGCGGCGCGCTGTGGTTATGGGGCGAGTGGGTCTTTGTGCAACGCTTTTCCAACGTCAGCCTGATCGTGCTGATGCCGAGCGCCGGGCTGTTGTTCGCACGCGCGTTCCTGGAGCTTCCGCGGGTCGCGCCACGTCTCGATCGCTGGGTTCGTTTTGGCTACTGGATCGGCCCGCTGCTGCTGCTCGCCACCATCCTCGGCAACGCCTATGAAGCGGCGGTCTGGCTGGCATTCGTGGTGCTGGGCCTGTTCATCGCCGCCATGGTGGCGCTCGGTGTGCATGCGGTTCGTCGCGGCCATCCGGCGGCCCGCTATTTTTTGCTCGGTGCCTTGTGTTCGATGTTGGGCACCGCGCTCACCGAGTTCTCGGTGTGGGGACAGATTCCCTTCAGCGTCTGGGCCTATCGCGGCATCGAGCTTGGCATGATGCTGGATGCCACCCTGCTCGCGCTGGCGCTGGCGCAGTTCGTGCGCACCGAAGTCCTGCAGCGACAGGATGCCGAACGTGTCGCGCGTGTTGATCCCCTGACCCTGCTGGAAAACCGCCGCGGCTTCCGCGAAAGCGCCGATGCCCTGTTGGTTACCACGGCGCGCACCAGTCAGCCGCTGACCGCGGTACTGGTCGATATTGATCACTTCAAACGGGTGAATGATAGTCACGGCCATGCGGTCGGTGATCGGGTGCTGGTCGAAGTCGCCGAGTGTCTGCGGCAGGCGCTGCGGGCCGGCGACCGCTGCGCGCGCTGGGGCGGCGAGGAGTTTGTGCTGTTGTTGCCCAACACCGACGTTGAGGACGCACGCGCTCTGGCCGAGCGCCTGCGCCAACGGATGCAGGACACCAGCATTCACGGCGTGCAACCGCCACTGCGCGTCACCGCCAGCCTGGGTGTCGCCCAATTGCGACCCGACGATGGGTTGGACGACCTCGTCGCCCGCGCCGATGCCGCGCTTTATCGAGCCAAGGAAAACGGCCGCAATCGGGTTGAAGCCGCGGGTTGAGCGGTTGCTGCGACCAGCATGAGGCGGATGGGTGGCATGACCACAGTCTCGCCTTTTACAGCGGGATGGGGATGGTTGATCTGAAGGCGTTGTGTGAACCCGCTGGCATGGGTCAAGAGCAGCCGCGCGGGAGCGCGGCCCTCCTTTGGAACGCAGCCATTTGGAGGTTCAGAGCGCCGCCGCTCGGAGGGCACCGCTCCTGCGGCGCTGCTCCATTCGCTAAGACCGAGATCTACCCGCCGGCCGCCAACGCCGCTTCGCGTTCCGTCCGAATCTGCGCTTCCACCGCCGCCAATGCCGTCATGTTGACCACACGCCGCACCGTAGCCGCCGGGGTCAACACGTGGGCTGGCTTGGCCAGACCCATCAGGATCGGACCCAAGGCCACACCGTCGGTCATCGCCCGCACCATGTTGTAGGCGATGTTGGCAGCGTCCAGGTTGGGCATGACGAACAGGTTGGCGCAGCCGGTGAGTTTGGAATCCGGCAGCAGCTTGTTGCGGATGGATTGATACAGGGCGGTGTCGGCCTGCATTTCGCCGTCGACTTCCAGCTCGGGCGAACGCTCGCGAATCAGGGCCAATGCCTGGCGCATCTTCTGCGAGCTAGCCGACTCATAGCTGCCGAAATTCGAGAATGACAGCAGCGCGACTTTCGGCGTGATGCCGAACAGGCGCAGACGGAATGCTGCTTCGCGCGTCGCCTCGGCGATCTGCTCGGCAGTGGGGTCGTTCTGCACATGAGTGTCGACGAAGAAGAACGTGCCGCGATCATTCAGCACGCCCGACAATGCGGACGTTGCGCGCACGCCTTGCTGGCGGCCGATCACGTTGACCACGTAAGCCAGCTTCTTGTGGAAACGTCCGACGATGCCGCACAACATGGCGTCGGCTTCGCCGCGGCGCACCATCAAGGCGGCGATCACCGCCGAACGTGTGCGCACCACCGACTTGGCAGCGTCAACGCTGACCCCGCGGCGCTGCATGATCTCGTGGTAAAGCTGCCAATAATCGGCAAAGCGCGGATCGTCATCGCTGTTGGTCAGGTCGAAATGTTCGCCTGCAACCAGCCGCAAGCCAAGCCGCTTGATGCGCGCTTCGATCACCGCCGGGCGGCCGATCAAAATGGGCCTTGCCAGACCTTCGTCGACCACGGTTTGTACCGCGCGCAGCACCACTTCTTCTTCGCCTTCCGCGTAGACCACACGCTTCAGATCCGAACGCGCACGCTCGAATACCGGCTTCATCAGCAAGCCAGTGCGGAACACGAACTGGTTGAGTTTTTCGGCGTAGGCACGCAGGTCTTCGATCGGCCGCGTCGCCACGCCCGAGTCCATCGCCGCTTTCGCCACCGCCGTGGCCAGCGAAACCAGCAAACGCGGATCGAACGGGCGTGGAATCAGATACTCCGGCCCGAAACTCGGCACTTCGCCGGTGTAGGCCGCCCCCAGATCCGACGCCTCGCGACGCGCCAGCTCAGCGATGGCACGCACGCAGGCGAGCTTCATTTCTTCGTTGATGGTGCTGGCGCCGACATCCAGCGCGCCACGGAAAATGTAGGGGAAACAGAGCGCGTTGTTGACCTGGTTCGGATAGTCCGAACGGCCGGTGCCGATGATGCAATCCGGGCGCACGGCTTTGGCATGCTCGGGCAGGATTTCCGGGTTGGGATTGGCCAGCGCCATGATGATCGGCCGCGCCGCCATGGTCGCCACCATTTCCGGTTTCAACACGCCGGCAGCGGAAAGTCCGAGAAACACGTCGGCATCCTTGACCACATCGGCCAGCGTGCGCGCGCTGGTATCGCGCGCATAACGTGACTTGTCGGGATCCATTTCTTCGGCACGACCGGCGTAGACCACACCCTTGCGGTCCACCACGGTGATGTTGTCCATGCGCATGCCCAGCGCCACCAGCATGTTGAGACAGGCGATGCCGGCAGCGCCCGCGCCGGAGCAGGCGAGTTTCACTTCCTCGATTTTCTTGCCGGTGATTTCCAGCGCATTCAAGATCGCCGCGCCGACGATGATCGCAGTGCCGTGCTGGTCGTCGTGGAAGACCGGAATCTTCATCCGCTCGCGCAGCTTTTTCTCGACGATGAAACACTCGGGCGCCTTGATGTCTTCCAGATTGATGCCGCCAAACGTGGGCTCCAGGCTGGCGATGATGTCGACCAGTTTGTCGGGGTCGTTCTCGGCAATTTCGATGTCGAACACATCGATACCAGCAAACTTCTGGAACAGCACGCCCTTGCCTTCCATGACGGGTTTTGCCGCCAGCGGGCCGATGTTGCCAAGACCCAATACGGCAGTGCCGTTGGTGATCACCGCGACCAGATTGCCGCGCGCGGTCATGGACGACACTTCGGCCGGATTTTCGACGATCAGATCGCATGCCGCGGCCACACCGGGTGAATACGCCAGCGACAGGTCACGCTGGGTCACCATCGGCTTGGTCGCCACCACCTTGATCTTTCCTGGCGGGTGCATCCGGTGATAGTCGAGGGCGGCCTGTTTGAGTTCTTTGTTGGCGGTATCGCTCATGGCGGCGGTCTTGGCAGCGAAGGGGATGTGGGATGGGATGGTAGCGCGAGCGGGTTGCCAATACAGGCGCCTGATGGGTGACAGGTGGCCAATGCGACTGCTGGGTAGGGTGGGTCTTGACCCACCGAATTGCACCCACGATGTATCGGCTATTCGACGGATTGCTTGGCGGGTCGAGACCCGCCCTACGGTTAGAGGCCCAGCACCAGATCTTCGGCAACGACCCGATCCAAACGTATGCGATTGGCAAACAGCGAAAACGCCAGCGTGCCTGCCAAGCCTTTGGCGCGGGTCAACCACGGCGGCAGGTACATGGGTTCGGCGATGGTGCCGTCCAGAAACAAGGGCTCCAGGGTGAACACGTCGTGCAGCGCCATCTTGCCGGCAAACAGCAGGCGGGCCAGGCTCAGCCGGCGATTCTTCAGTGCCCAACGAAAGAAGGTGTGCACGCTGAGCAGGCCATGCAGGTACACCGTGTCCTTGGTGAAGGCGCTGCCGCCGTCGGTGGGCACACCGCGAAATACGCGCATGGTCGAAGTGAAGCTGTCGGCTTCGGTCTGGCCTTGTTCCAGAAACATCTTGAACACGTCAATGAAGTTGGCACCGGCCAGCGCTTGATGAATGGCGATGATGCGCAGCGAAATGCGCTTCAGCCGTTGCAAGTCGATGGAGCCGGTAATCAGCTCGGCAAATGTCGCCAAACCTTCTTGAGTCGCGGTGATACGCGGCGCATTGCGGCCCAGACTCTTGAGCAGCGGTTGTTCGCGACCATTCAACGCCGTCAACGAATGCACGAAGGCTTCGTGCTCGAGCAACTGGTGGCGGTCGTATTCGGTGAATCCGGTATTGGAGCGCAGGCGCACGCGGGTGGCACCGGCGGCGGCCTTGGCGATCAAGGTGGGATCGATTTCGACGCGCACGGTGTGATTGACGAAAAATGCGTCAAGCGCAATTTGCAATTCGTGCTGCATGACTTCGGCCGACAGCACGTAGTCGGCCTCGACGCTGGCGAGACCTGCGTCCATGTCCTCGGCCAGATCGATGAAATGGCGCGCGGCGTCGAGGTTGCTCAAGTCCGAGCCCGGCAAGGTGTGGCCCGGCCGACCGAACAAGGCGATGGAATGCGCGGTAGCGGCAGGGGTACCCAACGTAGTGATCAGATCGGAGGCGACTTCGTAACTGCTGGCGGTGCGGAACAGGTATTCGCCCAGCGGATGGTCGCGATCACACAGCCTGAGGATGGTCTCCAGTTCCTCGCGGACATCGGACAGGTCGCTTTTCGGGTAGTCGATCTGTGGCAGGTGCGCATTGCCACGATGCCAGCCGCTGATGAAACGCTCTTGCTCGGACGCTGGCCAACTGACCAGACTGAGCAGGCGGATGCCCTTCACCGCTTCGCACATTCGCTCATCCAGCGCCAAATGGTGGATGAGACTCAGGTCCTTCGGGTTTGCGTCCATCACTCTCGACTCCCCGTGTCAGCGTTTTCCGTACTTTTCCGTCAGTCGCTTGCCGAAATTCTTGTTCGCCACCTTCTCGACCGCACGTCGCGCACGTTGCGCCGCCAAGCCGCCCGCTGCTGCGGCCAGTTCGCCTTGCAGCTTGAAATAATGCGCCAGACGCTGCTCGGTCAAGACTCCGGATTCAAGCGCCGCCAGCACTGCGCAGCCTGGCTCGCTCTCGTGCGCACAATCGTTGAAACGGCATTGGCCCATCACCGCCTCAACGTCTTCAAATCCACCTTCGGCAAGGTCTTCTTCACCGGTGAGCTTCAACTCACGCATGCCCGGCGTGTCGATCAGGCAACCGCCCGAGGGCAAGCCGATCAGGCTTCGATAGGTGGTCGTATGCCGACCCCGGCTATCGGTAGATCGGACTTCAGCGGTCTTTTGGCGCTCGATTCCAAGCAGGCAGTTGGTCAGGGTCGACTTGCCTGCACCGGATGAGCCGACCAGAACAACGCTGCTGCCGGGTCCGGTCCACGGTGCCAACAGCGCGGCACTCGCGGGGTCTTTGGCGTTCAAGGCCAATACCGGGCAGCCTTGCTCGCGCAGCCCATCGAGCTGCGCCAGAGCCACCTCGACGTTTGTACAGGTATCCACCTTGGTCAACACAAACACGGTCACCGCACCGCTGCCGCGGGTCAGCAACAGGTAGCGCTCCAGGCGGCGCGGATTGAAGTCACCGTCCAAGCCAACCACGACGATCACTGCATCGATATTGGCAGCGATCAATTGCATCTTGTAGTGCTCACCTGCCGCACCGCGACTGAGCAAGCTGTGCCGCGGCAACCAGCGCAAAATGTGGTCCCGCGTCGGCTCCAGCCAGACCCAATCGCCGACCGCAGCGCGCTCATCGGCCAGTACGCTGCGGCGCGCCCATTCGGTGGGCGACTGCACGGGGAAATCGTTGACGCCATCGGTCACTTTATAACCAGAGCGATGTTGCTCGATGACCCGCGCGAGACGACCGGGCGGAAGGTGCGCCAGCGCCTGCGCGGCGGGCCCGTTGGCTTGCCAGCCGAGGGCGGATAGCGGGTTGTCTTGCATCGTCGTTGAATTCATTGGCTGCATTGTGCGCGCACGCGTTGCTGGCGAGCTAGCCGGTGATGCCGCCGGACGTCACCTGAGCGGATTTCATCACTGCGCCGCGATGCTTGCGCGGCCTATGCTTTGCTTCTGGGCATCGCTCAAACTGGCGCAGCCGCGCTCGCTCGGCTGCGCCAGTTCCTGCTGTTCTCTTTCTATCCCCAAGGCAACTGCGCCATGGCATTACTCTCTCGAATCACCTTGTGGCTGGGCGGACTGGGCTTTCTGGGCTTCGGTGTTGCCTGTCTGGTGGCGCCGCTGGACGTGTTGGCGGCAGCCGGTGTCACCCTCTCAGGACCGGTCGCTGCGGCCGAAGTGCGTGCGTTCTATGGCGGCCTGGAGATCGGCCTGGGCGTGTGCCTGGTGTTGGCGGCTCTGCGATCCCGGCACCTGCGGTCCGGTTTGTTGCTGTGCATGGCCGCTTATGGCGGCATTGGTTTGGCGCGCGCGACTGGCATGGCCATCGACGGCGTGGCGACGCCGTTCCTGTGGTTTGCGCTGGCCACCGAGCTCACGTTGGCAGGTTTGGCGGGGCTGGCTTTGCTGCGTGGCAACAGATTCGACTGAAGCCTCGAAATATTTCGGGTACCCTGCGCCGGCCCATCAACTCCTTGACGCCATCCTCACGCAATGCCGCAGCGCACCATTGCCACCAGTCAGCGCCTTACTGAAGTCCGCTACGAAATCCGCGGCGAATTGGCCCGCCGTGCCCGTGACCTTGAATTGCAAGGTCGCCGGCTGATCAAACTCAACATCGGCAATCCGGGCGCCTTCGGCTTCCGTGCACCGGATCATCTGCAAGCTGCGATCAATGCGCATCTGGGTGAAAGCGATCCGTACTGCCACCAACAAGGTCTGGAAGAAGCGCGCGAAGCCGTTGCTCAGGTGCAGCGCGCGCGCGGCGCGCAGAACGTCAGCGCGCAACGCATCTTCATGGGCAATGGCGTCAGCGAACTGATCGATGTGGCCCTGCGCGCGCTGCTGAACAGTGGCGACGAAGTGTTGCTGCCAAGTCCGGATTACCCGCTCTGGAGCGCCGCCACCATTCTCAACAGTGGCACGCCGGTTTATTACGACTGCTGGCCGGAGAATGATTTTCTGCCCGACATCGCGCAACTGGAGGCCTTGATCACGCCGCATACGCGCGCCTTGGTGGTGATCAACCCGAACAATCCCTCGGGAGCCAGCTACCCGCGAGAATTGCTGCAAGCGATGGTGGAACTGGCACAGCGTCATCGCCTGTTGCTGCTGGCGGACGAAATCTACGACGGCATTCTTTACGACGATGCGGTGTTTGAGCCCTTGGCACCATTGGCCGGCGACGTGCCGTGCTTGAGTTTTGGCGGATTGTCCAAGGTGCATCGCGCCTGCGGCTATCGGGTTGGCTGGGTGTCGCTGTCGGGCAATGTTTCGCGTGCTGCCGACATGCTGCATGCGATGGATTTGATCGGCGCGCTGCGCCTGTGCGCCAACGTGCCCGGCCAATGGGCGGTGCCGGCAGCATTGACCGGTCCCGACACTATCTCGCCGTTGACCGCACCCGGCGGTCGTCTGTACGAAGCACGCCGCGCGGTAATCGAAGCTGCCGCCGCCAGCGAGTTCCTGTCCTTGGTGATCCCAGCGGGCGCTCTGTATGCCTTTCCG
>JBQTGY010000033.1:0-150998 GCA_052390415.1 Pseudomarimonas sp. | reverse complement strand
CTGTAACGGACAAATCGAAAGTAGCTCGCTCGGTCTGGCCGCGCTGGACTTGCTCCTCACTCCGCCAATGGCTTTGGCTATTGGCCTCGCTCCGGAGCGGCGTCCATCACGCCCATCCCGTCGCGATTCCACTTCCGCTTCATCCGTTACAGCCCACTAGCCATTGGGATTGCCGGCTGCGCTGGGAGATTTTGATGCCTTCTGTAGCTTCGTTGAGACGCAGCCGCGAACTACGTCAATAGCCTGTGCCACAAGGTGCGGGCCGTGGCGATCCGCTTGAACGCCAGCGCGGCGACGTGCATCCTCTCGCCCAGCCCATGAGCCGCTTTGTCCTCCACTTGCTGTTGTGTCTCGCGCTGGCCTGCAATGGCTTGGCGGGTGGCTGTGCGATGGCGCATGCCGTGGGCACGAACGCCGACGGCACCACAGAAGTTGCGGACGCGGGTCATCAGCATGCTCACGAGGACTCCGCGTCATCGGCGCCGGCTGAGCATCAGCATGATTCCGGCACCGATTCGAGTGGCGACTGCTGCAACAGCGCCGCGTGCACCTGTGGCTGCATGTCGGGATCGACGGGCGCCTTGGCCGCTGTGGTGCTCATGCCTCACGCCGCCGCATCGGCGCCGGGCCTCGCAACGCTGCCCGAGGTAGCGCCGGTCCAGACATCGGCGCCGTTCAGACCGCCGACGGTCTGAGTTTGTAGCGATCCTGGCGCGCGCGGTCCACCATGACTGCGCCCTTTCCGTTGACTGTCGCCACGCATGCAGCGTCGGCCAAACAGCCTTGCGAGAATCATCGAATGCGAACTCACTTGTGTGCCCTCGCCAGCGTGGCGTTGGCCTGTGCCATGACTGGTTGCGCCAGTTTGCCGCCTGATCATGGCGTCAATTCCACCCGTGAATTGCTGCGGACACGCATGGATCTCGATGCCCAATGGCCACCCGCCGCGGTCGGCGAATCCAGCGCGCCCGTTACACTCCAAGCGATGCCGCTGGACGTCGAAACGGCGGTGCGCATCGCCTTTGCACATAACCCCACCATTCGCGAGCACCTCGCGAGACTGGGTATGGGGCGCGCAGAAATCGAAGACGCACAGCGAATCGCGAATCCATCCTTCGGCTATTCAAGGCAGAAAGCATCCGATGTGGCCGGTGCGCAGATCACCCGCAGCCTGTCGCTGGTCCTCACCGACGCCCTGCTGTTGCCTTCGCGCAAACGCTTCGCCGCCGCCGATTTTGAGCGGCTGCAGGCCAGCGTCGCGGATGCACTGCTGAATCTTGCTGCCGATGTGGAAGCGGCGTGGTGGAACGCGGCGAGCGCGGCGCAGGTGGCCGCCGTACGCGCGGTCATCGCCGAGGCTGCCATCAGTTCTGCGGAACTGGCGCAGCGCTTTTTTGACGCCGGCAACATCAACCGTCTGCAGTTGGCGCAGGAGCAGGCCGCTGCCTCCGAGGCGCGGATTGCTGCAGCCCGCGCGAATGCCGATGCACTACATGCCCGTTTCGAGCTTGCCGCGCTGTTGGGACTTTCTGCAAGTGATGACTGGCGCATCGAAGCAAGACTGGCGTCGCCGTCGTCGCCAACATGGGATCACGATGCGCTGGTGACGCTGGCCATCGAGCAGCGTCTCGATTTGCTCGCCGCCCGGCGTGCCGTCGCCCTTCGTGAGCATGCCTTGCGGATCACTCGGCAGTGGCGCTGGATGGGCGAGATCGAGCTTGGCTTCGAGCGCGAAAGCGAAATTGAGGGCGGCGTGTTGCGTGGCCCCAGCTTGCATCTTCAGCTGCCGATCTTCAATCAGGCGCAGGCGGCGATTGCACGTGCGCAAGCTGAGCTTGACGATGCTCGGGCCGCGCTGGACACACGCGTGCTGGCGGTGGCCAACGACGTACGGCTTGCTGTGGAAAGTCTGCAGGTGAGCCACGCGATCATCGAGAGCTATCGCGATGCCTTGCTGCCACAGCGCGAGGCCATCGTTGCGCAAGGCCAGCAGGAAGTGAACTTCATGCTGATGGGTGTGTTCGAGCTGCTGCTCGCCAAACAGACTCAATACGTGGCGTACCAGGAGTATCTGCAGGCGGTTCGCGACTATTGGCTGGCCGAAGTTGAACTCAAACGAGCAGTGGGTGGGCGTCTGCCTGTCACCCGCACCGCAACCGGCACACCGATGCTTGAGATCGAGTCCATCTTGCCTGCACCCGCCAACAGCGATGCTGGAGATCACTCCATGCACGGAAGCGGTTCGCATCACCAAGCAACGCCGGACCCACACGCGGCGCATCGAAAAGCGTCCGAGCCAGATGAGGCTGACCAACATCAACCTCATCAAAATCAGGCTGCACCGCTCAAGGACCAGCAAACCGACGCGTCAGGCCACGACCACGGAGATCACCGATGAACCCACTACGTCGTGCCTTGTTCGGATGGGCGGCGGCCGCCGCGCCGCTCGGCTGGATGTCAACACGTGCGCTGGCCGCGCCTGCGCTTGCAGGAGGCCACGCCGACAAGGTCGCCGAGGCATCGCGCCCAGCGCTTGCGGCCACCACCGACAGCGACCCCCGCTTCATTCCAGTGCGTACGCCGAATGGCTGGACCTTGCCGCATCGCATGGTGAATGGCGTCAAGGAATTCCATCTGGTCGCCGAAGAGATCGAACACGAATTCGCACCCGGCAGTCGCGCCAAATGTTGGGGCTACAACGGCACCACGCCAGGCCCGACCATCGAAGCCGTCGAGGGTGATCGACTGCGGATCTATGTCACCAACCGCCTGCCTGAACACACCAGCGTGCATTGGCATGGCCTGCTGCTGCCCAGTGGCATGGACGGCGTCGGTGGTCTGTCGCAGCCGCACATCCAGCCCGGCGAGACCTTCGTCTACGAATTCACCCTGCGTCAGCACGGCACCCACATGTACCACCCGCACGCCGACGAAATGGTGCAAATGGCGGTGGGCATGATGGGCATGTTCATCATCCATCCCGCGCAACCCACGGAGCCCGCGGTGGATCGCGACTATGTGGTCCTGCTGCACAACTGGGCCTTGCATCCGGGCACCTCGCGACCGGATCCCTCGGTGATGGTCGATTTCGACCTGTGGACGATGAACAGCAAGGTGTTTCCGGCGATCGAGTCGCTGGTCGCACGCAGCGGTGAACGTGTGCGCGTGCGGGTTGGCAACCTGTCGATGTGGAACCATCCCATCCACATGCACGGCGTGCAGTTCATGGTCACCGGCTCCGATGGCGGCCGCTGGCCACGCAGTCTGTGGCGGCCGGAAGTCACCGAGATCGTCGGCGTGGGTCAGACCCGCGATCTGGAGTTCATCGCCGTGCCCGGCGACTGGGCCTTCCACTGCCACATGTCGCACCACACCATGAACGCGATGGGTCACGAAGTGCCCAACACGCTGGGCGTCGACACCAGCGGCGTCGAGGACAAGATCCGCGCGATGCTGCCGGGTTACATGACCATGGGGCAGGGCGGCATGGCCGAACACCAGGAACACACCGACTCCGGCCACATGACGGGTCCGGACAACACCCTGCCGATGATGATGGGCAAAGGGCCGTTCGGGAATCTGGAAATGGGCGGAATGTTCACCTTGATCAAGGTCCGCGATGATCTGGCTCGCGATGATTTTGCCGATCCAGGCTGGTATCCGAATCCCAGCGGCACGGTTGCCTCACGCGTCAGCCAAGACCCTGATTTCGGCAACCCGACGCGCCGCGGCCCGCCACCCGGACCGACAGCGACCCTGCGCGCGAAGCCGATGGATCATTCGAAGATGTAGGCCACCGGCATTGCTTGGACAAAGTAACCGGTGCGTCAAGACGCACCCTCTGTGCCGCGCAGCAGAACTAAGAGCGTGATCGGAGCTACAAAGCAAGGCCTTCATCCACATAGGGTGCGCCTCGGGCGCACCGCGCGATTTCCGCGCGGCCTTGGCGCGTTTGAGTCGTCTCGAGCCCACCGGCATTGCTTCGACAAAGTAACCGGTGCGTCAAGACGCACCCTGCGTGACTTCCGGCGCTCCCAGAGTGGCTTGGGAGCTGTTGCCTACTCGTCGCGCGTCACCCGCAGCACTTCATCCACCGAAGTAACACCCGCCAACACCTTGGTCCAGCCGTCGTCGATCATCGCGGGTGTATGCACGCGGGCCAGACGGGTGAGTTCTGCTTCGCCGGCGCCATCGTGAATGGCTGCACGCAAGGCTTCGTCGACCAGCACCATCTCGTATAGACCTGCACGGCCGCGATAACCGGCGCTGCGGCCGCTTGCCGTGGGGCCGGGGCGGAAGAACTTCAGGCTAGGATCAAATGCCCGGCCAAAGGCAGCGCAGTCGTTCGCGGTCGGTGTGTAGGCTTCGCTGATGGCGGGATCGAGCACACGCACCAGCCGCTGCGCCAACACGCCGATCAGGGATGAGCTGAGCAAGAAGGGCTCGATGCCCATGTCGCGCAGACGCGTGGCCGCGCCGACCGCGCTGTTGGTATGCAGGGTCGACAACACCAGGTGGCCGGTCAGGCTGGCTTGTACGGCGATCTCGGCGGTTTCCAGGTCGCGGATTTCGCCGACCATGACCACGTCCGGATCCTGGCGCAGGATCGCGCGCAGACCCCGCGCAAAGGTCATCTCGACGCGGGCGTTGACCTGGGTCTGGCCGATGCCATCGAGGTAATACTCGATCGGATCCTCGACCGTCAGGATGTTGCGGGTGGCGTCGTTCAAGCGCTCCAGCGCGGCATACAGCGTGGTGGTCTTGCCACTGCCGGTGGGGCCGGTGACCAACAGGATGCCGTGTGGTCGATGGATGAGCTGATCGATGCGCGCGAGTGTGGTCGGGTCCATGCCGAGTTGCGAAAGATCCAGCCGACCGGCTTGTTTGTCGAGCAAACGCAGCACCACGCGTTCACCATGTCCGGACGGAATCGTCGACACACGCACGTCAACCGGGCGACCGGCGATGCGCAGCCCGATGCGACCATCCTGCGGCAGGCGCTTTTCGGCGATGTCGAGTTTGGCCATCACCTTGATGCGACTCACCACCGGTTGCGCGACCGCCTTTTGCGGGGCCAGCACTTCGCGCAATACGCCATCGATACGAAAGCGCACGACCAGCCGATTCTCGAAAGGCTCGATGTGGATGTCGGAGGCGTTTTCCTTGACGGCTTCGGTCAACACCGCATTGATCAGGCGAATGATCGGCGCGTCGTCTTCGCTTTCCAGCAAGTCCTGCGGCTCGGGCAGCGCATCAGCAATCTGCTTGAGATCGAGGCTGTCATCAAAGTCCGCCACCATCGCCCGCGCGTCGTCGGTACCGGACTCGTACAGATCGCGCAGCAAGCGTTCCCACGCGCTGGCCTCGATGCGGTCCAGACGCAGCGGCACGCCGCAGTGGCGACGCAACTCGGCGATGACTTCCGGCTTGACGCCAGGGCGATAGGCGATGACCGCCAATTCAGGTTGCCAATCGACAACAGTGGCACCGTGGCGTTTGGCAAATCCGAAGCCAGGCCGGGTCGGCCCGGCAATGGTGGGCGCCGCTACTACGTCAGTCATGCAACTTCACTCACGCAACGGCTCCGTGGTGGCCGCTGGCGGTGGCAGGAACAGTTCTTCCGGCAGTTCGGGCAACATCGGCTGCTTGTCACCGTTGTAACGCAGTTCCTTGTTCTCGCTCATGCGCTGCTGTTCGGCGCGCAAGAAGTTGTAACGCTCGCTGGAAATCGCTGCCGTGGTGGCTTCGTCACGCAGGATGCGTGGGCGCAGGAACACCATCAAATTACGCTTGCCGTGTTTGGCCGAGCGCGACTTGAACAGGCCGCCCAGTACCGGGATGCGCGACAGGCCGGGCACGCCTTGCAGGCTTTCGGTAGTCTCCTCGGAAGTCAGACCGCCGAGTACCAGCAGGCCACCATCGGGGACCATCACGCTGGTGGTCAGCTCGCGCTTGTTGGTGATCAGATCGGAAGCGCCGGCCACGCCCGGCGCCAGTGACGAGACTTCTTGCTTCAAGTCGAGGCGCACGCTGCTGCCTTCGTTGACGTGCGGGGTGACGGTCAAGATCAAGCCGACATCTTTGCGCTCGATGGTCTGGAACGGGTTGGTCGGCTGGGTGCTGCCACCGGCACCGGTATTGGTGAACTGGCCGGTCAGGAACGGCACCTCTTGCACCACCTTGAACTCGGCCTGTTTGTGATCCAGCGTGACGATGGACGGATTCGACAGCATGTTGGCGCGGGCGTCGCCGCGTAGGGCTTTGACCAGCGCGCCGATCTGGAACAGCGGCGTGTCGCTGCCCGGCAAGGTCACTGTGCCACTCAAATAACCGAGATTGAGACCACCGCCCACCGCGCTGTAGGGGTTGGTCAAGGCGCCGACGATGCCGCCGGTTCCGCCAGCACCGGGGAAATTGGTGCCACCGATCACACCGCTGGTCAGGCCGCCGTTACCATCACTGTCGATGGTGGTGGTTTGCCACTGCACACCCAACTCGTCGGCGAGATCGTCGCTTACTTCAGCGATGATCGCCTCGACCAGGATCTGTACGCTGGGCACATCCAGTTGGCGTACCACGGAAGACAGATCACGGAACACCGCCGGTGAGGAAGTGATGATCAGCGCGTTGGTACCTTCGTGCGGCTGGATGGTGGCGGGGTTGGCGCCTTCCGATTTCGCGGCGGTACCGGTGAGAGTATCGGCCACGCCTTCCAGAATCGGCACCAGTTCGGCTGCTTTGGCGTAGCGCAGGTAAATCACCTGCGTGTTCTCGCCTGATTCCAACGGTGTGTCCAGATGCGCGACCAAGGCGCGCATGCGCAGACGCTGGGCGCGATCGCCGGAAAGCAGGATCGAGTTGGTGCGCGCGTCGGCAATCAGCTTCATCGCTCCCGGCGCGGCGGCGGCGGCGCCACTCTGCGGCTCCAGTGCCAACACGGTACGACCCACTTCGGCGGCGCTGGCGTGACGCAGCGGAATCACTTCGACTTCGACATCGGCCGAGGTATCGATGCGGCGAATGATGGAGCGCAGGCGCTCGACATTGCCGGCGCGGTCGGTGACCAGCAGCGAGTTGCTGTTGCCATGGGCAATCATGTGACCCTGTTGCGGCATCAGCGGGCGCAGCAAGGTGACCAGCTCCTGCGCCGACACATGCTTGACTTCGATCACTTGGGTGACCAGTTCATCGACGCCGCTGTTCGTCATGATCGAGGCACCGCCGTCTTGCGCGGCGATGGCTTCCGGCACGATCTTCACCACGTTGCCCGACGGCACGGCGGCATATCCATGCACGCGCAGCACCGACTGGAACAATTCGTAGACTTCATCGGCGCGCATCTGCTGACCGGAAATCACGGTGACCTTGCCGACCACGCCCGGATCGACGATGAAGGTCTTGCCGGTGATCTCGCTGACCGTTTGAATCAAGGCGCTGATATCGGCGCCTTGCAGATTGATGGTCGTGCTTTGGCCGGTGCGATTGCTGGGGGTAATTGTCGCAGGCGCGTTCGCAGCCGATGGCACCATTACGGTCGGCGGCGGCGAAGCAGCCAACTCCATTTGGGCGTGCGCGACTGGCACCAGCCACAGCAAGCTCAGTGCGAGAGAGGTGGGTTGCAAAGCCAGTCGAGTCATGCGGATTTCCAATTCATCAGCGTGTCGTAATTTGTCGGGAGACCTGGAGTTACAAGCCCACCGGAATTTGCAGAGTCTTGCCATCGCGACGCACCGCCAGCATGAGTTGGCGGGTGTCGCGCAATGCCGCAGTCAGTTCGCCAATGCGCTCCGGGCCATCGAGCGGAATGCCGTTGACCGCGGTGATGATATCGGTTGGCAGCAGTCCCGCGCGGTCGAGCAAGTCGGAATCACGACCTACGCTCAAACGCACACCACTGAAGCGACCGTTCTCGAGCACTGGAAACACGCTGACCTGTTTCGCTAGCTCAGCGACGTCAGTGCCGGTGGCAGCGCGGATGGACTCCATGCTCGGCATGCCGGTGCTGATGTTCGGGTTGATGAACGGAGTCGGTGCATTGGCGGGACGCGCGGCCGCGGGCACGGGCTGCGGCGGTTGGCCCACGCGTGCCGTGGCGGGAACCTGGCCCACGCTCGGCTGGCCGGAGGGCTGCTTGGCGGGTTCCGAGTTTGGCAAGCTCAAGGACTCATCGATGCCCGCACGGCGCAACAGCACGCGACTGCTGTAGATGCCAATCAGCTGCGCATTACCGGGCAATTGGTCGCCCACGCGATAGCGCTTGTCGACGCCCGCTTCATCCGAAATGATGGCGTAACCGCCGTTGGATGCGTCTTCGTTGAAGGTGCCGCGCAAGACCAGCTTGAGCGCGGTGGCCGGTGCCTGCTGGGCCAAACGCGCAAGGTCGAGGCGGACGCCGGGATCGCCGAACAAATGCCACTTGGCGACATCCACGGCCGGCTGCGCGGATTGCATCATCGGTGGCGGAAGATTGGATGGCGTCGGCGGCGGCAAGGTCGGGCCAACCAGAAGCAGCCAAATCAGCTTCACCAGCTGCCAAAGCAGCCAAACACCGGCGGTGAGCAAGGCGGCGGGGGCCAAGACGGCGAGCCGCGTCGAAATCCGATCCGAGAAGACCGCGTCACCCATGCTTTGCGGCATCGTTAAGAGACGCCGAACTGTAGCAGATTGGATAAGGTTTACGTCGCAACACCTTGATTTTCTCCACACCCATCAATGAGCAGCTACGCGCATGGCCCTCCCACAACGCTTTGTCTCAAGCAGGGCGTCGCTACTGCGACGCTGCACTTGGAACCAGCGGAGCTGCAGCAATCAATGCGTGCCGCGTGGTGGCCGCTTGACCAAGGCGCGCAAGCCTTGTTTGATCCGACCCAGCAAACCCGGTTTGTCGACCACCGCCGGAATCGGTGCGGTGACGACGGCTGACGCGGCCGGGCTGGTGATCGCCGTATCGGTCGTTGCGACCTCACCCTCGCGACGACGTCCGCGACCTCCACGGCGACGGCGTGGCTTGCGAGTGCTGTCGGCAGGCACATCAAACTCCCTGGTGATCACCACTGGCGCGGGTGGGATCGCCGCGATCTTGATCGTGATCGGCTCGGCCGGAGCGTCACCAATTTGATGACGAGGACGCGGCGTGCGCTCCGGGCGAGTGCCGCTGTCGCGGCGGGGTCCCGTTTCACTGCGGCCACCACCACTGCGCCCACCGCCGCCACTGCGCGAACCCGCACTCGCAGAGCCAGTGCGGCCACCACCACCACTGCGACTGCCGCCACCGCGCCGTTCGTCTTCGGCCGCCTTGGCTTCGCGTGCTTCACGAAAAATCGCGCTCACACTTTCGCCAGCTTCTTCACCCTCGGCCAGTGGTGCGCGTGGTGCGCGCGGAAGTGGCACCAACAATTCGGCCTCGACGGCAGCGACTGGCAACTTTTGTTCGATGAAGGCCTCGATGTCCGGCAGGCTCATCGCATAACGCTCGCAGGCAAAGCTGATCGCGTCGCCCTCGGCACCCAGGCGCGCGGTGCGGCCGATGCGATGCACATAGTCTTCGGCGTCGAATGGCAGGTCGTAGTTGTAGACGTGACTGACGCCATCGATATGCAGACCGCGGGCGGCGACATCGGTGGCCACCAGAATATCCAGCTGGCCTTTCTGGAAACGGCCGAGAAGCGACTCGCGCTTTTTCTGCGGCACGTCACCCGAGAGCACACCAACGCGAAAGCCAGCGCGTTCCAACGAGCGCGCCACCCGCTCCACCCACACCTTGGTGTTGACGAAGACCATCGTGCGATGACCTTCGCTGCGCGTCAGCAAGCCGATAAGCAGCGGAATCTTCTCTTCGTCGGCGGGGAAATACACCAGCTGCCGGACTTTGGCATTGGTGATGAATTCGCTTTCGACGACGAGCTTTTCCGGCTCGTTCATGTGCTCGTAGGCCAGCTCCAGCACGCGATGACTCAGCGTGGCAGAGAACAACAGAGTTTGTCGTTCGGTGCGGATGGGCATGCGCCGCAACAGGAAACGAATGTCCTTGATGAAACCCAGGTCAAACATGCGATCAGCTTCGTCGAGCACGCAGACTTCACATGCATGTAGCGAGACCACCTTGTGCTGCTTGACGTAATCGATCAGCCGGCCAGGCGTGGCGATGATGACGTCCACACCCTGCTGCAACAGTTCGCGTTGTTTGTCGTAATCGACACCGCCGTACACCAGCGCAAAGCGCAGGCCCAGTTCGGACCCGAACTTCACCGCATCCTTGTGAATCTGGATGGCCAACTCGCGGGTCGGCGCCAGTATCAGCGCGCGCGGATCTTCGGGTTTGCGCTCGGCAAGCGCAGACCGGGTAAGCAATCGATTGATCAGGGTGACCAGAAAGGCCAGAGTTTTGCCGGTGCCGGTCTGCGCCTGGCCGGCGACATCGCGTCCTGGCAAGGCAATCGGCAGGGTCATCGCCTGAATCGGCGTGCAGCGGGTAAATCCCGCGTTGCTCAATCCTGCAAGTAGCGCGGGATGCAACTCAAAACTCGAAAAAGCGATGTCGGTCAGCGGTTTTTCGGTAGGCTTTTCAGAGTGTGTTTCTGCAACTTCTTCAGGTAAATTTTCGAATAGGTCTGACATTCAAATCTCGGTGGCGCAAAAGTGCGCTTGCTCCGCCGGCTCCGCCACCGCACACTCGGGCGGCCGCGTCCGGCGCTTGACTGGTCGTGGTTTCGCCCCCAAGTGTAGCCGATGCGGTCGCCGCCCGGCGGCCAGAACGCTGGAGTGACGCCTTGAATCCTCACGTACACGAAGTCTCCGACGCCGATTTTGAAGCCCAGGTGCTGCAATCGAGCGAACCCGTTTTGGTCGATTTCTGGGCCGAATGGTGCGGCCCCTGCAAAATGATCGCGCCGATAGTTGACGACATTGCGCTGACCTATGCCGGCAAACTGAAAGTCATCAAGGTCAATATCGACCACAACCAGAAAACGCCACGCGCGTTTGCAGTGCGCGGCATTCCCACCTTGATGCTGTTCAAGGATGGCAAGGTGCAGGCGACCCAGGTCGGCGCGGTGACCAAGACGCAATTGACCCAATTGATTGATCGCGCCTTGTCATCGCGGCCGCGGAGCAGACACGCGCGCAGCGCGCGACCGAGCGAAGTGAAGGCGACGCGCGCAGCGCGCGACCTTGCTCGGCTGCTCTGGGCACGATTTGGCAAAACATTGTGAATCGGAATGCGCGTCAGCACTTTACTGCCGCGCATTCACGGTGCTACCTTTTCTCTGGTCTGCGGAGCGCTCGCTCCCATTGACCTCCCTCTTTCTCCGTCGCTCGCCCCCCGCGAGGATTTAATCCCGTGCAAGAAAATGTCCCCGAGTCCGGCGCATCCGCGCCGACCGAGCGCGCCAGCGTGTCTGATGGCGCGCAAGCTTCCAAACAAGCGTCTGATGGCGCACCAGCGGCCCGGCCGCCTACCGTGACCGAGACGGGGAGTGCCCACAGCCCATCGCCACCGAATGACCCAGCGCCTGCGCCACGGCAGCCAACGGCGCGCGAGACTGCCAAGGCGGCTCGGCAAGCCAGCGCCGCCGAGGATGCGATGGCTGCGAAGTCGGTCACTAGCGCCGAGGCTGTGCAAGCGCCATCTCCAGCAAGTTCAATCGAGAGCGCGCCCGGCGCGCCGTCGAGTCCGAGCCCTTCTCCGGATCGGCCCCGATATCCGCGCCACTCCAATGCGCCGAGCCAGGCCCCTGTCAGTCAGGCTGCCGTCAGTCAGGCGTCTGCCAACCCAGTGGCACCACATCCGATTGCAAGCGCCAACGACGCGGGCACCGAGAATTCGGCGACCGGCAACGGCAACGAGTCCTCCAGTGAATCCAGCGGTGGCGAGCAAGCGTATGCGGGTGGCAATGAAGGCCGGCCGCCACGTGAAGGTCGCAATCGTCATCGCGAGCGGCGCAATCGCAATCGCGAAGGCCGGCCCCCTTTGCCCGAAGACAAGCCGGAACGCGGCAATCGCGATGACCGCTCCGAACGCCAGGAGCCAATGCCGGCATTCCAGGTCCCGACCAATTTCCCGGTCTATTCGCTGACCGATCTCAAGCGGATGACGGCGACGTCCTTGCTCGACATCGCCGACCAGATCGGCCTCGGCGACGCTGTTGCGCGGATGCGCAAACAAGACGTCACATTTGCATTGCTGAAGGCGCTGACACGCACCAGCGACGGTGTGGCGGGCGAAGGTGTGCTGGAAATCCTGCCCGACGGCTATGGCTTTCTGCGCTCGGCCGATGCCAGTTATCTGGCCGGTCCGGATGACGTCTACATCAGCCCCAGCCAGATCCGCCGCTTCAATTTGCGCACCGGCGATTATCTGATCGGCAAGATTCGCCCGCCGAAGGACGGCGAGCGTTACTTCGCGCTGGACAAGGTCGGCACCATCAATGCCGAGCCGCCGGAAGCGTCAAAGAACAAGGTGCTGTTCGAGAACCTGACGCCCTTGTTCCCACGCGAACGCTTCAAGCTCGAGCGCGGCAACGGCAGCACTGAAGACATCACCGGCCGCATCCTCGATCTGATGGCACCGGTCGGCAAGGGTCAGCGCGGCCTGATCGTCAGCCCGCCCAAAGCCGGCAAGACGATGTTGATGCAGAACGTTGCCCAGGCCATCGTGCACAACCATCCCGACGTGCATCTGATCGTGTTGTTGATCGACGAGCGTCCGGAAGAAGTCACCGAAATGCAGCGCAGCGTGCGTGGCGAAGTGGTCAGTTCCACCTTCGACGAACCCGCCGCGCGCCACGTGCAGGTCGCCGAGATGGTGATCGAGCGCGCCAAACGACTGGTTGAACACAAGCGCGACGTGGTGATCCTGCTCGACTCCATCACCCGCCTCGCACGCGCCTACAACACCGTGGTGCCGAGTTCCGGCAAGGTGCTGACCGGTGGTGTCGACGCCAACGCCTTGCAACGACCGAAGCGCTTTTTCGGTGCCGCGCGCAAGGCGGAAGAAGGCGGCTCGCTGACCATTCTCGCCACCACCTTGGTCGATACCGGCTCCAAGATGGACGAAGTGATCTACGAGGAGTTCAAGGGCACCGGCAACATGGAAGTGCACCTGGATCGGCGGATCGCAGAAAAACGCGTGTATCCGGCCTTCAACATCAATCGCTCGGGCACCCGCCGCGAAGAGTTGTTGATCGATTCCGACTTCCTGCAGAAGATCTGGATTCTGCGCAAGTTGCTGCATCCGATGGACGAGCTGTCGGCGATGGAGTTCTTGCTCGACAAGATGAAGAACACCAAGACCAATGAGGAGTTCTTCAGCTTCATGAAGCGGTCGTAGGCGATATTCGGCGACTCGAAAGAACCTGACGTTCAACCTTCCTGACAGGAAGTTGCGCATGCCTGCTGCCCGACGCTGCCCTCTCGATGTCTAGTTGTTGCGTCTACAAGAGCTTGCGACGCGTTGATACCTATGTGTATCTGGCGCGGCGCGATGACTTCGATGTGCTGCCATCGGCATTGCGCGGTGGCCTGCTGCCGCTGGCGTTCGTGCTGGAGTTGGACCTGACCACACCGCGCCGGCTCGGGTCCGAGGATTTCGCCGTGGTGCGCGCCAATG
Organism: Pseudomarimonas sp.; assembly: GCA_052390415.1. Classification (GTDB taxonomy): domain Bacteria; phylum Pseudomonadota; class Gammaproteobacteria; order Xanthomonadales; family Xanthomonadaceae; genus JANNWF01. The sequence goes on along the minus strand of JBQTGY010000033.1, from coordinate 137,392 downwards.
TGCAGCAGTCAGGTTTCCATTTGCAGCTGCCGCCGCCGGCATTTGCCGAGTTCGGCAAGACCATCGATTGTGGCTGAGACCTTGAACCCACCGGCAAGCAAAGCCGGTCCGATCGCCGGTCTTGCATTGGCGCTGCCGCTGGGCTTGTTGCCCTTGCTGATGCCGGCATCGTTGTGGACGTTGTTGCCCTTGCTGCTCGCGCTGCCGCTGCACTTGGCCGGCGCCGCGTGGGCGCTGGGATATCGCGCCGAACGCGGACCGCTGGTGCTGATTCGCGCGCGCGCTGGGATCGTATTGCTGCTGCTGCTGGCCGCCGCCGCATTGCTGACTGCTTTGCTGGCGTGGCCCCTGATGCAATTGCGTGAGGCGGCATCGCTTACCGCCAGCCTGCTGGCCAGCGTTGCCGTGGCCGCAGGCGGTCTGGCGATCTGGCGTTACTGGCCAGCGGTGCTGTTGCCCGTGATCGAACCGGTCAAGGGTCGCCGCCGACCTTCGCTGACAACCGCGCTGCAGGCCGGGCGAGCACTGGCGCAGACCGATCCTTCGGCTGGCCGCGGTTTGTTGGCGACCGTGTTGTTGCTGGTATTGCTGTTGGGTGCACTCGGTTTGGGTCTGCTCGACGAGCGCTTGGCAAGCACCTGGCGCCTGCTGGTGTTGCCACTGTGGAGCCTGCTGATCGCTCCGTTTTGCAGTGTCGTCCTGATCGCTCTGGTCGAGCCGGCTCGTTTGGCCGCCAACAGTGTGGGCAGCCGCTTGCCGATGGCGGCCAATGGCGCCGCCGAGCCACCCATGCCGTTGCCGGTTGGCCTCGACGCAACCACGCGGTTGTATGCGGTGGCACGCAATGGGCGTGTCGAGCTGGCTCTGGCCGAGCTCGAAATGGGCGCGCAGCCGCACGCGTTGCCCGATCCCGGTCAGCGCGACCAGCGCACCTTGGCAATGCTGGCGGCTGTACTTTCCGATCTGCGTTTGTTGCGGGCTTTGATCACCCGTGGCGTCGACGTCAATCGTCGCCACGCGGGTTTGACGCCGTTGCTCGCCGCCACGCGCGATAGCCTGCATGGCCGCCCCGAAGCGGTGATGACCTTGCTCGCCAACGGGGCGGATGCGCGCGCTACCGATGCCGAGGGACGTACACCTTTGCACTTCGCGGCGCTATTGGCCGACCCGGAAGTCGCCGCGCTGCTGCTCGATGCCAACGCCGAGATCGACGCCTGCAATCGCGATGGTTACAGCGCCCTGGGTGTGGCCTGCGCATCCGGAAACTGGCGGATGGCGCGCTTTCTGCTGGATCGCAAAGCCAAGCCCGAGCCCGCAGGCGGCCAACCCGCGGTGATGGCAGCGGTGGCTGGCGACGATGATGATGTGGCCGGTCTGCAGCTGCTGATCAAGTTCAAGGCATCGGTCAATGCGCGTGGCCGGCTGGGCCGCACCGCCTTGATGAAGGCGTGTTTGGCCGGCCACCAGCAACTGGTGGACGCCTTGCTGAACGCCGGCGCCGACATCGACGCACGCGACGAACACGCGGTAACCGCACTGCTGGAAGCCGCGCGCGCCGGTGCCACGGCGGTGTTGCAGCGCCTCGCACTGGCCAGCCCCGATGTCAGCGCCTGCGACCAGGTGGGCAGAAATGCACTCGCGCTGGCTTGTCAGTCGGCGCATTCGACTGCAGCGACCATTGCCACCTTGCTGCGCATGGGTGTCGATCCCATGCATGTGGCCGAAGATGGTCGCCGCGCCATCGACATCGCTGTCGCCAGTGGTCGCTGGCCGTTGGTGGCCTTGCTGGATCCGAGCTACGCGCTGCCATCGACGCTGGACCACGGCGCCGCCGAAACCGTTGTCAGCGATGCCAGCGAAGTGGTGGTCATCGATCCGCGCCCCTGGCGTGAACAACTTCATGCCGCGCTGCTCGACAACGCAAGCACCGAAGTCGACGCCTTGCTGCGGGCGAACGTGGATCGCAGCGTCTGCGGCGAGTTGTTCGATGCCTTTGGTCCTGGCTTGCCTTCCAGCCTTCGTGCCCGCTTGGCGGGGCAGTTGGAGGTGCATGGCGCGGATGAAATCAGCAGTCAGCATCTGTGGCGTTGCGTCGATGCGGCCGATGGCATCGGCATCGATCTGTTGCTGGAGCGTGCTGCCACGGTGGGTGGTCGCGCAGGGCTTGCGCGTTACCTCAGTGCCTGTCTTGCCGCGGACGACCGTTCGGCGATGAGCGAGTCGCGCGCACGCGCCATGCTGGCCAGCGGCGCCGACGGCTTCGCTGCGTGTGAAGGTACGCTGCAAGATGGTGAAGTGCCGGTCACCCTGAGCATTCGCCTGGGCTGGCTGCACTTGCTGCAGGACTTGCTGACCTGCGGAGCCAATCCGCACGCATTGGACGCGCGTGGCGAAAGTGCACTGATGGTAGCGACTGGCCGCCGTTGCACCGCTGCCTTGCCCCTGCTCTTGCGCCATGGCGCGCAGCCCGACGCCTCCACCGCCGACGGCCGCACCGCGCGTGGCACGGCGTTGGCCCAAGGCCATGCCGGCGCCATCGATTGGTTGGACTGGGCCGGTTGGCGGTTGCCGGGTCGGCCTCTGCGCGAAGCGGATCTGGTGGCAGCCGCCGCCAGCGGCGACCGCGCGGCGGTGCGTCGTTTGATCGCCCTGGGCCTTCCAGTTGACGGTCTCGACGTTCAGGGCGCGACGGCTCTGCTGCGCGCCTGCGGCAGCGGTCATGCGGAACTGGTCGCCGACCTGCTCGGCCACGGCGCCGACCCCGCGCGCGCAGCCAGCAGCGGGGCGACCTGTCTGAGTGCCGCCGTGAGTCGGCGGCAGTTGACGGTGATCGCCGTGTTGTTGCGACATGGTGTCGCCGCCGACCAGCCCTTGCCGGGTGACATCACACCGCTGATGGTCGCGGCAGCCTTGGGTTTTCCGGACGTGTGTCGGGTGCTGCTGGAGGCCGGTGCGAACGCACAAGCTGTCGATCAGCGCGGCGCGACCGCGCTGCACGCCTTGGCCCAGTTTGGCTTCAGCGTGCGTGAACGCACGCGCGTGCTGAGCACGTGGGAGCTGCTGCTGGAAGCCGGTGCGCTCGCCGACGCACGTAACGCCGAAGGCTTGACGCCTTTGCTGCTGTTGCTGGGATCGCGGATGGAGCCCGGTGCCAATCCCGACGAAGAGTGCCTGAACGCCCAGGTCGAGCGTTTGTTGCGAACCGAGCCCGACCTGACCGCACGCGACGGTCGCGGTTTTGCGCCGCTGCACTTGGCCGCTCTGCATGGTCAGTTGCGTTTGGTGCGGCGCTTGCTTGCTGCCGGCGCAGACCGTGAGGCCCGTGACGCCCTCAATCGGCGTCCGCAAGACATCGCCGTGATGCGTGGCTTTGTCGATATCGCGCGCGAACTGGAGCCTATCGCATCCGCTGCGCCGCCCTCCTTTGCGCGCTTGTTGCGTGATCCTTCGCAATGACCCGGTCAGCGCGCGCGTCACTGCGACGTTTGCCACGGGAACCTTCGCGATGATGGCGTTGGCTGCGCGAGATTCGGCTCGATGCGTTGGGCTCGTGGTAACGCGTTGAACATGCAGTTCGCCAAGATCCAACACGCGTTCATGCGCGCCGTTTACACCCTGACCATGTACCTGGTCACCCCGGTGATCCTGTATCGACTGGCCACACGCGGCTTGAAAATGCCCGGTTACTACGGCCGCTGGCGCGAACGCTTCGGGTTTTTTCCGCGACCCAACTTCAAGGGCAGCTTGTGGGTGCATGCGGTCTCCGTGGGCGAGGTCAATGCCGCCGCACCGCTGATCGATGCCCTGCGCATGCGTTACGCCGACCGCCCTTGCGTGGTCACGACCGTCACTCCGACCGGCTCCGATCGGGTCCGCCAGTTGTGGGGCGACGCGGTATTCCACGTCTACTTGCCGTACGACCTGCCGGCCGCGATCCGGCGTTTCCTGGATCGCATCCAACCGTCACTGGCGGTCATCATGGAAACCGAAATCTGGCCCAACCTGTTCCTGGAGTGTCGTGATCGCGGCCTGCCGATCGTGATCGCCAACGCGCGGCTGTCAGAAAAATCGTTGCGCGGTTACGGCCCCGTCCGCTCGCTGGCGCGCGAGGCGATCCGCTGCGCGCGCTTCGTCGCTGCACAATCGCAGATTGACGGAGAGCGCTTTCTCGCCCTGGGAACCGATCCCAAACGCCTGGAAATCGTCGGCAATCTGAAGTTCGACATGCGCGTTCCCGAAGGTCTGCCCGCGCAATCGGCAAGTTGGCGCGAAGGCTGGGGCGCGCAGCGACCGGTATGGATAGCTGCCAGTACCCATGAGGGAGAAGAATTGGCGGTGTTGGAAGCACATTCGCGCGTGCTCGGCCGTTTTCCTGACGCATTGTTGCTGGTCGCACCGCGCCATCCCGAACGCTTCAAACCCATGTCGCAACTGTGTCGCAGCTATGGCTTTGCCACGGCGACCCGCTCGGAAGACGGCCTGCCGGATTCACGCGTGCAGTGTTTTGTGGTCGATACCTTGGGTGAACTTGTCCCCTTCCTCGCTGCCGCCGATGTCGCCTTCGTGGCCGGCAGTCTGGAACGCATCGGTGGCCACAACGTGCTTGAGCCCGCGGCGCTCGGAGTGCCGGTGCTGGTCGGCCCGCACACGCACAACTTCAGCGAAGTCACCGATCTGTTGCTGGATCGTGGTGCCGCGTTGCGGGTAGCCGATTCCGAAGGTTTGGCCACCGCCTTGCAAAGCCTGCTCGGCGCCAGTGAACGCCGCCATGCCATGGGCGTGGCTGGCATGGACGCTGTGGCCGGCTCTCGCGGCGCGGTAGTGCGTTCGCTGCAGCGGATTGAGGCGATTTTGCCGGCGGATCGCTAGCGCTGGCCTTGCGGTTGCGGGGACGTAGTTTGGAGATGGTGAACAGGACGACCGCTCTGATCAATCCAGCACCAGCAGGCCGGCGTCGCGCAGATTCTGAATTCGCGATTCAGCGAGTGCTTGCAGTTGGGTGTAGGCGTCGCTGAAGCAGGATTGTTTGCGCAATTCAGCCAAACCGGGATCAACAGCAAGCAAGCGATAGCCGTCGACGAAGCCTGCTGCATGCACACGCCGCATGGCGACACAGGCTTCGTCCGGATTGCCCAGCCGTGCATGCAGATGCACTTCGTCGAAGTTGCGGCCGAAGAAGCCGCCGAAGTTGGGTCGTGCGGCGACAATTGGAAGTGCGTAGCGGAACAGTGCTTCGGCCTGTGCCGGAGCACCGTTGCCAGCGAGGGCATCGCCGATGCGGATGTGCAGACGAGCCTGCCCCAACGGCGGCTGGCCGAGTGGCTGGGCGAGCAAACGCGGCTGCAGGGCAAGGTAGGCTTCCACCGCGTCCGCGTATCGTGCATTCCAGCCCAACATCCAGGCGCGCTCCCACCCGTTTTCTGGTCCTGGCGATTCGACATGGGCGAGCGCACCGGCAAAGTCACCGCGAACCACCGCAAGCCACGAGCGGAGGCTGAGCGAGTCCGACGACTCCCCGAACTCGGCCACCACGCGTTCCAGACACCGCTCGGCAATGGCTTCCGCTCCTGATTCGAGCAGCATCTTGCAGCGACTCACGCGCAGCGGCGCCGAGGCGGAATCGGCAGCGATGGCACGGTCCAGTTCACGCAGCGCCGCCACCAGATCGCCGCGGTCGCGCGACAGCCAGGCATGCATGAAATGAGTCGTGGGTGAATCCGGAAAATCGGCGAGGGCGCGCTCCATTTGCCGCGCCGATTCCTCGTGCTGGCCCAACTCCCACAAATAACGGCCGTAGCTGAGGCGGGCGACAAACGCCAAGGGGTCGAGCAACAAGGCTCGCCGAGTCTGGGGCAGGGCGAGTTCAGGCTGGCCCAGGTATCCGGTGAGGAATTGGGCGTACGAAAGTATTCCTTGCGCGTAGTTCGGAGCCAATTCGATGCCGCGTTGGTAAGCGCGGTTCGCGCCGGCGAGGTCGCGCGCCTCGGCGAGCAACCGGGCTTGTTGTATGTGGGCCTCGCCCAGTTCGGGGTCCAGTTCCAACGCGCGTTTCACATAGCGCTGGCGACGTTCTTGGCCGTTCGGGCCGTCACCCAACAAGCTGAGCGTTGCCGCGGCCGCCGCGTGGGCGCGTGCAAAACCAGGATCGAGCTCGATCGCCCGCTCAAAGTGGTGCAAAGCTTGGCGCAACTCGTCCGACTTGCGTCGCGTAAGCAACGCGTTGCCCTTCAGATACTCCTCGTAGGCACTGAGTTCGCTGGTTGCACCACCAGCCCGCAACGCGGGCTGCTGGGCGATGCTCGCGTTGCTGATATTGCCAAGGATCTTGGCCACCACGGATGTCGCGATCTCGTCCTGGACCACGAACACATCGGCCAGCGCCCGGTCGTAGCGTTGCGACCACAGTTGCACGCCATCGTCGGCACGCACCAACTGCATCGTGATGCGTACCTTGCCCTCGGCATGCTGCACGCTGCCTTCCAGAAGATAGGCCACGTCGAGGACGCGCGCGATCTCGCGGGCATCGGTGGATTTGCCCTTGAAGGCGAACGACGAGCTACGCGCGATGACCTTGAGCTCGGGCACGCCCGATAGCATGTCCAGCAAGGTTTCCGCGAGACCATCGGAAAAATACTCGTGCGCCGGGTTGCCGCCGATGTTCAGCAAGGGCAGTACAGCGATGCCGTTTTCAGCACTCTCAGTGGATATCTGACCGCCATCCGACGCATTCGCCAGTGTGGCTGGGCCAGCGGAAGCCGGTTCGGCCTTGCGGCTCAGACCGGGCAGCCACACCACTCCGACTGCGGCCGCAAACAGCAGTGCCGCCAACCCGAGCCAACGCTTGGAGGGACGACGCATCGTCGTCATCGGCTGGGTCAGGATCGCCGCCACATTGCCGCTTTGCAGTGCTTCGATTCTGGCGGCCAGGTCTGCGCCGCGCGCGGGACGTTGTCCCGGTGATTTGGCCAGCAGGCTGTCGAGCAGCGCCTGGTAACGGCTGAGGTGCGCGGGCAAACTCGGTATCGGCGCGTGGATGTGCTGCATGCCCACCGGCACGCCGTCGGTACCGCGATAAGGCAGCTGCCCGGTCAACAACTGGAACAGCACCACGCCCAGTGAATACAGATCGGATCGCCCATCCAGTGGCAACGCCTGCAATTGCTCGGGGCTCATGTAGTGCGGAGTGCCGAGCGCGATGCCCTCCTGGGTGAGCGTGGGTCCTGCATCCAGGGTCCGCGCAATGCCAAAGTCCGACAGCGCGTGCGAGCCGTCGGCGCGGCGCAGGATGTTCTCGGGCTTGATGTCGCGGTGGATCACGCCTTCCCGATGGGCGTGATCCAGCGCCAACGCAATCTCGTGCACGATTCGAAGTGCCGCACCTGGCTCAAGCGCGCCGTCGATACGGATGTGTCCACCCGGCAGGCTTTCCATGGCGATGCAGGGCTGACCCGCGTGCACACCCACATCGTGGATGCCCACAATATGCCGATGCACGAGTTTCGCGGCGATCCGGCCTTCACGGAGAAACCGCGCAGCCGCTTCGGGATCGGCCGCCAGGTGCGGCGCGAGCAACTTCAACGCGACCTCACGCCCGAGTGATTCCTGCACTGCCAGATACACTGTCGCCATGCCTCCACGCCCAAGCTCGCGCAGCAGACGATAGCCAGGGATGGCGGGCGTGGCGGTGGGCGTCATGCGCCAAGCATACCCAATGTCAACAGCGAGGCTAGCCCGGACAATTCATGAGGGGGCGCGGATGATCGCGCAGGACTTTGCGGCGAGCGCAAGGCGAGAGGAGTCGGAATGATGGGCCCATTGCGGCGACGAGCGAGCGAACGCGAAGGCGGCTCGCGCAGCCGGCGAACAACGCAGCGATCACCGCAAAGGACATCGGGGCGATAGCCCCGCGTAGCGGCGAAGCCGCCGAACGAGGGCCGCGCCAGCGGGAAAATGCAGAAGGTCACTGTGTTCAAAGCGCCATCTGACAGGATGCTTTGCCCAGCCGAAAGCTCAGGGCATTTTCCGCGACCTCATGAAATGTCCGCGCTAGCCGTCGTTCGCAGGCGCGAATGGCTGCCTCAGCACTGCAAGCGAGGTCGGGCGCAATGAGCACAGCGTTTTGCGCCGCTCGCCCAAGCGTTGATTCAGAGTGGAGCGCAGAACGCACCCGACCGTCATCAGCTTGGTAGAACTCCTCGCGTGGTCGTCAGGCTGTCGGCGCACATCGCTGCGCTGATTGCACCCTTCCACGCATCCGCCTGCGCGTCTTCCTCTCGCTCAGGCGTCGAGAGATCCGTTTCCGCTTAGAGCGGCTCCTGCTGTGTTTCAACCAAGGCCGCCTCCGCATCACTGACCAGTGCGCGATTGACCTCTTGCAGGTCTTTCAAGGCAATGGTGCCCGCGGCTTGGCGCAGGCGCAGGCCATTGACGAGAAAGGTGTGGCGGGAGTCAGAATAATTGCGCTGTGCCTGGAACAACTGTTGCTGGCTGAGCAGCACGTCGACGATGGTGCGGGTACCGACCTCGAAGCCCGCTTCGGTCGCTTCCAAGGCGCTGCGCGCCGATACCAAGGCCTGTAGCCGTGCACCGATCTCGCTGATGCCCGCCTCCAAGGCGCGGTAAGCATTGCGTGTCTGCCGGGTGACCGCGCGACGTTCCTGCTCGAACTGATCGCCGACGACATCACGGTTGTAGACCGATTGTTTGACCTGCGCCCGCGTCGCAAAGCCCTCAAACAATGGGATGCGCAAGCTGATACCCACGCTGTTGCCATCACTCAGGCTGTCGGCAGGAAAAATCACGCCATTCGAGCCACTGCTTCCCCAGGTCGCGTTGTCGGTGAAGCCGACAGTCGCACTCAAGGTGGGCAGGTGCGCGGCACGCGCGGTGTCGATGTCATGCCCCGCCGCAATCAAGGCGTGTTCGCGCGACAACAAACCGGGATTTTGCGCCAGCGCCCATTCCACCCATTGCGCCGCTTGCGCGGGCTCGGGCAGTTTCGGCGTGAAGCTGTCGTCCAGGCCCTTGAAGCCTTGCAAATACTCGCCGGTGATCTCGTACAGCAGTTCGCGCGCGTCATCGAGTGCATTTTCCGCAGCGATGGCGTTGGCGCGCGCGCTGTCATAACGGGCGCGCGCTTCATGCACGTCGGTGATGGCGGTCAGGCCCACCTCGAAACGCTGCTCGGCCTGGTCCAGCTGACGCTTCACCGCGCGTCGTTCCGCGCCGGCGAAAACCAGCGAATCAATGGCAGTCAGCACACGAAAGTAGTTTTCCGACACTCGCAGCATCAGGCCGTTGTTGGCCGCCTGATAGTCGGCGTCGGCGCGTGCGGCACGGGCGCGGCTGGCGCGCAGGCGGGTGTAGTTGGAGTGGTCATACAGCGACTGGCTGAGGTTGAGGCTGTAACCACGATTGCGGGTATCGCTCTCGCCCAGGCTGCGGCCAAAGCTCACCGTGCCATCCGGGTTTGGGCGAGTGCCGACCGTGCTGTTGTCACCTTCGCGATCATTCAAGCTGACGTCTGCGCTGATCCGCGGCAGCAAGGCCGAGCGCGACAGTGCGATGCCTTCGCCCTGGGCCAATCGCGAAGATTCGGCAGCCGCCAGTTGCGGATCGCTTTGCCGAGCCAGTTCGTAGGCTTGCAGCAGGTCGGCGGCATTGGCGCTGACGCTGGCGAACATCAGCAGCGCGGCAATGGCCAACGGGCTGCGGGGGCGGCATATCCGGCCGTGGAAAATCATGCTGACGTCCTTAACGTGAGAGTGCGAACGGAAGTTCAAGGTGAAAAACGAGGGTCAAAGTACAAATCGATTGAGCGGCGCTGCGCCGCGCAGATAGGCGACGTCGGTCTCGAACAGGCTTTCTTCTGACCAGCCGGCGCCGTTCTCCAGCCGCGTCATCAACACGGCTTCCTGCACCGGTGCGACGCCGCGAATGACGAATAAACGGCCGCCTGGGCGCACCCAGTCGAGAAATCGTGAGGGCACTGTCGCCACCGCCCCGGTAACGGCTACGGCGTCAAATTGACGGCCCGGATCGAAGTTCAAGGCGTCTGCGGTCTGCAGACGCACGCAGGTGCTGCTGATGGACTCCAGACGAACGCGTGCGCGTTCAACGAAGTCGTTGTGCACATCAATGCTGAGTACCGCACGGGTCAACTGCGCGAGGCACGCGGTCAGATAACCGCTGCCAGTGCCGACTTCGAGCACGTCATGTTCGGGTGCCAGATCCAGCGCCTGCAGAATGCGGCCTTCGATGATCGGCTTGAGCATGCTCTCGCCGTGCTCCAGCGGCAGCTCAATATCCGCATACGCCAGCTTGCGATGGCGCGTGCCGACAAAGTCCTCACGATGCAGACTGCCGATGGTGGCCAACACGCGGGGGTCCAGCACGTCCCAGGGGCGAACCTGTTGCTCGACCATGGTGCGACGGGCGGTGGCGAAATCAAGCGGCATACAAAGCTCCGAGCCAGGGTCGGCTCATGCAGAACAAGGCCGGTCAGTCTAACGAATGCGAAAGACGACCGGGTCAGCGGTTAGCCCCCTCCCCGATGTTCGGGGAGGGTTGGGGAGGGGGTTGGAAGTACATGGCTCGTGCTGACGATCATGGCGGGAAAGACTTGCCGGATTTGAAGTGGCTGGTCGCCATGGTCGTTAGCCCGGAGGACGCCAGACTGCCGACCGCAGACGCTATCGCGCAGTGCCGGAAGTCATCGCGATGGACGGCGGTTCAGCGCCGCCACCGGTTTGCACAGGCGGCAGATTCAAGCCGTCTCCGACAGCGGTCGGACCCGGAACCATGCCGCGTAAAGCGCCGGCAGGAACAGCAAGGTCAATGCCGTGGCCACCAGCAGACCGCCCATGATCGCTACCGCCATCGGCCCGAAGAACACGCTGCGCGATAACGGAATCATCGCCAGGATTGCCGCTAGCGCGGTCAGTACGATGGGTCGGAAACGCCTCACGGTGGCGTCGACGATGGCCTGCGCGGGCGGATGTCCCGCACTGATGTCCTGTTCGATCTGGTCGACCAGAATGACCGAGTTGCGCATGATCATTCCCGACAACGCGATGGTGCCCAGCATGGCAACGAAGCCAAATGGCACCTGGAACAACAACAGGAACAGCACCACGCCGATCAAGCCCAGCGGTGCGGTCAGGAAGACCAGCAAGGTGCGCGAGAAACTGCGCAACTGCAGCATCAGCAGGCTGAGCACGACGACGATGAACAAGGGCACGCCGGCGGCGACCGAACGTTGACCCTTGCCGGCGTCTTCGACGCTGCCACCGGTCTCAAGCAGGTAACCAAATGGCAATGACTGGCGAATCGGCTCCAGTGTCGGCAGGACTTGCGCCGTTACACTGGCGGGCTGCTGGTCGCCATACACATCGCCGCGCACGGTGATGGTCGGCAGTTGATTGCGATGCCAGATCACGCCTGGCTCGAAGTGATATTCGATGGTGCCGATCTGCGCCAACGGCACGCTGCGACCATTTGCCGTCGGCACCGACAAGCTGCCAATCAGACTCATCCGGCTGCGTTCGTCCTCCGGGCCGCGCAACAGGATCTCGATCAACTCGTTTCTCTCGCGGAACTGGCTCACCGACGAGCCCGACAACGAACCTCGGATGAAGGTCGCGACCTGGGCAGACGAGACGCCGATGGCGCGCGCGCGCTCCTGGTCGATGCGCACGCGGATGATCTTGCTCGGCTCGTGCCAATCCAGATTGACGTTGCTGATGGCGCTGTTGGCACGCACCTTCTCCGCCACTTCGAACGCGATCCGACGGACTTCGTCGATGTGTTCACCGGAAATCCGGAATTGGATCGGGTAGCCAACCGGCGGGCCATTTTCCAGTCGAGTGACGCGCGCGGTGACGCCGGCAAACTCGTCGCGCAGGACGTCGATCAGCCAGCTGCGCAGCGCCTCGCGCGCCTCGATGTCGGCGGTGAGCACGACGAACTGAGCGACGTTCGCGGACGGCAACTGCTGGTCCAGCGGCAGATAAAACCGCGGCGAACCGGTACCCACATAGGCAACGTAGTTGGTGATGCCGGGATGGTCCTCCAGCATGGCTTCGAGCCGCTGCGCCTCGACTTCGGTGGCACGCAGACTGGAACCTTCCGCCAGTTTCAGATCGATCATCAACTCAAGTCGCGTGGAAGACGGAAAGAACTGCTGCGGCACGAAGCGGAACAACAGGGCCGAAGCGATGAACAGGGCGACGGTGGCGACGATCACGGTCTTGCGTTGGGTGACGCACCATTCCACCCAGCGCCGGAACTGTTTGTAGAAACGGGTCTGGTACGGGTCCGGTGCGCCGCCGTGCGCATCGTGGGCGGCGGGTTCGGGCAGCAATTTTTCACCGAGGTAGGGCACAAACACCACCGCCGCGATCCAAGACACCATCAAGGCAATGGTCACGACCTGGAAGATGGAGCGTGTGTATTCACCCGTGCCCGAGGCGGCGGTTGCGATGGGCAAGAAACCGGCGGCGGTCACCAGGGTGCCGGTCAACATCGGGAACGCGGTCGATTGCCAGGCAAAACCTGCCGCTTTCACGCGGTCAAAGCCTTGTTCCATTTTGATCGCCATCATCTCGACGGCGATGATGGCGTCATCCACCAGCAGACCCAGTGCCAAGACCAGCGCGCCCAGCGAAATCTTGTGCAGGCCGATGCCGAAGAACTGCATCAGCGCAAAGGTCATCGCCAGCACCAGCGGGATCGACAATGCGACCACCAATCCGGTGCGGAATCCGAGTGAGAAAAAACTCACCAACAAGACGATCGCGACCGCCTCGGCCAATACGCGCACGAACTCGCCAACCGAGTCACGCACCGCCGCCGGCTGATCGGCCACGCGATGCAATGACATACCTTGGGGCAAGGATTGTTGCAGGCGGGCGAACTCGGTTTCGAGGGTCTTGCCGAGGCCGATGATGTCGCCGCCTTTGCGCATCGACACGGTGATGCCAATGGCGTCTTCGCTCATGAAACGCATGCGCGGCGCGGGCGGATCCGAAAATCCGCGACGTACTTCGGCGACATCGCCCAGGGTGAAGCTGCGGCCATCGACGCGCATCGGAAAGTTGCGGATGGCTTCTACCGAATCGAATTGACCGGACACGCGCACCTGCACGCGCTCGCTGCTGGTCTCGAAGAAACCAGCGGCAACGACCGCGTTCTGCTCGTCCACCGCGCGCTGCACCGCCTCCAGCGAAACCCCCAGCGTGGCGACCTTGGTATTGCTGATCTCGATGAAGATCTTTTCGTCCTGCAGACCGAACAGGTCGACCTTGGCGACATCCGGCGCGCGCTGAAGCACCAATTGCACGCGCTCCGCGTAGTCCTTGAGCACGGCGTAGTCGAAGCCTTTGCCGGTGAGCGCATAGATGTTGCCGAAGGTGTCGCCGAATTCGTCGTTGAAGAACGGCCCGAGCACGCCGGGTGGCAACTGCCCACGAATGTCGGTCACCCGCTTGCGCACCTGGTACCAGAGTTCCGGCACTTCATCCGACACCATGTGGTCGGGCGCGAAGTACAGAATCTGTGATTCGCCGGCGCGCGAATACGAGCGAATGAACTCGTACTGGCCGGTTTGCATCAGCTTCTTTTCGATCTTTTCGGTGACTTGGGCAGCCACTTCGTCGGCTGTCGCACCTGGCCACAGCGTGCGCACCACCATCACCTTGAAAGTGAAGGGTGGGTCTTCACTCTGGCCAAGTTTGGTATAGGCGAATGCACCCAACACACCCAGCAGTATCATCAGATACAGCACCAGGCTGCGGTTGCCCAATGCCCACGACGAAAGGTTGAAGCGATTACTCACGGCATGCTGCTCCTGGTAAGTGCGGGCTAGCTCGCCGGAGTCATGTTGACCACGCGATTTTCGCGGTCGACCGGACGCACGCTTTGACCTTCGCTCAGCAGGTGGCTGCCTGCGGCCACCACCCATTCATTGGCCTCCAGACCACTCAATACCGGAACGCTGTCATCGCCGAATGCACCAATCGTCACTTCTCTGCGGGCGACGGTGAGTTTGCGTGGATCCACCACCCAGACAAAACTGCGGCCGCCATCGGCACTCACCGCCGGCAGTGGTAACGACAGGGCCGCCGCGTTGGCGCTGGCGAAAAACACCCGCGCGCTCTGCCCGAGATCGACGCCTTCATCGCTGCCGGTCAGGGCGATGCGCGCCGCGTAGGTGCGCGCCAAAGGATCGGCGCTGGGTGCCAGCTCGCGGATGGTTCCCACCAACTGCTGGTCAGGCTTGGACCACAGCCCGACGGCGACTTGCTGACCGACCTTGAACTGCGAAATCGTCTGCTCGGGCAAATTGATCGCAACCTCGCGATCACCTTCGGCCGCCAACACGAATACGGTCTGTCCAGCCGCCACCACCTGCCCGGTTTCCGCCAGCCGCTGCGCCACCACGCCGGTGTCACTGGCGCGCAACTGCGCATAACCGGCTTGGTTCTGGGCGACGTCGAGCTGCGCCTTGATCTGCGCGGCCCGCGCCTGGGCGGCGCGGAACTGGGTTTCACGGGTCTCAAACAATGAGGTGCTGATCAGCTTGCGCTCAAGCAGGGCGCGGTGCCGATCCAGCTCGTTGCGGGCCAAGTCCATGTCCGCTTGCGCAGCGGTCAGTTGTGCTTGCGCGGATTGCACCTGCAGACGCACGTCCTCGGGGTCCAGTTCGGCCAGCAAGTCGCCCTGTTTGACCTGATCGCCGACATCGACCAGACGGCGGGTAATCTTGCCGCCAATGCGAAAGGCCAGGGCGGGCTCGTATTGCGCGCGCACTTCGCCCGGAAAGACCACGAAATCGGCCGCGGTAGGTCGTGGCTGCACGACCATGGCCGGCCGTGCCGGCGGTGCTTCGTCGTGTGCACTTCCGCAACCGGTGAGCTGCAAGGTGAGCGCCAGCAGTGCCGTGCAAGCGGCAACCATGAACAACGAATCAACGCGGCGACGGGTCATGCGAGGTCCTGCCCGGATGGGCGGTAGTATCTGAACTGGCCGGTATAGTAAAATTATCGAACTGAGTAGTCCACTATTTCCCGATGTCCGCCAAAATCAGGTCTATCCAAAATTCTTTTTGCGCATCCGTTCGGGCGCTTTTCTGGTGACCAACAGGAAGCCAACCGCCAAGAAGGCGGCGACCGGCCCCGGCCGACCGAAGGATCTGGAGAAGCGCGCAGCGATTCTCGACGCCGCCAAGCGCCTGTTTCCTGTCCACGGGCTCGACGGCGTCAGCATGGACGCGATCGCGGCCGAGGCGGGTGTTTCCAAGCTCACGGTCTACAGCCACTTCAGCGACAAGGACACCTTGTTTCGGGAAGCCGTGAAGGCACGCTGTGAAGAACAACTGCCGCACGCGTTCTTCGAGTGGGCGGCCGGCAGCATGGCCATTCGCGATCGCCTGCTGACCATCGCACGCGCATTTCATGAGTTGGTCACCAACGATGAAACCGTGACCATGTACCGGATGATGGCGGCGCAGGCACCGGCCAACAGCAAGCTGGCGGCGCTGTTCTTCGAGGCGGGTCCGCAGCGCATCCTGAGTGAGTTTGAAGTGCTGTTGAAGCAAGCCAATGCGGCCGGATCGTTGAAGATTGATAGCGCGGCGGATGCGGCTGGACACTTCTTCTGTCTGGTCAAGGGCCTGTGCCACATGCGCATGTTGATTGGGGTCTGCGAAGCACCCACTCGCAAGCAGGCCGAGGTCCATATTGGCAAGGTGGTTGATTTGTTCCTGCGCGCCTACGCGCCTCGTTGATGTGCGGCTAGAATGCCCGGCTAACTCAGGCAGAGGCGGGTGCCAATGGGCGCGCAGTGGAAAACCAAGATCAAGGAAACATCGGCCAGCGCCAGAGGCTTGGTGTTCACCAAACTGGTTCGCGAAATTACCGTTGCCGCGCGTGCAGGCAGCGATCCGGCGATGAATTCGCGTCTACGTTTGGCGGTGGAGCAAGCGCGCAAAGCCTCGATGCCACGCGAGACGCTGGAACGCGCCATCAAGAAGGGCGCTGGCCTGTTGGAAGGTGGCGCCGACTACGAAAAACTCACCTATGAAGGCTTTGCGCCGCATCGGGTGCCGGTGATCGTCGAATGTTTGACGGACAACTTGAATCGCACGGTGTCCAACATTCGCGTGCTGTTTCGCAAGGGCCAACTCGGCAGCACCGGCTCGGTGTCGTGGGATTTTGACTACCTCGGCATGATCGAAGCCGAAGCACACTCGGCCGATGCCGATCCGGAGCTGGCCGCGATCGAATCAGGCGCCGACGATTTCAGTGTCGAGGAAACTGGCGTGCTGTTTCTGACCGCGCCCAGCGACCTCGACGCGGTGCAGAAGCGCCTGCCGGATTTCGGATTCGAGGTGCAAAAGGCGTATCTCGGCTACCGTCCCAAGAGCCCGGTCAGCCTGGGTGCCGCCGAGCGCGAGGAAGTGGAAGCCTTCCTGCAGGCCATCGATGAGGATGACGATGTGCAGACGCTTTACGCGGGCTTGGCGTAGCGCTCGCAACTTCCACGAGCGCCTCCGCGGCCACTGGTGGACTGTAACGGACAAATCGAAAGTAGCTCGCTCGGTCTGGCCGCGCTGGACTTGCTCCTCACTCCGCCAATCGCTTTGGCTATTGGCCTCGCTCCGGAGCGGCGTCCATCTCGCCCATCCGGTCGCGATCCCACTTCCGCTTCATCCGTTACAGCCCACTAGCGACTGGGGTCAGCCGCAGGCCTCCGCCGACGTCTTCCAGATCACCGGCTCCCAATGCCCGCCACCGCGGACCTGATTGGCCTTGTCGGGATGAAAGCGCGCGGCCAGTCGATAGGTCATGCCGGCTTCAGCGACCAGGGTGAGTTCCTTGTAACGGTTGCCTTGGCTGCCGTCGCGCGCGCGATTGTTGATCGCCGAGAAGCGATTGGAATCGATGGCCTCGGCGACGGAAAGCGTGTGAGGGCCGGGCTCGATGCGCCACGAATCGGCGTGGGTTGGGCCGGGTAGTTCGCCGTCGACCGATATCAACACCGCCGCAAACAAATTGTCGCCGCGTGCGCCCACATCGAAGGTGCTGACACGTGCACAGCTGTCGCCGGCCGAGGCACGCGTGCTGGTTGCCGCCAGCAACAGTGCAGAAGCAAGCAACGACCAAGCAGGTGTTGGAACAGTCTTCATAGGTTTCTCCTTGACCGGACCATGGATAATCCCAGCGCCGGGGTGAAGACGACAAACCCACCCCAGCCCGCTTCCAGCCCGATCAGACCCGCATGATGTGACCGGTGCGCGGAGCTTCAGACTGAGCCGATGGCACTGAATCGATTCTGACGGATGCGACGGCGGCGGTCGTCTGCAACGATGCTCGGTGTTGAACGCGGCGCACGCTTTAGAATGCCCACGAACGACTCGCCGTTTTGTCCACTGCAAAGGTCCACCCATGAATGCACAACCTTCCGACCTGATTCGCCTGACGTCCGCGCTGTCCGATGATGTGACGCGGCCAATTGCTGGGTCGCGCAAGGTGTATGTCGCTGGTTCGCGCGCCGACATGCAGGTGCCCATGCGCGAAGTGGCGCTCTCCGATACGCCGACCAGTCTGGGTGCCGAAAAAAACGCGCCCTTCAGCATTTACGACACTTCCGGCGTCTACACCGATGCGGATGCGCAGATTGATCTGACCGCGGGTTTGCCGCCGCTGCGCGCTGAGTGGATCAAGGAGCGCGGTGATGTCGAGACCTTGCCCGGCCTGAGTTCGTTATTTGGCAACAAACGCGCTAACGACCCACGCTTGGCGCACGTCCGCTTTCCCGGCCATCGCGCCCCGCTGCGCGCCAAAGCCGGCGCCAATGTCTCGCAGATGTATTACGCCAAACGCGGCATCATCACGCCGGAGATGGAATACATCGCCATTCGCGAAAACCAGCGGATGCAGGAGATCACCGAGGCGCATCTGTTGCGACGGCATGTGGGCGAGGATTTCGGTGCCAGTCTGCCGGGTTTGATCACGCCGGAATTCGTGCGCAGCGAGGTCGCCCGCGGCCGCGCCATCATTCCCAACAACATCAATCATCCCGAATCCGAGCCGATGATCATCGGCCGCAATTTCCTGGTGAAGATCAACGCCAATATCGGCAACTCGGCGGTGACCAGTTCGATCGCTGAAGAAGTCGAAAAGATGGTGTGGTCGATCCGCTGGGGTGCGGATACGGTGATGGACCTGTCGACCGGCAAACACATCCACGAGACCCGCGAATGGATCCTGCGCAACTCGCCGGTGCCGATCGGCACCGTGCCCATTTATCAGGCGCTGGAGAAGGTCGACGGCCGCGCTGAAGAACTGACCTGGGAAATTTTCCGCGACACCCTCATCGAACAAGCCGAGCAGGGCGTCGATTACTTCACCATCCACGCCGGCGTCCGCCTGCCCTACATTCCGCTCACCGCGCGGCGCGTCACTGGCATCGTTTCGCGCGGTGGCTCGATCATGGCCAAGTGGTGTTTGTCGCACCACAAGGAGAGCTTTCTCTACACCCATTTTGAGGACATTTGCGACATCATGAAGGCCTACGACGTCGCCTTCTCGTTGGGTGATGGCCTGCGTCCTGGTTCGATTGCCGATGCCAACGATGCCGCCCAGTTTGCCGAGCTGGAGACACTGGGCGAACTGACCAAGATCGCGTGGAAACACGACATCCAGACCATGATCGAAGGCCCCGGCCACGTGCCGATGCAGTTGATCAAGGAGAACATGGACAAGCAGTTGCGCGAGTGCGGCGAGGCGCCCTTCTACACCCTCGGGCCGTTGACCACCGACATCGCGCCAGGCTACGACCACATCACCAGCGCCATCGGCGCCGCGATGATCGGTTGGTACGGCACCGCCATGCTGTGTTACGTCACGCCCAAGGAACACTTGGGCTTGCCGAACAAACAAGACGTTCGCGACGGCATCATCACGTACAAGATCGCGGCGCACGCGGCCGATCTCGCCAAAGGCCATCCGGCGGCGCAGGCTCGCGACAATGCGCTGTCCAAGGCGCGCTTCGAGTTCCGCTGGCAGGACCAGTTCAACCTCGGTCTCGACCCGGAAAAAGCCAAGGAATTCCACGACGAAACCTTGCCCAAGGATGCCCACAAGACCGCTCATTTCTGTTCGATGTGCGGGCCCAACTTCTGCTCGATGAAGATCACTCAGGACGTACGCGACTACGCCGCCCAGCAAGGTGTGTCCGAGCAAGCGGCGTTGGAGCAAGGAATGGCACAAAAGTCGGAACATTTCCGCAATGCCGGTTCGGACATTTATCAAAAGGTCTGACCGGTCTGGATCGCGGTGTGAACCCGCTTGAAGCCTGCGCCCGATCTCGCTGACGTGCATCCCGCATCGCCTCACTCGATGGAGTACACGCGTTCGCCACTGTTTGGCCTGGTTGCGCCTGTGCTGGGTTGGGTGCCGCCGATTCGCTATCTGTTGCGACGGCGACGCGTGCTGCGCGTGTTGCGTCGCCTGCCCGCCGGTCGCCTGCTCGAGATTGGCTGCGGCGCCGGTGCACTACTCGATGAACTGGCTGCCATCGGACACGCCGCCACCGGGCTGGAAACTTCGCCCTCCGCCCTGGCGGTGGCGCAGCGACTCGGCGAAGCGACAGGCGGCAACCAAGTACTGGTGGCAACGCCGCAAACCGGTTGGCAAGGCCACTTTGACCTGCTGTGTGCATTGGATGTGCTCGAGCATATTGAAGAAGACGGCAAGGCGCTCGACGAGTGGCTCACCTATCTGAAGCCTGGTGGCTTGCTTTGCCTGACGGTTCCCGCGCACCGCTCGCGCTGGAGCGCCGGCGACGAGTGGGCCGGACACTATCGGCGCTATGATCGGGTTGACCTGTTGTCACTGTTCAACTCCCGCCAGCTGAGCATTCTTCACTTCGAGTGTTATGGATTTCCGTTGGCCAATTTGACCGAATGGTGGGGCGTGCGCACGTATCGAAGACTGCTGAAGGAACGGGGTGATTCGACGTCTTCTGCGCAGGCTTCAGCCCAAAGTGGCGTGGATCGCCGTGAGTATCAGAAGCTGTTCGGGCGTATGAACAGCATGGTCGGCCGACTTGCCTTGCGCGCCAACTTTGTCCTGCAGGCCATGACTTCCCGCCTGGATCTGGGTAGCGGGTACCTGGTTTTGGCGCGAGCAGCGCCGACTCCGCGTGAAGGCGTGGCGAGCTAGAAAGAACGTGATCACACAGCTTGGCCAAACGCGCTTTGCATGCTCGCGGAGTTGCTTCGGAGAAAGCGTGCGGGCGCGGTTGATTGGCCAGCGGGTTCGCAATCAGGCACGGCAAGCTCCGGGCATCTTGGCGGTGGGCCGCAGCGATGGGGCCACAGGCGATTCAGCAGGGAGGAGGCCGTGAGGACCGAGCTTGAGCCAACCGGCGAGCGGATGATCGAGGATGCTTATCATCGTTCGCGATCCGCCTATGTCATTTACCTGACCCATTCGGCCAGCTACGACTATGCTCAGCCGCATTGCCGCGATAAGCGCGTGCTCGACTTGGGGTGCGGAAGCGGCTACGGCGCGGCGCGTATGGCTACGGTGGCGCAAAGCGTGATCGGCGTCGATGTGGCTGCCGATGCGGTGGCTTTTGCCAGGGCTCGCCACAGCGCGCCAAATCTGAAGTTCGAGTTGGCAGAAGCCGACGCGAGACTGCCATTCGACGATGAGTCCTTCGACGTCGTGCTGTCATTCCAGGTAATCGAGCATGTGGTCGACGAGGGCGCTTACTTGCGCGAAGCGCGGCGCGTGCTGCGCCGCGGTGGCCTGATCCTGATCATCACTCCGGACCGCCAGCATCGTCTGCTGCCGGGCCAGAAGCCCTGGAACCGGTGGCACCTGCGCGAGTATTCGGCACAAAGTCTGGTGGCCATTGTCGCGCCGGTCCTGCAGATCGAAGCCTGTTTGCGGATGGGTGCGGAGTGGGAAGTGGCGGGCGTCGAGATTCGCCGATATCGCCTCACCAAATGGCTGACCCTGCCATTCACCTTGCCGTTCGTTCCAGCAACGCTTAGGCGCCGTGGCCTCGATCTGCTGCATGCGATCAAGGGTCAGGGGAGGTCTGTGGTCGCCGAGGTCAGCGGCGAAAAGCCGAACTATGGCTTCGATGAGCGCGCCATCAAGATAGCAGCCGAGGTCACGCATTCGCTGAATCTGGTGCTGATCGCCAAGCGATCGGATAACGGCTCCCATTGACTCGCTTGTACGTTGCCGGCGTCGGCCTTCGTGGCAGCGGTTATCCGAATGCCGAGCAGACCATGCGTGTGCTCGCAACGAGCGGGGACTGGGAAGTTGAAGACCACGCGAATTGGTTACCGGAGCACGTTCATCTTTGGCGGATGACGCGCGGCCCGCTGGTCAACCGATTGGCACTTGGCCTGCGCTTGCTGTTTGGCAACGCTGCGGCCTTGCTGCGGGTGTTGCTGCGACCGCGCGCCTTGGTATACGCGCCTTATCCGTCCGTGTTCCTGCTTTGGTGGGCCTCGTGGTTGCCACGGCGTTGGCGACCTCGAATCGTTGCTGACGCCTATATTTCGCTGTGGGACTCGGCATTTCGGGATCGCCGACGAACAACCGGTCCCAACGTATTGGCCACTCTCTGCAAGGCCTTTGAAGCACGCGCGCTGCGTGCCGCGCAGTTCGTGCTCGTCGATTCGGTCGCCAATCGTGACTGGATGATTGCAGAGTTTCGGCTGGATTCGCGGCGCGTGCGCGCGTTCCCACTCGCTATCGAGGACGCTCCCTTTCTAGCGTTGCCGTGCAAGCCGCGCCTCGTCGCGCAGCCGCTGCACGTGCTTTTCATTGGCACCCTCATTCCCTTGCACGGTATTTCGGTGTTGGCTGAGGCCATCCGCTCGGCGGCCGGCGATTCGGGATTGAGCTTTCACTTGGTGGGCGATGGTCAGGAGGCTGCATTGCTGGATCAGTTGCTCAAAGACCCCAATCGCGCACCCGTGCTGTGGGAGCGCAGCTGGATGTCGATTGACGCATTGGCTGCGCGGATCGCCGCATGCGACGTCTGTCTGGGGGTTTTTGGCGGCGAGGGCAAAGCCGCTCGCGTGTTGCCATTCAAGGTGTACTTGGCGCTTGCCGCAGGCAAGGCAGTGGTTACCCAACGGAATTATTCGCTTCCGGCGGGTGTGCCAAGTCTGCCTGCCTTGACGGTGAATGCCGATCCCGGCGCTTTGTTGGGCGCACTACGGGAGTTGCGCGACGATCCCGCTCGGCTGGCACAACTCGCGGACGCGTCGGCACGATTTCACCATGATTGGTTGGGCGCGCTTGCCTTGCAGAAGTGTTGGCAGACCCTCATTGCCGATGACCGAGATATGGGTGGGAGCGCGCCAGCTTCATGAGCCGGAAGTGTGACTGTGCACAGAACGTCGACTTGTGTGCGCGCCTGCGGGTGCCATCGACGCGCCTGAGATCAATTTTCCAGCGCAATGAGCCACCCCTCAACCGCGCAGGTCTGTGGCCCGCCAAGGACCGCATTCACTCGAAAGCTGCCTCGACTGAAGCCAGCCCGAAATTTGCCGGCGACTTCAGAGGGTTGACTGCGGCGGCGAAACCAAAAACCCGCCTCCGGGTCGTCACCCAGCGACGCTGGATGAACGCTACATAACTTCCAGCCTCAGAACCGACATCCCCAGGGTGCGAACTCTGCCGCCGTCGCGACACCTATACCAAGGACGAGTCTCTGAATTGGCTCCAGCCATCCGGCGTCACGGATCGTTCGTGACGTTGGCGACCTGCTCTTGTTGACCAACCCTTGATGGACCACGCCGCTATGCACTCAGTCGCAAGCATGCCGCCTATCGTCGCTACGTCAGCGGCCCCTGGCGTGAGACCCGTGCTTTCGGAACTACCGGCGGCACCTGACCACCGATTGCTGTTGATCGTCGACGATCATCTGATCAATCGGGTGGTCTTGCAGCGGCAGTTGCGGGTGTTGGGTTATCACGCGGATACCGCCGAGCACGGTGAGCAGGCGTTGCTGGCGATGCAGCGCCGGCATTACAGCGTGTTGATCACCGACTGCAACATGCCGGTATTGAACGGCTATGAGTTGAGCCGACAGGTGCGTTCGCTGGAGGCGGCAAGCGGGTCGCCGCGACTGCCGATCATCGCGTTTACCGCCAGCGAGCAAGCGGGCGAGGCCGAACTTTGCAGCGCCGCCGGCATGGACGGGCGGCTTGAAAAACCCACCGACCTGAGCGCCTTGCGGCAGTTGATCGAGCACTGGTTACCCACGTCCGAACGGCAGTCCACACTGCAGGCCACGCCAGCGAGCGTGCCCACGCCAGCCATCGACGGGCCGCCAATGGTGCGCGAGCGCGACCTGTCCGCACTCGATCATGCCGTGCTCGACAGCAACGTCTTGCAGCGCCTTACCGGCGGTGATGCCGTAGCCAACCGACGCGCCCTGGCGCTGTTTCATCGCGTCAACTCACAGGATGTCAGCGGCCTGTGGCAGGCCATTACCGCGGGAAATGCGACGGCGATCATGCACGCGGCCCATCGCATCAAGGGCGCAAGCCGGTTGGTGGGTGCGAGCGCTTTCGCGCAGATCTGCGCCGAGCTGGAAGCGGCCGCACATACCTATGACGCCGACCGCGTATCCGCGCTGCTTCCACGCTTTCATTTGGAACTCAAACGACTCAATGATTACCTCAATCAACTCGCCATCTGATTCGATGGCCGAGGCCGGCGTGCTCGAGGCGTCAGCGTCAGGCCGCCCTGTCGACGCCATGCAGCCAGCGCGGGGATTGCTGTTCCTGGTGGCCGAGGACCACGAGTTTCAGCGCGCGATGATGGTGCAGATGCTGGAGTCGCTCGGTGCCAAGGGTGTCTGCGAGGCGAGCAATGGGCGCGCCGCCATCGAAATCAGTCAGGAGCTTGAACATCCGTTCGATCTCATCGTCACCGACATTGATATGCCGGACATGGATGGCATGGCGCTGATCCGGTCCCTGGCGCAAGCCCAGGTGGGCTCGTCAATCATCATCAGCAGCAGCCTCAGCCGTGCCTTGCTGGATTCGATCGAGACCATGTGCGCGGCTTACGGAGTGCGGCTGTTGGGCACCATCGAGAAGCCAGCGTCGCGACAACGGCTTGCCGAGTTGATCGAACTGCACTATCCGAACAAACACGGCACGCCGCGTGACAAGGCAGAGGTCTCCAGCTACAGCTTGCAGGATGTGTTGCGCGGGCTGGAAAACGACGAATTCGAGCCATTCTTCCAGCCCAAGATTGAACTGGCCAGCGGGCGGGTCTGTGGCGCTGAAGCCTTGGCACGTTGGCGGCATCCGCTGCATGGCATGGTCAGTCCGCACGCCTTCATTGACCTGCTGGAATCGCGTGATCGCATCGCTGAGCTGACCTGGATCATGTTGGCCAAGAGCGCGGCGCACGGTCGGATCTGGCGCGCCGCCGGTCTCGACATCAATCTGTCCGTGAACCTGTCGGTGAAGCTGTTGGGCGACGTCTCCATTGCCGATGCCATTACCTGGCAAGTCAAGAACCAGGGGCTGGATCCGCAGCACATCATTCTTGAAGTCACGGAGTCGGCGGCGATGACCGAAGTCGGCCGGGTGCTCGAAAACCTCGCCCGCCTGCGCATGAAGGGCTTTGGCCTTTCCATCGACGATTACGGCACCGGTTATTCGTCCATGCAGCAGCTGACCCGAATACCGTTCAGTGAACTCAAGATCGACCAGTCCTTCGTGATGCACGCCAACCAGCATGAATCGAGCCGACTCATCCTTGAATCGAGTCTGGAAATGGCGCGCAAGCTGCGCATCACGTCAGTGGCAGAAGGTGCGGAAACGCAAGAGGACTGGGATCTGTTGCGACGGGTGGGTTGCGATATCGCGCAGGGTTATTTCATCGCCCGGCCGATGGAGGCAAGTTCATTTCCGGGGTGGGTGCGGGATCGCTCACTGCATGGCTGAGTGGCTGCTGCAACGTGGCGACAGCGCTGCGTCGCCCATTGCTGTTCGCGCTATTGGATCAAATCGGCCTGTTTGATGGCAGTCCCGGTCAACAATCCGAAATGACCAGTGACATAGGTGTAGCTCGCGTTCTCGTTCCAGATCGATGAGGAATGAATGCCGCCGACCGTGCACACCCCGGTCGCGCAGATGATCTGATCCGAATAGGACTTCAACGAGTACACCCGATCAGCAAAACGTTTGCCGGCCAGAGCATTGAGCAGCGGACTGCTGATCGACAGTCCCCAATAGCCGCAGGTGCTGGTGATCACGTTGAATGGATAGGTGCCGCAGGAGCGCAATCCCCGAAATGCGCCGGCGATACCGACAAAGGCGTCGACCTGCGGACGCAGACCATGCTTGTCGATCTCGCGCGCGGCCAAGGTGGCACCCATCGAATGGCCGATCACATCGATCTTGCCCGTGCATGAAACTGCCAGGGCGTTGACCATGGCATTGATCACCGGCGTCTCTTCGCTGCCACTGTGGTCGTTGCAGGCCGCACAGGTTTTGCTGCCCCAGTCGGGTCGAAAAATTTGATTGGCAGCAAGGCCACGCGCACGCAGTTCGACGTAGGTGTTGTCGAAGTCGGCGGGTTTGCCCGCATTGCCGTGCACCAGCACCACCGCATCGCGGCATTGGCCTTGCACCATGGCTGATGAGACCAACAGACTCAGCAACCCCATCACTCGCATCAGACCGTGCATCGCGTCCCTCCCAGGCGGATGAGCAGAGGCCGCACTGTACCGATGCGCGCAGACTTGCGAACCTGTACGAAAGGCCATGGAGACCCGATGGGAAAGAAATCGATGGCGAACACTGAGACCTTGACCAAGGCCGATGCACTGGCCTATCTCAAGCAGTTTCCCTTCCATGGGCCGCTCTTTTTTGGCTTGGGTCTGCTGCCGGTGCTGGCCAGCAATGGTTATCTGCTTTGGCTGATGTTGCAGGGTCGCCTGACCGGGCCGGGCCTGATTCTGATCGTGGTGATCGAAACCGTGATGGTGACGGTGTTGGCGCGGCTTTCGGCGCTGCCGATTCCGCGTGCCGATTGGATAGACCAGCCCAAACCATGGAGCCAGGTGCTGCCGGTGCTGGTATTTCTGCTGATCTGGTGCAGCGGTGCCTACGGTCTTACCTTGTTGTTCATTGGTGGCTGGCGGGAAATGCTCAGCTACTTTCAGGGGACGCAAATCTGGCTGGATTCAGGCGTTGCCTATGCGCTGGCGCTGACCCTGGTGTTGGCAATCTTCCCCATGGTCAGCGATTGGCAGCGCTATCGACGGATCGGTCCGCCGTTCATGGCATCGTTGGGTCACGACGCGATGGCGCGCCTGCTGACGCTGATCTTTGGCGGCATTCCGTTCGCGATGCCTTTTTTTGTGGTGGTCATCGGCGGCTTCAAACTGCTCGAGTGGATCGTGCTGCGGGCCAAGCGCGCACCGCGCAGCTCGGCGCTGGCGGCGGTGTGCATGCTGGCGGTGGCCGGGTGCGGATTCCTGTTGGTTGAAAAGCTGATTCAAACCGAAGCCCATGCCTGGGCGATTGGCTACATGTTGGCAAAACTGGTGTCCGAGCTGATGGTCGCTTCGATCCCGTTGGTGATGCACGTTGCGTCCAATGAGTTGCCTGCAGAGGCACCGCCACCCGTGAAGAAAAAGCGCCCACGGAGCTAACAGACCGCGGCTCGGCCGAGCTTGCGCGCTGACGCGTCGCTCCATCGCAATCCCCCTTCGCTTGGGCGCAGGGCGCGTAACTAAAGTGACCTTTGGCGCATCTGAGCGAGCAACGACAGGCGGACAGTGGCCGTCGTCACCGCTCTCAAGGACTGCCATGTCGCTGATCGATGGATCACTGAAAAACCCTGCCGCGGTGGCGGTTGTTGTCGCCTTGGTCTGTTTGTTTGGTCTGCTCAGCCTGTGGCAGCTGCCCTTGCAGCTGTTTCCGGATATCGAGCGCCCGCAGATGTCGATCCAGACCGGATGGCGTGCGGCCTCGCCGCAGGAAATCGAGTCGGAAATTCTGGAGCCGCAAGAAAGTGTGCTGCAAGGTTTGCCTGGTCTGGCGCAGATGGACGGCAATGCCGGACAGGGTGGCAGCTTCATCAATCTCACCTTTGCGGTGGGCACCGACATGCGGGCGATGCTGGTTGACGTGCTCGGACGCTTGAACCGGGTGCCGCCGCTGCCGGCGGATGCCGATCCGCCAGTGGTGCAGTTGTCGGCCGATGAAGCCAATGCCGCACTGAGCTGGTTCTTCGTGCAGAAATTGCCGTCCACGCCAGGCTCGATCGAGGACTTCCGCCGTCTCGTTGAAGATCGGGTCGTACCGCGCATCGAAGCGATACCCGGCGTCGCTGGCGTGCAGGTCAATGGCGGGCCGCCGGACGAACTCAACATCGCGCTGGATCTGCAAAAAGCCGCAGCCTTCGGGGTGATGATTCCGCAGTTGGTGCAACAAGCCGCGCGTGCCACCGATGTGTCCGGTGGTTTTTTCGAGTCCGGGCGTCGCCAGTACACGCTGCGCTTTGCCGGTCGTTACGCGCCGGAAGATCTGGGTCAACTGATTCTGGCCTGGCGCGACGGCAGCCCGGTGCGGCTGGGCGATGTCGCCACCATCACCGTCAAACCACCCGAGCGCCAGTTTTTTGCCTATCAGAACGGCAATCCAGCCATCGGTCTGCGCATTGATCGCGAAAGCGGCGCCAACGTGCTGGCCACCCTGAACGCGGTCAAGGCGGAGGTCGCCGACATGCGCACGGGTTTGTTGGCCGAACAGGGTTTGGGCATCGAGCAGAGTTTCGACTCGTCCTTGTTCATCAATCGTGCGATCAATCTGTTGTCGGGAAACCTGTTCGCCGGCGTGTTGTTGGCAGTGGGTTGCCTGTGGTGGTTCCTGCGTGATCGCCGCGCCACCTTGTTGATTGCCACCGCGATTCCGATCTCGTTGTTGGCGACCTTCATCGTGCTGGATCTGGTCGGTCGCAGCCTCAACGTGATTTCTCTCGCCGGACTCGCGTTCGCGGTGGGCATGGTGATGGACGCGGCGGTGGTGGTGGCCGAAAACATTGTCCGTCTGCGCGAATCGGGCAAGTTGCCGCATGAAGCCGCCAGTCTGGGTACGCGGCAAGTCGCCAGCGCCTTGTTGGCCTCGACCCTGACCACCATCGCGGTGTTCGTGCCGGTGATCTTCATGGGCGATGTCGAAGGGCAGTTGTTTGCCGATCTGGCCCTGACCATTTCGATTGCGGTGGCAATCTCGATGCTGATCGCGATCACCGTGCTGCCGGCCGCATCCGCCGGTTGGTTGCAGGCCAAAAAACTCAAATCCAACGATCACCAGGGTTATCCGCGTGCCACCCGCGCCATCCTGCGCTGGACGGATTCGCGACCCAAGCAACTGGGTTGGATCGTGGGGCTGGTGCTGCTGCCTTCGGTATTGGCCTACACGTTGGCCCCCAAGATCGACTACCTGCCGCCAGTCAAACGCGCCGCCATCGACACGTTTTTCAGCTTTCCACCCGGCATGAGCCCCGCCCAGGTGGATCGCGAGATCGCCCAGACCGTGCGTGAGCGCATGCAGCCGTACATGGATGGCGACAAACCACCGCAACTGAAGAACTGGTACCTGTTGTTGTGGCCGGGTGGAGGCACCCTGGGTGCACGCGTGGTCGACGAGAATCAGATCGGCGAACTGGAGCGTATCGTCCGTGACGAGATCACGGTCGGTTTCCCGGACACCCGCGCTTTCACCACCGAGGGCGAGTTGTTCGGTGGATTCGGCGGCTCTGCCCGCGCGATCCAGATCCATCTGCAAGCCGGCGAAGTCGAGGCCTTGAACAGCGCCGCCGAACAGGGTCGGCTGTTGCTGGAAGAAAAGTTTGCCGGTGCCAATGTGCAGGCTTTCCCAAGCGCGGACGCCACCTCACCCGAATTGCGCTTGACCGCCAACGATCGACGCCTTGCCGAAGTGGGTTGGAATCGGCCGGAGGTCGGCAACATCGTGCGCACCGTGGGTGACGGCATCTGGCTGGGCGAACATTTTGACGGCGATCAGCGTTTGCCGATCATCCTGCGCGCCGCCGGTTGGGACACGCCGGAACAACTGGCCAGCATGCCGATCGCGACGCCGCAGGCGGGCGTGTTGCCGTTGGGTGAGTTGGTCAGCATGCAGACCACGCTCACGCCAAATCAATTGCGGCGCGTGGATCGGCGGCGCACGGTGACGTTGACCGTCGATCCGCCCGCAGCGATGGCCTTGGAAGAGGCACTCGCCATCGTCGAAACCGAGGTCGTGCCGGCCTTGCGTGGTTGGCTGCCAGCCGACGCAGGCGTGCAGGTGTCGGGCAGCGCGGATCGTCTGCAGGAAGTGATTGGCGGCATGCGGCAGAACTTCGTGCTCGCGCTGCTGGTGTTGTTCATGCTGATGGCGGCGATATTCAAGTCGCTGAAGGACAGCGCCTTCGTCATGCTGACCTTGCCGATGGCGGTGTTCGGCGGCGTGCTGGGCTTGCGCGCGCTGGGGCTGTTTGCACCGCAGTCGCTGGACCTGCTGTCGATGATCGGTTTCATCATGTTGTTGGGCATGGTCATCAACAACGCCATCCTGCTGGTATCGCAAACACGCACCGCGCAGGAGGAAGGACTGGACCTCACCCGAGCGGTTGAGCAGGCCTTGAATCAGCGGCTGCGACCGATCCTGATCGGCGCGTTGACGGGCGTGGTCGGCGCCTTGCCAATGGTGATCAATCCTGGTGCCGGCAGCGTGATCTATCGCGGTCTGGCGGCGGTCACCGTCGGCGGCGTGGGCCTGAGCCTGCTGTTCACCCTGGTGCTGATTCCGGCGTTGTTGCGATTGCAGTTGGGTCGCGAGCGGCAGGCCTCCATTACCCGTCATCCCCGCGAAGGTGGGGATTCAGAGCCCTTGGACCTTGCACCGAGCTACCGGACCGCTGGATTCCCGCCTGCGCGGGAATGACGTTCGAAGGATTGGAATTGCGTAGGCAATCAGCAGCCACTGCAACGATTGAATTGGAATCATCGAGGAGCCTGAAATGAAAACCACCACCCGCAAACTCAGCCTCGCCCTAGCCATCGCCCTGGCCACTTCGATGGCCGCGGTGCTCAGCGTCCACGCTCAGGATGAGCCGACTGCCGCTGTTGTGCCGGCGGTACCGGCGACCCCGGTGGGGGTGATGACGGCGCAGACGTCCCAGTTCGCGCCGCTGTTGTGGGCGCCGGGCAACGTGGTCAGCCGTGAGGATGCGCGGGTCGCCAGCGAACAAGAGGGCCGCGTGATCGCGGTAGCCGAAGTCGGCACGCAGTTGCGCAAAGGCGAGCCCTTGGCACGCTTGGACGACCGCATGCTGCGCCTGCAGATTCGCCAAGCGGAGTCCGATGTGGCACGCATCCAGGCCCAACTCGACTACGCGCATTCGCAGGAGCAGCGCTTGGGTCAGCTGGTTGAAAAAGCCAGCATCGCCGGCGCGCAACTGGATGAGGCGCGCTCGCAACGGCGGGTGCTGGAGCAGGATTTGCAGCGCGCCAATGTGAGCGTCGAACAATCCCGTCAGCGCCTGTTGAACAGCACGGTGCGAGCACCGTTTGACGGCATGGTGGCCGAACGTTTCATCCAGATCGGCGAATACCTCGGCACCGGCACCGCGGTGGCGCGGTTGGTGAATACGCAGCGTCTGGAAGTGCGTGCGCAGGCGCCCGTCAATCTGGCGGCGGGGCTCGCGCCCGGCATGAGTTTGAGTCTGCGCGAAGGCAGCAATGAAACCGTGCAAAAAGTGCGCGCGGTGGTGCCGGTCGGTGACGAAAGTTCGCGCCAGATCGAGTTGCGTATCGAACTGGATTCATCGTTGTGGGCGATCGGATCAGCCCTGCAAGTCGGTCTGCCCAGCGCGGCACCGCGCGAAGTCGTCGCCGTCCCGCGCGACGCGTTATTGCTGCGTGCCGACCAGACCTATGTGGTGCGGATCAACGCCGAACTGATCGCACAGCGTGTGCCGGTGGAAACCGGCGGCACGCAAGGCGATTGGGTGGAAGTGACCGGTGACATCGCTTCGGGCGACCGCCTGGTGGTGCGTGGAGGTGAGCGACTCGCCGATGGCGCGAATGTGCGCATCGATGAGATTGCCGCGCTTGAGGCAACCGTTGCGGGGCGCGGCAGCTGACCGCTGATCACCTGAACGACATTGCAAGTTCTGGCAGCTTTCGTATCGCGGTGATCTGATCGCTGCGAATGAGTCGCGGTGATTGTGGCTGCGGCTTGGCTCTGCGCCTGGTAGCGAAGGTGCCGCTTTTGATAGTGCAGCCGCAGCGATGGAGAGGCGGCTGCAAGGCCGACTCAGCGAGTGCTTGGCAAACTACTAAATACATAGTACTAATAGCATCGTATTTATCGGAGCCTTCCCATGCCGAAGCTGCATCCCACCGAAGGCGAATTGGCGATCCTTTACGTCTTGTGGTCGCGCAATGAGCCTATGACTGTCCGCGAGGTGCACAGCGTGCTCTCGCGCGACAAGCACACCGCTTATACGACAGTCCTGAAGATGCTCACGATCATGGCCGAGAAGGGCCTGCTGCGCCGAGATGAGACACAACGCAGCCACACCTACACCGCCCTGCATGCCGAACCGGTGGTGCAGGCCTCGCTGCTGCAAGACTTGCTGCGGCGGGCATTCTCCGGGTCCGCGCTGACCCTGGTGCAACGGGCGCTGGATGACGACAGCGCCAGCTCCGAGGAGCTCGACGCCATGTCCACGCTCATCGCCCAAGCCAAGGCGAAGCGGAAGCTCGGCTGATGGGCGCACTCGCCAGCGTCCAGTTCGGCTTCGCACCGGCACTTGCCGCGGCGCTTCTGCATGCGCTGTGGCTGAACACCCTGCTGGCGGTCGCCGCATGGTTGGCACTTGTCGCCATGGCGCGGGCGAGTGCAGCGCAGCGACATGCGGTAGCGATGGGGTTTCTGCTGGCGATGGCGCTGCTGCCGACGCTGGCGTTCCTGCGTTTCTGGCAGGTGCCTGGCACGCAGGTGAATGCCGGTCTGCTGCCAGTGGTGACGGCGCCCCGGATCGAGGCGATTCCCGGGTTGTTCGTGCAGGAGTCCGGGCAATTGGCCGGATTGCTGACCCTGCTGTGGCTGGCGGGCGTGACCCTGATGCTGTTGCGCCACTGCGGTGGACTGCAGTGGATCAATGCGCTGACTCGGCGTCCGTACGCCAGCTTGCCGGCCGACTGGCAGCGTCGTGTGGACGCGCTACGGGGGGCGTTCGGCATCACCCGCACAGTGACGGTGCGGCTGGCACAGGACGTGGTGGCGCCGTTCACCGCGCGCCTATTGCGGCCGGTGATCTGGCTGCCACTGGCACTGATGTCGCGGCTGTCGGCCGAACAACTCGAGGCCCTGCTCGCGCACGAACTGGCCCACGTTCGCCGTCTCGACTGGCTGTGGAACGGCGTGCAGTGCGTGATCGAAGCGCTGTTGTTTTTCCATCCCGGCGTGTGGTGGCTCAGCCGGCGCATCCGGCAGGAGCGCGAACACGCCTGTGACGACCTTGCGGTGGCGGCTTGCGGGAACGCCATCGCCTTGGCCGAAGCGCTGGTTGCACTGGAACGCCAGCGGCCGACTTTCCCGCGTCTTGTTCTTGCAGCCCAAGGAGGTTCACTCATGCAACGTATCAGCCGTTTGTTGTCCGACTCGCCATCTGGCCCACCACCACGCGGTCGTGCCGGCGCCCGCATTGCCCTCATTGTTCTGCTCAGCGCTGGCGGTCTGCTGGTGGCGCAAGTCGGCGTCAGCGCGTCGCGGCCGGAACTGCGCATTACGTCGACCACCGAGGACGAACTCGGGGTCGGCGACGTACGCGAGATCACTGCCACCGGGCTCGACAAGCAGCGCACATATCGCGCCAGCGTTGATGCCCATGGTCGCCTGACCGAGGTCTACCACGAAGACGGTCAGCTGCGCCCGATCGATGACCAAGTCCGCGCCTGGGTCAATGAGGTGTCGCGGCTGCGCACGCCACCGCCACCGCCACCGATCCCTTTGCCGCCTCTACCGGCCTTGCCGGCCCCGCCGGCGCCACCCACGCCACCCGAAGTGACCGACAGCGTCGTGTTCCAATCACTGTTGCGCGCCGTGACTGCCGATCCTGGCGTGATTGCGTCGCTTGGTATTCCCGTCGTGCTGGCCGGCAACGACGTCGATGGGTCGATCACCATCGGTGAAGGCGGACAGAATGCCGCTGCCGACGTGGAAGTGCGCTTTGCGCTGAGCGGGCCGAAGGGCAGCGCCAGCGTCCAGGTGATTGGACAACGCGTCGAAGGTCAGTGGTCGCTGCGGCCGGTGGTATTGGCAAGCATTGCGCGCTGATTTTTTGCCCCGAAGTACTAACATATTAGTAGATATCTCCTGCGGCCTTGCCGCCCACACCAGAGCATTCTCATGATCAAACGACACCTCTATGCCGCGGCCCTGTTGTTGGCCCTCAATCCGATGTTTGCCATCGCCCAGGACGGCCCACCGCCGCCGCAGCCGATCGACGCGAAAGTACGCAAGGCGGTAGTCGTCGCCCTTGGCTACAAACTGCAAAGCCACTACGTGTTCCCCGACGTCGCCACCAGCTTGTCGGCGCAACTCGCGGCCAAGGAAGCCAGCGGCGGCTACGCGCACGCCAAGGACACCGCCACCTTCGCTCAAGCGCTGTCGACGGACCTGCGCGAGTTAGGTGAGGACGGACATTTCAATGTCGAGTATGCGCCGGGGTTTGATCCTGGACCTGGCGGCACGATCACGTCCAGAGTGCCCAGCGCCGAGGAAGTCGCCGCCGGGCGCGCAGAGATGGAAAAGTACGGCTACGGCATCCAACGCATCGAGCGACTTCCCGGCAATGTCGGCTACATCGAGATCCGCGGCTTCGGCCCGACTGAGTGGGTGGCCGACGCCTACACCGCTGCGATGACACTGCTGACCGGCAGCGAAGCGGTGATCATTGATCTGCGCCGCAACGGCGGCGGCGAGCCGTCCAGCGTGGCGCACCTGATGAGCCATTTCTTCGGACCCGGCGACGTGCGTCATCTGAACGACATCTACACCCGCCCCACCGATCTCACCCAGCAATACTGGACCAACCCATCGGTTCCGGTGCGCTACACCGGACCGGTGTACGTGCTCACGTCCAAGCGCACGTTCTCTGGCGGCGAGGAGGCGGCATACGATTTCCAGACCCAGAAGCGCGCAACCATCGTCGGCGAAACTACCGGCGGCGGGGCCAATCCGGGCGACTTCATCGCCCTCGCGGAAGGCTTCGCCGCGTTCATACCCACCGGCCGCTCGATCAACCCGATCACCCATACCAACTGGGAGCATGTCGGCGTCAAGCCCGACATCGTGGTAGCGGCAAGCGACGCGCAATGGACCGCGCACGCCGAGATCCTGCGGAGGCGGATCGCGGCGACCACCGACGACGAAGAAAAGGCCGGATTGCAGCAACTGCTGGCGAAGGTCGAAGCCGGCGAGGTAGAGCCGCCGGTGTACACCTCGCGCCACTGACCCGGACATTTCAGGAGGGGGCAGCGAAATACGCCTGCAACCTTGCGGAGGGTCGGAATCAACCGGACGGATCGATATTCCATGGGGCACGGGTTCGACTGCACTTTCGGTGCTGGCAGCCCGGCCAGCCAAAGTCCGGCAGGCGGCTAGCCCGCAAAACGGCCGAACTGATCATCGACTTGCCGTTCTCCGTGAGTAGGCTTGCACGCTTGCTCACGGAGATCATGCATGCCCACGTTCGCTGCCCTATGGATCGCATTCGCCTTGGTCTCGCTGCAAGCCAACGCGGACACCACCGACACGCACAGCGACATCGAACCCAAGGTCTGCTCCAGCTGCGCCGAATGGAACGCACCGCGCGAGCCGTTTCTGGTGGCCGCCAATACTTGGTACGTGGGACCGGGCGGGCTGGCCGCAGTGTTGATCGATACCGGCAACGGACTGCTGTTGATCGACGGTGGTTTGCCGCAGTCGGCCGCACAGATCGCGACCCACATTCGACAGCTCGGGTTTGATCTGGTCGAGCTGCGCTGGATCCTCAACTCGCATGCGCATTTTGATCATGCGGGCGGCATCGCTGCCTTGCAGCGCTGGAGCGGCGCGACCGTGATCGCCAGCCGTCGCGGTGCACAAGCCCTGCAAGCGGGTGATGCGGTGCCGGAAGATCCACAGGCAGGCTTCGGTGCCTTCAATCATTTTCCCAAGATCGCCGACGTGCAGATAGTCGCCGACCGGCAGACCTTGCGGCTGGGACAGCTGAGCATCACCGCGCACTACACACCTGGTCATACACCCGGTGGCACGACCTGGACGTGGCCAGCCTGCGATGCCAATGGCGACTGCCTCGACGTGGTTTACGTGGACAGCCTCAGTGCGGTCAGCACCGAAGACTATCGGTTTCTGGAACACCCGGCGGTGGTCGCCGACTTGCGTGCAAGCATCGCCCGCGTCGCTGAATTGCCTTGCGACATCGCCATCTCCACCCATCCGCAGGCGGTCGACTTGTTTCGCCGCCAGGCCGAAAATCGTCTGCAGGATGTAGATGCCTGCCGCCGCCTCGCTCGAAACGCAGAGCGCGGATTGAACGAGCGGCTGCGACGGGAAGCCGCGGAATCCAACAAGAACTAGCGCGCCGTCGATTCCGCCGCAAAGATCGCGGCAAAACGTGCGCGCTCCGCACCGCCAGCGGTTGCATCACGACTGATGTAGATCTCTTCCAGAAAGCTGTCCATGCGTAACCCGATGCGGGCCAGGCTGGGGCTGATGTCGAAGAACTCGCCGCTCTCCACGGTCTGCGCGAAGAAGGCATCGAAGTCATGTCCGCTGAGTTGTTTGGCGACCCGTTTGATGTCGTCCAATGTGTAACTCAGCCCCGGCTTGCCGAATTCCGCATACAGCGCCGCCATCAGTTGTGGCAGGCCGGCGCGGTCGCCGCTGACATGCCGCAACTCGGCATCCAGGGCCATCGCAGTGAGACTGCCGCCGCCGTACACCAGTAAACGGTTGGGCTGCTTGTCCTTGCCCGCTTCGCGCAGGCTCATGTTCAAGCCTTGCAGCATTCGCGCCAGCAGGTAACGTCGCGGCACGTTTTCCAGGCGTTTGAACAGCAGGGTTTCGTCGATCAGCCCGTTCTTCGCCAGCGTGGTGATGGTCAGATAGTCGGTGAAGCCTTCCTTGAACCATTCCTCGCGATCATCGCGCGGCACCAGCGACAAGCCGTTCCAGAAATGCAGCAGTTCGTGGGCCATGACATAACCCCAGTTGACCCGGTTGATGGTGTCGGCATCCCCCTTGATGAACTGGCTGAAGCTGCTGGAGAACGCCCCGCCATCACCGGTCGCACCTTGATTGATGACGATCAGATAACGCTTCGACAACGGATCGGCCTGGAACAGTTCGCGGTAGCTGGCGAGTTGGGTGCGCAGCAGATCGACGAACAGGTCCTTGCTGGCGACGTAGCGTTTGCCCAAAACCAAGGTCAGCGCGACGCCGCCGACATCCACCGTTTCGCTATGCGCGGTGCCGAGAAACATCACGTTGCTGAGCAGATCGCGGCGCGAACTGGGTGCAAACGTGGTGGCGCTGGTCGCTGAGCCTTTGGCCAATGACCAGGGCGTGTTGGCGCGCCAGCCTTTTGGCAACTTCATTGCCACGGTGATCGGACCCTGCAACTGCGTTTCGCCGTCGGCAAAAAACAGGCGTGAACCGCCGATCATCAGGCCTTCATCCGTGTGATAAGCCACTTCTTCGATGCCGGCTGGCCATACGTAATCATCGTGTTGCAGCCGCACCGAATAACTCAGTTGAATGCGTTGGCCACCGCTGATCGCGTAATCGCCTTCGCCGAGATCGCGCAAGGACAGCGATTTGCCGTTTGCATCGTGCGCTTCCAGGTTCTCGACCAGATCGACATGCCCGTTCGGCAGGCCCGGAACCGCACTGACGTCGAACATCGACAAGGTGTTGCTGGACTGCCAGAGATCGGCCTCCACGTCGGCGCGCGTCGCATCGTCGTTGATGGTCAGCGTGTAGTGATTGCCGCGGTTGTCGGCAACGCTGGACGTGGCGGATGCACCCACCCAGGTGAGTGCAAGACCGGCGATGACGAATAATGAAATGGCGATGGCAACAATGCGGCGCATGAGCGGTCTCGATGACGGAGTGAGGGTTGATCGATCTCTACCCGCATGCGCGAGCGGAGATACCAATGCCCATCAGAGACAGCGCGGTCGGAATAGGTTGCACTGCGAACCAGCAAGCCGCGGCGCGGGAAGCTTCTCGTTCTAGCTCGCGGCCAACCGAAACGTGCCGCGGCCCGCGGCCTTGGCCGCATACAAGGCTGAATCCGCACGGCGCAGCAGCGATTCACCATCCAATTCGCCAGCAGCGCGCCCGGCCACGCCGATGCTGGCCGAGAGCGCAATCCTTTGCCCGAGTATCGGGAACTCCGCGGTCATCGCCACCACAATCTTGGTGGCGACCAGACGCGCCTCGTCGGCGTTGTGCAGCATTTCCAACAGAACCACGAACTCGTCGCCGGCCAAGCGGGCGACGGTGTCGGTCTGCCGCACACACGCCAGCAGGCGACGGGCGAATTCCTGCAGCACCAGATCGCCACCCTCGTGTCCGAGGCGGTCGTTCACTGCCTTGAACTCGTCCATATCAATGAACAGCAGGGCCATGGGTTGCCCATAACGTTCACTGCGGGCGATCGCCTCGCACAGTTTGTCACCCAGCCGTTTGCGATTGGCCAGACCGGTGAGCAGGTCGAACTCGGCCAGTCGGCGTAGCTCGTTTTCGACATGGCGAACCTGAGTGACATCGTGGCTCAGCCCACACACGCCGCGAACTTCGCCGTCAGGCCCGATGTCTGGCACGTAGTTGACGTGGGCATGGCGGCCGCGGTTGGCGCCGAGCGTGAGATCGAATTCCACCCGTTCGCCGGCCAAGGCGCGACGCAGGTTCGGCTCGATCAAGGCGTAGATATCGGGCTCGAATACTTCGGCCAGTGAGCGGTTGATGACCGCCGACAGCGGTCGGTCCAACCAGATTTCATAGGCGCGATTGTTGAAGCGAAAAATGCCATCGGCATCGATGTAGGAAATCAGCGCCGGCAGGTTGTCGGTGATCAGGCGCAGGCGCTCTTCGCTGGCGCGCATCTCGTGTTTGGCGATCTCTTGCGCGGTCACTTCCTGGACCACTCCACGATAGCCATTGAAGCAACCATCCTCGGTGTAACGCGGCTTGCCTTGGGTGATCAGCCAGCGTGCTTGTTCGTGGCCATGTTCGTGGCGATGTTCGTGGTCGTCGGGCGGCTTGCCGTCAGCCTTGTGGCTGTCGAGCAGCTTCCAAAGTTGCCCCGAGAGCACACGTTGTTCACGCATTGCCCGGCTGTACTCCGGATCAAGGGGTGCGCCGGGAAAACGCGTGCGAAAGGCTTCGTCGTGGGTGCGTCCCAACAGGTGTTCGGGCTCCACCGCAAACATGCGCGCAAAGCCGGGCGACACATAACTCAAACGTAGTTCGGCGTCGGTCTCCCAGAAACCGTCCGCAGCGATATCGGCAAAGCCGGCGAACTGTTCGGCCAGCTGGCTGGCTCGCGCGTGAGCCTGGTGCTCGCTTTCGTAGGCAGCCTCAAGGCGTGCGCGAAATCCCAGCAAGGCGCGGCGGACCAACCAGCCCAACCACGCGCAGGTCAGACTCAGCACCATCGGCACCCGATCAATGGCGTTCTCGACCCACTTCGGATCGGGCTTGAACGGAAAGGCGAGATCCAGGTCGCGCAGATGCGCTACCAGCAATAATTGCCCCAGCACCAACAGCAGCCACAGCAAAGCCAAACGCGGAGGTGAAAGCATGGCCGCCAGCAACACGAAGGAGGGCATCGCGATATTGGTGCCGATGGCACCACCACCGGAGCCGAGGTTGATTGTCGTTGCGGCCAGAAATGCCAGCCCCAGCATCGCCGCATTGGCGTGGGTGGCGGCGGCGTCGTAACGCTGCCATTGCATGATGGCGGCCATCGCCAGTACCGCCACCATATAGATGATGCCGAACGCCAGCGTTCCCCAAAACAACTCGGCCAAACCGAGCAATAGCATCGCCACCAGCAACAATCCCGCCAGCGCGAAACCAACCTCGGCGCGAAAGCGGCGCTCCGGATCGTCCGTCTGTACCGACGGAATCCACCATTGGCTCAAGCGCTCGAGGTAGGCGTTACCCATCAGCCTTATGCTGAGGCATACGATTGTTTCGGCAAAACAGGGCTCGGCGAGCCTCGTCCGCGTGTTCTCTCAACCGCCCTTGGCGAGAAATGCGGTGAGGTTGGCTTGCGCTTGTTTGCGCACCTTGTTGCGCAGGAATGGCGTCCAACCCAGCACCAAACCCGGCGGCCCCAGCGCTTGCCGTGACCAGCGATAGAAATTGAAGTCATCAATGTGGCTGACGATCAAACCGTCCTGAAACACGAATTGTGCGTCGATGATGTTGTGCACCATCCGGCCGGTGGCGCTGAAGCGATAATGCGCTTCCCAATGCGCGCGGCCACGGCGCTCGTCCGCAGAAATGGCGCTGCTTTCCAGCCGCCACACATCCATGCCCTTGGCTCGCGTGATCGAACACAACATGCGCCACATGCCGCCGATGTTCTCGCGGCCTTGCAGTGAAAACGCCGGATCAGAGAAGCTCGCGTTGGGCGCATAGCTGGCTTGCATGGTGTCGGCGTCCAACGCGGCGAAGGCGGTGTAGAAGCGTTCGATCAGGGCTTGATTGCTGGCGGCGGTCATTCATGTTCTCCCGAGGTCTGCGTCTGTGCTACCCACATTAACGGGGCACGGCCAACTCGCCCGTCTGCAGCTTCCACAATCCCGCATACACGCCAGCCTTGGCAAGCAACTCGGCATGCTCGCCCGATTCCACAATCCGCCCGGCATCCAGCACATGGATGCAATGTGCGTGGCGCACGGTGGAAAGGCGATGCGCGACGACCAGTACCGTGCGCCCCAGCGCGGCGCGGCGCAATGAGTGCGCAATCGCGGCTTCGGTTTCGTTGTCGACCGCCGAGGTCGCTTCATCCAGCACCAGTACCTTGGGATTGCGATACAGCGCGCGTGCCAAGGCGATGCGCTGGCGCTGCCCGCCCGACAAGCTCAGCCCACGCTCGCCGACCTGGCTGAAGATTCCGTCTGCCAAAGCACCGATGAAATCGCTGGCTTCGGCGTCGGCTGCCGCTTGCTGCGCACGCATGAGATCAGGCTGCGGATCACCGTAGGCAATGTTGTCGAGCAAGCTGCCATCGGTCAGAAAAGTGTCTTGCGCGACGTAGCCGATGGCACGGCGCAGTTCGGTGGGATCCAGCGCGGCGATATCCACGCCATCAAACAACACCCGACCGTTGCTGGGTGCCGCAAATCGCATCAGCAACTTGAGCAAGCTGGACTTGCCACCACCGGTCACACCCACCAAGGCCACGGTGTGGCCCGCTGGCACGGCGAAACTGATTCCCGCCAATGCGGCGCGACCGTCGTAATGCAGATGCACCTGCTCAAACTCAAGCTCGCCGCGCAGCGGTGTTGGCAACGTGGCGGTGGCGGGTGGATGCGCGACTGGTGTATCCAACAATGCAAACACGCGTTCCACCGAAGTCATCGCGCGTTGGTACAGGTCAGTCAATTCCGCCAGATGCGTGAGCGGCCACAGCAGGCGCTGGGTCAGATACACCAAGGCCGAATAACTGCCCACGCCCAACTCGCCGCGCAAGGTCAACAATCCGCCGTACAACAGGGTGGCGATGAAGCCAGCGAGGATGGCCAAACGAATCACCGGCGTGATCGCCGCCGAATAACGGATGGCCTCGGCGTTACGTTGGCGGAACGCATCGGATGCCGCGGCCAGGTGATTCGCCTCGAACTCTTCGGCGGTGTAGGCCTGGATGGTCGGCATGCCGAGCAGGTTGTTGGACAGCCGCTGCGACACGCCAGCAGCGGCCTCGCGCGCGGCGGCGTATCGAGGCTCCAGCCGCTGCTGAAACCAGAATGCCCCGAACAGAATCAACGGCACCGGCAAGATCGCCAACACCGCCAGTTTCGCGGTCAGCACAAAAAACACCGCACCCACCAGCAGCGACGACAATGTCACTTGGATCAGCGAATTCGCCCCGCCGTTGACGAAGCGCTCGATCTGATTGACGTCCTC
This sequence comes from Pseudomarimonas sp., assembly GCA_052390415.1. Taxonomy (GTDB): domain Bacteria; phylum Pseudomonadota; class Gammaproteobacteria; order Xanthomonadales; family Xanthomonadaceae; genus JANNWF01. The sequence goes on along the minus strand of JBQTGY010000033.1, from coordinate 96,102 downwards.
ATTCAAGATCGCCATCAAACGCCCGCTGCGGGCGCGCTCAAGCGTGCTCGGGTCCAACTGTTGGACGTGGCTATACGCCGCCTGCCGCAAGCTGTGTTGCAGGTCCTGCGCCAGCGTTCGCCAGTCCAACGAATACAGATACTCGAACAGCGATTCCAGCGCCCAGACGACCGCCGTCAGCCCCGCCAGAAACCACAACTGATCGACCGGATCGGCAATCCCCATCCGCGCCACAAACGAATCCGTGCGATTGACCACCACATCCACCGCCACCCCGATCAGGATCTCCGGCAGCACGTCGAAAAACTTGTTCAACGCCGAATACATCGACGCGCGAATCGCACGCCGTTGATACGGCCGGCCGTAGCCAAACAGACGAGTGAGCGGGTGCATGGGTGGGCGGCGGCGGAGAGGGTGGGAAGGGTAGCAGCAGGGATGCAGCGCGGGATGGTTGCTCAGAACGCCGGCAGTGATCGAAATGTGAACTTCCGATGCGCAAATGCACGCCGTCGATGGGTGGCACCACCGCCGTGGTGGCGGTGGCGCACGCTGTGGTCGCGCAGTGACAGTTCGCGGGTACTGCGCGGCGAACTTCGCGCCGACGGCTGACGCGCTGCCTCAGCCCCGCGAACCCTTCCGCTCCCGCAACGCCTGCATCGTTTCGCTAATTATCCAAGGCTCGCCGTCTTCCGGCTCGGCCCAGTTCCGAATGCTTGCTTCGTGTTCGACGAAGTCGCGTTCGAGCCGGTCCAGGGTGCGTCGCCAGTCGGGATTGCCGTCGCGTTTGATCGAGCAAAATTCGAAGGTGTTGAGCAGCAATTCGACGATCAGCGCACGCGTGTCCGCGCTCGCCCCCACGCTGTCGTAGACCTCAAGCGCTGCGTCCACCAGCGCGGGATCGGCCATCGCTGCGGGCCAGTCCTCGACGCTGATATCGTCGTCGTGCTGCACATCGAAACGGGCGTTGAGGCGCGCGATGGTGGTGGCGTTCCAGGCACAGGGGAGCTGTGACTCGCTGGTCATGATGACAAGGTTCCTGCTGGTGAGTTTGCGTCGGGTAATGGTCACTATCGCATCGATGGCCCGTGCCCGAACCACCCGTGTTGGCCTTGCTTAGGAGCCTGCAATTCAACGCGCTGGTGCCGCTGCAATGCGCTGCGCTTTTTGCATCCTGCCTGCTGTCGGCTACGTGCTGCTTTCCGAGCGTATATCGTGGAGTGCAACAAGCGCAGGGCATGGCAACGCAGGCGCTGATTGCGGCAACACTCTGACGGTGGCGCAGCGAGGTTTTGGCACGCCTTTCGCGGCTTCCGCCGCTCCTACATCGGACGATGCTTTCAGCGCTTACAGTGGCGCGCGGTCTCAACGCTTCTCAATCACTTTCCCATGCTTATCGCTCTCAACAAGCCGTTCGGTGTTCTTTGCCAATTCGTGGATCGCAGTGTGCCGCCGCGCAAGACGTTGGCGGGCTTCGGGTTACCAGCGAATGTGTATCCGGCGGGGCGGCTGGATTTCGATTCCGAAGGATTGTTGCTGCTCACGGATGATGGCCGCCTCGCACACCGTTTGACCGACCCGCGACACAAGGTCAGCAAGACCTATCTGGTGCAGGTTGAGGGTGCGCCGAACGCGGGGGCGCTGGCGAATTTGCGGGCGGGAGTGGTGTTGAACGATGGATTGACTCGGCCAGCTGAAGTTGAATGCGTCACGCCTCCGAATTGGTTATGGCCGCGGATTCCGCCCGTACGGATGCGACTTTCCGTGCCCGATCACTGGCTGCAAATCTCGATCAGCGAAGGCCGCAATCGGCAGGTGCGACGGATGACGGCGGCGGTAGGTCTGCCGACATTGCGATTGGTGCGAGTGGCGATCGGGGAGCATCAGCTCGGCGACATGGCTAGCGGTATCTGGCGCGAGTTGGAAGTTCGCAGTTTGAAGGGTCGTTTGTAGAGCCGACCGAGCGCTACAAGAGCGAGCTGGGAGGCTCGGCCGCCGGCGCATCGCGCAACACCGTCTGGTAGCGCTGCTCCTCGCCCACTTCCCCTGCTTCGATGCGTATCGCGCGGTCGCGGCCTTCGCGTTTGGCGCGGTACAGGGCAGCATCGGCGAGGGTGATGGCTTGTTCGATGTTATGCCCGGTCGGCGCGTTCGGTGCCACCGGAAAACCGATGGCGCCAATCGATGCGGTGACGGTCAGCTCGGTTTCGCCGATGGCGATGGGGGTGGCTGCCAGCGCGTGCAGGAGGCGCTGCAACACGGCGTCGGCCGCGTCCTCGGCGACATCGCGCAACAGCAACAAGAACTCTTCGCCGCCCCAGCGAAAAACAAAGTCGCCACCACGCGCGACCTGTTGCAGACGGCGCGCGACTTCCACCAATACGGCGTCGCCAGCATCGTGGCCATGGCCATCATTGATGCGCTTGAAGTGGTCGATATCGAGCACGGCGAGCAGCAAAGCACCGTTCGGTCCGGCGCGGCGCGCACGCTCGGCTTCGGCGGGCGCGGCGAGGGCAAAATAACGACGGTTCTTGAGGCCCGTCAGCGGATCGGTGACCGCTACTGCCTCCAACTGCTGGTTGGCCTGTGCCAATTCCTGGGTGCGGATTGCGACCTCATGTTCAAGCTCGACCGCTTTGCGTCGGGTCGCGTGCAAACGCCAGCGGCCAAGCAGCAAGCCGAGACCCAGCAGCGCCAACGGAAAACTGATCAGGGCCCACGGTCGTTGCCACCACAGCGTGTCTACCGAAAATGCGAAGCGGATGGGCGTAGCGGGCACGCCGTCGGCATCCCGCGCTTCGACTTGCAATTCGAATTGTCCAGGTGGAAGGCGTGGAAAGTTGGCCTCGGCCAGATCGCTCCAGGCACCGAATTCATCCTGCAATCCAGCGAGGCGAACGCGATAGCGCAGGGCGCGCTCGCGATCAAATGCAAGCAGAGCAAACTCGAAACGCACGCTGCTGTCGTCCGGCGACAGCATCTGTCCCGCGTTCAGCACGCGGCCGTCTTGACCAAAGTGGGCGCTCAGCAGATGCAAGGGTGCCGCTTGCGCCACCGGTCGCGCCGCTGCCGGAGCCAGCGCGGCCAGCCCGGCAGCACTGGCGGCAAACAGGCGCCCACGATCATCCACCGTGCTGCCGGCTACTTCGGGGCTGCTCAAGCCCGAGTCCACCCCCAACAGTTCGCCCGTTTGATTGGCGGCGCCGCGGCGCTTGATTCGCAGCACACCGCGCGCGCCGAAGGCGTACAAATCGGCGTCCAACATCTGCACGCGAGTAATCGCGCCGAGCCCTGAGGCCGCCTCGAATGGGCTGCAACTGCCGTCGGCCGCGACGCGCAGCAGGCCATCACGAGTGGCCAGCCAGAGAATGTCGCCTGACGCGTGGGATTCAGCGGCCAGATCCAGCAATGCGCTGGCGCCGAGGCAAGCCAGATCGATGCTCGACCACCCCCGCGAATCCAGTCGCCACAGACCCGACGAGGTGGCGACCAACAGCACATCCGTGTCTGCATGCTCGCGATCAATCAGCGTCGCGAAGGTGCGCACGCCGACATCGCGATCCTTGACCGGCAGATCATCGGGTTTGCGCAAGCCATCGTGGCTGCGCCATCGCGCCATACCGTGGCCGCTGGCAATATAGATTTCATGGACATCTTTGCCGAGCCGACGCAGGCCCAGGCGATCCACCGACACCGCCGGCAAGGCCGAATTGTCGACCGTGAAATCGGCCTGTAGCTGCCCATCGCGCCAACGTTGCAGTCCGCGGCCATGGGCGATCCAACGATCACCATCGGGTGCGTCCAGCAGGTCGTAAACCAGCAGCTTTTGATAAGGCTCGGGCAACAAGGGCACGAAGCTGCCCTCGCGCCAATACACCGCGCCGTTGGCGGTGCCTGCCCATAACGTGCCGCCTGCGGCTGGCGACCAACCGACGCCCATCACGATTCGATCCGGCAAGCCGCTGCGCTCATCAAACAGCGCCCAGCGCTCGCGCTCCAGGCGGGCGACGCCGGCGGTCATGGTGCCGACCCATTGCGTGTCCCGATAGCGCTCGTGCAACAGGCTGTGGGTGGCATTGGCAGGCAATCCACGTTGGCCGTCGATGAGTTGCCAGCTGCCATCGGCGGCGATCTCAGCGAGTCCGCCGGGACGCAGCGTGGCTAGCAACAACGGCTGGCCATCGTTGCCTGTGCTGGCTTGCAGGCCAAACACCATCGCCACCGGGAATCCGTTGCCCGCGCCATAGACATGCAGTCGCTGGCCGTCGAAGCGGGCCAAGCCGCGGCCACTGCCGATCCACAGATCGCCAGCGAAGCGGGTCAGACTGAGGCCGACGTTGTTGGGCAGGCCCGCGCGGCGGTCAATCGGCGCACCCACCGTGCTCGGCTGCTCGCTCTGCAAGTCACGAAGTTGCAGCACGCCGGCGGTATTGGTGCCGACCCACAAGCGCTCCTCGTTGTCGATTGTTTCCGCCAGCAGGCTGCGCGCACCCAGCCCGGTCAGGGCCTTGATCGCGACGCAGGAGTTGGTGTCGCATCGGCTCAAACCGCCATAACTCGCCACCCATACGCGGCCATCGGCGCCGGGTAGCAGTGCGTTGATACCCTCGCTGTCGGGCAAGGCGACACGAACGGTCTTTCCCGCGTGCACACGCCACGCGCCTTGCGAATCGGTGCCGATCCACAACGCACCATCGGCGGCCTCGGCCAAGGCACCCACCGCATATCGGCGGCCATCCGTGGGAAGCTCGATCGGCCGCCACTGTTGGCCGTCGTAGCGGGCCAAGCCTTGCGCGGTGCCAGCATAGATGAAGCCTTGGCGATCCTGTAGCAGCGCCAGCACGCTGTTTTGTGGCAGGCCATCGGCGCTGCTGAAGCTGTGGAAGGCGCGCCATTCAAGTGTCGACGTGGTCCGCATCGGTGGACCCGGAACAGGCGGTGCCAATGCCGCCGCGGTGGTCGGCAGCAGCGCTGCAGCGGTCAGCCTTACCAGCAGCGATCGAGGCCAAGAGCACCGAAACGAGAGCGCTAGCTTCACGCGGAGAGTCAACGATGGCCAAGCACGAGTGTACGACTCAATGCGATCCGGGAACGCAAGCAGCCGAGGAAGGTCGAGCGCAGCGCGCGAACTTGCTCGGCTAACTCGGCCTGCGAGATCCGCCGTCCCTTCCGATCACACGCTGGCCTTGGGCATGCTGGAACCGCACACTCACGCGCCGAGAATTCCAGCGACACCTACAACGATGGCCCCTGCGCCGGCGTCGCCATTGGCGTGCTCGGCCGCGAAGGTGAACTGCAGCGTCTCGAGCGGGTTGCGCCTGCGCAGAAGATCGAGGGCATTTCCGCCCGTCAGGCGGGCGATGTACTTCAATTGCTGCTGGTGACCGATGCCGACGATGCGACCGTGCCGAGTCAGCTACTGGCGGCTGATTTCACCTGTGAGTGAATGCGTCTCGCTGCAGACCGTCGCCATGGTGGGGTCGATGATTCGAATCGATGCGCGCTGCGTGAGCAGCGGCGTCGCAGGAGCGACGCCCTCCACGAGCTGGCTTTGCGTCGGGGTGCAGCCATGGAAAGGATTGGAGGGTCGCGCTCCCGCGCGACCGCTCGTGCGCGGCGCGTTCGACGCGTGCTGAGGTAAACCGAGAAGTGGGCGGGGCGATGCTCGCGATGGCTCGCGTCAGCGACTGCGCTTGCGCGAGGTCCCCAACTTGCGGGTGAGCGTATTGCGACCCAGACCCAAGCGCTTGGCAGCGTCCTGGCGGTGGCCATCGGTGGCGAGCAAGGCAGATTCCATCAGTGCCCGTTGAAAGCGCGCCAAGGCATCCGGGTACAGCGGCTCGACACCTGCCGCGAGTTGGGTCGCCGCCCAGCGGCGCAAGATGGCTTCCCAGTCGGCGGCCGCTTCGACGGTTTCACCTTCGATGATCGTCGCTGCGGTGATCGGAGTGCCGTTTCCGAGTGTCGAGGGCAAGTCACTGGCGACGATAGTTTCACCGGGTGCCAGCGCGGCCAAGCGCCAGCACAGATTCTCGAGTTCGCGCACATTGCCTGGCCAGTGATGCGCTTGCAGCCGCGCCAACGCGCTGCGCTCAAAACGCTTGGCACCGCTGCCCAGCTTGGCGACAGCCTGCAAGAGAAAGCGATTGGCCAACAGCGGCACATCTTCCGGCCGCTCACGCAGCGGCGGCAGGCGCAGGCGGACCACATCGAGGCGATGCAGCAGATCGGCGCGGAAGCGTCCGGCGGCGGCGAGGCGATCCAGATCCTGATGCGTCGCCGCGATCACCCGCACATCGACGCTGATCAGCTCGCGGCCACCGACGCGAAAGAACTCGCCTTCGGCCAACACCCGCAGCAAGCGCGTTTGCAGCGACAACGGCATGTCGCCGATTTCATCCAGAAACAGGGTGCCACCATTGGCTTGCTCGAAGCGGCCGGTATGCCGCCGGCTGGCGCCGGTGAAGGCGCCAGCTTCGTGGCCGAACAGTTCCGACTCCAACAACTCGGCCGGAATCGCTGCCGTGTTGAGCGCAATGAATGGTCGATCCGCGCGCGCCGAATGGCTATGCAGCGCGTGTGCCACCAATTCTTTGCCGGTGCCGGTCTCACCGGTGATGAGCACCGCCAGTGGCGCCTGCGCGAGTCGGCCGACGGCGCGAAACAGCTCGCGCATGGCCGGTGATTCACCGACCAGCGCGGTATCGGCGAGTGCCGTGGGTGCGACCGGCGCACTGCGCTGCCGACTCTGCAAACCGCGGGTCGCCATTGCCACCGCTGCGTCCATGTCAAATGGCTTGGATAAAAAATCATGCGCACCACCGCGAAACGCACCGGCGGTGCTGGCGATATCGGTGTAGGCGCTCATCACCACCACCGGCAGATCCGGGCGGCGATCCTTCAGTGCATCCAGCAAGGCGAGGCCGTCGATCTCGGGCATGCGCACATCGGTAAACACCAACGATGGTGCACCACTCGCCAGTGCCGCCAATGCGCTGCGCGCACCTTCGAACTCGCGCACGCTGTAACCGGCCTCGCGCAAGCCTTCCGACAGCACGAAACGGACCGAACGGTCGTCGTCGATAACCCAGATGTCAGCCATGGATTTGGGTGGAGCGGGGCTGGAGGCTGGGGGCTGGGGGCTGGGGCGCGTTGCTTGGGGTCTGGCGTTGGAATTGCAGCTTGGCGAAAGCCAAAGTGGCACCTTCGTTGGGTTTGCCGCCACGCGTTTTTGTTTTCATTCTCATTAGTCCAAGCCTTCAGCGTAGCCAATTACGCAACCACCCAACCGTGGAGCCGATCCATGCGCCCCAGCCCCCAGCCCCGCTCTTTCTTCTAAAAGCCCCCAACCCCGCTTCTGCTCTATTCAACCACCGGAATCAACAACGTAAACACCGTATGCCCGCGCCTTGATCGATAGCTCAACGAGCCGCCGTGTTCGCGGGCAACCTGTTGAGCCAGTGCAAGACCCAGGCCAGAGCCCTGCGCGCGGCCGGAAACCAGCGGCAGGAAGATGCGTTCGGCGAGGCCCTCGGGCACGCCATGGCCGTCGTCGACGATCTCTATGCGGATCGCCAAACGGTGCGCGCGCTCGCCGATCATCAGCCCGCTTTCGGCGCGCGTCCTCAGGCGTACCTCGCTGGCGTCGGCTTGCAAGGCGTTGCGGACGAGGTTCAACACTGCTTGCGTGAGGCGGTCGGCGTCGGCGGAAAACTCGGGCAGGCTGGGGTCGTAGTCGCGCACGATACGCACCGCCCAACCGGCCTCGGCCTCAGCCAACAGGCGCACCCGCTCCAGCACGCTATGCACGTTTGTGGGGCAAAGTGGGCTGGGTGGTGCAGGATCGAGCAAACGTTGCACCAAAGTGAACAAACGCTCGGTCTCGGCAAGGATCACGTCCAGGTAGCGCTCGGAGTCGGCATCGTTGATCCGCCGTTTGAGCAATTGAGCCGCGCCTTTGAGCCCCGCCAGCGGATTCTTGACCTCGTGCGCCAGTCCTTTCAGGGCCACTCCCAGCGCCGCCGGCAACATGGTGGCCGGATCTTCGCCGGGAAACTCCTCCACCGGATGCAATTCCAGCCACACCGCGCCATTGTCGCCGACGCTCACCAAAGCATGCGCGAAGCGCGGTTCCTCTTGATCGCCGCCGATGGTCAGACGTTGGCCCCGGAGGCTGCCCGGCAACTTGCCGGCGCGCTCGACCAACTGCGTCAGGCTGCCATCGCGATCGATGCTGGCCAGAGGTTGGTTCAACAGGCGCCTCAATCCAACGCCCAACCAGCTCGCGGCGGCGGAGTTGAGATAGTCGACTCGCCCGCTCCTGACACGCAGGATCGGGGTGGCGAGGGAGTCAAAGGCGGTAGGCTCAAATCCTTGCATTGCACCACTATGAAGCAATAACGAGGGTGGCGCGCGTGCGGTATCCCGTGCTCGCGAGTCTAAGGCATGCTGCACCGATGTCTCGACCTCTCAGCACCAAAAAGCCAAGCTTGCCGCGCCCACTGCGGCTCTCGCTATGGCTGCTGCTGTTGGCCTATCTGGCCTATGTGGTGATCGCCAATCTGCTGCTGAACCTGCCGTCGGCCGACGCCATGCTCAATCGCTCGCCCGAGCGGTTCAAGGTGACCTGGAGCCGCGCGATCACGCCGTGGCCGGGGCGGGTGTGGGCGGAAGGCGTGGTGGTCACCGGGCACACGCGCAACACCCGCTGGATGGCGAACGCCAGCTCAGTGCGCGCGCGCATCGCTTTGCTGCCCTTGGCGGCGCGGGTGCTGCAGTTTCCTGAGATCGAAGCCCAGGAACTCCGTTTCGAGGCCGACCGGGTCGACGAATTCATGCCCCCGCGCGAGCGTTCGCCGATGGCGTGGACGGTCGATCTCCCGCGTATCCACAGTGCCGGCGTGCGCGCCCTGCGTTGGAATGACTTGCGTCTGGATGGGTTGGGCGAAGTCGCCTTCGCCATGCGCAAGCAGTTGCGCGGTGGTCCGCTGGAAATCTTGCCGTCGACGCTGGCGATGCATGCGTCTCAATTCACGCGTGACGGCACGGTGCTGTTCAAGGCGGCGAAGTTGCAGTTGGGCCTGGCGATGGATGAACACCTCGCGTCCGAGCATCCGGGCCGCGCCAAACTCGCGCTGATGCGCATTGCATTGAACATTGAAGCCGTCACCGACGCGCTCGATCTGACCCTTGGCAAAAACAACAAGCTCGCCATCGCACCACGGCCGGCGGCAAGCGCGGATGACGCTGGCTCGGTCAGCATCGCCTTGGTACTTGACCATGGCGAGCTGGTGTCCGGTGGGCGCATGAGCATGGTCATGCCGCTCAGTTTTGCCATCGCCGACGGCCGCCGCGACAACAACCAATTGCGCGTGCAAATCGATGTTGCGCAGGCGATCACGCTGTCGGCACGGCTTCCACAACAACCCGATGGTTTTGCCCACCTCGACGCCGAGCTGCGTATTGCCCAGCGCCGCTTGCCGCTGGATGGCTGGGCACCGCTACTGGCCAATACTTCTGGACGCGTATCGACGCGCTGGCGCTTCGAGTCGCTGCGATGGCTGTCCGAGTTGCTGGTGCAAAAGCCGTGGTTGGATTTCGATGGTGCCGGCGAACTGGATGCGGATCTGCAAATCGCCGCCGGCCATCTGGCGCCGGGAAGTCGCTTTGTACTGCCGCACATGCAATTGGTGGCGGATGTGCTGAACGACCGTATCAGCGGCCACGGCCACGCCACAGGACGTCTCGATGCCAGTGCCGATGGCAGCTCGCGCACCCAGGTCAAGGTGCAGCTGGATCAGTTCCGGATCGCGCCGCAAGCCGACCCATCGCTGGCCTATGTCGAAGGCAAGGCTTTGACCATTGATCTGGCCGCCGCGGGCGATCTTGCCAAGATCAAGGACAGCATGCGCGCTCGCGTGCGACTCAGTGATGCGCAGGTCGCCGACCTCACCCACTACAACAGCTATCTGCCCAAACGCGACATCAGCTTTGTGAGTGGTCGTGGCGCCTTCAGTGGTGATCTCAGCCTTGACGCCCAGGGCCAGGTCTCGCGCGGCAGGCTCGGCGTGCGCGCCACCGACGCGCGCATGCGCATCGCGAAGTTGGATCTGGCGGGCGATGTGCTCATCGACATGCGCTTGGCTGAGTCCAATTTGAAGGAACGCACCTTCAACCTCGACGGCAGCCGCATCGACCTCAGCCGGGTCAGCTTCCGCGATGGCACTGGAGTAGAGCAGCGTGATTGGTGGACGCGGATCCGCTTGGGGCGCGCGCACGCACTGTGGGGAAGACCCATGGAGATCGACGCCGACACGGCCATCTCGATGAAGAATGTAGGTTTCCTGCTGACCCTTTTTTCCCAGAAGAAGCCGTTCCCGCGCTGGGTCGCGCGCTTGGTCGATGATGGTGAGGCCGAGGTCAGCACGCAATTGCAGCTGCGCGGAAAATCGCTGGTGCTCGACCATCTGTTGGCACAGAACCAGCGCTTCGGTGTGCGCAGTCGATTGCATCTGGCGGAAGGACAGGCACAGGGCGACTTGTTGCTGCGCTGGGGCGTGTTGTCGCTCGGCGTGGAATTGGCCGACACCGAGCGCGACTATCGGCTGATCGGCGCGAAAAAATGGTTTGAGGACAGGCCGGATCTTTTGCAGCCGTTACCCGTCAGGTAGACGTTGATGCTTGCTGCGACACCCATCACCGCCGGACAGTGAGGTCGACAGCGTTCACACGTTCAACAACAAGAACTCCCGCTCCCATGAGCTGATCACGCGGAAGTAGGTTTCGTATTCCTTTTTCTTTACCGCGATATACGCAGCCACGAAGCGTTTGCCCAACAGTTCGACCAGGGCGTCGCATCCGTGCAGGCGGTCCAGCGAATCCTCCAGTGAGCGAGGCAGCTGGAAGCCTTTCAAGTGCGCGCTGCCGGTGATCGGAGCGGTGGGTGTCAGCTGTTCCTTGATGCCCAGATAACCGCAGACCAGGGTCGCTGCCATGGCCAGATAGGGGTTGACGTCGGAACCGGCGAAGCGGCTTTCGACGCGGGTGTTTTCGGGGGTGTCCATCGGCACACGCAGGCCGCAGGTGCGGTTGTCGTAGCCCCATTCGGTGTTCATTGGTGACACTTCGCCGATCACCAGGCGCCGATAGGAATTGATGTTCGGCGCAAAAAACGGCATCGCCATCGGCGTGTATTTCTGCAGGCCGCCGAGGTAATTCATGAACATGGCGCTGTGTTCGCCGGGCTTCTTGCCGGCGAACAGGTTGTGGCCACGCTTGACGTCGACCAGACTCTGGTGGATGTGCATGGCGCTGCCGGGTTCGTTCGACATCGGCATTGCGAGGAAGGTCGCGTAGACGCCGTGACGCATCGCGGCTTCGCGCATGCTGCGTTTGAACAGGAACACCTGATCGGCGCGCGAGAGCGGATCGGCGTGTTGAAAATTGACCTCCAGCTGCGCCGCGCCGGATTCGTGAATCAGGGTGTCGACATCGAGTTCCATCGCCTCGGCGAAGTCGTACATGTCATCGAGGATCGGGTCGAACTCATTCACCGCATCGATGGAGTACGACTGCCTTGCGGTTTCCGGTCGGCCTGAGCGTCCGGCCGGTGGTTGCAGAGGAAAGTCGGGATCGACGTTTTTCTGCACCAGAAAAAACTCCACCTCGGGCGCGACGACGGGCGCGATGCCCATTTCTTCGTACAGCGCCAGCACACGACGCAGCACATTGCGTGGCGCCAACTCGTGTGGCCGGCCATCGCGCGTGTAGCAGTCATGGATGATCTGCGCGGTCGGGTCCTTCGCCCACGGCACGATGCGCACCGTGCTGGGGTCGGGCCGCAGGTACATGTCGGAATCCGACGGGCTGACCAGATCGTCATAGTTGTCGGGATAGTCACCCGTGACCGTGGTGACGAAAATGCCCTCCGGCAGACGGGTGCCGAAGTCGTGCGAATACTTGGTCTCGGGAATGATCTTGCCGCGCGCATTGCCGGTGATGTCGGGGACCAGGCACTCGACTTCGGTAATGCCGCGATCCTTGAGCCAGCGTTTGAGCGAGCTTTGTTCGCGTTGCTGCGGGTCGGGCTGGGCGGCGGCTTTGCGCTTGCTCATGTCAACCTAGGAAAGTCTTGCGGCGGCGTGTTTTCGGCAGGCGATGGCAAAGCGCTCAAAGATGCCGGCGTAAAACGGATTCTCCGCCGCGCGCCATTCGGGATGCCATTGCACGGCGAGCAGAAAGGTGTCTTCGGAATCCAGTCGGATCGCCTCGATCAAACCATCGTCGGCGCGCGCCTCGATCAGCATGTTTGGCGCAATGCTGCGGATGCCCTGACCATGCAGCGAATTGACCGTTACGCGCTCACTGCCGGCGATCTGTGCGAGTACACCGCCTGCGGTCAAGTTGATCGCATGCGCCGGGCCGTATTGAACATCGAGCGGATCACCCTCGCGCTCGCGGTGATCGTTGAATCCCGCCACGTCCTGCACTCGCTGATGCAGGCTGCCGCCCAAGGCGACATTGACTTCCTGCAAGCCGCGACACACCGCCAGCACCGGCAGCTTGCGTGCAATCGCGAGCGGAATCAGGTTCAGCGTGGTGGCGTCGCGATGCGGGTCGTGCAGGTTGCCGGGGTAACTCGGCTCATTGCCGTAGTGGTGCGGCTCGATGTTGCTGCGCGCGCCGGTCAGCAACAGACCGTCCAATCGATCCAGCAGATTTCCGAGCTGCGCAAGCGGCAATACCGAGGGAATCATCACCGCCATCAGGCCGGCCACTTCGGTGATCGCGCGGACGTATTTCTCGCCCACCGCCTGAAACGGATGCGCGCCGATTTGAGTGCTATCGGTGGGCAATCCAACCAGCGGCAGGGACGGGGAGGCGGGTGGGCTCATCGCTGGCCGACACTACGCTTGCCGTTTGATTTTATCAACGAAGTGGCGGCCCCGGGCGCTTCCGAGCCTATCGGCGTTGGCAGCAAACGTGGTTGAAGCCCAACGTCAACGTCCGTTTTGACGGCCAGTCACTGCTCCAAAGTACGGCCAGGTGATGATTATTCTTGACAAGGGATTTGGGCCGCTCTGCTACCATCGGCGGCGCCAATCTGAACCAAGCCGCGAGCCTATTCCATGCCGTCCAAGGTCTTTTCCGAAGCCGATGCGGCAACGCTGGCGAGTTTGCCCGAGCTTGAAAGCATCGACCTGATTCTGGCCGACATGAACGGCCTGCTGCGGGGTAAACGCATTGACCGCAGCGCATTGGAAAAAGTCTATCGCGACGGCGTGTGTCTACCGATGTCGCTGATTGCCACCGACATCACCGGCAACACCGTCGAAGAGACCGGCTTGGGGTATGCGATTGGCGATGAGGATCGGATTTGTCGTCCGATTCCCGGCACCCTGCGCCCGATCCCATGGCAAACGCGACCCATGGCGCAGGCCCTGCTCAGCATGGAAGACGCCAGTGGTGCGCCGTTTGCTGCCAATCCGCGCGAGGTCTTGAGTCGATTGCTGCAACGTTTCAAGGCGCGCGGATTGACGCCGGTGGTCGCCATCGAACTTGAGTTCTATCTGCTGGATGCATCTCTCGATGCTGATGGCCGGCCGCAGACCGCGATCAATCCGGTCACCGGTCAACGTGGGCGGGCCACGCAGGTCTACTACATGCAGGACCTCAACGACTATCAGGCCTTTGCCGATGCGGTCGCGGTGGCGTGTCGAGCACAGCAGATTCCGGCTGATACCGCGGTGGCCGAATATGCGCCCGGTCAATTCGAGATCAATCTCAAGCATCGTGCCGACGCACTCGCTGCATGCGATGACGCCATCCACTTGAAGCGCGCGATCAAGGCCATTGCCGAACAGCAGGGTTTGCTCGCCAGCTTCATGCCCAAGCCCTTCGTGGATCAGGCCGGCAGCGGCCTGCACATCCATGTGAGCTTGCTCGACGACCAGGGCAACAACATTTTCAGCGGCAACCCGGACGCGCCGGCCGCTGCGCTCAGGCACGCCATCGCCGGTCTGCAAGGCAGTGCCGAAGATTGTTTGTTGCTGTTCGCGCCCAATGCCAACAGCTATCGTCGTTTCGTGCTGAATGCGTTTGTCCCGTTGAACGATTGCTGGGGTTTCAACAACCGCACGGTGGCGCTGCGCATTCCCTACAGCGACGCCGCCAATGTGCGTATCGAACATCGCATCGCGGGTGCGGATGCGAATGTCTATCTTGCCTGCGCCGCGGTGTTGGCCGGCATTCTCGACGGCCTGCAAAACCCGCGCGAGCCCGGCCCGCCGGTGGTAGGCAATGCCTATGAACAGACCGAGTTGCGCGAACTGTTCTGGCGCGACACCTTGGCGAAATTTCAGTCCAGCGACTTCGTCCGCGAAACTTTCGGGGCGGACTTTCGACACATCTATGGCGAGCTCAAGCGCAAGGAATTGCGCAACTTTTATCGCGAAGTGACCACGCTGGAAGTGGACTGGTACCTGCGCAGTGTCTGAACCCGTGACCGCTGCGGCGCATGCGCCGTCGTGGTACGCGGCCAGTGTCGACCTGCCGACACCATCGGCACCTCTGCTCGGCAACCTGACCGCCGATGTCTGCATCCTCGGCGCGGGATTGACCGGACTATCCACCGCGATCGAATTGGCAGAAGCCGGTTATTCAGTGATCGTGCTGGAAGCCCAGCGCATCGGCTGGGGTGCTTCCGGTCGCAATGGTGGTCAAGCGATCTTTGGTTACGGCTGCGATCAATCCAAGCTCGCATCGATGCTGGGGGATGTCGATGCGCGGCGCATGTTTGACTGGTCGCTGGAAGGCATCCGCCTGATCCGAGAGCGCTGCCAGAAGTACGCCATCGATTGCGACTGGCGTGACGGTCATGCGCACGTGCCGATCAAGCCGCGCCAAGTCAGAGAACTGCGCGCCCTGCAAGCGGAATGCGCGGACCGCTACGAGTATCCGCTCGATTGGTGGGAACGAGATCGCCAGCGGATCGAGATCGCCAGTGATCGTTATCTGGGCGCGTTGTTTGATCCGCACAGTGGCCATCTGCATCCGTTGAAATACACGCTGGGGCTGGCGCGCGCGGCGCGCGCGTTGCACGTGCAGATTTTCGAGCACAGCAAGGTTGTCGAATGTGTGCACGGGCCGAAGCCCGTGCTGCGAACGGCGAGCGGCTCGGTGCAGTGCGACTTCGCCGTGTTGGCCGGCAATGCGCTGGTGCGCGGAATCGCGCCCACGCTCGACGCCCGAATCATGCCGGTCGGCACCTACATCGCCGCCACCGAACCCCTCGGTGAAACCACCGCGCGCCGCCTGATTCCGCGTGATATCGCCGCTGCTGACGTCAACTGGGCGTTGGACTATTTTCGTTGCAGCAGCGACCACCGCTTGCTGTTTGGTGGCCGCGCCAGCTACTCGACTTATCAGCCGCCCAACTTGCCCGGCGTCATGCGTCGGCGCATGCGCAACGTTTTTCCCGAACTTGCCCAGGTGAAGTTGGATTACGTCTGGGGCGGCATGATCGACATCAGCTTGAACCGCGCCCCGCACTGGGGCCGCCGCGGCAACAACGTCTACTTCGCGCAGGGATTTTCCGGGCACGGCGTGAACACCACGGGACTTGCCGGACGTTTGATTGCCGAATGCATCCGCGGCCAGGCACAACGCCTCGATGTATTCGAGCGGATCAAGCATCGACCATTCCCTGGTGGTCGACTGTTACGCACGCCACTGCTGGTTGCCGCGATGGCGTGGTTCAAATTGCGGGATGCATTGGGGTAGCGGCGCGTCTCGCCCATCGGTGAATGCAAATTCGCGGGGAACCTAATGCGGCGTCGACGACTCTCTGACGTTGGCGACACTCAGTTCGCCGGTGCGTCGCTGCCCTGTGACGCAACCAAAACGATCCCAAGGAATGACGATGATGCGTAATGCAATTGGAAAACTGTGTTTGCAGGCACTTGGCGCGTGCCTGCTCATGGCGTCGCACGCCCAAGCCGCATTGCCTCCGGGCATTAGCGGTGCCTGGTACAACCCCGCGCAGTCGGGTCACGGACTGTCGGTCGAGATCATCGCGCCCGATCGCGCGCTGGTGTTCTGGTATGCCTACGACCTCGAAGGCAATCCGTTCAATCTGTACATCGACGGTCGCATCCAGGGGCGGCGCATCGAAGCGACTGCACTGGCGCCACGTGGCATGCGCTTTGGCAGTTTTGATCCCACGGAGATGGAGCTGCCCGTGTGGGGATCGCTGAGCATTGATTTCGAAGACTGCGATACGGGCAAACTGAGCTGGCAAGCGAATGACCCGGCATTCGGTAGCGGCAGCACCGACCTGGTCAGGCTGACCAGCATCCATGCCCAGACCTGCGACATCGGTGACCCCGCAGAGGCCGTCAGCGACGTCTATGAGGCCGCCATTGTCACGCACAATGCGAGCGGTGCGGCGCAGACCAGTTTCGGCATCGCCGCCGTGGATGCGGATGGTCGACTGTGGGGAATGCAGCGGCTGGGCGTCGGGCAGTTGCTTGAGCAGATACCCGGCCCGACTTCGCTGCTGCCGCCACCGCGAATCATCACTGCACGTCTGCAAGACGAAGCGCAAGAAAGTGGCGCCACTGTGGTTCGCGAAACCGGCAACTACTGGGCGCGCTTCGCGTTGGCCAGCATTGGCCCGGTGCGTGGCAACTGGGTCGAGGCCGGTGGTGCCGGCACGCTCTCTTATTCGGATGCAATGAATCGTCCCGCCATCTGGGAACTGCAATCCAGCCCCGCCGCATTGCAAAAGCCACTGAGCGTTCAGCGGTTGGCTCGCAGCCGAACCTTGTTGTTGAACGCACAATTGTTTGGCCCGAACTCCGTTCGAGTCACGCTGACTGCGGACGGTAGCGTTTGCGTCACGAATGACATGACCCCCACCTCCGCCTGCCGCTTTCAGGGCCGCTATTGGTTGACCGACGCCGAGGCCGGATTCTTCGACTTCGAGTTACGCGAGCGGGAGACACGGGTTGCCCCAGAAATCGCTTACCGAGGTCGCGGCTGGTTGCAAGTCGATGGCCAAGGCGAAGCGCTGATCATGGTTGGCGACGATGGCCACACGGGGCTGGGGCTGATCGCGCGCTGAATGGGCGACGGCAAAACCCGGCCGGTCGATCTGCGAATAGGGCGGGCCCTGGCCCGCCGAATGCACTGCGGCGGAGATTGGTTCGGCGGGTCAAGACCCGCCCTACCAGCGTGTCGGCGAATTCGAGACGATCTCAAGCGGTGCGCGTGTGCATTGTGGGTTGCCTGCGCAGTGGCTCAGCGGGCGTGGCGCCCACGTTTTTCTTGCACCTTTTGCGGGTGTTTGACCACGATGCGTGAGCGCAGCCAGTCGGCGAATTCTTGCTCGCTGAGGCTGCCTTCGGCGAGGCCGATATACAGCGGATACAGCTCGATGTCATCGGCTGTGAGCGTGCCGCCGTTGAGGACGATGAACACTTCGCATGCGACTGCGGCGGTTCGTTTGTTACCGTCGACCAATGGATGGTTTCGAGCCAGCCCGAAGGCAAGACTGGCGGCGAGGTCGGCGAGGTTTGGCGCCGGGTCTCCGTAAGCGTGGAGTTGCTGCGGACGCGCCAGCGCCGAGTCGAGCAGGGATTCGTCGCGAACCCCGTTGCCGCCACCATGTTCGGATAGCTGGCGCTCGTGGATGGCGAGCGCCAGCGGCCTTTCAATCCAGATAATCATGGCCGCACGCTACTTGGCCAGTTCGTTCAACAGCGCGCGGCGCTTTTTCATCACCTGCTCCGCCACTTCCATCTGTGCCGCCAAGGTCGGGTCGTACACGGTCAAGCGCACGCCGTCGGGCGTCTCGAACGCGTGCAGTTCGTCGCCCTTTTCCAACCGCAATCGAGCAAGCAACTCTTTGGGCAAGATGACGCCTGCGGAATTGCCGATGGTGGTGATTTTGAGTTTCATGGCCGGCGGCTACTTTCAAGTTATAACGTAGGTTATCACTCATCTTCGCCCAAGCGCAGTGGCTACATGCCGCAAATTGACAATCTGGCGTATCCATCCTGCCTGTGACGGTCATGGTGGATCGGCAGGCATCCGGTAGTGCCCCACCTTGCGCCATGCATGCAGAACGTCCTCCTCCTGCGTGCCTGCACCGATGTTGTGGATCACCAAGGGCCGACCGTCGACACGTCGGGACGAGAGGATGCCGATGTGCGGCAAGCCGGAGTCGAGCCGCCAACTGACGATGTCGCCCGGCTCAAATTTGGCGGCATCCGCTGCGACTGCCCAGCCTTTCCTGTGCAGGAATGTCTCGAGATTGGGCACCCGGCGGTGATCGATATTGCGATCAGTGCGCTGCAGGCCCCAGTTGTCTGGATACGCATCAAAGTGGGCGCGCATATCGTCATGCACTGCCACCTGCAGGTCGACGCCCAGTTGCCGCAGGGCGCGAATCACCACGTCGCTGCATACGCCCGTTGCAGCCGACACATCGCCGCCCGGATAGGCCAGCTGACGGTATGAGCCGTCATAGCCGGTGGTGATGCCGATCTGGGCAGCGGCCGCAGATGCCAGTGCATCCCCAGTGGCTTGCGCCGACTCTGTACCAGCCAGAATCAGCGCAAATAACCAAGGCAGGATCAGGCGCATTGCGGTGGACTCGTTCGGTGTGGTGAGAATGCGTGGTCTGCGCTGACCGCCTCAAAGCAAATGCCGATGGGCAGGCCGAACCTGATTCGGTTGCAGCACATGTGGTCAGACATTTTCACGTGGCCATCCGGATCGCTTGGCGTCGTCGCTGAGGGATCGGTGACGATTCACTCATTTCATTTTATGCACGCTCGCAAAGCCCCTGCCATCGGGTGACGCCCGTCGATTCGCCCTGCGCGCCGAAGCGTCGTTCCTCGAACTGCATCGCGCCGTCGTGGCCGATTAACACGATGGTGCTGCAACGGGTGCCGTAGTCCGTGCCGCGTATGAATGCAGATGACAGTCGTTGTTCCCATTCGATCGGAATGCCGGTGGCCGGCAGTTCGGCGTGTTCCGCTTGAGTGCCGTCGGCAAGGGTTGTGAACAGTGGCTCAAGGCGGGTTGAAGCGGAAGCTTCTGCGTCTGTTTGCAGCCAGTCTGCCAATGCCCTCTGCACCCGAAGACTTTTCGGCCAGGGCGCATCGAGCTCAGCGTTCGAGAGCACGTGTAGGCCGGGAGCGATGGGTGCGGCGTGGGCGGCAGGATAGTTGCCGCTCTGCCACAGTTCGCTGCCATCCCACAGCAGCAGTGTGTGTCGACCCACAGTCTCAGCAATCGACGCAACGCCCAGCGCAAACTCCGCAGCAGAGGACTCGGCGCGTACAAAATCCACCACCAGCGCGCCGCGCGAGCGTGCGACGGGCGGTGGGTTGAGACCTTGCCGAAAGTTGGTTACCGCCGCGAGTCGGCCGCGCCGCGAGAGCTGCAGCCAGCTGCCACCGGCTTGCAGATCGACCCCGCCGATCACGTTGGGATCGTCGCACTGCCAAGTGGCTGGGGACGCGCGGCGGGCGTGAAACTCGTCGCGATTGCCAATCAGGACGAGCGCGTAGTGCGGGTGCGCGTTCCACGCGAGCGCGATCAGGCACATGGCGGACTCACGCGCCGCGCTTGGGTTCGACCACACCTGACCGCGTCGGATTCGCCGACGCCTGAGAACTGACTGCGCTCAGACGAGCCTCGATCAATGCGTCTTTGTCCAGCCAAATGGTCTGCAACCATGTTTGGAAACGCTCGCGGTAATCGGCGTCGTTGTCGTAGTCACCATTCAGCAGATCGGCCGGCAAAACGCGCTCGCGCACGTGCACCTCGACGCTGGGAATGCGATTGGCGATCAGGTCCATGACCGTGGGTTTTCCCGCGGGATAGACCAAGGTGATGTCCACCAAGGATTGCAACATGTCGCCCATCGAATCGACCACAAACGCGACACCGCCGCTGCGGGGCTTGAGCAAATGCCGAAACGGTGACGCCTGCGCGGCATGCTTTTGTCCGGTGAAGCGCGTGCCCTCGACGAAGTTCATCACCGACACCGGAATGCTGCGAAAGCGCTCGCAAGCCAGCCGCGTCTCGGCCCGATCGCGGCCTCGCAGCTCGGGACGTTTCTCCAACATGGCGCGGTCGTAGCGACGCATGAAGGGATAATCCAACGCCCACCACGCCAAGCCCAGGAACGGCACCCAGATGAGCTCCTTCTTCAGGAAGAACTTGAAGAACGGCATGCGGCGATTGAAGGCCGCTTGCAGGATCGGGATGTCCACCCAGCTTTGGTGATTGCTGATCACCAGATACCAGCCCTGGTAGCGCAAGCCTTCCGAGCCCTCGACGATGATCCGGGTGCGAGTAAACGCCCGGATCGCCGCGCTGTTGATCGCTATCCACAGTTCGGCCAGCGCCACCAGGCGGGCTGACATGAAGCGGCGGAAGTCACGTTGCGGAATCACGAACTTGACGAACGCGGCCACGAACAAGGTCGAGGTGAGCACCACCGTATTGACGGTGATCACCAGGAACGCAAGCGGAATACGCAGGAAAGCTGGCAGAGTCGAAAGCATAGGTAGCGATGATACCGAGCCGAAGTGACGTGATTGCAGTTCACAAAGTTGCGCCGTCTTCACGCAGTCGCCACACTGCGGGCAACCGGGGGACGCTCATCGTGGCCAGCGAAGACGAGATTCTGATCCGCCTTGAAACGCTGAATCGCATCGGCGCCGCGCTGTCGTCTGACCGCGACATGGGCAGCCTGATGGAGCGCATCGTCGAGGCGGCGCGTCAATTCACCTTGGCGGACGGCGTCACTCTCTACCGCAAGCAAGGTGAGACGTTGGTGTTTGACGTCCTGCGCAACAACACCTTGAAGCTGTTCGAAGGTGGCTTCAGCGGCAAACCCATCCGGTTGGCACCGATCTCCTTGATGCTGCCTGACGGTACCGAAAACCACTCGCTGGTCGTGACTCACGCCGCGCTGACCGGCAATACCGTCAACATCGTCGATGCGTATGACGAGCCGGGTTTTGACTTCTCCGGCACCCGCGCTTTTGATGCCAAGAACGGCTATCGCTCGGAGTCGTTCTTGACCGTGCCGATGAAGGATCACGCGGGCGACATCATCGGCGTGTTGCAGCTGATCAATTCGATGGGCACCGATGGCGCGGTGCGTGCGTTCAGTGATGCGGATCGGCAACTGGTCGAATCCCTGGCTTCGCAAGCCGCCATTGCGCTGAACAATCGGCGCCTGATCGAGCAGATGGCCGAGTTGTTCGAGTCGCTGATCAAATTGATCAACAGCGCCATCGACGAAAAATCACCCTACACCGGCGGTCACTGCGAACGCGTGCCGGCGCTGACGATGATGCTGGCCGATGCCGCCGCACAATCCGCCATCGGGCCGATGGCGGGCTTCCGCATGAGTGACGCGGATCGCTACGAGCTGAAGATCGCGGGCCTGCTGCATGACTGCGGCAAGATCACCACGCCGGTGCATGTGGTCGACAAGGCCACCAAGTTGGAAACCCTGTTTGATCGCATCCAGGTGATCGACACACGCTTCGAAGTATTGCTTCGCGATGCGGAAATCGCGCGCTTGAAGGGCGAATTGAGCGAATCCGACTACACCACGCGAGTGACGCAGTTGCGTGCGGATCGCGAGACGGTGCGCGCCAGCAACAAGGGCGGCGAGTTCATGAGTGACGCCGCTGTCGCCGAGATTCAGCGCATTGCCGGCCATCAATGGCGCGGCGTCGATGGCCAGGCGCAGCCGCTGTTGAATGCCGAAGAGACCATGAATCTGAGCATTCGCCGCGGCACCTTGAATGACGCCGAGCGCGAGATCATCAACTACCACATCGTCAGCACCATCCGCATGTTGGAAGCGCTGCCGTGGCCGCCGCATCTGAAGAAGGTGCCGGAATACGCCGGTGGCCATCACGAGCGCATGGACGGCAAGGGCTATCCGCGCGGGCTGACCCGTGAGCAGATGAGTGTGCCGGCGCGGGTCATGGGTATCGCGGATGTGTTTGAGGCGCTGACCGCGTCGGATCGGCCCTACAAGTCGGCCAAGACGCTTTCCGAATCGATCCAGATCCTCGGACGAATGAAAGTCGGCAACCACATCGACCCGGATCTGTTTGACGTATTTCTGCGCGAGCGGGTCTATCTCACGTATGCCCACCAGTTCCTCGACCCCAAGCAGATCGATCGCATCGATTGGCACAACGTGCCGGGCGTGGATGCCGAGTTGGCCGAGTTCCTGATTGCCACCGAAGATAGTGGCTAGACGGCTTGATGACGTGAGCTTGCTGGCCTGATCGTGAAGCGGGTCCTGATCCCCTTGCCCGACCGCGACTTCGACACCACCGAAGTCGCCGTGCCTTGGCAACATCTAAGCAAGGCCGGCGTCGAAGTGGTGTTTGCCACCGAACACGGCGCGATCGCGCAATGTGATCCCCTGCTGCTGACCGGTGTGGTGTTTGGCCAACTGGGTGCCGATACCGCGGCCAAACAGGCCTACCAACGAATGCTCGAGTCGTCCGCATTCCGGCAGCCTCTGCATTGGGCCGCCATCGATGTGAACCAGTTCGATGGCTTGCTGCTGCCGGGTGGCCACGCGCCCGGCATGCGGCAGTATCTGGGCAGCGACGTGTTGCAGCAGGTGGTCGCGCGGTTTGCGGCGCTGGATCGGCCCATGGCGGCCATTTGCCATGGCGTATTGCCGCTGGCGCGGGCGCGTGATCCGAAGACGGGCTTCAGCGTTCTGCACCGGCGCCGTACCACCTGTCTGCCCAAGTACATGGAAGCGCTGGCGTTCGGTCTGACGTTCTGGCTTCGCGGCCGTTATTGCCGCACCTATGCCGCGTACGTGGAAGACGAAGTGAGAGCCGCACTGGCGTCGCCGCAGCAGTTTGTGCGCGGCCCCTTGACCTTGGGTACTCGCGGCAGCGAAACCGATGACCGCGCTGCATTCGTGGTTGAGGACGGCAACTATCTGTCGGCACGCTGGCCCGGCGATGCGCATCTGCTGGCGCGTAGGCTGCTGGCGCAGTTGGCATAAGCCGCAAGCCAATGGCGAATTCCGCCATCTGTCCGATACCGCCCCCTGAAAGCGAGTCTCGCCAGCAATTTTGGCTGAAACGGCCATTACACTGTCGTATCCGCCACTCCCTGCCACATTCGGTTGGTCTCATCCTTTGCCTCACCCGCTACCGGGTAATCTCAGGAGTCACCCATGAACACTTCCACCACAATTTCTTCCCGCATCGTCCTGGCTGCGTTTGCCGCGCTGGTCGCAAGCTCCGCATCAGCCACGCAGCAGGAAAGCGCGCTGGACCCGGTCTACATCGCTGGCAGCCAGTACACGGCCAAGTTGCAGCCGCAACTGCACAGCTGGACCATGTCGCCGCAGATCGGCGCCGATCTGGAAATTCGCAGCGCCGCGCCGTGCCCGCACCAAGTGGTGCCGAGCAAGGGCCTGTGGGTTGTTGGTCGCGCCGCTGATGGCAGCATTGAGTTGATTGCGCCTTCCGCGACCTTGTTGCCAGAAGGCCATAGCGGCCGCATCGCCCTGCGCAGCTGCGAGTCGGCTACCGACGCCGCCGCCGGTCCCGCGTTTGGTGTGCCTGAGCGCGTGCTGGAGATGCTTGCTACCCACAGCGGCGCTGTGCTGGTCGAAGGCTAGACTGAGCAATGGCCAAGTCGCCGGCAAGCACCATCGTCGAGTCACCGCGCAGTGAACGCACACCTGCGTTGCTGCGCGGCGAAGTCGATGCGATAGGCAACGCAGTCGCGCTGAAAAACGCGGTTCGCACGGCGGCTATCGCCCGCGAACCGCGACTGTTCACGCTCGGTGTGTTGGCAATGGATGGGGTGATCCTGTCCAGTCTGGCCGGCCCGATCGACACCTTGCGCATCGCCCAAAAACTGGCGTTCCTGCACGATCCCACCACCTCGTTGCGCTTCACCGCACAGGTCATCGGAGCGCGCCAGCAGCCGCATCTGGGATGTTCCGGAGGATTGCGGCTGGAGGGTGTGGTCTGCGGCGGCAACGATCCTGACGTGTTACTGGTGCCTGGCTTCATGCACGGCAGCGCCGACGACATCATCCGCACCCTCAATGCGCTGGGGCCGGAAATTGAGCTGATTCGGGCCATGCATGCGCGTGGCGTGACCATTGCCAGCACCTGTTGCGGGGCGTTCATTCTGGCCGAAGCAGGCTTGTTGGACGGCCGTCGTGCAACGGTCAGCTGGTGGCTGGACGCGGTGTTCCGCGAACGCTATCCGCGGGTGCAGCTGGATGCAGACGCCATGTTGATCGAAGACGGTTCGGTCGCCACCACCGGCGGCAGCAGCGCGGTGATCAACTACGTGCTCAGGCTGATCGGTCGTGTCGGCGGCGAAGACCTGGCCCAACTCACCTCACGCCTGCTGCTGGTGGATCGCGAACGCAACAGCCAAGCGCCCTACGTCAGCATGGCCCTGCGCGAACGGCCACGGCATACGCTGACCGAGAAGGCCGAGCGCTACATCAACGAAGCCTTGCACGGCGAGATCAGCGTCGGCGTGCTGGCCGAACATTGCGGCACCTCCGAGCGCAGCCTGCATCGGCATTTTCGTGCCCATTTCGGGGTCAGTCCGCTGGAGCATATCCAGCACCTGCGGGTGGAGCGCGCCAAGGCGATGTTGGAATCGACCTTGCTCAGCTTTGACGAAATCGTCGGCCGTTGTGGTTATTCCGACGTGTCGAGTTTCCGCAAGCTCTTCAAGCGGGCGACGACGATGACGCCGCAGGATTACCGCGAACGGTTTCGGCTAAGGCCGCATTGAGGCAGAGGGGCGCCTGAGCACCAAGGCAAACCTTCAACGCGGAGGCGCAGAAAACGCAGAGGGCGCAGGCAAATCGAAGGAACGGATCAGACACATTGCATGTGCGTCTCCGCGAACCTCTCGGTTTTCTGCGTCTGTGCGTTGAAGCTTTGCGCACCTACCCGTCTGACATTACGACAGACGGGCATGGATTCCGCGAATCAGCGGTTGCCGCTGACCGGACGTGGGTTGCGCTGGTGACCGCTCGTGCTGCCACCACGACCGGCGTGACCTGTTGCATGCCCACTGCGCGGCGCACCTGCATGCGGACGCCGTTGATGACCACGCGGAGCAGGACGTGAGCCCGGCTCCTGACGACCTGCGGCCGTCATGCGCAGCGGCTGGTTCGGGATGAAGCCGGCAATTTCCACCTTCTCGATGTCGTTGCCGATCAGGCGTTGGATATCGCGCAACTGGCCAGACTCTTCCGCACAGACCAACGAGATCGCCAAGCCATCGGCACCGGCACGACCGGTACGACCGATGCGGTGCACGTAATCTTCGGCGACCATCGGCAGGTCCAGATTGATGACGACCGGCAACTGGTCGATATCGATGCCGCGGGCGGCAATGTCGGTAGCAACCAGAATCGTGATCTTGCCGGTCTTGAAATCGCTCAAGGCGCGGGTACGCGCGCCCTGACTCTTGTTGCCGTGAATGGCGGCAGCGCGCAATCCGGCTTGTTCAAGAATCTTCTGCACACGATCGGCGCCGTGTTTGGTGCGGCTGAAAACCAGGGTCTGACGACGGCTGTCTTCGCACAACAAGTGCAGCAGCAGGTCGCGCTTCTTGGCCGAATCGACCGGGTGCAGCAAATGGCGCACGCGCGGTGCGGCGGTGTTGCTGGGCGTTGCCTGCACCTCTGCCGGGTTGCGCATGAACTGCTGCGCCAACGCCTTGATCTCCGGCGCAAACGTCGCCGAGAACAGCAGGGTCTGCCGATCGCTCGACAGGTTCTGCAGCACGCGCTTGATCGCCGGCAGAAAGCCCATGTCGAGCATGCGGTCGGCTTCGTCCAGCACCAGCGTCTTGATCTGGGTCAGATCGACGCTGCGGCGTTGGATGTGGTCGATCAGCCGGCCCGGCGTGGCGACGATGATGTCGACGCCGCGGCGCAGTGCATCGACCTGTGGCTGCATGCCAACGCCACCGAACACGGTGGTGCTGCGCAGATTGAGGTGACGGCCGTAGGTGCGCAGGCTGTCATTGACCTGCGCTGCGAGTTCACGCGTCGGGGTCAGGATCAGCGCACGCGGACGGCGTTGCGGCGTGGCGTCTGCGGCCAGGCGCTGCAGCAGCGGCAGGCCAAAGGCGGCGGTCTTGCCAGTGCCGGTTTGTGCGCCGGCGAGCAGGTCACGGCCGGCCAGCACGATCGGAATCGCGGCGGCCTGGACTTCGGTAGGAACAGTGTAGCCAGCATCGGCAAGCGCGCGCAGCAACGCGGGCGACAGGCCCAAGGTGTCGAAAGACATGAAGAGTTTCACTATTTTTGGACCGCTGCGCTCCCAAATCGCGCTGCTGGTCAGAGTTGTCGGCGTCGGCGAATGCCGGTGCAGCCGGAGGTCACGTCGAAAACCGTACGGTATGGAGACTGACGCGTAGGGCGAGTAGCGACCTTGGCGTCGGCGATTCCTTGAGGGAATACGCGAGAGGCGACGTAAACAACCCGCGCACTCTACTTGATGCGGTGCACAAATGCGAACCGGCGTCGTGATATCCGTTCATGAACGCGGGGATTGCGTGCTCCGAGATCGCGTGTGACAGGCGCAACGCGTCATTCTCGGCGGACAACGCCGATGGCAGCCATCAGCGCAAGGTTCAGCGAACGGTCGACGTCACCGTCGGCCCATCAGCTTCATCAGCAGGGCCACTCCCAATCCCCAGACACCATTCAACAGCAGGGCGCCGACGATCAGTTTCGGATAACCGCCGGCCGCAACGGCCACGCCCTTCAATGGAAACACGATGGCCAGCGCCACCGCACTGGGCAGGATCGCGCCCCACACGGTGGCAAGCAACCAATGTTTGACCCCCTGTGTACGCCGGATCAGCAGCCACAGCAGACAACCCCACAAGCCGCCGAAAAACGCCAGCGACAGCACCGAAGGCACGCCCAACGGCGGCACCGGGCTCATGTTCCAGGCCGTAGTGGACACGACGCCCGCCACGTGCAGCACATGAAACAGGCCCTGATGAAACAGCAGCGTCGCGATGAATCCAGCGATGAAAGCGCGGACGAAGGTGGCCATGCGGTAGCCCCAGGGAAAATCGCTGCTGATCGTAGCAGCCCGGCCGACCCCACGTTCGACAGGCTGCTTTCCCGAACTTTCCATTCATTGCGCGCTCTCATGAAACGCCTGCTTGCAAACACAGCATCGAGAATGCAGCTCGGCTTGTTACGCTTTCCGCTCTGCCCGCATCCCAATCCGACCATGCCTTCTTTCGATATCGTTTCCGAAGTGGATCATCACGAGCTGACCAATGCGGTCGATCAGGCGCGGCGTGAGCTCACCACGCGCTTTGATTTTCGCAATGTGGAAGCCAGTTTCGAGTCGGATGACAACGTGGTCACCCTGAGCGCGCCCAGCGAATTCCAATTGACCCAGATGCTCGACATCCTGCGTGCACGCATGATCGCTCGCAGCATCGACGCACGCTGTCTGGACGTCGGCGACCCCGAGATCAACCTGGCCCGTGCACGGCAGAAGGTCACCGTCAAACAAGGCATCGAGCAGCCAGTGGCGAAGAAGATCGTCGCGGCGATCAAGGCCGCCAAGTTGAAAGTCGAGGCGCAGATCAACGGCGACAAGCTGCGAATCAATGGCAAGAAGCGCGACGACCTGCAGGCCGCAATCGCGCTGCTGCGCAAAAGCGACTTCGAGTTGCCGTTGCAGTTCGACAATTTTCGCGACTAGACGGTCGCGCTCATACCCGCTTCCTCAGGAAAAACTGCAATGCGATTTATCTGTGCTGCCACACTCGTGTTTCTGGCCATGTCGGCCCATGCACAGAACCCAAGCTTCACCCTGTTTCCGCCCTGCGAGCCGTTCGAATGTGGTGATGCACAAACCATTTCCGAATCCACGCGTCCTGGCGGGCTGCTGAGCTGGGAAGAACAATCGGTACGCGTCGAGATCGCGGCAGAAGCCTTGTTGCGGGATTCGCAGGAGCACGTGGCCGTGGCCGTGTTGGCGGGTGCTCCGGCATTTGCCGCGAATGGCCGGTTCGACCTGCCGAATGGACCGGGCGGCGGCTTTGGTGTGGCTATCGGCACCTTTGATCCCAGAGCGCATCCTGCCTGTCCGAACGATCCCTCCGACACAGCCATCGAGTTTGCGATCGAGCGCTTCGGTTGGGCCAATCCGTATGCATCCTCCCTGCCGGTTTGCCAGGCCATCCCGATCGCCGTTCTGGATCGCTCGCCGGTGCTGGAGTTGCGTCTGAGCGCGCGTTGTTACCCGGCCGGGAGCTGCAGCGTCAATGCCTCACTGCACGACCCCGCCACAGGCGCACTGCTGACGCGGCTGAATGCCACGGGGCTCAGTCTGGCCAATCCTTCGTCGATTCGGCAGATCTGGGCAGGCACTACCAATATCCAGTTCGACGATCCCAAACGCGGCGCGCGCATTCGTGTGTTGGGCGAGCACTACCATGCAGAACGCTAGCCTTCAATGACGCGCACCTCCGATCTGAATTTGCGCGACGCCAACCTCGCCGACGTCGAAGCCTTGGCGCAATTCGCGATCGCGATGGCCTGGGAAACCGAGCACAAGCGGTTGGACCCAGAGACCGTCCGCCGCGGCATTGCGGTAGTCATCGCCGAACCCATTCGTGGGCGTTACTTCATCGCGGAACGCGCGGGTGAACGCGTGGGTACGCTGATGCTGACCTACGAATGGAGCGACTGGCGCTGCGCGGATTGGTGGTGGATCCAGAGCGTCTACATCGTCGAATCTGCGCGCCGCAGCGGCGTGTTCCGTGCCCTGTATCAACACGCGCATGCGCTGTGTGTTGCAACCCCAGGCGTCTGCGGCCTGCGCCTGTACGTGGAGCGAGACAACCAGCGCGCACAAGCGACGTACGCCGCACTGGGTATGCAGGACGCGGCTTATCTCGTATTCGAACAGGGACTTCCGTGGCTGGCCGAAGTCGTGCGCAAGTCCGATTAGTGCGCGCTCACCCTGCGCCGAAAGCGGCAGCATAGAACTCCAGCGTACGTCGCCACGCCAACGTGGCGGCCTCCGGCGCGTAGCGGGCGGCGCTGGAGTCGTTGTGGAAGCCGTGCTGGGTGCCAGGATACATATGCAGACTGTAGGCAGCCTTGGCCGCATCCAACGCCTGCCTGAAGGCCGGGATGCCATCGTTGATGCGAGCGTCTTCACCGGCGTAGTGCATGGCCAGCGGTGCTTTCAGTTTCGCGATATCCGACGCCTCCAAGGCCGAGCCGTAAAAGCACACGGCCGCAGCGATGACGTCCGGGTGCGTGCTGGCGCATCGCAGGGCAATCCCGCCGCCATAACAAAAGCCAACGCTCGCCACCTTGCCGGTGCAGGCGTCGTTGGCAGCCAGCCACGGCACGCCGGCAATCACATCGGCATCGATGGTGGTGCGATCAGTGGCTGCGAACAGATTGCGCGCGGCCTCTTGGTCAACCGGTGCGCCGCCCGCCACGCTGAGTCCGTCGGGCGCCAAAGCGACATACCCCGCCAACGCCGCGCGCCGCGCGACGTCTTCGATGTGCGCGTTCAAGCCTCGATTCTCGTGGATCACCAACACGCCTGGCCGCTTGACGTCGGCGCCAGCGGGCTTGGCCAGGTAACCGCGCACCGGGCCTTTGCTACCGGGATAACTGACATAGCCCACTGTCAGCCGGGCATCGTCACCGGGCACCTGCTGCGCGGCCGCGTAATTCGGTTCGATCAAGGGTAGCAGTGCACTCGCAGCAGCAGCCGAGCCAGCGATACCCGCCAGCCGCCGCACGAAATCGCGGCGCGGCATGCTGCCGTGGATGTAGTCGTTGTAGAGGCTGATGACGCGCGGATCCATGGCGGACTCCCGGTGCGGACAAGGGCTGGATTCTGGCGAGCGCGACGCAGCGATGGTGTGAACCGCGCCGACACCTGCCATGTGGGGTGATTACTGTAACGAAGGCCTCAGCACGATCTCCGCATCCTCATGCGCCGCCACCGGCACCAGCGCGCTGACCACTCCATGCGCGGCCAGGATCGCGCGCAGTTGGCGCGTTCGCATGACCGCCTGCTTTTGCAGGGTCGGATCGGAGTCTTCAGCATTGGTTTGAAGCTGCGCGATGCGCACTTCACCGTCACGATAAAGCGCCAGCGGTTCACCTTCTTCGCGTAACCATTCCTCGCTGGTTGGCGCCAGCAATGCGGCCTCGATCAAGCGCCAACAACCCGCAAGTCCGGCGTGCTCGTATTGCATCGCGATCATCGCGGCGAGGTCGTGCAGGCTCAACCAGCGCGCGTGTTCCAGCTGCACGCCAAACGCCGCTTGGCAGTCCAGCGCTGTTTGCGCGCCCGCCATGCCGACATCCATCAGGCTTGCTTCCATGCGTTGACCGATGGCTTGCACCTCTGCCGGTTCGCCGACCAAGGCAAACGGCAACAGTCGCAACAAGCCACCGGCCAGGCTCGGCTCGGGCTGCAGCGCGAGCGCTGGCATGCGGCCACCTTGCGCGCCAAATCCAATCATGCGGCCGCCACGTGTGCCCGGCGCGCTGCCGCTCAACTCCGCCAACGCCGCGTGCACCGGCCAGCCCGGCCGCAGCAGTTCGGCGGGATCGAACAAGGCGCAAGCGATGCCTGCATCCAACGCCTCGACACCCGGCAACAAACGGCGCAGATCGTCGCCCAAGGATTCCACCAAACCCTCGGCCGCCTCGCGATCCAGCGTGAGCGATCCCGCCGGGCCTTCGGCAGAAATTTCCAGCGCAAGGGCGCCGAGGCAGTGCAAGGTGGCTGACATAAGGCGTTAGTCGTGGGAATGAAGCGTGCAAGCGAGGCTTGCCAACATGCGCGGAACAGCCTGCCTCATTGGCCTTTGCTCAGAACCAGTGCGTGCTGACCGCACAACGAACCCAGGTCTTCCTCTACGGTCAGCCCACTCTCGGTCACCATGTCGAGGAAATGGTCCAGCTGGATGTCGATCCGCGCCTCATCCCCCGTGTAGACCAAGCCGTTGGCGGGCTCCGTATGCAGACTGAGGATCAGCCTGCCGCCGGGTCGCAGTACGCGCGCAGACTGGCGCAAATAGTTGCGTGCGTCAGGCTCCAACAGATGGGTAAAGATCGAGGCGGCGATTGCGATGTCGATGCTCTGGTCCGTCAGCGGAAACACGAACTGATCCGCATGCACGCGGCCCTGCGGGTTGTACTCGCTGGAATACAGATCGATGTGCTCGAAGCAGAAACGCTCCCCACCCAGTGGAGCAACGAAACGCTGGCACCACTCGACACAGGCTTGCATCGGATCAAAACCGCGATAGCTGCGGACACGCGGGTCGGCCACGAGGTGGCGTGCAATCTTGGCACAACCACAACCGATGTCGAGGATGTCTGCGCCCGCGCCGGACGCATCAGGCAGGTAATAGCTGATCACCTGCTGCCAGGCGGTGCCCACCACCAGATAGGTCTCCAGCAGATGAGTGCCGGAGGTGCCCATCATCACGCTGCTGGGGAAGGCGATGGTGTGCTTCCACACCGGCCAATCGCCATAGGTTTGGGTGGCGGGGTCAATCAGCTCGGACAGATGTTGATGGGTGGTTTTGCGGGTGATCATGAATTCTTGGTGGCAATTGCAATTGGATCCCTGAAGTCTGCCGCGTGATGGTCGGCTGCATGAGCAGCGACTGTCCAACCCGCAGCGCGGGCAGACTACCATTGCGACATTCCGTTGTTTTGAAGGGCGCCCCAGCCTCGATGTCACCTCTGCGCGCGCTGCGCCTCGAAATGCTTTGCTTGATCAAGTACTTTGCGCTGCCTGCGATTGGGCTGCTGCTGCCATGGCCGCTGGCCTATCGAGTGCTGCGGCGTATTGCTCGTCATCAAGGCCTGTATGCGGACGAGTGGATACCCGCACTCAGACAGGCGCAATCGATGGGGCTGGTAGAGATCGACGACCCCGACGACTGGGCGTGGCGCTATCGCACTTGCCGGTTGGTGGATCACGCTGACTATTGGTTGTCGCGCCTGCATTCCACCCGCTGGATGGACCGCTACGTGGATCGACGCGGCGAGTGGCCGGCAGTCACCGGCCCTGCCGTCGGCGCATTTTTTCATTGGTGCGCAGGCATGTGGGGCGCGCGCGCGCTGCACATGTCGGGGCCACGTGCGTCCGTATTGGCGGGTCGATTTTCGCCCGGTGCGATGGGCGGCGCCTGGCTCGGCTACCTGTATGGCCACATCCGCTTGCGCGAACTCGCGCGCGCCTCGGGCGGGCCACTGATCTATGCCCCCCGCACTGTGCAGCAGAGCCTCGAAGCCTTGCACGCAGGTCGCTGGGTGATAGGCACGCCGGACGTGCCGCCGTCGGAGACGCGAATGTCGGTGCCGGTAAGACTTTTCGGACGCACTGGTTACATGCCAGAAGGCTTGCTGCTCATCGCGCGCAAGGCCGACGTACCAGTGGTGATCTTTACCCTCGGCCTCGATTTCGACACCGGCCGTCGTGACCTGCGTGTGTGGGGGCCCTTCGATGCCAACGATCCAGAGCTGATGCAGCGAACTGCCGACACTTGGGAAGGGCTGATCCGCGAGAAATCCTGGGCGTTCGCGCTGTGGCCGGCGATGCCGGCATTTTTTGCCAAGCCCGCAGGCTGATCGCGGGAAAGCATGCCGTTCGCACATTGGCCGCCGCGTATCCTGCCTGCGTTATGATCAAAAGCCCTTCCGTGACGTAAGTCCAAGCGCGCCCATGAACACTCCTCGTCAGGTCCGTCCGGTCGCCATTCTGGGCGGCGTGCGCATTCCGTTCTGCCGCAACAACACGGCCTATTCCGATGTCGGCAACTTGGGCATGTCGATCCGCACGCTGGGCGCGCTGGTCGAGAAGTTCGAGCTGCACGGCAAGGTGCTGGGCGAAGTCGCGATGGGTGCGGTGCTCAAACACTCGTCCGACTGGAACCTCGGTCGCGAGGCGGCGTTGTCGTCGGGCCTGTCACCGTTGACGCCGGGCATCACCCTGCAACGCGCCTGCGGTACCAGTCTGGATACGGTGATCACGGTCGCCAACAAGATCGCCTTGGGGCAGATCGAGGCCGGCATCGGTGGAGGTTCGGATACGACCTCGGACGTGCCCATCGCGGTGAACAAACGCCTGCGTCGACGCCTGCTGGACGCCAACATGGCGCGCAG
Organism: Pseudomarimonas sp.; assembly: GCA_052390415.1. Classification (GTDB taxonomy): domain Bacteria; phylum Pseudomonadota; class Gammaproteobacteria; order Xanthomonadales; family Xanthomonadaceae; genus JANNWF01. The sequence continues at coordinate 62,852 of JBQTGY010000033.1, read as the reverse complement.
CGCGGGTGGTCGTTTGCGGGCGCTGAAAGGCTTTGCATTTCGCGAATTGGCACCCGAGTTTCCCGGCGTCGGCGAGCCGCGCACCGGCAAGAGCATGGGCGATCACTGCGAATTGATGGCCAAGGAGTGGGCCATCGCGCGTGAGGCGCAGGATCAATTGGCCTTCGAGTCCCATCGCAAGGCCGCCGCCGCGTTTGAACGTGGCTTCTATGCGGATCTGGTGGTGCCGTTTCGTGGTGTCGAGCGCGACAACATCCTGCGCCCCGACACCACCGTGGAGAAACTCGGCGCGCTCAAGCCGGCGTTTGATCGTAGCTCCGGCCAAGGCACCCTGACCGCCGGCAACTCGACACCGTTGACCGACGGCGCGTCGGCGGCACTGCTCGCATCGGATGCCTGGGCCAAGGCCAATGGTCATCAGCCGCAGGCGTACCTGGTCGACGCGCAAGTCGCGGCGGTGGATTTTGTGCATGGTGAAGGCCTGCTGATGGCACCGGCGTGGGCGGTCGCGCAACTGTTGGCGCGCAACGGGCTGACCTTGCAGGACTTCGATTTCTACGAGATCCACGAAGCGTTTGCAGCGCAGGTGTTGTGCACCTTGAAGGCCTGGGAATCCGCCGATTTCTGTCGCGACAAACTGGGCCTGGACGCGCCGCTGGGCAGCATTGATCGCGAGCGCTTGAACGTGGTGGGTTCATCGCTGGCGGTCGGTCATCCCTTCGCCGCCACCGGTGCGCGATTGGTCGCAACGGCGGCCAAGTTGCTGCAAGAGAAGGGCAGTGGTCGCGCATTGATTTCGGTCTGCACGGCGGGCGGTATGGGTGTCACGGCCATCCTGCAACGCTGACGGGCTTCCGGGAGCATCCTCGCAAGCATGCGTTGGGGTTCGCTGCGCTCACCGCCAAGCTACGACTTCTCGGGTGAGTTGGCCGTTTGCCGCGCTCGATCATCGGCTTCGAAAATCGCCTGCAGATCGCGCAGCGCGTCTTGCGAGGTTGAGACCAAGGCCGCTTCGTCGTCGTAGAACAGGTGTTGCTCGCGCAGCAGCGCTTCGTCGCTCAAGCGGAATTGCTGCGCCCGCTGTGCCGCTTGATCCGCCGGTATACCGAGTGCTTGCATCACTTGTTCGGCCATTTCCAGCGAGCTGCCAAAGGTCTCGCGCACCACGCCGTCGACGTTGAAATCCATCAGCTTGAACGCGTGCTGGCGATTGCGCGCGCGCGCAAACACCTTCAGATGCGGGAACAGGCGTTTGACCACGCGCGCGGTGCGGATATTGGCTTCCGGATCGTCGGTGGTGAGCACGAATACTTCGGCGCGATCTGCATGCGCTGCACGCAACAACTCCGGGCGGGCAGGATCACCAAAATAAATCTTGCTGCCGAAACGCCGCGACAGGTCCACCTGCTCGGCGCTGTTCTCCAGCGCGGTGAACGAGATGTGTTGCGCGCGCAGCAGGCGACCGACGATCTGACCCATGCGGCCGAAGCCGGCAATGATGACTCGCGAGTATTCGTCGCCGATGGTGTCTGCTTCGCGCGCAGGAGCTTGCGCAGTAGCCGGCACGCCGCGATCAAATGCCAGCAGCAACAGCGGTGTCGCCGCCATCGACAAGCCAACGACGACCACCAACTGATCACGCAGCGCCGCCTCGATCAGACCGAACTTGAAGCTCTCTGCGAACACCACGAACGCGAACTCTCCCCCCATTCCCAACACGGCAGCCAGACTCAGTGACGAGCGTCCGTTCAAGCCCGCCGCACGCCCCAGCGCGATCAAGATCAAGGCCTTGATCCCCAACAGTCCAAGCACCGCGAGCGCGATCGGCAACGGGTCACGGGTGACCAGATTGAGATCGATACTCATGCCGACGGCGATGAAGAACAGTCCCAGCAGCAAGCTCTTGAACGGATCGATATGCGATTCCAGCTCGTGGCGGAATTCGGAATCCGCCAACAGCACACCGGCGAGGAATGCGCCCAAGCCCATGCTCAAACCCGCCCAGGCCATCAACCAGGCCGTGCCGACAACGACCAGCAAGGCCGTCGCAGTGAACACTTCGGCGGTACGCGCGCGCGCCACCGCGCGAAACACGTGCCGCAGCACCACCCGTCCGCCGATGACCACCGCGGCGATGGTCAGCACCGCCTTGCTCACCGCCGTCCAACCCAGTGCGGTGCCGGAATCGGCGTTGCTGCCAAGCAGCGGAATCGCCGCCAACAACGGAATGGCGATGATGTCCTGAAACAACAGGATCGCGAACGCCAGGCGCCCGTGCGCCGCCGTCAGCTCCTTGCGCTCGGCCAACAACTGCAAGCCGACCGCCGTCGATGACAGGGCCAGGCCCATGCCGATGATGACCGCCGCCGCCCCACCGACCACCCACATGGCGAGCACACCGCCAAGCGCCAGCGTCGACACCACCACCTGCAACGCGCCGATCCCGAACACCTGCCGCCGCATCACCCACAAGCGCGCTGGCGATAGCTCCAGGCCGATGACGAACAGCATCATCACCACCCCGAACTCCGACGCCGCCAACACGCTCTCGGGGTCGGGCACCAAGCCCAGCATGTTCGGGCCGATGACGACGCCTGCCACCAGAAACCCCAACACCGCGCCCAGCCCCAGGCGCTGAAACAACGGCACCGCGATGACCGCAGCGATCAGGAAAACAAGGACCAGCTCGAGGACGCCGTGATTGTGCATGGGCGAATTATCTACTGATTGCGGGCATGGATTTGCATCCGCGGCGTGCGCGCGTTGCATAGCGACGACGGCGCCCTTGGCCATCCGCCGGAAGCAGCTTGTCTTCGCCTATTCAAGGCACGCATGCCAACTTTCCCGCCGCGCTTGTTTTATGTTGGCACCGTTGGGTTTCGTCGGCCGCCGCCGTAGATTGATGCCGACTCAACGCTCTCGACCGAGGATTGCGCCCGCCATGACCGCAGCAGAAGTCTTTCCCATGCTCGCGTTGCAAGGCGCCACCCAGATGCGTGACGGTTTCGCCGATTACCACGCCCGTTTCTCCAGCGTCACCCAACGCGCCAAGGCACGCTTCGAGACGCGCGACTGGGCGGGCGCACGCGCCGATGCGGTGGAACGCATCGAGTTGTACGACCGCTGCATGAGCGAGACATCCACACGCCTCGAAACACTGCTGGGCGGCGCGGCGATGGATCGTGCCTTGTGGAATCAGATTCGCGACAGCTACGCCGGCCTGATCGCATCGCTGCTCGATCAAGAGTTGTACAAGACATTTTTCAACACCCTGACCCGGCGCTTTTTCAAGACCCGCGGTGTCGACCCCGACATCGAATTCGTCGCCTTGGACATCGAACCGACCGACCGCATCACCCACCCGGTCGGCCGCCATGTTTACGCGGCTTCGGGCGAGCTGCCGGACCTGTGCCGCCGCGTGCTGGCCGACTATCCCTTCGCCACCCCGCATGCCAATGCCGATGCCTGCGCGGCCGCCATGGCTGCATCGCTGAAGCAGCAACTGGCGACGTGGGGCGCCCGCCCGGTGCGTGCGCTGGAACTGCTGGAAACCGTGTTCTATCGCGAACGGCGCGCGTATCTGGTCGGTCGCGTGTTTGGCGAGGATCACTACGCGCCGTGCGTGATCGCCTTGCTCAATGATGAAGATGGCATTCGCGCCGATGCGGTGCTTACCCGCCGCGAACACATCGCGGTGTTGTTTGGCTACACGCGCAGTTATTTCCATGCGGATCTGGCCACCGTGGGCGACACCGTGGTGTTTCTGCGCACCCTGTTGCCGAACAAACCCATCGACGAGATTTACACCATTCTCGGCCGCGCCAAACAAGGCAAGACCGAGCGTTATCGGCACTTCTTTCGCCATCTGGGTGGTCGAGCGGATGAGGCCTTTGTGCACGCCGACGGCGAGCGCGGCATGGTCATGCTGGTATTCACCCTGCCGTCGTACCCGCTGGTGTTCAAGCTGATCCGCGACACGTTTGCGTACCCCAAAAACATGGCGCGCAGCGAGGTGCAGGCGAAGTACCGGCTGGTGTTTCATCACGACCGCGTCGGTCGCCTGGTGGACGCGCAGGAGTTCCGTCATCTGCGTTTTGCCAAGCGGCAGTTCGAGCCCGCGCTATTGCAGGAATTGCTGCAAGGCTGTCGGGAGTCGGTGCTCGAGGATGGCGATGATCTGGTGGTGACCCACTGTTATGTCGAACGCCGTCTGCGACCACTGAATCTGTACATCAAGGAAGTCAGCGCGGCGGCGGCGCTGCGCGCGGTGCTCGATTACGGCCAATCGATCAAGGATCTCGCCCGCAGCAACATCTTCCCCGGTGATCTGCTGCTGAAGAACTTCGGCATTTCACGTACCGGGCGGGCGATCTTCTATGACTACGACGAGCTTTGTCTGCTCACCGAATGTCGTTTTCGTGCACTGCCAACTGCCCGCCATGACGACGAGGAAATGCATCACGGCGCCTGGTTTCATGTCGATGACAACGACGTTTTCCCGGAGCAGTTTCCGCGCTTTCTGGGCTTGAATGTCGATCAGCGCACGGCCTTGTTGGCGGCGCATGGGGAGATATTCGATGTGCGCTGGTGGCTGGATGTGCAGCAACGCTTGCGCGGCGGTGGTTACGCCGATGTGCCGCCGTATCCCGACCACGAACGCCTGGGTGTCGGCACCGCCAGCACTGGCAAATCGCTAACGGGGGCTGTGCTAGATTCCGCGACCTTCCCCATTTCGGAGTCCGACGGATGATTCGCACCTCGCTCGCCCTTGCCCTGACCCTCGCGCTGACCGCCTGCGGCAGCCAGACCGATTCCCCAGCTGTTGCCGAGACCACGCCGGCGCCGGCCGCTGCACCCGTGCAGGAGCCGGTCGCGCCACCACCGATGGCCGAGCCCGCCGCCAGCAGCGATCAAGCGTTGGCCGCCGTCATCGCCGGCAGCTGGCGTACGCCTGAATTTGTGACCCGCGACGTGTGGCGGCATCCGGCCGAGACACTGGCATTTTTCGGAATCGCGCCCAACCAGACGGTGATCGAAATCACTCCCGGCGGCGGTTGGTACGCCGAGATTCTGGCCCCGTACGCCAAGACCAGCGGGCGTTACGTCGCTGCCATCGTCGATGAGACCAAGGTGGAAAGCGAAGGCGGCCGCAAGTACTACACCGAGAGCAACAAGGCGCTGCGCGACAAATTTGCCGCCGGCCCCGACCAGTTCGGCTCCGCAGAACTGGTTGCCTTCGACTCCGCCGCGCCGCAGTTTGGCGAAAACAATAGCGCCGACCTGGTGCTGACCTTCCGCAACGTTCACAACTGGATGGGCAAGGAAGGCCAAGCCCAAGGGATGTTCAATGGCTTCTTCAACGTGCTGAAGCCGGGTGGTGCACTCGGTGTGGTCGAACATCGCGCCAACGCGGATGTGCCCGCTGGCGACAAGAGCGGCTACGTCAGCGAAGCCCAGGTCATCGCCATGGCCGAAGCCGCGGGATTTGTGCTGGAGGAGAAGAGCGAGATCAATGCCAACCCCGCCGACACCAAGGATCACCCGAACGGTGTCTGGACCTTGCCACCGGTTTCGCGTTTGCCGGAAGGCGACGATGGTGCCAAGTACAAGGCCATCGGTGAGTCGGATCGGATGACGTTGCGCTTTCGCAAGCCGCTGGCAGAGGCTCCGTCTTCGGACAGCTAAGCCTTCAAGCAGTTGTTTGATCGCTCCGCAGCAGATTGCGGGGCGGAGCACCACTGCGCCGAGATTCGGCCGTCAGGCCGAGTCTCTACGGTGGTGCTTCTCAATTTTCGGTTCTATGCAAAACTCGACGAATACGCCAAGCCAAGAGCAGCCGCGCAGGAGCGCGGCCCTCCAACCGATCGCGTCCATTTGTCATATCCGAGATTGCCGTTCGGAGGGCGTCGCTCCTGCGACGCCGCTTCTGAGTCTGGTGTGTGTTTGCGAGTGACGCCACTAGCAGGCAAAGCAGGTTGCGCTCGGACACAGCGCATTTCAGGCGCGCCTCACCAGACGCCGACATTCGCCATCGATACCCAAGGCTCGCTGGGCGGCAACGCGCCGCCTTCCTGCAACAGTTCGATCGATACCAGATCGGGTGAACGTACAAACGCCATGCGGCCATCGCGGGGTGGGCGATTGATGGTGACGCCATGTGCTTGCAGGCGTTCGCAGGCGGCGTAGATATTGTCGACCGCGAAGGCCAGATGGCCGAAGTTGCGCGCGCTGCCGTAATCCTCGACGTCGTAATTGAAGGTCAACTCGATCTCGGCATCCGGGGTGGCCGGCGCGGCCAGAAAAACCAGGGTGTAGCGGCCGGTCGGATAGTCCTTGCGGCGGGTTTCGATCAGGCCCAGCGCGTCGCGATAGAACGCCAACGAGGCATCCAGATCGCGCACGCGGACCATGCTGTGCAGGTATTTCATTGGCGTAGGATTCGCGGCTAATCGAGGAAAAAATCGGGCAACAACGGCCGACCCGGCATCACCGCATATTGCTCGAAGTCGGTTTCACCGCGGCTACGCAACAGGTCTTCATCAACCAGAAACTGGCCATTCATTTCCGCTGCCGGCGTGCTCAGGATCGCGTGCGCGGCGTCGGCCATGATGGCCGGGGTGCGTGCGTTATTGGGATCGACGCCGGGAATCATCTTCAGCGCATCGGTCAGGATCACCGTGCGCGGCCACAAGGCATTGACCGCGACCCCGCGCGGACCAAACTCGGCCGCAAGACCCAGTGTCACAAAGCTCATGCCCATCTTCGCCAAGGTGTAGCCGACGTGTGGACCCCACCATTTCGGAGCGAGGTTGATTGGTGGTGCCAAGGTCAGAATGTGTGGATTGCTGGCCTTCAGAAGCTCGGGCAGGCAGGCCTGCGCGCACAGAAAACTGCCACGTGAGTTGACCTGCTGCATCAGATCAAAACGCTTCATCGGCGTATCCAACGCGCCGCGCAGCCAGATCGCGCTGGCATTGTTGATCAGGATGTCGATGCCACCAAACCGCGCCACCGTCGCCGCCACCGCGGCATGCACTTGGTCTTCTTCGCGGATATCGACTTGCAGCGGCAAGGCAACACCGCCTGCGGCTTCGATCTCGGCCGCGGCCGAATATATCGTGCCGGGCAATTTCGGATTGGCAACGCCGGACTTGGCCGCGATCACGATGTTGGCGCCGTCGCGCGCTGCACGTTTGGCAATGGCAAGGCCAATGCCGCGCGAGGCGCCAGTGATGAGCAGGGTTTTGCCGCGCAGGTCGGTCATGGCATGGGTCTCAGAGGACAAAGTTGCAGCTTAGCGAATCACATCGACCATCGGTTTGACAGGCAATGGGGTTCGCTGCGCTCACCCCATCCCACGGACCTCAACATTGGCGGAACGCTGAATCGCTTCGATCGTTGTAGAGCGGAGCTTGCTCCACTGCTGTTGAATTGGAAGCCACTGCGTCAAAATCCTTGCTCATCAAAATGGTAGCCGCATCGGGAGCAATACCTGATTCGCCAGCCACGACTCCCTTTGGGGCCGGCGCGCAACTGTCGATAGCACGCGGTACAGGATGCGGGAGAACCTTCCACTTTCTCCAAGGCCCGCACTCCACACTCCGGGCAGTAGCAGCCAAGGGGGCTCCACAAGTGTTCCCGGCAACCGGGGCAGCGTTGCGGATAGACCAACCGATAGACGAGGGCCACGATGGCCACCAAACCCGCAGTGCCGATGACCACGAGCGCTGCAAAGATGGAGTCGAAGTAGAGCGACAGCGATACCCCGACAATGACGCCCAAGAAAACGTAGCCTGCATGTCGCGTGCTATTTCGATAGCGCTCAGCGACCGCTTTTCCAAGCAGGTCAGTCAATGCACGAATTCCGGGGGGTGCAGTGTTGGCACCTAATTCACATTACCCTTCTCAAGCAACAACGTCGCCAGCCACTGATCACCCTTCTCGATCAACTCCAGTGGGGTGTACTCCCAACCGGTCAGACCCAAGGTCTCGCCGATCACCCAGTCGCGTTGTTCCTTGGTAAACGAGCTGCCACCGCCGGCGATGCGGCCAAGCACGGCGCGGGACGGGGCGGGGCCTTCGCGGGCGGCTTGTGCTTGCGCTGCGACGGCGGCTGCGGGTGAATTCGCCTGGGCTACCAGGATCGCCAGCCGAGCCAGTGCTTGTGCTTGCGAATCACGTTCGGCACATTCGGGCACGGCAGCGGCCAGCGCTGTGTGCAGCTCGGCCAACTGGATCTGCGCCGCGCGTTGACGTTCCTTGGCCTGGGTCAGACGGTGGTTGATGCGCTCACGCTCCTTCGCCACGTCGTCCAGCTGTTTGGTAAGCACCAGCAGCTCTTCGGTGGGCTCATACAGGGTGCGCTCGCCGAGCAGGGTCATCACCCGCGCGTTCAAATCTTCGTAGATGTCGAGGTGGGTGTGTTTGAGTCCGCGCGCCACGGTCTGCCATGCCAACGCCACCTGTTGCGAGGTCTGGCTGCCGGTGGCTTGGGTTTGCACGCCTTGTTTGCTGACTTCGGTCAGCGCGACTTCGAGTCGCGCCAACAAGGATTGCGCCGCCTTGCCCGGCAGCGCCCGCAAGGCAATACGACAATCAATCAGGAGGGCGCGAAGGTCGATCACCGGCCGATTCTAGCCCGTGTGATGAAACTCTGAACGGGGCGTTGCGATGTTTTACGCAACGCGCCTGCCGACCATGGCGACCAACCGCTTCGCACCATGAATGCCGAGGACGCCATGATCGCAGCCAAGCGCAGTGTGCTTCCTAAACCCTTCCCCAACCCATCCGGCCAGCGAGCTTCGCTCGCTGGCGTTCATCGCTGCTTGGCGCGTGCGCCTAGCTCGCGCTGCGCGCGACCGCTCTTCACCCCCCCGAACATCGGGGAGGGAGAAGGGCAGCGCATACCTAGCGGGTTGAACTCAGCCCTTCTGCTCGGCGATCCACTGATCGACCAGGCGCTCCAGAATGAAGATCGGCACCGAGCCCGAGGTCAGCACCACATTGTGGAACTGGCGGATGTCGAACTTGTCGCCCAACTCGGCCTTGGCCTTGGCGCGCAGCTCGAGAATCTTCAGCATGCCGACCTTGTAGGCCAGCGCCTGTCCCGGGTTGACCAGGTAGCGCTCGATCTCGGCAACCACTTCGCCCTTGCCCATGCCGGTGTGCTCGCGCATGTACTTGATCGAGTCCTCGCGGCTCCAGTGTTTGGCGTGCATGCCGGTATCGACCACCAACCGCACCGCGCGGAACATCTCGGCTTGCAGGCGACCCAGATTGTCCAGCGGCTTGGCCTGGAAGCCGGCTTCCCACGCAACCTGCTCGGAATACAGCGCCCAACCTTCTGCGTACACGGTGAACGGCAGAAAGCGACGGAAGATCGGCAAGCCCTTCAGCTCTTGCGCCAGCGCGATCTGGAAATGATGGCCCGGCACGGCTTCGTGATAGGCCAGGGTGCGCATGCCAAAACGTGGCAGGTCTTCAACGCTGCGCAGGTTGGCGAAGAAAGCGCCCGGCCGCTTGCCGTCCAGCGAGGGGCCCTGGTAGTAGGCGCCCGGTGCAGTCTTTTCGGAGAACTTCGGCACCCGCTTCACTTCGACTTTCGCCGCCGGCTGCTTGTCAAACCAGTCGCCGAGGCCCGCCGAAATCTCATCGATGATGCGTTGGTACTCGGCCAGAATCTGCTCGCGACCTTCATCGGTATCCGGGAACAACTGGTCCTCGCGCTTGCTGATCAGCTGCACGCGCTCACCGATCGTGCCCTCGACCAAACCTTCGCCTTGCAGGATGGCGTCCATCTCGGCGCTGATGCGCGCGACCTCCGCCAAGCCGATCTGATGGATCTGATCCGGCGTCATGTCGGTGGTGGTCTGGTTGCGCACCCGCCATGCGTAGTAGTCCTCGCCATCCGGCAAGCGCCAGGCGCCGTCGTTGCTGGTGGCCTTGGGCAGCAGCGCCTCGTGATACGCGATCAACTTGGCATAGGCCGGATACACCGAGGTCTCGATGGCTTGTGCAAGTTCGGTTTGCAGGGCGGTGCGCGTGGCTTCGTCGAGATCTTCGGCCGGAATCTTCTTCAACTTCTCGACAAAACTCTTGTAAAGCAGGTGCTCGGCTGCAGGCACGTCCACGAATTCACGCATCTGCTTCAGCACTTTCTGGACGGTGAATTTCGGCGGCAGAATTCCGAGCGATTCGCGCTTCTGCAAGCCTTCGATCACCTGATCGAACTTGCGCTCGAACTGGCTGATGCGGGCGATGTAGTCGCGTGCATCACGCTCGCTTTCAACGAAGTGCGAGTCGGCCATGAAGTTGGGCAGGCCGCTTTGCACGCCGAACATCTGGTTGACCGGGAAGTTGTGATAGCGGAAGCGCTTGCCATCGCGAACCTGGTCGCCCAGAAAGCTGTCGAAGATGTCGTAGGAAATCAGATCCTGACCCGTCATCGAGGCGCGGTCGTAGCTCTGGAAGGTCGCGTAGTCGCGCTCCAGCTTCGCCATCTGCTCGTCTTCAGCAGCCAACGAATCGTCGGCCAGCTTGGCGTTGTGACTCTTGATGCCGATGGGCTCAAGCAGCCGCATCTGGGTCAGCATCTCCGGGTTGTCCAGCGCGAACTGCAAGAACACCTTGCTGTAGAACCAGTTCACGCTGAGCGGCTTGAAGTACCAGGTGTGCGCCGCCAAGGCGCCGCCGGTGAGCAGCACCAGCAGCAGCAACAGGCCGAACCATTTGAAAATCCGCTTGATCATTGACGCGCTCCGATCGATTAGGTGAGACAAACAAGCGCGGGATTATCCGCGTAATCCGGTTTGATCTCATCGGCCAAACGTTGGGTGTGATCGGTGGCAGCCCTTGCAGGAGCGGCGGAAGCCGCGAAGCTTCCGGCGGGTTATCGCGGCTTCCGCCGTTGGGCTGCTGCGCGTAGTTCTGCGGACACCGGCGGACACGACGGACAGTGGGCTGATGCTGGGCTGGCTGTAGACAAGTGCTTGTTGTGTATATCTTTTTGCTATTGGCACGCCACGTGCTTTGACAAGCGCAATCCACTCTATCGACCGCTTGCATGAGCATTCGCGACACCGCCGCCCAAGATCGTGTGCTCGCCGCACCCTCGTGGTGGCGCGCGCATTTCCGTGCATTGTTGGCCGTTTCGGTCGGCGTGCTGGTGCTGGCCGCGGCGCTGCCCTCCTTGTCGCGCATGGTGCGCGCCGAGGCGTCCATTTCGGCTGAGCGCCTGCGCTTTGATACGGTGCATCGCGGCTTGCTGATCCGCGACGTGCAAGTGCCTGGGCGCGTCGTGGCTGCGGTCAGCCCGTCCTTGTATGCGACCGCCGCCGGCACGCTTTCACTGAAGGTCACTGCCGGGGCGACAGTCAAGAAGGGTGAGCTGTTGGCGGTGATCGACAGCCCGGAAATGCAAAGCCTGCTGCAGCAGTCCAACTCCCTGCTGCAATCGCTGGACGTCGAAGTGCGCCGCAGCCGCATCGACAGTCGCAAGCAGGCTCTGGGCACGCGGCGCTTGTTCGACGAAGCGCAGGTCGCTTTTGATGCGGCGCGCCGGGAAATGGATCGTGCTGAAAAATCGTGGGCGATTCGCGCCATCAGCGAAGTCGACTACCAACGCGCCAAGGATGAGCTGAAGAAGGCCGAGCTGGCCCTGCAGCACGCCAGGGGCGATACCGAGCTTGAGCGCGAGAGCCTCGCCTTCGAACAAACCACGCGCGAGCTGGCCTTGGAGCAGCAGCGGCTGCGCTCCGACGAGGTAAGCCGATTGGTCGCAGGCCTGGAAGTGCGTGCACCCGTGGATGGTCTGGTCGGCAGCATCGCGGTGGCGGATCGCACCGCCGTGGCGGTGAATCAGGTGTTGATGACGGTGGTCGATCTGGCCCAACTGGAGATCGATGTGCAGATTCCGGAAACCATGGCCGACGATCTTGGCCTCGGCATGGTGGCCGAGATTCGCATCGGCAACGAAAAGCACGCCGGCACGTTGATCTCGATCGCGCCCGAAATCACCGCCAATCAGGTGTCGGGTCGCGTCCGTTTTGCCGAAGTGCAACCGACCACCGTGCGCCAGAACCAGCGCGTCGACGTGCGCATCGTCATTGAAGAGAAGCCTGACGTGCTGTTGCTGGCGCGCGGGCCATTCGTCGATACCGGCGGCGGTCGCATCGCCTATGTCGTCGAAGACGGCATGGCCGTCAGGCGTTCCATCGAAGTGGGCGCGGTCAGCGTTGCTGCGGTCGAGGTGCTCGGAGGTCTGGTCGAAGGCGAGCGCGTGGTGATCTCCAGCATCGACGAATTTCGCGGTGCGCCGCGGGTACAGATTTCCGATTAGCGCAGTTCGCGTCACGCATTGCGTCGTTATAGCCACCCAAGCACGCCGAGGAATCCGCTCATGTTGCACATGCAGAAGCTGTCGAAAATCTATCGCACCCACCTCATCGAAACGCATGCCTTGCGCGATTTTTCGTTGCGTGTGAACACCGGCGAATTTGTCGCCGTGACGGGACCTTCAGGTTCGGGCAAGACCACGTTTCTCAACATCGCGGGTCTGCTGGAAGAGCACAGCGAAGGCAGTTATCAGATCGATGGCGTCGAGGTGCGTGGGCTGAATGATCGCGAACGCTCGAAACTGCGCAACGCGAAGATTGGTTTCATCTTTCAGAACTTCAATCTGATTCCTGACTTGAATCTGTTCGACAACGTCGACGTGCCGCTGCGCTATCGCGGCTTGCCCAGTGCGGATCGCAAGCGGCGAATTGAAGAGGCCTTGGCGCGGGTGGGCTTGAGTTCGCGCATGAAGCACTACCCGAGCGAACTCTCCGGCGGCCAACAGCAACGTGTGGCGATCGCGCGTGCACTCGCGGGCGAACCCAAGCTGCTGCTGGCGGATGAGCCCACCGGCAATCTGGATTCGATGATGGCGCGTGCGGTGCTGGAGTTGCTGGAAGAGATCAACGCCCAGGGCACCACCGTCATCATGGTCACCCACGACCCCGAGCTGGCAGCGCGTGCGCAGCGCAACGTCCACATCATCGATGGGCAGTTGGTGGATCTGGGAAGTGAGCCGAGTGTGGTCGCCACGTCCGCGCCGGCGGCACCTGCCGTCGCCGTCGTTTGAAGAGGGTCAATCATGATTCGCTACTACGCTTGGCTTGGCGCGCGCAGCCTGCGCCGCAATCCGGTGCTGACATCGCTGATGGTGACCGCCATCGCGCTGGGCATCGGTGCCTTCATGACCCTGTACAGCGTGTTTCACTTGATGTCGGCCGATCCCATTCCGCACAAGAGCGATCAGTTGCACATCGTGCGCGTGGACAACTGGGAAGCCGACAGCGGTTGGGGCACGGATGCCAGTGGCGCCGATGTGCCGCCGGATCAGATGACCTGGCGGGATGCACGCGCCTTGATGTTGGCCTACAAGGCACCGCTGCAAACGATGATGTTTCAGGTCGCCTTGGCCGTGCAGCCGGACAACACCGCCATCAAGCCCTTCAACGAAGTCGGGCGCATGACTTATGCCGACTTCTTTCCCATGTTCGAGCCGCCGTTCAAGTACGGCAGCGCCTGGGATCGTAGCGCCGATGAAGCACGCGAGCGCGTGGTCGTGCTGTCCAAGGACATCAATGACAAGGTCTTCGGTGGTGAGAACAGCGTGGGCCGAAACATTCGTTTGGGTGAGGGCAGCTATCGTGTGATCGGCGTGCTGGATGAGTGGCGGCCTTCGCCGCGCTATTACGACGTGACGCAGGGCAGTTTCGAGAGCCCGGAGGGCTTCTATCTGCCGCTCAGCATCAACGACGACCTGCGTATCCGCTCCAGCGGCAACAACAATTGTTTTGAGTCGGCGAAAGATCCGAGCTACGACACGTATCTGGCATCCGAATGTATCTGGACGCAGTTCTGGGTGCAGCTGGATGACCAGGCCGAGCGCGACCGCTACGTCGATTTCTTGAATGCCTACGTGACCGAGCAAAAGGCGCTCGGACGGTTTCCGCGGCCGCTCGACAATCGGGTGACGCCGGTGATGGATTGGCTTCGCGAGAGTCGCGTCACCGGTGATGACGTGCCGATTTCGCTGGGCATCGCTTCGGCCTTTCTGCTGGTCTGCCTGCTCAACAGCGTGGGCCTGATGTTGGCGAAGTTTCTCGGCCGTGCCGGCGAAATCGGTGTGCGCCGCGCCTTGGGTGCCAGCCGCAGGCAGGTGTTCGCCCAGTTCCTGTTCGAGGCCGGTGCCGTCGGTGTCGCGGGTGGTCTGTTGGGCCTGGGTATCGCGTGGCTGGGATTGGCCGGCGTGCGCTCGCTGGTGCCGGAGTCGGCGATGTTGGCCAAGCTGGATCCACAACTGATCGTGATCGCGGTGTTGTTATCGATCGGCGCCAGTTTGCTGGCGGGTCTGTTTCCCACCTGGCGTGCCTGTCAGATCGCGCCGGCGGCGCAGTTGAAGTCGAGTTGAAGAAAGGAATTCATCATGCACATCCGCCCCATATTCTCGGCACTGCTGCGCAACAAGGTGGGTCTGATCTTGATTGGCCTGCAGATGGCGCTGACGCTGGCTGTCGTGGTCAATGCGCTGTACATCATCCAGCAACGGCTGGCCCTGATGAACGAATCCTCCGGCATCGATGAGCCGAATATCTTCAGCGTGACCAGCAGTGGTTTCGTTGCTGACTTCGATGCGGGATCGGTGGTGCGTGATGACCTGCGCCGGATTCGCGAAACGCCGGGTGTGGTCGCCGCATTCGCCAGCAACACCATGCCGTTGACCAACGGCGGATGGGCCAGTGGCCTGGAGAATCACGAGTCCGAACCCGCCGTCACCGCCACCACGGCGATGTATTTTGCCGATGAGCAGGCGGTAAAAACCTACGGAGTGAACCTGATTGCCGGGCGCAATTTCACCGCCGAAGAAATTGGCGACTTTCTGCCTGAATCGGAGAACATCCCGACCCAGATCATCATCACCGAAGGCTTGGCGCGCGCTTTGTTTCCGGATGTCGAAGCAGTGAGCGACATGGTCGGTCGACGAATAATCACCGGCGATCCGGACCGCCATCCGCCCGCCGAGATCATCGGCATCGTCGAGCGCCTGCGTTCGCCTTGGCGTGGCTGGGCCGACATCGAGGAACGCGTCACCTTGGTGCCGTATCGCAAGCTGGATACCGGCAACGTGATGTACATCGTGCGCACCGAGCCGGGACAACGCGACCGCCTGATGGGCGAGATCGAAAACATGCTGATCGAGAGCAACAGCGGCCGCATCATCCGCGGATTGCGCAGCTTCAGCGAGGTTCGAGAGAACTTCTATCGCAACGACGGGGCGGTTTCGATCTTGCTCGGCATTGTCGTCGCGGCGCTGTTGCTGGTGACCGGGCTCGGCATCGTGGGCCTGGTGAGTTTCTGGGTGACCCAACGCATCAAGCAGATCGGCACCCGCCGCGCACTGGGGGCGAGCAAGCCGAATATTCTTGGATACTTCATGACCGAGAATTTGATCATCGCCTGCATCGGCGCGGTCAGCGGCTCTGCGCTGGCGTACCTTCTGAACGCGCTGCTGATGAGCGAATTCGGCTTGTCGCGACTGGCGTGGTACTGGGTGCCGGTGGGTGCCTTGATCATCTTGATCCTGGGTCAGATTGCGGCGTTTGGGCCAGCACGGCGGGCGTCGCGGGTTTCACCTGCGATTGCCACGCGCACGGTATAAAGCCAGCCGGCCACCGCTCACGAATTGGCAGCATGTCGCGCATTCTGATCATCGATGACAACACCGCTGTTTGCACCGCGCTGGAGGTGTTGCTGGGCTTGCATGGCTGGGATGTGATCTGCGCGCATTCGCCGGCCGCAGGACTCACGGTGCTGGACCCGTCCGTGGGTGCGGCGCAGGCAGTGGATCTGGTCATTCAGGACATGAACTTCAGCGCTGACACCACGTCGGGCGAAGAGGGCAAGGCGCTGTTCGCAGCCATTCGGAGCCGCCATCCGGATATGCCCGTGGTGTTGCTGACGGCATGGACCGATCTGGCGGCGGCGGTGGAATTGGTCAAAGCGGGCGCGGCCGATTATCTGGGCAAACCTTGGGATGACCGCAAGCTTGTCACCACCGTTCAGAACCTGCTGGCGTTGGGGCAGGCGCGACGGGAGACGCGGCAACTCAAACGTGAGCGGCAAACGCATCGCGAACGTTTGCAGGAGCGTTTCGATCTGCGCGGTCTGGTGTTTGCGGCCGACAGCATGGAACGCCTGCTCAGCACCGCCTGCCAGATCGCGCGCGCCGAGGTGCCGGTGTTGATCAGCGGGCCGAATGGGTCGGGCAAGGGTGTGATCGCTCAGATCATTCAAGCCAACTCGGCGGTCAAGGCCGGGCCTTTCGTGGCGGTGAATTGCGGTGCCTTGCCGGCCGACTTGATCGAGGCTGAATTGTTTGGTGCAGAAGCCGGTGCTTATACCGGGGCGCAGCGCGCGCGTGATGGTCGATTTGAAGCCGCCGACGGCGGGACATTGTTTCTGGATGAGATCGGCAATCTGCCGTTGAGCGGGCAGATGAAACTGCTGCGTGTGCTTGAATCCGGCCAGTTCGAGCGGCTGGGCTCAACCAAGACGCGAATCGTCAAGGTGCGCGTCATCAGTGCGACCAATGCCGATTTGCCGGCGATGATTCGTGCCGGCACGTTTCGCGAAGACCTCTATTACCGCTTGCACGTGATCGAGCTTGCCGTGCCGGCCCTGGCTGAGCGTAGCGACGACATCTTGCCCTTGGCCGAATTTTTCCTTGCCGGACGCGCCACGATGAAACCGGAAGCACGCGCGGCGTTGCTGGCACACGCCTGGCCCGGCAACGTGCGCGAGCTGAAAAATGCCATCGAGCGCGCAGTTTTGTTGGGTCGCAACGGCGTCATCGAAGTGGCCGATCTGGGTTTGCCCGTCGCGGCAAAAACGAGCGCACCCCGAATCAGCGAGCCCGAGCTGGATCGCGCCTCGTTGGCACGCTTGCTGGCGCAGCACAACGGCATCGTCAGCCACGCCGCCGCCGAATTAGGTTTGTCGCGGCAGGCGCTGTATCGGCGGATGGAGAAGCTGGGCTTGGCTGAGCAGAATGGGAGCTAGTGGACGGTAACGGACAAATCGAAAGTCGCTCGCTCGGAATGGCCGCGCTGGACTTGCTCCTCACTCCGCCAATGGCTTTGGCTATTGGCCTCGCTCCGGAGCGGCGTCCATCACGCCCATCCCGTCGCGATCCCACTTCCGCTGCATCCGTTACAGCCCACCAGGAACTGCTGACATACATGGAGCAGCACCTGTTCCATGGATGTCAGCAGACCCGATGCGTGACGATTCGCGCTCACTGAAACCCAAGCCATGCCCCTGACCTCGTTACAAGGCAAATTCGCCGCGCTGCTGATGATTGCTGCGCTGTTGGGGGCGACGCTGACCGCTGCGCTTGCCACATGGTGGGATGACCAACGATTGGCGTGGGTCATCGCGGTGTTGCTGGCGTTGCCCGTGGCTGCATGGTCAGGCTCGCGCGCGGCGTCGCGTTTCGGCGTTCTGGTGCGCGCCATGAGTGGCGCGGTGGATCGCTTTCGCGAGGGTGACTTCGCCACCTCCATTCGGCGCGATCGCGATGACGAACTGGGCGAGTTGATCTCTGCTTTCAACGCGCTGGGCAACGTATTGCGTGACGAACGCCAGCATCTATTCCAGCGCGAACTGCTGCTCGACACCGTGGTGCAGAACACGCCGACTGCGCTCTTGCTCGAAGGTCAGAGCAGCCACGTGGTCTACGCCAATCTGGCTGCGCGCAAATTGTTCGGCGAGCGTGGAAAACTGGAGGGCCGCGCCTTTGCCGAGCTGCTGGCCAACACGCCTGCCGCCATGCAGGAGGCGGTGCAAAGCGGTGGCGACTGCATTTTTTCGGTGCCCATCGATGGTGAGGACGAAGCCTTCCATTTTTCGCGGCGCGGCTTCTCGCTGAATGGTCGTCTGCACCATTTGCATCTGTTCCGCCGCATCACCCGTGAACTGAGCCGGCAAGAAGTGGCGGTATGGAAAAAGGTGATTCGCGTCATCAGCCACGAGCTCAACAATTCGCTGGCGCCGATTTCATCCTTGGCCCACTCCGGTCGCGAGCTGGTGGCGCGTGGTCAACCCGAGGCGCTCGAACGCGTGTTCGCCACGATTGAGGAACGCGCCCGCCATCTCGACACCTTTGTGCGTGGTTACGCCGCGGTCGCCAAACTTCCCAACCCCAACAAACAACGCACCGTCTGGACCGAATTCTTGCCAATGCTCGCCGGGCAAAACCCCTTCGTCTGGACGGCTCCCGAGCAAGCGACGGTCGAGATGGATTCCGCCCAGATCGGGCAAACGATCATCAATCTGGTGAAAAACGCCATCGAGGCCGGTTCGCTTGCCGAGGAAGTGCGCGTCAATGTCGCCCGCGTCGGCAAACACTGGCGAGTCGATGTGCATGACCGCGGCAGCGGCATGACCGAAACCGTCATGGCCAGCGCCCTGTTGCCGTTCTATTCCACCAAACGCAGCGGCACCGGCCTGGGCCTGGCTTTGGCCCGAGAAATCGCCGAAGCCCACGACGGCCGCATCACCTTGAGCAATCGTGAGGGTGGGGGATTGACGGTGAGTGTGTGGTTGCCGGCGGCGGCCTGAGCCTGAGCCTTGGTCTTCAACACGCCGCAACGCCATCGGTCTCGACAGTGATCGGCGGTCAGGACAAAAGCCGCAGAGCTGCCTTGGTCAGGCCGTCGAGCACTGTCTCCGCGACCCGTGCGGGAAACCCAGCAGGCAGACCTGATTTGATTGCCTCCGCCAGCGTGGGCGCGGCGGTGGCCAGTTCCAGCCTCAGGTCGCGCGCACGCTCCTCTGGCAAGCCGCAGCGTTTGGCCATGGCATCCCAGTGCCGTGGCAGGATGCGGGACCACAGGTAGTGACGGTTCTTGGAAACAACAGCCATCGCCATCTTCGCTCGCTCGGGCGCGAGCTGGTTGGCACTGTGACCAAGCACCGGGTACGCGGAAAGAATGTCGTACAGCGGCGCAAGGCGATAGCGGCCTCCCGCGTCGATGTGCAGGCTGAAGTTCTTGGCGTGCCCGTCGGTGGCGCACAGCAGCCAGAACACCATCTGTGCCTTGAAGAACGTCTCTCTGTCGTGGCTCGCAGTGGTCGAACCAAGCAGCAGGTCCAAGGCGCGTTGAATACCGGGGCCTCCTTCTGCCTCGTACTTCAACGCTGGCGGTGTGCCGGTGGCTTGGCACAAATCTTCCTGCGGCAGCCGCAGCCACTGCGTGCCGGCTGCGGCAAGGCGGCGGTCAAAGCGCTCGACCACGAGGGCCTTCTGCTCCTCGAAGGTCTCGATCCTGCAGTTGGCCACCGTAAGGTCGAAGGCCGACACGATTTGCGCACACAGCCATTCGTTCTCGACCGAGCTGCTGAAGTCGGCCTGCATGTTTCCGACCAGGCCCATCGGCAATTTGAAAATATGCGTAGTGGGCGTCGCTCCTCGCGGTCGGTGCCATCGGCCGTCATGCCACAGTAGAGCGGTCTTTTCCTGCGCACCGGCGATCGCGATGCGAAAGTCATCGCCATCTTGCCGCCCAAGCCCGGCCATGGCAGGAGTGCGACGAAGCAGCGAAGCCACCTCGGCCTCGGTCATCGGTTCACCTTCGATCCGATCAACACCTTGCGGAGTTTCGCCAGCCGGCAACAGTTGGATAGCACCGACACAGTCACGACCAATCGCTGCCAACAGATCGAAAGCCCGGTTGCTGGCAGTGCCGAACCGGGCCTGGATGCGCTGGCGAATCACCTGGCTGTCGGGCAGCAGGTTGTCGAAGTAGTTGCTGACTTGCGCGCCGCGTTCGACGTGGCCGGCTGTCAGCATCGGTAAGGACAACGAAATCGGTCGACGCGAGGGTGAACTGAACCAGCTCGGTGCGTACACGAATTGACTCTGTGATTCGCTGGGTGAAAGCCAATCGCCCACGTGTTCACCGTTCATCCAAACACCAAGGACCCGAACCCCCTTCCCGTAGGCCCGCAGACCGAGCTTCGGCAGCTGTGCGCGTCCGATTGCTTCATTGCCTTTTGGCGGCTCATCGGCTACCAAGGCACCTGCTCCGAGGCATCGCCGCCTGCCTCACGTGGCCGCACCACCAGCTCCATCCCCAAGAGGGACAGCACTCGCATCACGCGGCGCAACGAAGCAACCGAAGCATCTTTTTCGAGCACGCTGAGCGTCGGTGCCGAGACCCCAAGTTGTCGCGCGAACGCCCTTTGCGACAATCCTTGCTGGACCCGTAGAGCTCGCAACAGCGGGCCCGCGTGCTCAGGAAGCAAGACGACGTGTTCTTGCATGGGGTGGCCCCCACTTCTTCCCATCTTTGACTGATGCCCGCCCATTAGAAATTAGCCCAAAGCGCAATCATCCAAGTATTAGCCCAAGGGATAATTATTTGGAAGTTAGCCTTCAGGCTAATAAGTGAAGTCCCCTGTTTGCAATTCGACGGTTGGCAGCACAGCGCCCGCCGAGGCCCGCGCAATCTTCCAAGCGATCTGGGCACGCCCACTTCCGCTGTTACAGTGCTGGGACAATTCCCGACCCACCCATCCAACCGGAATGAGTAGGGGCACATCTTGTCGAACGCCATCCTCCAGCTCCACATCGAGCTGCTGCACATCGAGCCGCCAATCTGGCGGCGCCTTCAGGTACCCGGTGACTACACGCTCTGGGACCTGCATGTCGCCATCCAGAGCGCATTCGGCTGGGACGATTCGCACCTGCATTCCTTTGGCCGGCCTGGTCATGAAGGTGACAGTTCGCGGTTCGGCATCCCGACGGACGAGTTTGACGACCTCGTCGGCACGCTGCCGGGCTGGAAGCATCGCGTGGCCGAGCTCCTCAACCCGGCCAATCCGCGTCTGGATTACGAATACGACTTCGGAGACGGTTGGCAGCACGTCATCACGTTGGAAGAGGTCTTGCCTGCGGCACCGGGTAAGAAGTACCCGCGCTGCACGGCCGGTGAGCGATCCGGTCCGCCGGATGACTGTGGCGGGCCGGGTGGCTATGAAAGCCTGCTCGAAACCCTGGCCAACCCCGACGATCCGGAGCACGCCTCATCCCACGCCTGGGCGGCCAGCCAGAAGGGCCTGCGCGGCAGGTTTGATCCCGAGGCATTCGACGAACAGCAGGTCAAGTTCGCCAATCCGGTGCCTCGCTTGAAGCGGCTGCTGACGCATTTCTCTTCGCGCCAGTGAAACCCTCGCCCTGAGTTTCGGCGCTACCGTCGTCGCCCTCGTCGCATGGAGTGTTGTCAATCGGTCACGCAGCATCGCCGAAGCGACCGCTGACGTTGCATGGCGCATCCGGCAACCGCGCTGGGCGGATTGCCGGACGCCGCTGCGAGCCCGACTCAGAACGCGAGTTTCGAGATCGAGGTCGACACGTTGCGGCCGTCGATCGTGTAGTTGATGGTCGCCGTCGTGGCGCTGGTGAAATTGACGATCACATTGCCCGCAGAGCGGCTGCTGACCGCGCTGGGGTTGAAGGGATTTATGCCGAACCAGGGGCCGGTGAACACCAGCAGCGACTGGTTGTAGCTGCTGCCGTTCAAGGCGCCGGCGCTCAGGAACCAGATCGGAACCGACGATTCGTTGTAATGGTAGATATTCACCAGATACACACCGGTGACACCGCGCAGTATGACAACACCCCAGCCGCTCTGCGCCGGGTTGCTCCAGGTGCCCGTGTAGTCAATATTTGCAGGTGGCGTGGTCGAGGGCATCAGGAAGGTTTGCAGGCTCGGAAACACCTGATCGAAGCGCGAGTAGTCGTCGCTGTTTTCCGGCGTCGTCAGCGATCCGGTATTCGCACAGCTCGCAGAACCGCCGAGCAGGCCGCCGCGGAGTTGGTAACCGTTGCTGCTCAGCGTCAATAAACCGCAGCCACTGCTGCCGCCTTCGGTGGTGCCATTGGTATAACCGGCCTGGATGAAGTTGCCGCTCGCCAAGCTGGACGGGCCGAATCCCTTGACCCTTCCCAGGGTGACCTTCTTCACGTCGCCAGCGGGGTGATGCAGCATCAGAACCTCGGTGTTGGCGGTCAGCGCAGCCGAGTTCCAGCCCAGGAACATCGCCCCGCCCGGAGGCGCATTGTTCAAGCGCAGGAACAGCACATCGGAGGCCACGCTCGCGAACTGTACCGTCGCGCCGCCGCTCACTTGGCGCACCGACGGATCCTGCACACCACTGCCGCAGCTGGTCGCTTCGTCGAACCAGAACGTGGTCAGCGTATTGGCCACGCTCTGGCTGGTGAAACAATGCGCTGCAGTGAAGAAGTGCGGGACCTGGGTGGCAGTGTCGGTATCGTTCAACAACGTGCCGGTGCACAGCGAGCTGCCTTGGCTGGTCTGGAACACCATCCGCGCCACCGCGTTCTTGGCGTCCAGGTAGGCGGCGGAAGGATTGGTGACGCACTTGGCGTCGATCTCACACGCATCGGATTCGCCGATCTTGGCGGCGGCGAGCGAACTTTGCGGCGACACAAAAAGATGCGAAACGGCTTGCAGCGATACGCGCGCCCAGCGCGAATCGGCGCCGGCAGGCAGGAAAATCTCGATGGTCTGACGCTCACCCGTCGTGACTGGCGTCCAGTACATCGGATCAACCTGACGCATCCGTGCGATTTCGTCTGCGCTCACCACGGCCGTTGCAGGTCCCACAACGTTGTCGCCGGCGAACCGCAGCTCCGCACCGGCGGGCAGTGCCGCAACATCGAGGGCGGAGCGCAATGCGACGGCGCCCGCCGAAATCACCTGGATGCGCGCGGTCTGTCCACCATCGGGCATCTCGCGCCACGTCAGTGTTGTCCGGCTGGACGCAGACTCGGTCGCCACTTGCCGCTCGATGCCGATTCTCAAAGCCTTCTGGCCGGGCGCGGCGTTCTCGCGCCTGACCGCATCAACGCGATCCTGAGCCATGCGCTCGAGGACGATCAAAGCGACGCCGCCGGCAGGGAAGTCCCGATGTTTCCAGCGCAAGTCCGGCGCTGCCTTGGTATCGGCCCACGCGGTTTCTCCGGAAACTTGCGGAGCATCGGCCTGCGCCGTTGCAACGATGAGAAAGGTCAAACTGAGGACTTTCTGGATGCGATTCATTGCCACTCCGGAGATCAACTGCCGGCACACCCCTTGCGCGCCAGACGCGTGAGCAATGATGGCACGCTTCACGTGCAACGCATGTCACCCAAACGGACGACTGAATGCCGACCACGTCTCGCGATGACACGTTTGGCAGGCCCACCGCACGCACCACGGCATTCTTGCGCCGCCAATCGTGAGAATGGCACCAGTGGGCCATGAGGAATGATGCTCTGCCCCCCGCCGATTTGCCTCGCCGCGACATTCCCCCGCGCACTCCCAAGGGCGTATCGAGATGCCCAGCTAACGATCCGGCAAGCAGTCGGCCGGGACCTGCCCTTCATATCCTTGCTCGTGGCGGCCCCACAACTGCTGGGTCCGTTCGACGGTGTGGCGGTAGTGACACGCCGCAACGACCGCACGACGCATGGAACCGCCGCTCCAATCTTGCGACACGACTTCGCAATCACGTTCAATCCATGCCTGCCACGATGCTTCCGCAGCCGCGAATGCGGCGAGAAGAGCCGTGTCTTCCCGCAGCCTCGGCGCGATTCGCATGTGTACGTCGGCGAGTTCAGCGCGTGCGTCGCGCAAGGCTGGCTGCAAGCATCGAAGCTGCTCGTAGCCATTGCCCGTATCCTCCAGGCAGACATCGAGCGCCCGTTGGATCACGCAGCCCGGAGACAGCGGTGTTTTTGAGGCCGTGCTGACGACCTCGTCTTGGATAGCAGTAGCGGCGTACGTCGGCGACGAGGCGAACAATATGCAAGCCAGGCAAGAGAAGAGCAGGGCAGAGGGAAAGTGCATCGCCGGCTCAGCGCTTCGGAATGCGCAAAATCTTGCAGATCATCAGCAATCCGGACAGCGCGATCGTCGGCACCCGTGGGTGCAGCTTCCAGGGGTCGAGCCTGACTTCGCCGAACCAGAGCGAGTCGCCGGGCGCGACCTGCCAACGGGTGATCGACGTTATTTGGCCGCAGGTAGCCGAGGTCGATGGCGGCTGGCGAGTGGTGCTGATCGGAAGCTGCATTGCGCGGCTGGCGGGGCGTGAGGCTACACATCATGCGGTAGCAGGTGGTGGCGGGGCGAGTGCGAGCTGCGTAGCCGAGGGTTGCGTTCGAGGCAAAGGTAGTCGGCAGTTCTGATTGATCGCCGTCCGCGCGTTTCACCGTGAGCGGCATGTGCCCCGTGCGCCTCCCGCCTCGATTCGTTGTGCCTGCATTCCCCGCGCCGAGGTGAACGCACCCGAGGCTGTGATCACTCGCGCATGGCAACCCACAGGTTCTTGAACCCGATGAACAGATAGATCAGGCCTTTGCGGAAGCGGGTCCGGGTGCAGACGATGTGCACATGCGGCCAATCACATCGCGCAAGGCCCGGGCCGTTCTGAATGAGCGTGAAGTTGCGCGCATCACCGGTACTGCGCAAGGCAAGTGCTTCGGCTTGCCGACGCGCCTCTGCAATCAGCGTGCCTGGCGTTGACAGGCCCTCCGGGTCGATCAGGACGTAGTGGTCGACCGGAAAGCGGCGGCGGTGCACCAGCTGCACGTTCAGCCGCCTCCGCCAAGTTGATCGAGCTCGTTCTGCAAATTGCGGTGGGCTTGCCCCTCGAAGCGGAGGTGGCAGGCCGGCGTGCGATAAATTGCCCGACGAGCCAACATCCCGCGCAGGAAGGAAACGCGCGCAGGCCCGAACAGCAGGTCGGGAATCGCCGCGAACTCTTGTCGAATCTGTTCCCGATAGCGCTGGTAGGCAAGGGGCGACGCGCCGAGCACGGCGAGGTCGGCGTCGAGCAAGGGATCAAATGCCGGGTCGACATCCCTGTGGCCGGCCGTGGCGATAACGGCGCGCGCCACCAGCTCGAGGTCCGGCTGAGGCAGACCCGCTGCTTCGAGGCGCTGACGTGCCAGCACGGCGCTCAACGGCTCGTTGTCGTTTCGACCGGGCCGGTAGACGGCGTCGTGGAACCAGGCAGCGAGATGCAGGCGGGGGTCAGCCTTCAGCTCGTCGAGTACGTCGAGCACCTGCGTCAGATGCGCATGGCCGTGGAAGCAGCGGTGAGTCTCGCCATAGCGGGCAACCAGTTCGCTGCCGATGGCGTCCGAATCGAGCAGTCCCAGCTGCCTGGCGAGGGTACGCCAGCGCTCGAACAGGTCCCGTGACATGGCTGGCTCCATAATTTGGGTGAACGCCCAAGTATTGAAGGCAGGCTATCACCGTCCCGGAGACTGTGCAATATTGTTTGGGTCTTTGACCAATTAAAGCCACCATGGGACGTCGCCCCAATACCGACCTGCGCCGTGAGCAGATCGTCGATGCCTTGCAAGCCGAGATGGCGGCAGCCGGATTCAGTCGCGCCACGACCAGGTCGATTGCCGAGCGCGCTGGCTTGGCGCCGGGCCTCGTGCACTATCACTTCAAGGACAAGGAGGCGATCCTGCACGCCTTGGTCGAGCGCCTGATCGCGCAAGCCGATGCGCGTTTCCAGGCGCTGGCAGCACAGGCAACGTCTCCCGCCGAAAGGCTTCGCAGCTATGTCGCCGCTCGTGTCGGCGAAGGCGCGGCCGGCGAGGCTGAACAGGTGACCGTGTGGGTGGCATTGATGGCGGATGCGATGGCGATCCCGGTCGTGCGTGAACGCTTGTCGGTGTGGCTGGCGCAAGACCAGAAGCTCCTCGCCGGACTGTTTCGGGCAGCCCGTGTCGCCGCACCGGGTGCGCACGCCGCGCTGCTGATTTCTGCAGTGCTGGGTTCATTCTCCCTGCACGCGCTGCGGGTGGCGGGAGTGCCACGAGGCTATGCTGCGCCCCAACTGCTTGCCTGGATTGACGGCTTGGCATGACCGATTCGCCGGCTCATGAGGCGAGTCGCCATCTCCGAGCGGGGCACGCCTGCGGCCGACCCAATGTCAGCGTGTCGGCTGAGGAAACCTTTGCTCGGGGCTCTGGTACACTGCGCGGCCGTCACGCCGGCTGATACTCGAAACGGCCTCGTCGGCGAGCAAAAAGTCCCTGCAAAATGCGCCCGTAGCTCAGCTGGATAGAGTAGCGGCTTCCGAAGCCGTTGGTCGGGGGTTCGAATCCCTCCGGGCGCGCCTTCGCATGGCGATGGCGCTTCTTCGAGATTTCCAGCCCTCGCGCACAGCGCGAAGGCGTTCGCCGATGCGCGAACCGGTGGTTCGCAAGCGCATCGCCTCACCCCTCCGGGCGCGCCATCGCCAGGCGATGGCGCTTCTTCGAGATTTCCGGCCCTCGCGCACAGCGCGAATGCGTTCGCCGATGCGCGAACCGGTGGTTCGCAAGCGCATCGCCTCACCCCTCCGGGCGCGCCATCGCCAGGCGATGGCGCTTCTTCGAGATTGCCGGCCCTCGTACTGCCAGACGCCGCTTGCTGGCCGCTCCCACTCGACCATCCAACGGCTGCTTCCCAACCGAAAGCGGACACCGCCACGTCCACAATCGAACATTCTCAATCGGGACGGATGCGGAATCGCGTGATATTCCGCCGCGTGCATGCCATTTGCGGGTTGGCACAAGGGATGCAGAGTGGACAGGCATCCACCGTGACGGACGTCCGACCATGATCCTGCGTGATCTACGCCATGCCTGGCGCAGCCTGTCGATGCGCCACAACCGTGTGTTCACTTTGTCGACCGTGCTGAGTTTTGCGCTCGGAATCGGCGCCGCCAGCGCAATCTTCAGCATCGTGCACCTGATGCTGCTGGCACCGTTGCCGTATCAAGACGCACATCAGGTGGTGCGCCTCACCGAACGCAACCCGTCGCTGGGCCTGCCAGAATTCGCGGTGTCGACGCCCAATTTCCAGTCGTGGCAACAGCACGCCACAACGTTCGCGGCGCTCGCTGCGATCGACGGCGACAACATCAATCTGGGTGTCGAAGGTCGCTTTGAACGGGTGCGCGCGCTGCGGGCGTCGGCGACGATTTGGCGCGTGCTGGGCATGCCGCTGCTGGCCGGGCGCGAGTTCAGCGAGGCCGAAGACACGCTCGGGGGCGAGGCGGTGGTGATCCTCGGTGAGGGCCTGTGGCGCAACCGTTTCAACGCCGATCCTGCATTGATCGGCCGCAGCATTCCGATCGACGGCGAGAGCCGCCGAGTGGTTGGCATCGCGCCGCAGGATGTCGGTTTCGCGACCGACATCGGCGTGTGGCTGCCGCTGACGCCGGATCCGGAAACCTAC
The DNA here is from genome assembly GCA_052390415.1 of Pseudomarimonas sp. Lineage (GTDB taxonomy): Bacteria > Pseudomonadota > Gammaproteobacteria > Xanthomonadales > Xanthomonadaceae > JANNWF01. Next base: position 35,499 of record JBQTGY010000033.1, on the reverse strand, counting down.
GGCCGTGGTGATCGCCGTCTCGATGTGCTCGGCCGCCTGCGCGAGGGCGTGAGCCCGACGCAGGCGCAGGCACAACTCGCCACCATCAGCACCGCGCTGGCGCAGGAATTCCCACGCGAGAACGCCGGCTGGGAAGGCGCTGTGCAACCGGTGCGCACGTGGATCGTGGGTGAAGATGTGCGTGCGCGGCTGGTGTTGCTGTTGGCGGCGGTACTGGTTCTGCTGTTGGTCGCCTGCACCAATGTGGCAAACCTGCATATCGCGCGCGCCACGGCGCGCGAACGCGAAATGGGCGTGCGTCAGGCGCTCGGAGCGCCGCGTCGGCGCGTGCTGACGCAGATGATTTCCGAGAACGTGCTGCTGGCGGCGCTTGGCGGTGCTCTCGGGGTGATGATCTCGCTGGTCGCGCTGCAGGTCGCCGTCGCCGTGTTGCCGGCGAGCACGCCGCGGCTGGCCATGTTCGCGCTCGATTGGCGAGCGGCACTGTTGGCGATCGCGGCCGCGGCAGCGACGGCGATCACGTTCGGGCTGGTGCCGGCGCTGATGGCTGCGCGGCGTCCGCTGGCGCAAGTGCTGCAACAACAGGGACGATCCAGCGTTGACGCGAAGCGCGGTCCGCTGCGGCAGATTCTGGTCGTGGTGCAGTTCACGCTGGCGACGGTGCTGGTCACATCCGCCGCGCTGCTGGCGCAGCATCTGGACCGACTGCAGGACAATGCCTTGGGATTCCGCCCCCAGCATTTGCTGGTGGCGCGGATCACTCTGCCGCAGGCAAGCGAAAACATCGATCTGACCCCGCACTTGCAGGTCTACGCGCGTCTGCTGGAAGAGATTGGTGCGCTGCCCGGCGTGCGATCGGTCGGCATCACCAGCGAGATCCCGCTGGGCGACTTCAACACCAGCATGAGCATCGCGGCGGGTGCCGGTGCGGCACTGAATTACGAACAGGACAGCACCCAGGCTTCCTGGCGTGTGGTGTCTCCCGGTTATCTGGCAACCCTCGGCGTGCCGCTGCTCAAGGGGCGCGGTTTCGCGGCAGACAACGAGGCCCCGCGTTCGATGCTGTTGTCCGAGGGGCTGGCGCGCACGCTGTGGCCGGACGGATCCGATCCGGTCGGACGCACGGTGCGGTTGGGCAATGGACAATCGCGCACTGTGGTTGGCGTGGTCGGCGATGTGCGGCAGACCGGTCTCGGCGATGCGCCAACTCCGACCATGTACATGCCCACCACGTGGATTGTCACCGAAACGATGACCCTGCTGCTGCGCAGTGATGGCGACCCGCTGCCGCTAGTCGCGCCGCTGCGCGCGGTTACCGAGCGGATTGCCCCGCAGTATCCGCTGTTCGATGTGCGCACGATGGACAGTGTGCTGTCCGCCAGCATCGCCGAGCCGCGCATGCAGACCTTGGTACTGATCGGATTTGCCGGATCGAGCCTGTTGCTGGCTGCCTTCGGCGTCGCTGGTGTCATGGCCTACGCGGTGGCGCGACGCGCGCCGGAGCTCGCGGTTCGCATGGCACTCGGCGCATCGCCGCGACGCTTGGTACTGCAGGTCATGCGCAGCGGTGGCGCACTGTGCGCCATCGGCGTTGCACTCGGCAGCTTGCTGTTACTGGGCACGTCAAACCTGTGGCGGGCGGAGGCCGTCGATGCCAACGTGCCGGCCATGCTGGCACTCGGTACTGCGATGTTGATGGTGGTCGGCCTCGTCGCCTGCTGGCTGCCGGCGCGGCGCGCGGCTCGGATTGATCCGAGCCTGGCGTTGCGCGACGAATGACGGGACGTTCGCCGGTCAATCGCGCGCCAGCGAAACAGTCGCTGATACCGCGCTCAGGTTTCGAGTGAGCGGAGCTGCCCTTACGCACGCACCGGAAACGCTCCGACGCCGCGGGACTTCGGCGGCGCGGCGGTGAAGTTGAAGCCCTCGTCCGGCAACTCGCCGAGGTTGCAGAGGTGCTCGGCGATCAGGATGCCGCTGCCGAGCAAGGTGCTGTGCACCCGGTGCGTGAGGTCCTCCACGCAGTCGATGTGCATGACGAGGTCAGGGCTCGAGTCCGTCGGCGAAGATCGGTTCCAGCTGGACTTCAACCGCGCCGATATCGCAGATCGCCGCGCCATCACCATCCCGCAGCCGCACGAAACCGCGTTGGTCCACACCGGGGTCAACTTGCGAGCCCATTCCCCTGCGCCGATGATGCAAGGCGCTGCCCGTCTGTGGGCAATGCAAGGCAAACCGTTTAGCCAGCGTTGAGCGAGTGGAAAGGGGTGTGCATGGGCGCGAGCGACTCCTGGCAATTCCTGTTGGTCTGCCCGCCATGACGCAGGCGACCTTCGACAACATGGGGGAGCACGGCAACGAGGGCGGCTCGGTCGCTGCACTGCTGCCGCTGGTGTACGAGGAACTGCGCCTGCTGGCGCGTCGCCACCGCGGCAAGCCATCGGGACCGCAGGCCGCCGGCACCACCAGTCTGGTGCATGAGGCCTACCTCAAGCTGACCCGCCAGCGGCAGCTGGCGATCAAAAACCGGGCGCAGTTCTTCTTTCTTGCCGCCAAGGTGATGCGCAGCATCATCATCGACAACGCCCGCCATGCCATGCGGATCAAACGCGGCGGCGGTGAGGCTTGCAGCGATCTCGATCCCGAGCTGGTCTCCAGCATGCGCAGCGAGGAACTGCTGCAGCTCGACGATGCCCTCGAAGCGCTGCAGCGCCACGATCAGCGGGGCTATGACATCGTGGTCTGCCGGTTCTTCGGCGGTCTGGAAATCGACGAGACGGCGCTGGCCATTGGCTGCTCGGACGCGACCGTCAAGCGCCACTGGACCCTGGCACGCAGCTGGCTGTTCCGTGAGATGGGCGGCAGCGGACTGCCGCCATGAGTTCGACGCCGCCGTTCGGCAAACTTGCGCTGCTGTTCGATGAGCTGGTGGCGCTGGAGCCTGGGCAGCAGAGCGCGCGCCTGGCGCAGCTGGTCGAAGAAGACGCTGGCCTGCATGCCGAGCTGGCGTCCCTGCTGGCGGTCGCCGCGCCCGCCGCGTCGTTCTTCAGCGCGATCGAAACGCAGCTGCAGCCACTGCTCGCCGCTGAACTCGGCCAGCACTGGGCCGAGGGCAAATTGCTCGGCGCCTATCGGTTGTTGCGGCGGCTGGACTCCGGCGGCATGGGCAGTGTGTTTCTCGCCGAGCGTGCCGATGGCCGCTTCGAGCGTCAGGTTGCGGTGAAGCTGCTGAACTGGGATGTCGACGATGCCATCCAGCGCCAGGGCTTCGACGACGAACAGCGGATGTTGGCGATGCTGGAACATCCGGGCATCGCGCGACTGCTGGACGCCGGTGTCGCACCGGAGGGTCGTCCGTACCTGGTCATGGAATACGTCCAGGGCGAACGGTTGGATCGCTGGGTGCAGCGCACGCAGCCCGATCTGCACAGCCGCCTGCGGGTCATGGCCGCACTGAGCGATGCTGTGCACCACGCGCATCGGCACCAGATCGTGCATCGTGATCTGAAGCCGTCCAACGTGCTGATCGACGACGCGGCACACCCTCGCCTGATCGATTTCGGGATTGGCCGCCGGCTGAATCGGGACGCCGATCCGGTGATCACCCAGGCCCACGCGCTGACACCCGCCTACGCGGCGCCCGAGCAGTTCAGCGGCGCTGCGGTCGGCACCGCCGCCGACGTGTACGCGCTGGGCGTGATGCTGTTCGAGCTGTGCGCTGGCACGCGACCGGATCCGGGCTGGTTGCAGCAGCCGGATGCACAACGGCTGATGCCGCGACTGGCGGTGTCGGCACCCGCGTTGTCGCGCGATCTGGACGCCGTCGTTGCCAAGGCCATGTGCTTCGATCCCGCCGAGCGCTACGCCAGCGCAGCGCAACTGGCCGACGACCTGCGTCATCTGCTGGCCCACGAGCCGGTCAGCGCGCGCCCGGACCGCACGGCCTATCGCGCCAGGTTGTGGGTCCGGCGTCACCCCTGGCGAGCCTCGCTGGCGGCACTCGTGCTGCTGGCGGTGGTCGCTTTTTTGGTGCATGCGCACGCACAGGCCGTACAGATTGAACTCGAACGTGATCGGGCCCAGCGCGTGGTCGAGCTGCTGGTCGACGTGTTCACGGCCAACGATCCCGCGCAGGCGACTGGCCGTCCGGTCAGTGCGCGGGAATTGCTGGATCGCGGCGTGCCAAGAGTGCGCAACCAGCTGGCTGGCGATCCAGCGGCGCAGGCCGAGCTGCTGAACGCGTTGGGGCGGACCTACACCGGGTTGGGCGAGTTCGATGCGGCAGCACCGTTGTTCGATGAAGCCCTGGCACTGTCAGCCGGAGACGACCTCGCTGCCAGCCGAAGGCGCGCCCACACCCTGCTCCATCGCGGTGATCTGGGCCGGCTGACCGGGAAACTCGCCGCCGCAGAAGCCGACCTTGCTGCAGCGATGGGCCTGTTGCAACAGGGCGGCGCAGTCGACAGCAGCGATCTGGCGTTGGCGCAGTCCAAGCTCGGACGCCTGCTGGTGATGCGCGGCAAACTGGATGCGGCACGCACGCTGCTGGACGCAGCCCTGGCGAGCACCCGCCGCCTGCACGGCGGAGACGCGCGCCGGATCAGCGAGCGCCTCAATGATCGCGCCTCGGTGGATTTTTCGGCCGGTGACTTTGCCAGCGCGGGCGTGATCCTGGCCGAGGTCGTGGCCCTGCGTCGCTCGTTGCTGGGCAGCAGCGAGCGCGCGACCGGTAGTGTCGATCTCGCCACCGCGCTGAACAATCATGGTCTGGTGCACATGCAGCTGGGCAAACAGGCGCTGGCGCAGCCGCTGTTCGAAGAGGCGCTGCTCATGCGTCGCCGGCTGCTGCCCGCGCAGCATCCGGAATTGGCGCAAACCTTGAGCAACCTTGGTTTGCTTCGACACTCCCAAGGCGAGCTGGAAGCCGCCGAAGCCGAGCTGCGCGAAGCGCTGGCCATTCGCCGCGAGGCGTTCGCCAGTGCGTCGCATCCGCTGGTCGCCCAAGCCGAAAACAACCTCGCCATGGTGTTGCACTCGCGCGCGGCCTGGGATGAAGCCCAGACCCTGCTGCGCGGTTCGCTCGCCACCTTGGAAGCCAGCCTGGGCAGCACTCATCCGCTGGTCGCCACTGCCGAGACCAATCTGGGCAATCTGCTGCTGGATCGTGGCGATCCGGCGATGGCGCTGCCACGTTTCGAACGGGCGGTGCAGCTGCGGGAGAGTGTGCTTCCAGAAGGCCATCCATATCGCGCCTATAGTTTGATCGGGCTCGGTCTGGCACGCCTTGATCTGGGGCAGGTGGCGGCGGCGATCGAGCCGATCGAATCCGGCCACCACCTGCGGGCGACGCTCGCGCCCGCCGATCCGCTGCGCGCCGAGGCCGAGCTGGCGCTGGCCGAGCTGCGCTGGCATCAGGGCCAGCACGATGCAGCCAAGGCCGCCGCCGCAATCGCTGCCGAGGGTTTGTCGGGTCGGGCGGTGCCGAGGCCAGCGCTGCGCGAGCGTCTGCAGCGTCTGCGCGCCCGGTGGGAGGTGGCGCCAGAACGATGAGCTGTTTGCCCGCCGTTTGTCGTCCGTTACAACAACGGGACTGGCGGGAGGAGCAAATGGACATCCGCGGTAGTGGTTGGAACAGCGTGTCTGCCGGACAGTCGCGCACCCATGGCAGTCAGCTGGGCCATGCAGCATGGCTACTGCGTTGCCTGCTGCTGTTGGGCTGCCCCTGGGTGCACGCCACGACTCACAGCCTGGCGGACGATTGGAGCGATGCAGTCAACCCGAACGGTGCCTGGGCCTACCGTCATGGCGGTGCCATCCTGGGGCCGGTGTCCGATTGGACCCTGCTGCCCAGTCCCGTGGCACAGCCCGCCTGGGCGGCGGGTCTGACCGTTCCGGCCTGGCTGCGGAGCCGCTCGGACAACCCTACCGGCTTGGACTTTCTGACCGGCGACGTGGTCGTCCATTCCGCCAGCAGCGGAACCTCGCATGCCAATGTCAGCTGGACCAGTCCGCTGAACGGCGCGATCGGCGTCGTGGGTGGCGTCTGGATGGCACGTGACACCGGACGCAGCAACCGCTGGACGCTGTTGTTGAACGACATCTCGATCAGCAGCGGCGAGATAGCCTCGGGGGACCCATTCAGTCGGACCCAGCCGTTCAACTTTGCGGCCGGGTCGGGCGGGCCGGCGGCCATCAACGCCCTGCAAGTCGAGGTTGGCGACGTGCTCGAACTGCGCATCGAACGCACATCGAATTTTGGCGACTTCGTGGGCGTGGTCCTGGAGTTGATCGAGAACCAGGTCTTTTCCGACGGCTTCGAGTAGACCGACGGATTCCGGTCTTGCATCGCGCGAAACGTGAGTCGCCGGGGCTTTGCTGATACGTAGAACCTGAGCGTGGTTGGTTGCGGGTCCATTCCCCTGCACCGATGATGCAAGGCGATGCCCGACTGTGGGCAAGCCAAGGTCGCCCGACACCTGATGAGAGTTTTTCGCTGTGAGAGTTGTGCCGCGCTGGTGTATCTCGACAGCGCGCACTGTCTGCATTGCAACGCTACCCTGGGTTACCTCGCGGAGGAGCGGACGTTGGGTGCGTTCGCGACGGACGAAGATGGATCACTGCGGCGGCATGGGGATCATGCGCAGCGTTGGCGGCATTGCGAGAACGTGGCTACCGCTTGCGCTTGCAGCTGGATGGTGCGTGTTGACGACGTGAGCGCGCAGTGCCACTCGTGTCGGTTGACGGCGTCGATCCCAGATCAATCCATCGTCGAGAATCAGCAGGCCTGGCGTGAACTTGAGTCGGCCAAGCGCAATTGGTTGGCGAGCGTGTTGGATCTGCAATTGCCCGTGCTCTCCCAAGTCGAGGATGCGCAACGTGGGTTGGCGTTTCACTTCCTGCGCCAATTGGAGGCCTCACGGCCGGTGTTCACCGGACACGATGCGGGCGACATCACCATCAATGCGATCGAGTCCGATCCGGTGCAGCGTGAGCGCTGCAAGATCGATCTGCATGAGCCGTATCGAACCCTGCTCGGGCACTTCCGGCACGAGTCCGGACACTATTACTGGGATCTGCTGGTCAAGGATTCGGCGCTGATCGAGCCGTTCCGTTCGCTGTTTGGCGACGAGCGGCTTGATTACGCGGAGGCGCTGGAACGGCACTACCGCGAAGGCCCGACGGTGGACTGGCAATCCGGCTTTGTGAGTGGTTACGCCACCATGCATCCGTGGGAAGACTGGGCAGAAACCTGGGCGCACTATTTGCACATGGTGGACCTGCTGAGCACCGCCCATGCGTGGCAGCTGAAGGTGGGCGTGTTCGATGCTGAGATCGTGCAGCTTCCCGACTTCGACGACGCACCGCTGGCGGACGAGTTCGCCGCATTGTTGCGCATCTGGACGCCGCTGACGCTGGTGGCCAACAGTCTGAACCGCAGCCTGGGTCATGCAGACGCTTATCCCTTCGCGATGTCGCATCGTGCGCTGCGCAAGATGCAGTTTGTGCATGATGTGATCAAGCCGTTCAAGTGCGCGGGTGAGTCAAGAATCTAAGGAGGGCCGCGCTCCCGCGCGGCTGCTGTTTGCCGGGTGACACTACGCTGCCTTCGCGCTTGCAGACCGGTCCGCCAAAAAATTTCGAACTTAGCGCAGCGCCGCGGGAGCGGCGCTCTCCATGGTCGCCTTTGCTTGCGTCTGCGTTGCACCAACAGAATGCAAACGCACTCAAGCCAGTGCGCGCTCCGCATTGACGGCCACGCGGGTTTGACGCATCAAGTGCACTGGGCCACCGTGGCCTCACGTCGCCAACGAGCTTGCTCATGACCATCCAGGTTGCCCTCAAGCATCTCACTTCGTACCGCTACGACCGGCCGATCATGATTGGTCCGCAGGTGGTGCGGCTACGACCGGCGCCGCACTGTCGGACGCGGGTGATTTCGTATTCGCTGCGGGTAGAACCCGAGGGCCATTTCGTCAACTGGCAGCAGGATCCGCAGGCCAACTATCTGGCTCGGCTCAGTTTTCCGAAAAAGGCGGATCACCTGCGAATCGAGGTCGATCTGGTGGTCGAGATGACGGTGATCAACCCGTTCGACTTCTTTCTCGACGAAGCCGCGCGCTCGGTGCCGTTTGTCTACGATCCGGATGTCGAGCATGAGCTGAAGCCATTCCTGGCGAAGTCACCACTGACGCCGGAACTCAAACGCTACCTGGCGTCGCTGCCACAAACCGCTGAGCGCACCATCGATTTTCTGGTCGAGATCAATCGTCGGCTGAGCCAGGACATCGGCTATCTGATTCGTCTTGAGCCCGGCGTGCAGACGCCCGAGCAGACCTTGAGCTTGCGATCAGGGTCGTGTCGGGATTCGGCGTGGCTGATGGTGCAGCTGTTCCGTCGGCTGGGCATCGCAGCGCGTTTTGCGTCGGGTTATCTGATCCAGCTGGTCGCGGATGAGAAACCACTCGAGGGACCGAGTGGCCCGAGCGAGGACTTCACCGATCTGCACGCATGGTGCGAGGTCTATCTGCCCGGCGCCGGCTGGGTCGGGCTCGATCCCACCTCCGGCCTGTTTGCCGGTGAAGGCCATATTCCGCTCGCGTGCACACCCGATCCCGGATCGGCCGCGCCGATCAGCGGTGGTCTGGAGGCGTGCGAAGTCACCTTCGAGCACCAGATGTCCGTGCAACGTGTGCTGGAAACACGACGTGTCACCAAGCCTTACAGCCCCGAGCAGTGGTTGGCCATCGAATCACTCGGCCACGAAATCGACGAGGTGCTGGAACAGCACGACGTGCGGCTGACGATGGGCGGCGAGCCGACCTTCGTTGGAATTGATGACATCGAGCATCCCGAATGGAATACCGCGGCGCTGGGCCCCAACAAACGTGATCGCGCCGAAGCGCTGTTCTGGAAAATGAAGGATCACTACGCGCCGCTTGGATTGGCGCACTTTGGTCAAGGCAAGTGGTATCCGGGCGAGCAACTGCCGCGTTGGTCGTTGAACTGTTACTGGCGATCCGATGGCGAGGCGCTTTGGCGTGATCCGTCGTTGATCGTCCGTGGCAAGCGCACTCGTACGCAAGACGGCGGCGACGCGGCAAAGTTTCTGGCGGAACTTGCGACTCAACTCGGCGTGCAGTCGCGGCATGTATTTCCTGCGTACGAGGATCTGCACTACTACCTGTGGCGCGAACGCAAGCTGCCAGTGAACGTCGACCCTTCGGATTCGCGCCTCAACGATGTGATGGAGCGCGAGCGCTTGGCGCGCGTGTACGAGCAAGGCCTCGGTGCGGTGGTGGGTTACGTGCTGCCGTTGGCGCACTTCGATGGTGATTGGCAAAGCAGCGGTTGGCAGTTGCGCTCGGGCGGCTGTTTCCTGATCGCGGGGGATTCGGCGATGGGCTATCGGCTGCCGCTGGATTCGCAACCATGGCTGCCCAAGGAGGACTATCCCTTCATCCAACCCAAGGATCCGTTCGCTGACGCGAAGCCGCTGCCGGTGCTCGCGCAATTGCCGACTGTGCGTGGCGACGCAAGTTCGAGTGCCGCTGCCGCGTCCGAATCAAAAGCAGAGGACAAGCCGCTGGCGGCGAAAGAGGTGGTTCGTACCGCCATCTGCGCTGAAGTTCGAGACGGCCAGCTGTTTATCTTCCTGCCCCCACTGGAGGATCTGGAACACTTTCTCGACTTGATTCACGCGCTCGAATGTACCGCCGCCAAGCTGCATAGCCCCATCGTGCTCGAAGGCTACGAACCGCCGCGTGATGAGCGGCTGCAGACCTTTCGGGTGACACCGGACCCCGGCGTCATCGAGGTCAACATCCATCCCGCCGGCGGCTGGGGAGAAATGGTCGAACGCACAACCCATCTGTACGGGCTCGCGCGCGAGTGCCGGCTCAGCAGTGAAAAATTCATGCTCGACGGTCGCCATACCGGTACCGGCGGTGGCAACCATTTCGTATTGGGTGGCGCGCGGGCTGCGGATTCACCCTTCCTGCGTCGACCCGATCTGCTGCGCAGTTTGATTGCGTACTGGCACAACCATCCCTCGCTGTCGTATCTGTTCTCCGGTACCTTCATCGGACCGACGTCGCAGGCGCCGCGCGTCGACGAAGCACGCAATGACGCGCTGTACGAACTGGAGATCGCGTTCTCGCAGATTCCCGACGCAGGTACGGAAGTATCGCCGTGGATCGTCGACCGCATCCTGCGCAACTTGCTGGTGGATGTCGGCGGCAATACGCATCGGGCGGAGTTCTGTATCGACAAGCTGTATTCGCCGGATGGCCCCACCGGGCGCTTGGGCCTGCTCGAACTGCGCGGATTCGAGATGCCGCCGCATCCGCAGATGAGTCTGGCCCAGCAGCTGTTGCTGCGGGCGTTGATTGCGCGCTTCTGGCGAGTGCCATACGCGCCCAAGCGACTGGCGCGCTGGGGCAGCGAGTTGCACGACCGCTTCATGCTGCCGCACTTCATCGAGCGCGACTTCCAGGACGTGTTGGAGGAAACCTCAGCGGCCGGCTTCGCCCTTTCGCCCGACTGGTTTGCGCCGCACCTGGAGTTCCGCTTTCCGAAGATCGGCGACTACGCGCTGGAAGGCATGCTGATCGAACTGCGGCATGCGCTGGAGCCCTGGCACGTGATGGGTGAAGAGGGTGCCTCCGGCGGTACCGCGCGTTATGTCGACTCGTCGCTGGAGCGCGTGCAGGTCAAGGTGAGCGGCATGCCACCCGATCGTTATCAGGTCAGCTGCAACGGCCGTGCCTTGCCACTGCGACCGACCGGGCGAGTCGGCGAATTTGTCGCCGGCGTGCGCTTTCGCGCCTGGCAGCCGTGGTCGGCATTGCACCCGCTGATTCCCATCGATACGCCACTAAGATTTGATTTGTTTGACACTTGGAATCAGCGTGCCCTCGGCGGCTGCCAATACCATGTCGTTCATCCCGGCGGACTCAGTTACGCGACCTTCCCGGTGAATGCCTTCGAGGCGGAAACCCGGCGCATGTCGCGCTTTTTCCGCCACGGACATACGCCAGGCACGTTCGCCGTTGTACCGGTGCAGACGTCAATCGAATACCCATTCACACTGGATATGCGGCGTAGATGATGCAGGCGCAGTACCGGCCCCAAGCGGCGTACAAACCCATTCCGGGACATCTCGATGAGCCGAGCTTCGATGAGCTCATGGATGCCGAGGGCAAGGTCCGCGCGCACTGGCAGACGCTGATCGACGCGCTGCAGTCGGAGAGCGCCCTCCAGGCGCGCCGGCGGGCCGACATCATCGATCAGCAGATCGTCGACAACGGCGTCACCTACAACGTCTATGCCGATCCCAAAGGTGCGGATCGTTTGTGGGAACTGGATAGCCTGCCCAGCATCATCGATGCCACGGAGTGGTCGAGCATCGCGACGGGTGTCGCCCAGCGCGCCAGCCTGCTCAACCATGTTTTGACCGATCTTTACGGCCCGCAGCAGTTGCTGCAGAACGGCCTGCTGCCGCCCGAACTTGTGCACGGCCACAGTCACTTTCTGTGGCCTGCGCAGGGTGTGCGAGCGCCTGGCGACGTGCATCTGCATATCTATGGCTGCGATCTGGCGCGGGCGCCGGATGGACGCTGGTGGGTGCTGGCGGATCGCACGCAGACGCCCTCCGGTGCGGGTTATGCGATCGAGAATCGCGACATCCTGTCGCGCGCTTACCCCGGCGTGCTGGACCGCCTCGGCGTGCAATCGATTGACCACTATTTCCAACGTCTGCGTGATCATCTGTTGAGTTTGGCAGGCGCTGACAAAGGGCCGGCGTCACTGGTTCTGCTCACTCCGGGTGCACTCAACGAAACCTATTTCGAGCACGCGTTTCTGGCTCACGAACTGGGCATCCCGCTGGTTGAAGCCAGCGACCTCACCGTGCGCGACAGCACCTTGTGGCTGAAGACGCTGGATGGTTTGAAGCGCGTGCACGCGGTGTTGCGGCGAGTGGAGGGTGGCTGGTGCGATCCGCTGGAGCTGCGCAGCCATTCCGCGCTGGGTGTGCCGGGGCTGCTGGATGTGGCGCGCGCCGGGCGCGTGCTGATCGCCAACAGCCTTGGATCGGGTGTGGTCGAGTCGCCGGCGCTGATGGGATTCCTGCCCGCGATCTGCGAGCAGATTCTGGGTGAATCCCTGCGCCTGCCTTCGTTGGCCACCTGGTGGTGTGGCGAACGACCGGTGGCCGAACAAGCCTTGGCCAAGCTCAACGATCTGGTGTTCAAACCCAGCTTCCCGCTGCAACGTTTCGAGCCGGTATTTGCGGCCGACCTGGATCGCGCCGGGCAACGCGCCCTGCGCAGTCGCATTGATCGGCGAGGTTATGCCTACGTCGCTCAAGACCGCATCAAACTTTCGACCACGCCGGTGCTGCTGGATCGTAGCGGCAGCGCGCTGGGACCGCGGTCGATGGTGATGCGCGTGTTCGCCTTGGCGTCGGCGAGCGGCTATGAAGTGATCCCCGGTGGCCTGACCCGGGTCGCCGGCCAACTCGGCGACGAAGTGGTGTCGATGCAGCGCGGCGGGCGCAGCAAGGACACCTGGGTATTGGGTGCCTCGCCCGTCGTCGATGAATTGCCGCAGACCACCATCGCCTCACCCAGCCGAGTCGATCTGCAGGTACTTTCACGCACGCTTGAAAACCTGTTCTGGCTGGGTCGCAACAGCGAGCGTTGTGATGCCCATCTGCGCGTGCTGCGCTCGATGCTCAAGCAGTTGCGTGGCTCCAGTTCCTTGATCGCCCGCCGCAGCCGGCGCATCGCCCAAGCGATCCATATTGTTCCCGACGCCAAGAATCACGCCTCTGCGGTGATGGCGGCGATCACCGACGAGAGCTGGTCGGGCAGCCTGCGCCACTGCCTCAACAATCTGATCTGGTCGGCCACCGAAGTGCGCGCAGTGCTGTCCAAGGACAACTGGCGAACCGTGCGCGAGTTGAAGCAGGTGAACGCCGAACTGGCCAACAAGACGGACGCGGATGCCATGTTGACCCTGCTCAACCGGGTGGCGCTGGCCTTGGCGGCGATGACCGGCTTCGCGCTGGGTGGCATGACCCGTGATCGCGGCTGGCAGTTTCTCATTGCTGGTCGCAGCCTCGAATATTTGCGCCAGCAGTCGGCATTGTTGAGCAAGGCCTTGTCCGGCAAGCGGATCGAAACCGAGACTTTGAGCTGGCTGCTGGAACTGTCGCGCAGCACGATCACCTTTCGCCGCCGCTATCAGTCAGCGCCGCAGCTGTCAGCGATGCTCGACCTGATCACCGTCGACGCCAGCAATCCGCACTCCATCCGCTCGCATATCGACATTTTGCTGGATGCGTTGCTGGCGCTGGATTGCGCGCCAGAGCTGGTCGATCCTCTGCGCGAGGCGCGTGAAAAAATGCTTCGATTGGACTGTTTCTCCGCCTCGGCGGCGTCGCAGCTGGCTGCATACTTCAGCGAATTGACGGCCTGCCTGCGCGCGTTGGGCGAGCGCTTGACCCACACCTATTTCGTCCACATCCGCTCCGCTGGCCGCGCGACCTACTTCGCATGAGTCGGCCGTTTCCATGAGCAAATCGAAAGCGCTCAGCGCCCGCTACGGCGTCGAACATGTCACTGACTATGCCTACCCACAGCCGGTGTCGCTGTCGCAACAGCTGATCCATCTCGAGCCGCGCGGATTGCCGTGGCAACAGTGCCAAGATTGGCAATTGCAGTGTGATCCGACGCCTTCCAGCGAGCGTCGGGAAACCGATGCATTCGGCAACCCACTGACGCGACTGGATTTCAATGTGCCGCACGAGTCGTTGCGCATTCGCAGCCGCATGCAGGTTGAGGTCACGCCGCGCGAGACGATTTCTGCGGCCAGCAAGTCCGCAAGCTGGGAGCAGGTGCGTGAAGGTCTTCGTTATCGCGCTGGTCGCCGCTTGAGCGCTGCCGAGCTTGACGACGGGCGTTATCGTTTCCGTTCGCCCTTCGTGCCGATAGGCATGGCCTACCAGCGTTACGCGCAGCCCTGTTTCGCTGCGCGCCGACCGCTGTCTGAGGTGGCCGCCGCGCTGATGCGCAAGATCCACCGCGAGTTCAAATACGACGCGGCCGCCACCCACATCGGCACACCGTTGGCCGACGTGCTGCGCTTGAAGCACGGCGTCTGTCAGGACTTCGCCCACCTGATGATCGCCTGCTTGCGCTCCTACGACCTGCCGTGCCGGTATGTCAGCGGTTATCTGCTCACCCATCCGCCAGCCGGCAAACCACGGCTGGTCGGCGCGGATGCGTCGCACGCCTGGGTGGCCGTGTACTGTCCGCCACTGGGTTGGCTGGAGTTCGATCCGACCAACAATGTAATGCCCGGTCTCGACCACATCGTGCTCGGCTGGGGCAGGGATTTTGGCGACGTGTCACCGTTGCGTGGAGTGATCCTTGGCGGTGGTGATGCCAGCGCGCCGAAGGTGGCGGTGACGGTGACGCCGGTGGATGTCAACATTCCCTAGTGGACTGTAACGGACAAATCGAAAGTAGCCCACTAGTTCGGCTGTGTTTTTTTCGTTCGCGCCCATCGTCGGACGAACACGCGAGGCGGAACCGCAGAATCTTGACATCTGTCAGGTGGACCCCGCCCCGCTGCGCGTGTCATCGTCGCTGCAGCGAAGGGCTGGGTGGTTCCTTGCATGGCCATGCAACCCACCCTCTCCGCTCACCTGCTCATGCCTGATGGCTGACGGTGCCGAAATTGTTCAGATCGCCCATTCCGCGGTCTTCAGGAGCCATCGCATGACGTTTCAACCCGAGGCCGCCGCTGCGGCAGACGCAGCCGCCGCAGTCGCGATTGCCAATCAGCCGAGCATCTCAACGCGCGAGCCGCGACCGGTGCGCCTGCTGCGAGGGATGTTGCTGCTGCTCTTGCTCGCTGTTGTCAGCCCGGCATGGGCGCTTTGTACCTTGGCACCCGGCAGCAGTATTGGCGGCGCCGTTTTTCCTGGCGACAGCGTCGGCTTCGATTTTCTGGTGGGAGATGATGGCGGTGGCTGCACCGGCGCGCAGTTTCGACTGGTTGAAAACCTCGACACTACCGGCGATGCGCCGGGCAGCTTCGTCAGCAGCGCTCTTGCCGGCTCGGCGGGTTTCGGCGAGTCAGTATTCGGCGCAATCGAAGTCTCGGATCGGGGTGGCGGTGCGTTCGGCTTCTTGGTGATTTGTAGTGCCGGTTGCGCCAATACGGTCGATCCGCAGTTCGCGGTCCTCTACACCGTGGATGACCGCATCGATGTCCAGGAATTCAGTGGCAATGGGCAAGCGACAGGCCCCGGCAGCCCGTTTGGCGATCGGGTGCAGCTCAAGGTCAAACGCAATGGCGCAGGTGCCGCCTCCGAAGTGATTGAGTGGACCATCTCGCCACCCTCTGCAGCCACGTTTGCCGCCAATGGCAGCAGCGCGCTGAACACGCAGACCGATTCGAATGGCATCGCTTTCGTCGACATCATCGCTGGTCCCGTCGAGACGTCGTTCACGGTGCGAGGTTGTCTGCAGGACACGGGCTGCGACCTCAATGCGAGCTTCGATCTCAACATCACCAATAGCCGCAACATCTCCAATACCAGCCCCCAGGGCACTATCTTCGTCAACCAGTTCAATGCAGTGACCGTGCTGGTGCAGAACAACGGCGCGCCGGTGCCGAACGGCACTCCGATCAGCTTCGAGAACGACCCGAAATGCGATGGCTTGGGCGACGGCACGCCGCTGAGCACCGGTACCACCAGCGGTGGTCGACTGGCCTTTGGCTTTACGCCGACCTCTGCCGGCAGCCTGTGCAGGGTCGTCCGCTGGGACGTGCTCGGCGATACCTTGCCGGGATCGGGGCAATCGGGCCCTCCGAACAGCTCGGATGACGCCGTTCTCGGCGTGTTTCTGCAGGTGCGCGACTTCTACCAAATTCTGGCCAACGAGCCGGCGGGTGGCGTAGCGGTCATCAGTCCGGGCCAGTCGCAGAACATTCGGGTGGACGTGCAACGCAATGGCGACCCCGACGATACCCACGTGGTGACGTTCAGCCAGACCGGCGGACCGGCTCAATTGCTTGGATTGCCGGGGGGGCCGATCACGCCCAGCGGCGGCGTGGTGGCGACCAGCGTCAGTGCCAACGTGGCGGGTGTTTACGAGATCCGCGCCCGCTACCGCAGCGACCCTCGCCGTGATGCCAGTCAACCCGTGCCGCTGGCACCGTCCAGCGGTGAGCTCCCGGTCGACACCGTGTTCACCATCACCGTACGCAACCAGATCATTGCCAACGCGGATGACTTCAGCGGTTCGCCGCTGGATGGCCAAGCCGGCGGCGCCACGCCATCAGTGCACGACAACGATTCGTTCAATCTCGCCGCACTGAGCGGCAGCCAAGTCACCACCAGCATCCTCAGCGACGACGGCCTGGGCGCCAACATCACCTCCGGCGGCGTGATCAATGTGCCGGCGCCGCAGGCAGCGGGCACGTATCAGGTCGTCTATCAGTTGTGCGATGTGACCGATCCGGCCAATTGCGTTAGCGGCACGGCGACCATCGTGATCACGGCGGCAGCGATCGTCGCCAACGACGACAACTTCGTCGGCTCGCCCACCTTCGTGGCTACGGTCGGCGGCTCGACGCCCAGCGTTTACAGCAACGACACCTTTGCCGGTCGCGCACTGATGGCAGCTGATGTCACCCCCAGCATCCTCAACGGCGGTGGAATGGCCGGCGTCACCATCAATGCGAGCACCGGGGCGATTGACCTGCCACCGCCACCATTACCGGTAGGCGTGTTCACGATCAGCTACCAGATCTGCGAGGTGCTCAATCCGAGCAACTGCGACAACGCGAATGTCCAGGTCGATATCGCCAATACGACGCCGTCGTTCAGCTCCACGGCGCCAACCAGCGCGACTGAAGATCTGCCGTACAGCTATGCCATCACCACGACCGAGCCGGACAGCGGTGACAGCGTCACCATCACCAGTGTGTCCACGCTGCCCGGCTGGCTGACCCTGACCGACAACGGCAACGGCACCGCCACCCTGAGTGGCACGCCGCTGAACGCCGATGTCGGCGTCACGCCGAGCATCGGCCTGCGGGTTACCGACAGCATCGGCGCTTCCTCGACGCAGGCGTTCACCATCACCGTGAACGATTCCAACGACGCGCCGACATTCACTTCGGTCGCGCCGACGGCGGCCACCCAGGGCGTGCAATTCAGTTACGCCATCACGACCGCCGATGAGGATGTGGGCGACACCCGCACGATTACTTCGATCAGCACCTTGCCGAGCTGGCTGGCACTCATCGATAACGGCAACGGCACCGCCACCTTGTCGGGCACGCCGAACAATGCCGATGTCGGCAGTCATCCGGTGAGCTTGCAGGTCAGGGACCTGCTGCTGGCAACGGCGACGCAGTCATTCACCATCGTGGTCACCGATGTCAACGAAGCGCCGGTATTCGGACAGTCCAGCTACACCTTCAGTCTCGACGAAAATGCCGCCAGCACGACCTTGGTCGGCAGCGCGACGGCGACCGATCCCGATGTCGGCCAAACCTTGAACTATGCGATTACCAGCAACAGTTCCAGCGCCGAGTTCGTCATCAACGGTACCGGGCAAATCCGCGTGCAGAACGGCGTTGGGCTCGACTTCGAAAGCGCCCCCATCGTCACCCTCACGGTGCAGGTCACCGACAGTGCCGCCATCCCGCTGAGCACCAGCGTGAGTGTGCAGATCAATCTCAACGATCTGAATGAAGTGCCGAGCATCGCCGGACAATCGCGCAGCATTGCCGAAAACAGCAGCAATGGCAGCCCCGTAGGTGCACCGCTGCTGGCCAGCGATGTCGATGCCGGTGCCAACGGCACGCTCAGCTGGAGCATCATCGCGGGCAACGCCGGCGCGGTTTTTGCCATCGATGACAACGGTCAGCTCACCGTGGCCAGCCAAGCGGCCATCACCTTGGCCAACTCACCGTTTGCGTTGCTGGTGCAGGTGCAGGATGGCGGCGGCCTGACTGCCACCGCGCAGGTGACCGTCACCGTGGGTGACATCAATGACGCGCCTGTGTTCGGGCAATCCAGCTACAGCTTCGCGATCAATGAGAACGCCAATGCTGGATCGCTGGTCGGCGCGGCGGTGGCGATCGACGTCGACGCCGGCCAAATCGTCAGTTATGCCATCACCGCCGACTCCTCGAACGGCCTGTTCGCCATCGACAGCAACGGCCAGATCACGCTCGTCAGTGGCACGGGCCTCGATTTTGAGAGCAATCCCAGCTACGCGCTGACCGTGCAGGCGACCGACAACGACGCCAGCCCGCTGAGCACAACGGCAACCGTGCAGATCGCCCTCAACGATCTTAATGAAGTCCCCACCATCACCGCGCAGACACGCAGCGTGGCCGAGAACAGCAGCGCTGGCACCCTGGTTGGTGCTGAGCTTGCGGCCAGTGATGTGGATGCGGGAAACAACGGTGCGTTGACCTGGAGCATCCTCACCGGCAACTCCGGCGGTGGATTTGCCATTGACGCCAATGGTCAGCTTTTCGTCGTCAATCAGGCCGCCA
Organism: Pseudomarimonas sp.; assembly: GCA_052390415.1. GTDB lineage: Bacteria > Pseudomonadota > Gammaproteobacteria > Xanthomonadales > Xanthomonadaceae > JANNWF01. Next base: position 16,911 of record JBQTGY010000033.1, on the reverse strand, counting down.
TTGCTCTGAACAATTCACCCTTCAGTCTGCAAGTGCAGGTGCGCGATGGTGGTGGTCTGACTGCCAACGCGATAGTCACCGTCAATGTCACGGATGTGGCGACGACCTTGCTGTTGGTTGCTGGCGACGCCCAGACCGCCTTGCCTGGCGCTGCATTGAGCAGCCCGCTGGTTGTGCGCGCGGAAGACGAGTCGGCACCGGCAGCTGGCGTGATGGTTGACTTCAGCGTGGTGCCACCCGGTGCGGCCACGGTGACGCCGGCTTCGAGCAGCAGTGATTCCACCGGTAACGTCCAGGCCAGCGTGCAGCTCAGCGCCTCGGCGATTCCGGGATCTGTCATCCAGATCAGTGCCGCACGCCGGGATGACCCGACGGCCCGCGTGGTGTTCAGCATCACCGTGCAAGCAGCGGCGGTGGTCAATACCTTGCGCAAGCCGGCCGATTCCGGAGACGGTCAATCGGCCGTGCTGGGCAGCACGTTGCAACCGCTGCGGGTGTTGGCCGAGAACAATGCCGCGCCCGCTTCGGGCGTGGCCATTCAATGGAGCGTCAGCGGACCGGCCAGTCTGTCTGCTGCGCAATCGATCAGCGATGCGGCGGGCGGCGCCAGCATCAACGTGACGCTGGGCAACACACCAGGCGCGGTCGTCGTCACTGCCGTGCGCGCCGACGCACCAACGGCGCAAGTGGTATTCAACCTGACCGCCTTGCCGGCTGCTCAGCCCACGCTGCGGCTGGTGTCTGGAAACGGCCAGAGCGGCCTGATCGGTACCCGTGCCGACGCGCCCATCGTGGTCAAACTGTTGGGAGCGGATGGCAATCCCAGCGCTGGGCAAACGATTCAGTGGAACGTGCTGACGGCCAACGCAACGTTGGATGCCGCCGCTTCGATCACCAATGCGCAAGGCGAAGCGCAAATCGGTTTCGTGTTTGGCGCGGTGGCAGGCAGCGTGCAGATTCGTGCCGCGCATGCAGGTTCATCGTTGGACGTGCTGAGTACGCATCTCGCCACCGCCGCCACGGTCAGCAATGTCGAAGGTTCGAATCAGACCGGCACCGCCGGCCAACCGTTGCCCGAGCGCTTCGTCATCAACCTCGCACCAGCGCTGAGCAAGGCCTTGGGCGGAGCGCGGGTGGATTGGCAGGTGCTCAGCGGCGGCGGCAGCCTGGAAGCGGACGCCACCTTCACCGATGCCGATGGCGTCACCAGCAATCGCCTGACCCTGGGTGTACTGGGTGGCGAAAACACGGTGCGCGCAATCGTCCCCGGCGGTCAGGAAATCCTGTTCACCGCGTTGGGCACCGCCGCACCCGGCAGCCTGGTACGGGTGTCTGGCAATGACCAGACCGTGCCCACCACCACGGCCAGTGCGCCCTTGGTCGTGCAACTGCGCAATGCCACTGGCCAGCCAGTCGTGGGTGCCAGCATCCGTTGGTCGGCCGACAATGCGACCGTGGAACCGGCTACTTCGTTGACCGACAGCAATGGCCGGGCCCAGACCATCGCCAGCGTGCTGCTGCCGGGCGCTGCGACGGTGACCGCGAGTACCGAAGCCATTCAGGCCAGTCCGGTGGTGTTTGCAATCAATGGCGGCGTAGCCAACATTCCGACGCTTGATGAAGAGCAGCAGCGGACCAGCGACGCCGTCGATCTGCTGTGCCCGGCGCTGGCCGCCTTGGCGACTCGCTCAGCCGGCGAAGAGGATCTCTTCCAACGTTGTCTTGAGCTGGTTGACAACGCCGGCGACAACCCGGACGCGGTTGAAAATGCACTGGATCAACTGCCGACCGATATCGGCAGCACGCTCAGCGAAGTTGGCACCAGTACCGTGGTCGCACAGAACAACAACTTCGAGCAGCGCTTCCGTCAGGTACGCAGCGAACAACCCGGCGCATCCCGCAACCAGCTCGAGATTGGGTTCTGGACGCCGGATGGCGCATTGCCGCTGTCGTTCCTGCCCGCCGCTGCGGATGAGGAATCCGCGGAAGGCCAGGATCTCGGTTCCGCCTTCAGCCAACTCGGCTTTTTTGCGACCGGCCAGATCGGACGCGGCAAGTTTGATCGCGGCCAACAATCGCCGGAGTTTGAATTCGACATCGGTGGCCTGACCGCCGGTGTCGACTATCGCTTCAACGATCATTGGGTGGCCGGCGTGGCGGTTGGCTTCTCCGACAACACCGCCGACCTCGCCGACGACCGTGGCGAACTCGACAGCCGCGCACTCAGCCTGACCGCCTTTGCGACCTGGTACAACGAGCGCTCCTGGTATGCCGATGGCACCTTGTTGGTGGGACACAGCAATTACGATCTGTTGCGGCGCATTCGCTATTCCATCCCGGCACTCGATGGCTCGCTGACCCAAGTCGACCAACGCGCCACGGCGAGCACCGATGGCAGCCAACTTGGCACCACGTTCTCCGTCGGCAAAGATTGGCAAAAGGGCCCATGGAGTTTGAGCGGTTATCTGCGCGGTGCCTACACACGAATCGAAACCGATGCCTATGAGGAGCAGATGCTCGCCAATCTGCCCGGTCAGGGCTTGGCTTTGGCCGTCGACAGCCGCTCCACACGCTCCACGACAACGACTCTCGGCAGCCGCGCTACCTACATCCTCAGCCGCGACTGGGGCATCCTGATGCCCACCGCCAGCGTCGAGTGGGAGCACGAGTATCAAGACGATCCGGGTCGCCTGTCGGCGCGTTTCCTGTTCGATCCCGCCGGCGCCACGCTGACTCAGGAAGGCGATGCGATCGACACCGATTATTTCAACGTCAGCATCGGTGTCTCGGCACTGTTCCCCGGCGGCAAGTCGGCCTTCCTCACTTATGAAGAACTGGTTGGTCTGGAGCGGCTGCGGCAGGGGATTCTGTCGCTGGGGGTGCGGATTGAGTTTTGATTCCGAGGTTTGGTCTCTATGAAACACCCGTCCCCAGCCGATATCGAGGAGATGCGAGCGCGAGGCTACGAGGCGTTGACCATCGACAAAGCCAAAGAGCAGTCGAAGCGCTGGCACGTCGCTCAGGCCGTGGCGACCAAGGTGCGCGAAGCATTCTCACAAGTGACACTCGGAGAGGGCGTCGGACTCTGGCAAGCCCAAGGACTTGATGGTTATGAAAGCGAAGAAGCACTCGCCGTCCATCGCGCTTCAGACGAAAAAGTCGAGTGGTCTCGTATCCCGGCGCAAGCGCTTAACGAATGCAACAGCAGTCTGAGTTTCTTTGATGCCGAGGGCATGAGGTTCCATTTGCCCGCGTATCTATTGGCAGATCTGGATGGCTTGTATGGCTTCGGGATGACCTTTTGTCTAACCAACATTTCAGAGTGGCGGCAGGAGCGATTCGTCCTACTCTCGCCATCTCAACGCGACGCGGTTCGGGCATATCTGGAATACATGTACGAAGAAGACCAGTATTCACCCGATAGACCAAACATCCTGCGAGCGCTCGAAGAATACTGGCGAAAATAAGCGGAAGCCACTCAACGAGACCCGTCAGACAGTAGGGCGCAATAACCGAAGGGCATTGCGCCGCGGGGCGAGCCTGCACCGAAGGGCACAGCGTGCCGAGCACGATCAGCTCTGTTTGTTTCTTCGCTTCGACGCGTTGTTGTTGGCGCAATGCCCTTTGGTTATTGCGCCCTACAGGCCAGCAGCATGAACCTGCTCAAACGCCTTATTCGGGACCCTTGCTGCGCACATACACCGACTTCGCGCTGCTGCCGGGGGTGCCGCGATCTTCCACGGCGAAGTGCTTGTTTTGGCTTTTCAGCAGGTCGCTGAGTTTGCGGTGGCCGTACAGGCGCGGATCGAAGTCGGGGCGGATCTTGTTCAAGTAACTTCCGACGTTACCCAGGTGTGCCCAGCCAGTTTCGTCGGAGGCTTCTTCGATCGCTTGCTGGATCAAAGCCAGCGGCGCCGCCGCTTTGTCGGTGGCTGTTGCTGGAGCCTCGATGGTCGGAGCAGCGGCTTGCATGATGGGTGCTGATTGGGTGGCAACCGCCGGCGCATTGGCATCCTTCCGCTTGGCTTTTTTGGGTTTGTTGGGCGGTTTGCTGTTGATCGGTTCCAGCTTGGGCGTGGCCGCCACCGAGCGCAGCACTTCGGTGTAGACAAACTTGTCGCAGGCCTGCACAAACGCGTCCGGGGTCTTGCGCTCGCCGAAGCCATACACCGTCAATCCTTCTTCGCGCAGGCGCTGGGCGAGGCGGGTGAAATCGCTGTCGCTTGAAACCAGGCAGAAGCCGTCAAATCGACCCGTGTACATCAGGTCCATGGCGTCAATGATCAAGGCGCTGTCAGTGGCATTCTTGCCGGTGGTGTAAGCAAACTGCTGCACCGGTTGGATCGAGTGTTTCAGCAGTACTTTTTTCCAGCCGCCTTGCTGCTGCGAAGTGAAGTCGCCATAGATGCGGCGCACGCTGGCAACGCCATAACGGGCCACTTCTTCGAGCAGGCCGTTGATGGCGGAGGATTGTGCGTTGTCGGCATCGATCAGCACCGCCAGGCGGCGCTGGTCGTCGTCCTGGTCGCTGCGATTCCTGGGGGGTGATTTCATGGCGGGTCCTTCAGCTTGAGGTTTGAATGAGACCAGCGCTGCGGCAGTCGATCCACTCGGCTTCGGTGACCACGTGGTGCAGTCCCACGTCCCATGCTTCCGCGCGCAGGTCGGCGGCTTCTTGCAACGCATAACCCACACCAATCAATTGTGGCCCAACGCCGGGGGCCGCTCCGGCAAGCGATGCCAAGCTGCGGTCGTAATAACCACCGCCGCTGCCCAAGCGCGCGCCACAACGATGGAAGGCGAGCAGAGGCAGCAAGATGACATCGATGGCGGTGAGACCGACTGCCTCACCGGACTCGGGCTCGGGGATGCCGAAGCGGTTCGCGACCACGGCATCGCCGGGTCGCCAAGGCACGAAATCGATGCAACGGTCCGCGCGTAAGCGTGGCAGCAGATAAGTGAATGGTGGGCGACCGGCAAGCAAGGGATGCAGCGGTAATTCACCATCGCAAGCCCAATAGCCGGCGATGACTTTGGGTTGCGAAAACGCGTGGACATTGGTTCGAAGTCGCTCGGCAACTGCTTCGGCTGCAGCCAAGCGTGTACGCGCGGGAAGCGCGCGACGCGCGGCGCGCATGTCGGCGCGAAGCCTGGGTCGGTCAGCGGGATCCATGGTGCCATCGACGCGTTGGGAGTCGCGCCAGTGTCTGGCGCAGGCTGCGGATGTGCAACCCGAGCAATGACGGCGCGCGAAGCGTTCGGCTCGTCATTGCAAGAAAAGAAGGTGCGTCCTCCGCCGTGCCGATGCGCACCGAACGACCTTGATCCGTTGGGATCAGGGGGGACAGCTGGCTCGGCGTTGGGCTTCCCGCTCGTGGCGGGCCTGCTCACCAGCCGGGTTTCGCAATCCCGGGGTCATTCGTTAGGGTCAAGGCAAATGTAAGGTAACGCTGTCAAACACGGCAGGGAACGCGTGATGAGTGTACCAGCGAGATGTCAACGCGACGCGAGTATTTGCGCCTGATGGTTCAGCTCTTGCCGACACCCGCTTCCAACAAGCCATCGAGGCGGGCATTGAGCTCGCCGAGACTGCGGGTCAAGGCTTCACGGCTGCGGCCCTCGGATTCGCGCAGGCCGATCAATTCGTGGGCAAGATTCAACGCGGCCAGCACGAACACCCGATCCAGGGTGGCATTGCGGTTGCTGGCCTTGACTTCGCGCAGCTGATCGTCGATCAAGCTTGCCGCCGCCAACAGCCCGGCCTTTTCTTCCGGCGGACAACCGACCAGATACTCGCGATCCAGCAGGCGCACGCTGACCGGCTCGCTCATGCGTTGTGTTCCAACGATTTGAGACGTTGGATCATCGCTTCCACCCGTGAGCGCGCCTGTTCGTTCTTGCTGAGCAGCGCTGCGCGTTCACTCATCAGCTGTTCCTGGCTGGCACGCAGGCTGCGATTCTCATCGCCCAAGCGGCGCGTGATTTCGACCAGACGCTCAACCTTGTCGCGCAGGGCGGTCAGTTGGGCGAGCGGATCGGGGCGAGTCATGGCAATGACAATAGGGCGGCGGTCTGGAACGGTCAAGCGAAGCGCCCGCCGATGGTACCCAGGCTGGCCGGAGTCCAATCGCGAATGAAGTCGATGCAACGGGTGTCATCGAGTGGCCAGGACAGCCAGTAGCCCTGGATCTCGTCGCAGCCTTGTTCGCTGAGGTAACCGATCTGGTCAAGCGTCTCGGCACCTTCCGCGACCACGTTGAGCCCCAGCGAATGGGCCATGGTGATGATGGTGGCGGTGATGGCTTCATCGTCCGGGTCGGTGGTGAGGTCGCCGACGAAAGCCTTGTCGATTTTCAAGGTGTCGATGGGCAAGCGCTTCAGGTAGATCAGCGACGAATAACCGGTGCCGAAGTCATCGATCGCCAGCGATACTCCCAGGTTCTTCAACTCGCGCATCGCCAGAATGGCATGTTCGGCGTTTGCCATGACCATGCTTTCAGTGACTTCCAGCTCGATGCGGTTGGCGGGCACATCGCATTCTTCCAGGACCGCGGCCACGCGCTCCGGCAGATGGCCGCGCAGCAGCTGCAGCACCGAAATATTGATCGCCATCACCAGGTCGTTGAAGCCCGCACGACGCCAGCGCGCCAGCGTCATCGCGGCCTCGCGCAGCACCCATTCACCAATGGCAACAATCAAGCCGGTCTCTTCGGCCAGGGGAATGAAGACCGCCGGACTGATCGCTCCGAGTTCGTCACTGTGCCAACGCAGTAGCGCTTCAACACCAGTGATGCGCCTTTCCTGCAATGACAGCTTGGGCTGGAAAAGCAGGCTGAACTCGCCGCGATCCAGGGCCTTGCGCAACGCCGCCATCATGCTGGCGCGGCGGCGCGTCTCGGCATCCATTGACTCGGTGTACATCTGCCAGGTGTTGCGGCCGCGATCCTTGGCTGCATACATTGCAGTGTCGGCAAACTTGAGCAGATCGTTGGGTGAGGACGCGTGATCGGGATACAGGGCGACGCCGATAGAGGGCGAAATGCTGGTTTCGGCGCGGCCTTCGATTTCCAGCGGCGCGTCGAACGCGGCCACGATGCGCGCCGCCATGGTCTCGGCCGAAGCGATATCCGCCAGATCCTCAAGCACCACGGTGAACTCATCGCCGCCCAGACGGGCGACCGTGTCGACTTCGCGCACGGTCTCCTGCAAGCGCGCAGCGGCTGCTTTCAGCAAGCGATCACCGGCGGCGTGGCCCATCGAGTCGTTGATGTCCTTGAAGCGATCCAGATCGAGGAACAACACGCCCACCCGTGAACTGGCGCGCCGCGCGCGCACGACGGCGCGCTCCAGACGTTCGGCCAACAGGGTGCGATTGGGCAGGCCGGTCAGCGTGTCGTAGTTGGCGAGGTACCGCAGTTCGAGTTCGGCGCGTTTCTGATCGGTGATGTCGGCGACGACGGCAACAAAGTGGGTGCGCGCGCCGAGCTTGTCGCAGACTTCCGAAAGCTCAATCCAGCCGAGGAACTCGTCGCCCCCTTTGCGGCGCTGCCAGATCTCGCCCTTCCAGTGACCCTCGAGCTCGGTGGTCGCGCGCAACTGGTGGTAGAACTCCACATGCTGCTGGTTGCTGTCGAGCAGGCTGCTGGGTTTGCCCAGGACTTCTGCTTCGGTGTAGCCGGTGATGCGCGAAAACGCCGGGTTGACCGAGACAAAGCGGAAGTCCAGATCAACCACCGCGACTGCTTCCGACATGCTGCTCAGCACCTCGGTGGCGATCCGGCGTTCGCGTTCGGCATCACGACTGTAGGTGATGTCACGCGCGGTGCCGGCGATGCGCAAGGCGTTGTTCTGGGTATCGCGTTCGACCACCTTGCCGCGCGAGCGCACCCAGATCCAGTCACCGCGCGCGTTACGCACGCGATGTTCGGATTCAAATGCCGGGGTTTGGCCGGTGATGTGCGCCTGCAGCAAGGCCTGCACGCGACCAAGATCGTCAGGATGCACGGCGCGGGCACGCCAATCATCGGTGGACAGATCCTCCTCCATCGCTCGCCCGAGCAGTTGGTCGGCGCCAATCCGATGCACGACGTTGGAAAGAATGTCCCAATCCCAGAACTCGTCGCCTGAGCCCCACAGCGCCAACTTCAGGCGCTCTTCGCGTTGGGCGATCTGTCGCAACATGGCGACTTCGGATCGACGACGACCGCGTTGCATTCGCCACATCAGCACCATGCTCAGCAAAGCCAACAGGCCATAGCCAAACCGCGCGGAGGCGCTGTTCCACCACTCAGGAATCACCTGTAACGGCAGCGTAAGCTCGTTCTCGCTCCAGATGCCATCGCTGTTGCTGCCGCGGACCCGCAATTGATAGTTGCCGGCATCGAGGTTGGTATAGGTCGCTTCGCCGCCACTGCCGTGGCGCACCCAATCGGTGTCGAACCCATCCAGGCGGTACTGGATCCGAGTGCCTTGCGGTTTGGCGAAATCCAGCGCGGCAAAGCGAAGACGCAGCAAGCGTGCGGCCTGCGGGACCTCGATCCGGGTCAGCTCACGCAAGAATTGTTGTGGCGCCCCACCACTGCCGATTTGCAGGCTGGTCAGTACCACCGGCGGCGAATAGGTGCTGGCGACGATGTCGGCGGGTTCGAACAGATTGATGCCCTGAATGCCTCCAAACAGCAGCCGACCGTCGCTCAGGGCGAGTTGTGCACCGCCATTGAATTCCAGCTCTTGCAGACCGTCGGCCATGCCGTAGTGACTGAGCACGCGGGTGACGGGGTCAAACCGGGTGATGCCGAGGTTGTGGCTCAGCCATAGCCGGCCCTGGCTGTCCTCGAGCACACCGTAAACCGTCGCGATCGGTGTGCCTTCGGCGGCATCCTGACGTTCAAAACGCAGCGGCGAGGCTTTACCGGATTCGGTGACTGGTTGGTTGCTGTCGTCCTCACGCTCGGCTGGCGGATTTTCGAGCACCTGATCCAGGCCGCCGTGGTTGGCTACCCAAAGACGACCATCCTTGCCTTGCAGGACCGCGCGAACCAGATTGTTCGACAGGCTGTCCGTATCCCCCGGACGGTGCGCGTGACGCTGGGCAATGCCCGTTTTCGGATCAAGTACGAACAACCCATCGAGGGTGCCAATCCACAATCGTGCGCGATCATCCTCGAACAGACTGAGTATGGTGCTGTTGCCCAGGCCGTCGGGAATGTCCGGGTTGGGTCCAAAGCGCTGCCATTCACCGCTGACCGCGTTGTAACCGAGCAATCCGGAGGAGGTGGTACCGACCCAAAGCGTGCCGTCGCGCGCGCGTAACAGACAACGATACTGAGGCTCTTTGGAGGAACCGCCAGCCACCGGCGCGTCGACATTCGTGGGTGACAAGCGTCGCGAGGCTCCGCCACTCGGGTCCAGATCCACCAGTCCGCGATCCGTGGCCACCACCACGTTCATGGCTTGACCGCGCGCAAGACCCACGATCCGCAGATTGCGTGCAGCGGCAGCATCCAGTTCAAGCATCGCGGCCAGCGGCTGGATGAACTCCTCGACCTGACCGCTGGCCAATTCGATGCGCTTCAAACTGCCGGCATTGGTGCCGGCCCAGATCATTCCGGGCTCTGCTTCCAGCAGACTGCGGTAATTGTTGCTGGCTGGATGTTCGCCGATGTTGGCGGGGTCGACCAGCAAACTGAAGCGCGCGCCCTTGGTCGGTGTGGTCGCCAAGCCGAATGCTTCGCCACCCACCCATAACAAGCCGCCGGCATCGATCATCATCGAGGTGACTTGGGCATCGTGAAGACTGCCCGGCACCGCCGGATTGGCATCGAAACGTTTCGCCACTCCGCTGAGTGGATCAAACCGCAACAATCCTCCCGCCGTGAGACCGAGCCACAGCCGGCCGTCGACGTCGGCGACCATGTGTCGAACCGCCGGCACCACTTCGCCGCCATGCAATCGAACGGGACGCAGAACGTCGTCAGCGCCAAGTTGACTCAGGCCGTCGACCGACCCGACCCAGATGCGCTGTTTGCCATCGCGATGCACCGCCGATGTGAGTTGACTGGCGCCAATGCGTTCGCCGCGTTGGGTGAGCGGGTCGATGCGAAACAAGCCGTCATCGGTGGCAGCCAGCAGGCGCTTGTTTGCATCCAGTGCAAGGCTCATCCAGCGTGGCACCCCACGCTTTTCGTTGCGAACGGTGTTGGCGATGCGCAGCACTTCGATACGGCGGCCGTTCTCCAGATCGAAGCGCTCGATGCCAGCCGCAGTTCCCACCCAAAGACTGCCCTCACTTGCCACGATCGCAAGTACCCGATCTCGCAGCGGATCGTTGCGCAAGGTGGTGGCGCTGGTTGCTCCGCTGGCCAAATCGATCGAGGTCAGGAAATGACCGTTGCTACCGATCCAGAGTTTGCCGCGTCCATCCAGAGCCAAGGCAGTGACAAAACTCTCTGGCAGGCCTCCGGGCTCGCCATGATTGGCGCCGATTTGCTGCAGGTCCTGGCCGTCGAATCGCTGCAAACCAGCCTGCGTTCCAATCCAGACAAAGCCCTGCTCGTCCTGCACCACCGCCTGCACGCTGCGCTGCAACAGGCCTTGGCTGCCGCTGACGCGGGTGAACTGGTAGTCGCGACGCGCTGCGCTCGCAGCCGTGGTGAGCAGCGCAACAGCAAGCGCCAACAGGGGCAGCCACAGCTTCACGGAGCGGTCGGCTACACGCACGCTTTGCCGTTGCGACCCCCGAGGCATGCCCTTCCTTGTTCTCGCGCGGTGCGGCCTTGAAGTGTAGGCCAACAGCACAGCGTTGACGCAAGAGAGTGACCAAAACCAACCATGTTCGGACCTGCTCCGACCTTCTCCGCAGGTCAGGCGAGCGGCGCAAAGCCAATTGTTTGCGGCGACTTGCTGCGTGGATGACCACCGTACCCAACGCACGAGTCGTGGCTGGCAGCTTGCAAGCGCGCTGCTACACTTTCGCCTTCATTTTGGAATGCTTCGTGTCCAGTCGTTCATTACCCGCGTTCGAACCTGTTCAATCCGCACTGGTCGCGCTCGCATTGGGCGTTGATGCCGACGAGCTGCATGGCTCCCTGTGCGGCTTTGTCACCGGCGGCGGTCAATGCCGATCGAATGCCTGGCCCGAGCAGCTGGCGTTGGACGCGGTCGACGCCGTGGCCTTGGGCGCCGAACAGCCACTGGGTCAGTTGTTTGCAAGCAGTCTGGCGCAACTCGCCGACGAACAATTGAGTTTCCAGCTGTTGCTGCCCGAAAACGCGCCGCTGAGCGAGCGCGCCGACGCGCTGCTGCAGTGGTGCCGCGGATTTCTCGGTGGCTTCGGGCTGGCGCGTGGCAGAACTCACTCCGAGGACGCCGCGGAAGCACTTGCAGACATAGGCCGGATTGCTGGCACCGTGGTGACCTTCGAGGACCCCGAGCAGGACGAACAATCCTTGGAGGAGCTGATCGAATTTGTCCGCGTCGCCGTGTTGCTGCTCAACGACGATCAAGCGGATGAAGACGAGCAGCCAACCGCTTCGCGTCAACCCATTCGCTTGCACTGAGCAACCACCGCGGTTGTTCGAATCTGACTAAACCAGGGCCGTCATGATCAAAGCCGCCGAGTTCGCCCGTCGCCGTCGCCAGCTGATGCGCATGGCAGGCAATGACGCCATTCTGATTTTGCCGGCGGCCACGGAGCGCTTTCGCAACAGCGACAGCCACTATCCGTTCCGGCAGGACAGCGATTTTCTCTATCTGACCGGATTCAACGAGCCCGAAGCAGTGCTGGTGCTGGTGCCCGGTCGCAAGCACGGTGAGGCCTTGTTGTTTTGTCGCGAGCGCAATCCGGAGCGCGAGGCATGGGATGGACCGCGCGCAGGCACCGAAGGCGCGGTCGCGAATTTCGGTATGGACGATTCTTATCCGTTCTCCGATCTCGATGACATCCTGCCTGGACTGATCGAAGGCCGTTCACGGGTTTATTACCATTTGGGTCGTGACGCTGATTTCGATCTCAAGTTGATCGGTTGGGTCAACCGCGTGCGCGCACAGATCAAACAAGGCGCGCAGCCGCCGCATGAGTTCCTGGCGCTCGGCCACTTGCTGCACGATCTGCGGTTGTTCAAGAGTCGCGACGAGATCGCGCTGATGAAAAAGAGCGCTGCGATTGCTGCCGAAGCACATGTGCGTGCCATGCAGGCCGCACGCGCGGGCATGTTTGAGTACGAGATCGAAGCCGAGCTGATTCACAGCTTCCGACGCCACGGGGCAGTGCCGTCCTACGAGCCAATCGTCGGCGCGGGTGGCAACGCTTGTGTGCTGCATTACCGAGCCAACAACGCACGCCTGCAAAGCGGCGATCTGTTGTTGATCGATGCGGGTGCCGAGCTGCACGGTTATGCCTCCGATATCACTCGCACTCTTCCCATCGATGGACGATTCAGCGCCGCTCAGCGTGCGATCTATGGCTTGGTTCTGAAGGCGCAGTTGGCGGCGATCGATGCCGTGCGGCCGGGTGCCTGCTGGATCACGCCTCATGAAACGGCGGTGCGGGTATTGACCGAGGGCCTGCTCGAACTGGGATTGCTCAAGGGCAATCTCGCTCAGTGTCTGCAGGACGAAAGCTACAAGCGTTTCTACATGCACAAGACTGGCCACTGGATCGGCCTTGATGTGCATGACGTGGGCGATTACCGCATCGATGGCAAATACCGTTTGTTGGAGCCAGGCATGGTCCTGACCATCGAGCCAGGCATCTACATCGCTGCCGACAGCAAGGGCGTGGCGGCCAAGTGGCGCGGCATCGGTGTGCGCATCGAAGACGACGTACTGGTCACCGCGAAGGGTTGTGAGGTGCTGAGTAGCGGCGTACCCAAGGCGGTGGATGAGATCGAAGCCTTGATGGCAGCCCGCAAACTGGCGGCCTGAGGTCAACCGAGCCCCTCCCATGTCCATTGGCGTAGAACAAAGCGGTCAGGTGGTCAGTACTTACCTGCGCGATCTGCAAGATCGCCTGTGTTCAAGCTTGAGCGCCGCCGACGGTGCGGCTACGTTCGTCGAGGATATTTGGCAACGGGCCGAGGGTGGCGGTGGACGCTCACGGATTCTGAAGAATGGCGCGTTGTTTGAACAAGCCGGCGTCGGTTATTCGGAGGTGTCCGGCCCGCGTCTGCCGCCATCGGCCTCCCTGCATCGCCCCGAACTGGCAGGTGCCGCTTGGCGCGCAGCCGGTGTGTCCTTGGTCTTGCATCCCAACAATCCCTATGTGCCAACCACGCACATGAATGTGCGTCATTTCCAGGCGTTGCGTGATGGCGAGGAAGTCGCGTGGTGGTTCGGCGGCGGCTTTGACCTTACTCCGTTCTATCCGTTTGTTGACGACGTGCGCCACTGGCACCGGATCGCACACACCGCTTGTGCGCCCTACGGCGACGATGTCTACACCAAGCACAAACACGCCTGTGACGAGTATTTTTTCCTGCGCCACCGTAACGAGACCCGCGGCGTCGGTGGACTCTTTTTTGATGACCTCAGCAGCTGGGGCTTCGAGCGCTGCTTCGCCTACTTGCGCGATGTCGGCAACGCCTTCCTTCCGGCATATCTGCCGATTGCCGAGCGCCGCCGCGACACCCCATTCGGCGAGCGCGAACGCGAGTTCCAACTGTATCGACGCGGGCGATATGTCGAGTTCAATCTGGTCTGGGATCGTGGCACCCTGTTTGGCCTGCAAAGCGGCGGCCGCACCGAGTCGATCCTGATGAGCCTGCCACCGCGGGTGCGCTTCGAATACAGTTACGCACCCGAGTCCGGATCGCCCGAAGCGGGTTTGAGCGACTACCTGGTGCCGCGGGATTGGCTCGGCGAAACGGATCTTTGAGCACACCGCCAACCACCTGCTCGTCATTCCGGACGTGGCGTTTGCCGGACACGACGACTGATCGATGGCCCAAAAAGAAACCCCGCCGGCGAGGGGGCGCCGACGGGGCTGGGGATAGAGGCCAGATAGGGGAGGACCTGACCTCTGTCGATTCACCCTAGGGGGGAGGGATGAATCTGCTGGGGACGTTGCGTCACCCGCATGCATAGAGTACGGATCGCGCCTGAAGGTTCAGTGATCCAGTGCTGAATAATCGTTAAAGTTCAGCATTGATTAAGTCGAAAATCGCGGCAAACGTGCGTTTGTTCACATTCCGTGACAACGCGGCGCCAGCGCTGTGATGTTGGGGGCGAAATTCTGCGCTTTCCCCAGTCCGCAGTCCCTGTCTGGGCTTCACCGGCGCGCCTGTGCATAGCTGATGAGGTCTTCCGGCGAAATGCGGATGGCGGCGCCGGTGGGGCAGGAGCGTACGCAGGCGGGGCCGCCGGAGATGCCTTTGCACATGTCGCACTTCACCGCTTTTTTCTCGTTGGCGGTGCCGTCTGTGGCATAGGGCGATTCGCCGGGGCCGGAGCCCAGACCAAACATCAGCCAGGCCAGCAAGCCGGGTTTCTTGCCTTTCTTGCCGCTCATGTGGATGACGCCGTAAGGGCAGTTGCGTTCGCAGTTGCCACAACCGATGCAGTTGTCGGCGATGAAGACTTCACCGTCCGGCGCACGTTTGATCGCATCCGGCGGACAGTCCTTCATGCAGTGCGGGTGCTCGCAGTGGCGGCACGAAGTCGGTACATGCACCGAGGCGAAGGTAGGGCCAGCCTCACGATTCAGTCTTGAGGTGCCGCCGTGGGTCTCGGCGCAGGCCTTTTCGCAGTTGTCGCAGCGCACGCATAACGACTCATCGATCAGCAGCACGTCGGTGGCTTCGCCCACGCCTTGCCGCATGAGAAAACTGATGATGTCGCCGCCGCTGCTGGCGGCGGTCTGCATGGCCAGATTGGCGGCGGTGCGCATGCGGTATTCGTTTTGCATGCGCATGCGCAGATTGGTATCGCGCTCCAACAGTTTGCTGAAGCTGGCCGCATTCCGGCGAATCGTTTCGGTGGCCACCGCGGCGCGCGCGGTGGCCGAGCGCCTGGTTTCACCCAACAAGGCCATCTCGCCCACGTAGTTGCCGGCTGGCACGTACGAGAGCACGACTTCCTTGCCACCCAGCATTCGCGAGATGGTCAGCGAACCGACCCGCACCAGATGCAGCGCGTCGCCGACGTCGCCTTCGGAAAACAGCACCTCGTCAGGTTGCAGGCGCGTGATCTCCGCATCAGCCACGATGTCCGCCAGCACTTCGGCGCGCGCGGTGGGGGCGAAGCGCTGTTGAATCGCGCGGGTAATGAACACCAGATCGATGTCGCGTTTGACGGCGTTGACCGAGTTGACCAGCTTGGCCATCGAGCGGCGCGGCGTTTCCACCAGCACCGCGCCAGGTCCGGCAAACACCGAGGCCATGCGGCGGCGGCCGGAGATCAGGCTCATTTCGCCAAAGAATTCCCCCTTCATCAAGGTGATCCGTTGCCGAGTGTCGGCATTGACCTCGACTTCGACCGAACCTTCCACGATGCAGAAGAAGCTGTTGGTGTAGTCGTTGCGATCAAACACCGCTTCGCCCGGTTTGGGCGTGCGGATGTCGGAGTCGATCATGAACTCACGCAGTTGCAGCGGGGTGATGTGCGAGAGCAGCCGCACATGGCTCTGAATCCGCGCCAGAGAGGCTTCGACGCTGACAAATCCCGGCGAACCGCTGAATTTCGCGCGCAGCAAGGGTTCGTCGGCGGGTTCGACTTTTTCGCCGAGGATGTACTCGACGACTTCATAGCCCTGATTCATCGCTTGCTTGATCAGCGGATAACCGCCGAGCGCACCGACGATGTACAGGCCGGGCACATTGGACTCGTACTGCGCACTGATCGCCGGGACCGACGCCGGATCCTTGTTCGGAAAAACGACCCCGCAGCGCTCGACGAAGCTGCGTGGCGCAGTGGCACCGAGGCGCCCGATCACCCGATCCACCAGGACTTGCGCACGTCCCTTTGGCGTGGCGAGGGTCAATCGACCGGCCTTGCGGCCAACGCTGAGCGCCTCGACTTTTTCCGGCTCAGCGCCGTAATAACACTGGATGCTGCCATCCTCGATGGCTTTCAGGATGCCGTCGAGATTGCCTTGTTTGGCGCGGGCGAACTCGTCGCGGCGATTGACGATGATGACGTGGTTGTTGTTGGCCAAAGCGAGCGCGTTCTCGATCGCGGCGTCGCCGGCGCCGACCACCACGATGGTCTCCCCAAAGTACTCCTCAGGATCGTCGAGCTGATATTGGACAAACGGCAAGTCTTCGCCAGCCACGCCGAGCTTGCGAATGTTGCCTTGCAGGCCGATCCCCATCACCACCGCATCGGCCTCGATCGAGCCGCCGCCAAAAGCGATCACGAAGTGGCCCTCTGGCTGCTTCTTGATCGAGGTGACTTCGCAGTTGTGGCGGATGTTGATCTTGAGTCGCGCTGCGCCCTGATCCCAGGCACCGAGGATGGTTTCGCGACTGCCCGCCTTGAAGGGCACCGGCGAGCGCAACGGCAGAATGCCGGGCTCGTCCATCACGTGTTTACCTTTCTGATAGCGGTAAATCGTGTTGGACAGGTGCGGCTCGGCTTCCAGCAGGATATGGGCGATGCCACGTTCGGCGGCGCGCGCTGCCGCCGAAAGCCCGCCCGGGCCGGACCCAACCACCGCAATGCGATAGCGTTCGGCCATCTCACGCACTCTTCACAAATGTTCAAAGATGGATCATAGCAATCGTGCTGGGGCTGCATGCAGCCGGCGGCAGGAGTGACGGCGACCACCGAGTTCAAAACCCTCCGCGAAACGTAGACCCTATGAGTCGGGGGAAGGGTCGCCGACACTGGAATCTCTTCCGACGAAAGAGGAGAGACCGAGATGGCGACGACCCTGACGACAGTGTGCCGGATGGTGGTGGCGATCGAAATTGCGTC
>JBQTGY010000032.1:0-68823 GCA_052390415.1 Pseudomarimonas sp. | reverse complement strand
GGGCGGCGTATTGCAGCGCATACAGCGCCGCCGGGAAGCCACCGAAGTCGTGAATAGTTTCCAGGGCCGCAGCGCCTGTGACCTGCACGCCGCGGGTCTGCCAGTGCGGAGAGACGACCACGATGGCTGTGAGGTTCGGCAAGCTCGCGCCGATCCGCTCGAGGTTCGGGCCCAGCAGGCCCGGCTCGACCGCGAACATCGGCGAGCCGTGGGAGATAAAAAGGACGGGTGCGCGGGATATGGCAGCTCCTTGCCGCGGGCGCGTGCCCGCGGCGATGGTGGAACGGGTAGATCAGCGAG
Organism: Pseudomarimonas sp.; assembly: GCA_052390415.1. Classification (GTDB taxonomy): domain Bacteria; phylum Pseudomonadota; class Gammaproteobacteria; order Xanthomonadales; family Xanthomonadaceae; genus JANNWF01. The sequence goes on along the minus strand of JBQTGY010000032.1, from coordinate 68,523 downwards.
TGGCCGCGTCGCTGCGGCGCAGGAGCCGCGCATCGACGCTCAACGGACCGGGTCCATGGGCTGCGAGCAGCAGGAAGCCTCCGCCGATGGCGACGTTCTTCCAGAAGCTGATCGCCTGCATCGGGTCGGCGAAGGCGGCATGGAAGACCAGCGCAGCGAGCACCGAGAAGGTGGCCAGTGCCAGGGCAATCCAGCGGGTGAAGGCGCCCGCCAGGATCGCCAGGCCACCACCGAGTTCCAACACGATCACCAGCGGGAGCAGCGCACCAGGCACGCCCATGGCTTCCATGTAGCCCTGGGTCGCGGCGTAGCCGGCAATCTTGCCCCAGCCCGAGATGATGAAGATCAGCGACAGGCCGGCCCGGCCCAGCAACGAGAGAACGGCGTTCATGGGAATATTCCTTGGTGGAATCGATCAGCCGCGGCGGATCCAGGTCGGGGCAATACCCGTGCCCTGACCTGCGCCATAGCCGAAGTAGATGTTCAGACCGGCCAGCGGCTCCAGATAGCGCGCGTTCTTTAGCGGACCCGCGTCGACCACGCCGAATCCGAAACTCTCGGCGAGTGATTTCGCCGTTGCCTTGGCGCGCTCGGAGTTCGAGGCCACGAAAACCGGCGCGGTCTGGCCGCCCGCAAACGACGCGCCCTCGGCGATCACCTGCGCGAACAGGGTGTTGAAGGCCTTGACGACTTCGGCCTTCGGGAACGCCTTGGCAATTTCCTCGGCCGCAGACGTGCTGTGGCCCAGCGTCAGGCCCGAGTAGTCGGCGGTCAGCGGGTTGGTGATGTCGATGATCACCTTGCCGTCGAGCGAACCGGCCGCGGCCAAGGCTGCAACGGCTTGATCGTACGGTGTCGCAACAATGACGACGTCAGCGGTCGCGGTGTTGCCGGCCGCTTCGACCGCGGTGACGCCCGGGACTGCGGCTGCCACGGTCCGGGCCTTGGCGAGGGATGTGGCAGCAATGTGCACGACATGACCAGCGCGGGAAGCCTGCTGCGCGAGAGCCGAACCCATGCTGCCGCTGCCGAGAATGAGGATGTTCATGGTGGAGTCCTGTAGACGAAGCCCGTGATTGGGTGAGACCACTCTATTGGAGCTTTCATTGTCGATAAATATCGACTAGCGTGAATGTTTATCCCGATAGGAGAGACAATCCATGCTGGACCTTCAGCAACTCAACAGCTTTCTGGCGGTGGTGCGCGCGGGCAGTTTTGTTGCCGCGGCAGACGCTACCGGCCTGTCCAAAGCAGCCGTCTCTCGGCACGTGGCGGAACTGGAAGCGCAGCTCGGCGTCCGGTTGTTACACCGAACCACGCGGCGGCTGTCGCTCAGCGACGATGGCCAAACTTTTCACGACCGGGCGCTCGAGCTGGTCGCGGCGATGGAAGAATTGGAAGCGGAGACAGCGTCCAGCGGTGGCGAGGCGATGGGGCTGCTACGGATCAATGCGCCACTCACTTTCGGCAATCTCCACCTCGCGCCCCTGTGGCCGCGCTTCCTTGCCGCCAATCCCAAGGTCTCTCTCGACATCACGCTCAATGACCGCGTCGTCGATCTGGTCAACGAGGGCTACGACATCGCGATCCGCATCACCAACCGTCTGGACCCTCAGCTGGTCAGCCGTCGTCTCGCCACCTCACGCATGATGCTGTGCGCCTCGCCGGGCTATCTGGATACACACGGCAGACCGGAGCATCCACACGAACTCACCGGGCATCAGGTCTTCGCCTACAGCTACTGGTCGACCGGCGACGACTGGGTGTTTCGTGGTCCGACCGGCGAAGTCTCAGTACGAGTGAACCCGCGCATTCATACCAACAGTGGCGACACCTGCCGTACCGCAGCGCTGCAGCACCAGGGGATCATTCTCCAGCCCGACTTCCTGGTCGGACCCGACCTCAAGCGCGGCGCACTGGTCGAGTTGATGCCCGACTACCGGTCCATCGAGCTGGGTGTCTACGCGGTGTACGCCACGCGCAAGCACATGCCGATGAAATCGAGGCGGCTGATCGATTTTCTGGTCGAGGCGTTTGCTGTCCATGGGTGGTAGGGGCTGAGCCACTCCGTGACCCGTAGGTAGCGAGATTTCTGGCCCCTTGCGCGAGCAACCTGCATATGGTTGGATTGTGGCGTGCCCTCGCGGCACTGCCCCCGTGCGGCAGACCCAATGCACGCCAAGCCCTGTCGCGGCAGTAGTGCGACGGTAGAGAATCTCGGAAGCGCAGCTTCCGCGGCGACTGCCCCAGGCAGTGGTCGATACACAACGCGCTAGCCAAGCTGGCGCCTCGTCGAAGTATCGAGCGCGTGCTCGTGGTCGGTAGGCGAGAATTCAACGCCAGCCTGCTGGCCCCATCTGATCACACCTAGGCAAGTCTCGCCTGCAGTCTTCTTCGGCTGCAATGGACTTTCCACTCCACTCCTCGTTTGGTGTCCACCAACGGCTCGTCGCGGGGCTGTTGCGATGGCACCGAGCGACACGCCGCGCTGTACCGGCGAAACCGCCTTCGCGCCGCCGAGACGCGAATTGCTCCGCGAACCACCCGGCCACCGGCGTTCGCGCGCGAATTCTCGGAAACCGAAACGACTTCTGTGCGCCCAGACCCGGCGCTCGCGCGACCGTGCGCGGGTCAGGCTGCACGCCATCCATGGAGAAATGTATGCGCACCACGCTTAGTCTTACCAGTTGGGAGGACAGCCCTCTCGACGCTCGCACCACTATGCTGTTGGCCTACTCGCTTCTGACCGCACTTGCCGAACTGATGAGGGGCAAGCATCGCCTCGCATTGCACACGTTCATTCCCCGATTCTCGGGGCACTGCGTCACCATCGAAGGAGAGTTGGAGACCGCTCCCAGCTTGTTCGACTGCGTCCAAGACATCCTGCATCACATTGGACGCGCATCGGAGTTGTTGACGGCGGCTGAAGTCTTGCTGAGAACCCAACTCTCCGAGCGCATGCTCCGACCTTCGGCACGGCTTCCCATACCGGTGAGGCTTTCGCCGACCTTGGAAGACACTCTTGTCTATGACGGGCAGCAAGACGAGATTCTCTGCCGGGTTTCGGATTGGCACGAGGCTGTCTCGACGAACCTTCGGATCTTGAGGGCGTTGTCGAGCATCACCGCTGCCCAGATCACTCCGCGTCTGGAGATCGACGGCACTGCCTACGACTTCCCCGCGGTGAGCGCGACGATCTTCGACCACGGCACGGGCGCGGGACACACTGTCGCTGCGACGGCCCTCGTGACCGGCCACCTCCTTGTTGCCGGGGAGATCGAGGCACGTATCGATGGATTCCGCGACAATCGCGTGGGTCGCGCTTCCCTCAATGACACCGCGCGCGAATCCGCGATCGGACAGCACCCACCCTACTCCGTCGCGATCCAGTACTGGGAGCCGACGCCCCACTTGCCTTTGCTTCCTGCCAGCTCCAAGCCGAAGGTAGTGGTCGAGCGCATGTGGGCATTCGAGACTCAGACCGAACTCGACCTTACAAAAGCGTAGCCTTTGGCCTGCGCCGCGAACGGACTTCGCGGTGCAGGCGAGGCGCTTCCGTATCGCAACACCATCAAGCGCTTCCAGAACTCAGTAGCTCCACTCCTCATGCGCCAACGGCGACCGATTCAGCTCTTCCCTGCTCACGCGCCAGGTCGGCATCGCGCGATCCATGATCGCCAGGAAGCGCTCGTTGTGATGGCGTTCGATCAGGTGAGCGAGTTCGTGGACGAGGATGAACTCGAGGCAGGCCGGTGGCTTCTTGATAAGTTCCAGGTTGAGCCAGATCCTGCCGGCCTCGGCGTTGCAGCTACCCCATAGCGTCTTCAGCTTTCGGATCCGGACTTCGGGTGCCGGCACATCGAACTTCGGCAGCCACTTGTCCAGGAGTCCGGGAATCGCGGCCCGAAGTTGATTTCGGTACCAGCGGTCCAGCAGATCGGCGCGCGTATCTGCGCTCAGACCCGGCGGAACCTCCATCGAAAGGATGGTGTTGTTGCGGATCGCAACGGATGCACGGCCGGGGCGCTCGATGACCTCAAGCCGGTATCGCCGCCCGCGAAAGTAGTGGCTTTCGCCGCTGACGAATTCGCGCTGGGACTGGCGATCCTGTTGCTTGAACGCGGCCTGCTGGCGCCGGATCCAGCCCAGGCGGGAAATCACCGCCAGCCGGACGGCTTCGTCATCCAGCCGCAGCGGGGCAGCGACGCGCACGCGGCCGGCGGGGGGGTAGACGCCGACGTGCAGGTTCTTGATGTCCTTGCGCTGCACGTCCACGCTGATCCCTGCCACCAGCATCTGACGCGTGCTACCCATCGCGCTGGGCCTTGACGATGTTGAAGAGCTGCTCGGCGAGGTCCCCATCGGCGACTACGCTGCGAACGGCGTTGAGCACTTCGCGCTCCTTGAAGCGGTTACCGCGCCAGTCGGCCTTGCGGACGGCGCGAATCGCGTCGTCGACGGAAAGTGCCGCCGCAGCGGCGACATCGGGCACCTCCGCGACCCTGCGCTGGTCGACCAGTCGATCCGACAGGTTCTCGATTGCACGCAGGTTGTCGTACAGCGCGCAGCGTAGCGGGCTGTTGATGTTCAGCGGATACGCCGAGCCGCTGCCCGGGCGGGAAACCTTTCGGGTCAGCTCGACGACCTTGGCAAGGTAGGCCGCGTAGTCGATGGCTTCCTGCTTGCGCTGGGCGATCAGCGCATCCAGCAGTTGCGACATGCGCTCGTAGTACTTGGGGTTGACCGCCATCTCGTCGATGATCAGGCGGCGCACGTTGTTCTCGATGGTTTCCGCCATCGCGCGGCGATCCGCGCGCAAGCCCTTGGGCAGTTCGTCGACCGCGGCCTGGCCGCGCTCCACGATCAGCTTCACCAGGGTCAGGTCATCGAAGGCGGAAATCTTCTCGCTCTCTTCCGCGCGGATGTAGGTATCCAGCAGGTGGCGCATCGCCGGCTCGTAGAGCTTCATGTCGACGTAGTCGCCGCTCGCCAGCTTCACCTCGGATCGAACGCTCTCGAAGTGGCTGACCTCGTCCTTCAGCGCCTGGGCCTGCGCGGCGGTGTAGCCGGCATCAAACAACTCGTTGGCGAGATTGGCGTAGGCGCGCAGGAATCCGGCGGCGAGCTTGTACAGTGCCACGCGCTTGGGCTCGTTCTCCTTCAGCTGCAGGGCGTTCCCGCTCTCCACCGCGCAGAAGTAGCGCAGGTATTCGGCGCTGCCCTTGGGTGGCACGACCGCCTCGCACAGCGCCTTGATCGCATCGCGCGCCTCTTCCAGCCGGGCGCGTCCGGCCGCAAGGCGATCCTTCAGCAGGCCCTCGACATCGGCCTTGTCGTAGCCGGACAGGGCCTCGCCGGTGTAGTCCTTGATGGCGCCTTCCAGCGGGCGGAACAGGTCCTTGTAGTCGATGATGTAGCCGTACTCCTTGTCCTCGCCATCGAGCCGGTTCACGCGGCAGATGGCCTGGAACAGGCCGTGGTCGCGCATCTGCTTGTCGATGTAGAGGAACGTCGCCGACGGCGCATCGAAGCCGGTCAGCAGCTTGTCGACGACGATCAGCAGGCGCATCTGCCCGGGCTCGTCGATGAATCGCTTCTTCACCTGCTTCTCGAACTCGGCGACCTTGTACATGGCCGACTCTTCGGGCTCGCTGAAGTGCGCGGCCAGCATCTTGCGGTAGATGTCGTACTGGCGGAGCTTCTCGGTCAGCCCCTCGCCGGTCTCCTCGCCCTTGATGTCGGCAGGCGACGGTGCATAGGACGTGACGATGGCGCACTTCCCGGCAAGGTCGGTCTGCTGGAACATCTCGAAGAAGCGGCAAGCCGAGTAGATGCTTCCCGACACCAGCATCGCGTTGCCGCGCCCACTCTTGAGCCGGTCGCGGGTCTCGAAGTCCATCAGCACGTCGGCGACGATCTTCTCCAGCCGATCGCGCGCGCTCAGTACCTTCTGCATCGTGCCCCAGCGCTGTTTGAGCTGCGCCTTGGCCGCATCGGTCAGTCCCCGCGTCTTCAGGTCGAACCATTGGTCGACCTTGGCCTGCGAAGTGATGCTCTGGTCGATGTCGCGAGCCTCGTAGCGCAGGTCCAGCACCACTCCGTCGCGCACCGCCTCGTCGTACTTGTAGGTATGAATGTAGGGCCCGAAGGTCTCCACGCTGCGGCGCTTGTCAGCCTTCAGCAGCGGCGTGCCGGTGAAGCCGATCAGCAGGGCCTGCGGCAGCAGCGCCTTCATCGCCTCGTGCAGCTTTCCGGACTGGCTGCGGTGGCACTCGTCGACGAACACGAACACATCGCCCTTGGCGCGGAAGTCCTTGGGCAGGCTCTTGCGGATCTCCTCGACGAAGGCTTGCACGTCGGCGTCCGCGATCTCCTCACTTGCACCAAACTTGTGGATCAGCGAGCCGATCAGCCACTCCTCGTTGGCATTGAGCACGGACGCGAGGTCGGCGCCGCTGCGGGTGCGGTGAATCTGCTCGTTGACGCCCTTGAACACCTTTTCGATCTGTTCGTCGAGTTCGGTGCGATCGGTGATGATCAGCACCCGCGCATCGCGCAGGTTCTCGCGTAGCCACTTGGCCAGCCAGACCATGGTCAGCGACTTGCCGCTGCCCTGGGTATGCCAAATGATGCCGCCCTCGCGGCGGCGAACGCTTTCCTGCGCTGCCTTCACGCCGAAGTACTGGTTGTGCCGGCAGGCCTTCTTGATGCCGGCGTCAAACACGATGAAGTCGTGGACCAGCTCCAGCAGGCGCGGCTTGCGGCATAGCTGGCCCAGCTCGCACAGCAGCGGATTGTCGCCGGCATCGGGATGCGCAGTCGGCTCCTTCCAGCGCAGCCAGTATTTCTCAGGCGTCTCGATGGTGGCGTAGCGCAACCCTTCGGTCTCGTTTCCCGCCATCACCAGTTGTACGGTGCTGTAGAACGGCTGGATGAAAGCCTTCTTCTGGCTGTCCAAGTTCTGGCGGATGCCTTCCGACACCGAGACTGTGGAGCGTTTCAATTCCAGCACTCCGAGCGCGATGCCGTTGACGTAAAGCACGAGGTCGGGGCGCTTGTCGTGCTCCCCTTCCACCGTCACCTCTTCGGCCAAGGCGAAGTCGTTGTTGGCCGGGTTCGCCCAGTCGATCAGCCATACGGTGAGCGTCTGCTCGCCGACCTCGGGCCGAACCTTCACGCCGTAGCGAAGCAGGCCGTAGACGTCGCGGTTGGCCTCGTACAGCGTCGTGCTGCCGCCCAACGCGGCGGCCTTGTCGAGTTCGAACAGCACTTTGCCGATTTGCTTTTCGCTGTGCCCCTGGCGCCGCAGCCAGTCGCTGAGCAAGCCCTGCTCGACGTTGCAGTTGCCGGCGCGTCGATGCCAGTCGCCCAGCCAGGTGTAGCCCAGCGCGTCGCGCAGGAAGGCCACCACCCGCTGCTGGGTGCGGCGCTCGCGTTCGCCGACATCGCTCACCCGGGTTGCTGCCGCTTTGCAGTGCGCTGAACTCGCGACACGGGTACATCCGTTCGGGCTGAGGTATCGAAGTCCGAACGGACGCCGCACGGCCGCCGTCCGCGGTTCGATACCTCACCGCGAACGGGGCTGCGGAACGCCGACACGACCCGGTCAATCGTCGCGCTGCTCAGTTGTCTCATTCCAGCACCTCCCAACGCCCGCCCTTGCGTGGCCCGACGAAACGCAGCCGCCCCTCCTGCTGCAGTCGGGCTGCCGCGCGCTCCACCGCGCGCACCGACTTTCCTATGCTCGATGCCACCTCGCCCAAGGTGCAGGTGGGATGCGCCCGCAGGACCGCCAGAATGCGCTCGGGCGTCTTGGTCGCCGCCTTTACCGGCGTTTCTACCGGCGTTTCTACCGGCGCAGCTGATTGACCGGCGCCGGTCAGCGAAGCATCGATGGCTTGCTTCAGCGCGTCGAAGATCGCATCCAGTAGGAACCCGATGAAGCCGCTGCAGTCACCCGCCTGATCCGCCTCGCCCAGCAGCCGGTAGTAGTCAGTCTGACGGCGCTTGATCACGGTCTCGACCGGCAGGAAAGCCAGCACCGGCTGCCAGCGGCTGAGGATCAGCGTCTGCCAGAGCCGCCCGATGCGCCCGTTGCCGTCGCTGAAGGGATGGATGAACTCCAACTCGTAGTGGAAGGCGCAGGAGGCGATCAGCGGGTGCGCGTCGGTGCCGGCCAGCCAGTCCAGCAGGCCCTGCGTCAACGCCGGCACGCGGCTGACCGGCGGCGCCATGTGCACGACCTGCTGGCCCTGATAGATGCCCACACCGCCAGTGCGCAAGCGACCCGCGTCCTCGACCAACCCGCGCATCAGGCGCTTGTGCGCGGCCAGCAGATCGTCGAGGCGCGTGGGCTGCCAGTCTTCCATCGCCTCATAGGCCGCGAAGGCGTTGAGCACTTCCTGGATCTCGCGCGGCGTGCCCAGCACCGGCTTGCCGTCCAGCACCGCCGTCACCTGCTCGACCGACAGCGTGTTCTGCTCGATCGCCAGCGAAGCCTGGATGCTGCGAATGCGGTTGCCGCGCCGAAGCTGAGGCAACAGTGCCGAGGGGTTCGCCGCGTTCCACGCGCCCACCAGTTCAGCGATCTCGGCAACGCGGCCGAGCATGGCGTGGGTGAGGTGGAAGGGCGGCGACTGGGTCATGGCGTGGCGGCTTCCGTCATCGCCGTGGACGGCGGCACCAGCCGGACGCGGCCAGTGAGAAGCTGCTGCACCATGCCTTGCTTGATGGCGCGGGTCTTGTCGCGACGAGCCTCAATCGCTGCGATATCCGCGTCGATATCGGCCAGCGCCGCAGAGATTGCTTCTTGCTCGCGCTTGTCAGGCAGCAAGATTTCGAAGGCCTTCAGAATCTTGGTGTCCAGAACTCCTGCCGTGTTGCCGGCGGAGCTGACAAGCCTGAGCAATTCGTCGGCTCTTCCGTGGAGACAGAAGGTCAGGAACTCCGGAACCACAGACGAGTTCGGGACAAGCGCCTTAACATCCTGATTGAAACAGACTGGCTTGGTGACCAGCCCGGCGAGAATCTCGTTGTGAAGGGCGCTTCCCCTCACCAGCAAGAGCGTTGCACCAACAGGTGCCATCTTGCTTCCTGCCGCAACGCCTTCTTTGCTCAGATTGGTTTCGGAACGCCATACGTAGAAGGTTCGAAGACTGGAGGCGCTTATCCAGGGAATCTCGCCAGACCAGTACGTTGCGACACTTCGAGAGGGCGTTCCGCCGGATAGAAAGGCGACCAGCTCACCGAGACATTTCGTCTGCCATCGCTCTCTGAAGCCGGGCAGCCGGGTCTTGCCGGTAAGCAGTTGCTGCATGGCGGCCTGCTTGATGGCGCGCTTCTTGGCGATCAGGGCGTCCAAGGCCCCGAGCAGGCCATCCACATCCGTCAGGGCATCCGCGATGGCGCGCTGTTCTTCGGGTTGAGGCATCAGCACCGGGAGCTCGCCCAGAGCCGTCTTGTTTATGGATGCCAGATTGGTGGTCTGCTTTCCCGCGAGCAGGAAGTAACGCCTTGCAGGTGTGGACGCGGTCCAGGCGTTCAGAAACTCTGGCAGCAGTCCCGAGCGACAACGAACCACGAACACATGGTTCTGGTGGACGCACGGATCGAACTCCCCACGCCACATGGCACCGCGCCCCAGCTGGTCGAGATCACCCCCTTCGTTCATGAGCACGTCGCCCGGAAGCACGGCGTACCTGACCAACTCGTCGCGGCTCAGACGAATGGTGCTCATCTGGTCCAGATCGAGGTAGCCGTCTTGCACGTTCGCCACTCTCAGGTAGTGAACGTCCACAGCGTTGCGCACCTGTCTCTTGGCGTTCTTCGCTATGCCTGATTGCACCTGCGCGACTTCATGCAGCGACCGAATCTGCCAGTCGCGTGGAATGATTCCCAAGTTCGAGGATTTGTGTGCAGGCCAAACCGAAGCGGTCGGAGCGCGCCATTGCGCTGAGTACGATGAGCGGACTTCGCTGATTCGGCGCGCGTCTTCCACAACGCGACCGCCATCGGCAGCATTGAGTGGCGTCGAAGGCTTCACGCGAAGACCAGCCCCATCGCCCGAAGGTGCCCGGTGACCTTGGCGCCGTATCCCGCGACGTCGCCCTCAAGGTCGATCAACGGCCGCGCGTACCGTTCCTCCAATTCCTTCACGCGCCCTGCCAGCCTCTGGGTCAACTTCTCGACTTCACCCTCAGTGGCTTCGCGCAACGCAGCGAACCACTTGTCCTCCACCACCAGCGACTTGATCTCGGTCTCGCTCAACTTGGCGTAGCGCGCCAGCACCTTGGCATCCAATTCCGCCTGCGCGTCCTTGACGGCTTTGCCGGCATCAGCCTCGGCGTCGATCAACTTGAGGCATCGCGTCAGCGCAGCGAGTTCCTCGTCGCCGTCGGCCTCGTCCTTGAGCGCCTTCAGGCGCTCCTTGACCGATCCCTTGGTGACCTTGCCTTTGTCCGTCAGCGCGTCGGCCAGCAGTCCCTCGTCCCCGCCGTGCTCCTCGACGTATTCCTCCAGAACGCGCGCGGCTTCGTCCTGCACGGCCTGCAGTGCGTCGATGGCGGCCTGGTCGTTGGTGTAAAAGCGCGCGACGATCAGCGCCGGCGGCAGCAAGTCCATCTTGTACTTCTTGCGGCCGATGCTGAGGTCCGGGGTTTCCTTGATCTTGCGTTCCTTGTCGTCGATCACGCCGCGCGGCTGAGCGGCGACCTTCCAGCCGTCGGCGGCGATCAGGTAGACGTCGTCCTGCATCACCGCGACCCAGTAGTCCATCAGGCGTTGGTAGATGTCGTAGCGGCTGACCAGCGGCAGGTCGGAAAAGCGCGCGAGCAGATCCTCGGACAGGGTGTGGATGATGGCTTTGGGCAGGTCGTTGACCTTCAGGCCCATCAGCAGCGGACGGTGGGCCTCGCGCCAGCCCTCGTAGACGGTAGCAAGGCGCGCGGCGAAGGCCTGGAACTCGGGGTGGTCGAGGATGGCGCGCTTCACCTGCCGGCTTTCGATCAGCGCTTCGCTGTAGCCGGCACGACGGCTTGGACGGAACAGCGCCTGCCGCAGCGTCGGGAACACTTTCCAATACGCGTCCAGCGCTTCGATGTCGCGATCCGGGATACCGCCGTTGAGGTGGGCATCGAGGTCGTGCAGGTCTTCGGGTTCGCTGGAATCGATGTAGCGCGGCAGGTTGAGGTTGTAGTCGTTGGCCGCGCTGGCGATCTCGGCCAGCGGCACCATGCGCGCGTAGCGCGGCACCTCCGTCTGGCGATTGAAGACGTCGACGATCTGGTGGATGTCCTGCGCGCGTAGACGATTCTTGTTGCCGTCCTTCACGAAGCCGCGGCTGGCATCGATCATGAAGATGCCGCGCCGCGCCTGGGCGTGTTCCTTGTCGATGACCAGGATGCAGGCGGGAATGCCGGTGCCGTAGAACAGGTTGGCCGGCAGGCCGATGATGCCCTTGATCAGCCCGCGCTCGACCAGGTTGCGGCGGATGTCGGCCTCCTTGTTGCCGCGGAACAGCACGCCATGCGGCAGGATGACCGCGCCCTTGCCGCTACTCTTGAGCGACTTGATCAGGTGCAGCAGAAAGGCGTAGTCGCCGTTCTTGGCCGGCGGAATGCCGTACGCGAAACGCTCGAACTCATCGTTCGCGGGGTCGAGCCCGCTGGCCCAGGCCTTGGTGGAGAACGGCGGATTGGCGACCGCATAGTCGAAGGTCTTGAGGCTGTCGTCCTTGTTGCGGAACAGCGGCGTCGACAGCGTATTCTGGCGCTTGATCTCGGCAGTCGGATGGCCGTGCAGGATCATGTTCATCCGCGCCAGGGCCCAGGTGGCCACATCCATTTCCTGGCCGTAGATGGTGATGCCGCGCGGCGCCTCGTCGGCGGCCTTCAGCAGCAGCGACCCCGATCCGCATGTTGGGTCGTAGATGGTGTGGGTTGGCTTGGTGTCGTCACCGATGCCCACCACCTGCGCAAGAATGCGCGATACTTCGGATGGCGTATAGAACTGCCCCTTGCTCTTGCCACTCTCGGTGGCGAAGTGGCGCATCAGGTATTCGTAGGCATCGCCCAGCAGGTCGTCGCCCTCGGCACGATTGGCGCGGAAGTCGAGCCCATCGAAGATCGCGACCAGCTTCGAGAGCCGGTCCTGCATTTCCTTGCCGCTGCCGAGCCTGGCCTCGTCGTTGAAGTCGGCCTGATCGATCACGCCCCTGAGGTCGTTGGCCTCAGCCAGCCTGGCGATGATCTTGTTGATCTTGTCGCCGATCTCCTTGTCGCCCTTGAGCTTCACCATATCGGCGAAGCTGCCGCCCGGCGGCACGTCGATCAACGAGTTCGGACTCGCGGCGTGCTTGTCCGACACGTACTTCATGAACAGCAGCGTCAGTACGTAGTCCTTGTACTGCGACGCATCCATCCCTCCGCGCAGCTCGTCGCAGCTTTGCCAGAGGGAGGTGTAGAGCTGGGAGTTCTTCAGGGCCATGGGATCAGCCGCTCTTCATGGGAGCGGACGCGTGCGTTGCGCGCAACACGCACAACGTAATCGCCCCGCGCCACCAGGCAGACGGTTTGCCAGCGTAGTCAGTCCACTACGCGGTGTCAGATCACCGAGAGCATCGGCGCCCACGGCCCTCGTTTTCACAAGGCTGGATCTCATGCGCTCGGCTCGCCGTCAGACGTCGAAATGTCCGCCGCCGAACTCCCAGCTGGAATGTGCTGCGCCAGGTCCTCCAGCGGGCAGGCGAAGTACTCGCAGAGCTTGTCGAGGTTGTCCGTGCCGGTGTTGTAGCCGACATGGTTGGCGATCTTCGACAGCGTGATCCGGTGAATGCCGGTGACCTCTGCCACCTCCGCGAGCGTGACGACCCTGCGCTCGCGAAAGGCCTTGTCGGCGAGCAGTTCCTTGAGGCGGAACCTGATCATATGATGAACGCATCCTTAATGAGGTAGCGCAAACTATTCGTTTGAAGTTGCAACACTCCATGTGATGTGTATTATCCACTCCAAGCGTAGCGCTAACGCTACGTGCGAAGTGCCACCACTACATGGAGTCTGCCATGAGCGCCACCTACCTGACCACCGACGAGCTTGCCGACCGCATCCGCTACGACGCCCGGACCATCCGCAACCAGCTCAAGGATTCGGTCCTGCTGGAGGGGGTCCACTACTTCCGCCCATTCGGCGGCCGCAAGATCCTTTATGTGTGGGACGCCATCGAGCGCGACATGAAGCTCGCCTCGGCCGCCCAGGCGCCGCTGGTGCCGCTGAGCGCCGGGGGTGCGATCCATGGCTAAGGTCCGCGCCCGGCCCGAGACCGGGAAGCTGTACTTCGACTTCTTCTACCGGGGCGCACGCTGCCGGGAACAGACCGATCTGCCCGACACCCCGGCGAATCGCAAGCGGGTCGAAGCGGTCATGCGCCGCATTGAGACCGAGATGCAGCACGGCACCTTCGACTACGCCCGCTACTTCCCCAACAGCAAGCTGCCTCGGCGCGCGGCGGAGCGGAACGGCGTTGCAGCGGGCGTCCAGACGGCACTCGGGAATGGCAACGCTGCGCAGATGCCTGTGGACGCTGCGCCGACCTTCGCGGCCTTTCTCGACACCTGGCTCACCGAGAACGAAGTCCGCTGGCGCCGAACCACCAAGAAGCTCCGGCGCGAGACGATCCAGCTGCATCTGATGCCGACCTTCGGCGAGCGGGCGGTCAACACGATCACGCGCGCGCAGCTGCTGGAGTTCCGCGCGACGCTGGCCAAGCGCCCGGGCAAGCGCGAGGGCACGACGATCTCGCCGAAGACCGTGAACGAGGTAATGGCCCTGCTGATCTCGATCCTGGGCGAGGCCTCAGATCGCTACGAGTTCCGGAATCCTGGTGAGCGGGTGAGCCGGCTCAAGGTGCCGCGCAAGGACATCCAGCCCTTCAGCCTGGCCGAAGCCCTGCAGATCATCGAGAAGGCGCGCGCCGACTACCGCGGCTATTTCACTGTGCGCTTCTTCACCGGCATGCGCACCGGGGAGGTCCACGGCTTGAAGTGGAAGTACGTCGACTTCGAACGTCGGCAGATCCTGGTGCGCGAGTCATTCACGCAGGGTGAGCAAGACGGCACCAAGACGGACGGCTCGATGCGCGAGATCGAGATGAGCCAGAGAGTGTTCGATGCCCTGAAGGCGCAGGAGGCGCTCACCCGTCACCTCGGCGAGTACGTGTTCTGCAGTCGCACCGGCTTGCCGATCGATCTGCACAACTTTCTGAGTCGGGTCTGGAATCCCTTGCTGGATCACCTGGGACTCGCACGCCGCCGGCCCTACCAGATGCGGCACACCGCCGCGACGCTGTGGCTGGCCTCTGGTGAGAATCCCGAGTGGATCGCCAGCCAACTCGGTCACTCAACGACGGAGATGCTGTTCCGCGTGTACTCGCGCTACGTGCCGAACCTGACCCGCAAAGACGGGTCGGCCTTCGAACGCATGCTCGCTGCCAATGGCGCTGCGGGAGAGTCCGCATGATTGCCGCGTCGTGGCGTGATCGCGTCTTCGTGATGCCGGCGCTGTTGACCGACATCGCGCCGTATAGCCCACACATCGAAACGGACTGCACGGCGCTGCGCCTGGTCAATCGGCTGGGGTCGTGGCGCGCGGTGTCCTGGCCGTCGGTGTCGCTTCCCGATAGGCAAGCACCGGTGACGGTCTGCGAAGCGACGGTGCTGGAAGTTCGTGAAGATCTCGATCGCGAGCCCATGGCACTGGTGCACTGGCAGCCGATGGATGAGACGCGCCTGTTCGATCTCCTGCCGGACGACCTCTGCCCGATCCCCAGCGTCGTGGTTCAGACCTGCGAGCTGCTCCGGTCGATCGTTTCCCAGCCGCTGCGCAGGTTGATGGCCGCGGCCCTGCGTATGCCCGATGTCCATGCGAACTACTGGATCGCCCCGGCTTCGCTGTCGCATCACCACGCGATGCCTGGAGGACTGGCCCAGCACAGCCTCGAGGTTGCCGTGGCCACGTCGAGCGTTCGCGGACTCGATCCTTGGCAGCGCGATCTGGTCATGACTTACGCACTGCTGCATGACCTCGGAAAGGTCTGGGCCTACGCTGACGGCCGACTCACCGACGAGGCGCGCCGCCTAAGCCACGAGGCCTTGGGCTACCGCGAGTTACAGCGGGCGCTCGCCTCGCTGCAGGTGCTGGATGAGCGCAGCCACGAGGCGC
Organism: Pseudomarimonas sp.; assembly: GCA_052390415.1. Taxonomy (GTDB): domain Bacteria; phylum Pseudomonadota; class Gammaproteobacteria; order Xanthomonadales; family Xanthomonadaceae; genus JANNWF01. Next base: position 53,311 of record JBQTGY010000032.1, on the reverse strand, counting down.
TCGACGCATTGCTCTCAGGTGCATGGAAGCGCACGTGTCGCCACCCGGCAGCAGCTCTCGGCGAGATTGTTCGCGCAATGGACAGGTTCAGCGCTGCCCGCGGTGTCGGCAATGCGCCGTATAGGGTCGATCAGTGATGGCGGCGCAGTGCAACGCGCGATGTCGGGATCCGCTTGGGCCAGCGAACTTCGGGCATACGCGAGACGCCGTAGAAGGGCGCGACGGGCAGGCGGTTTGGATGCGCGATGCGCAGCGTCTGCACCATGTTCAGCAGCGTGTTCTTGAGGGCTTGCAACAGGACGAGAACGCGGTTCATGGCCAGTCCGGATCAAGTGACCCGAACCATGCTACGCCATGCGTACGCGCACCAGGAACCTCTCATTGCTGGCTGTCCTATGGCGACAGCCAGCCTCGAAGCCACCCGGGGTTCGCGGGCATGACTCGCTCCGCGATGAGTACTCGTTGGCTGGTAGCACCATGAACGTCAGAGGAGAGAACGTGACTCGTCCTTCCGTCGTCGTCAGCCGGTTCGCCCTTCGTGCGCAGCGCTGGGAGGTCCCAGCGATCGCCCATGATGCGGTGTACGCGCACGCGGAGCTGCATGCTTTGAACGAGTACGTCGATCGCGTGGCGGCGACGTTGGAGCAGGGCGGGAGCGCCGATGCAGCGGTCGAATCGATTTGCCTTGCCGCCAATGCACGGGCCACAGACCTGACGCGGCAGCTGCTCGGCCCGATGGGCCAGAAGCAACGCGATCTGTTCACCGATGCCGACCTGATTCGCGCCATGCCTGATCGGCTTTCGAAGCTGCCGCGCGTCACCTGGCTCATGGGAGCCGTTGCGGCGCTGGTCGATATTCAAGCAGCGCTGGCAGTGGCCAGGGTCGCGTGCCGCGGCACGCCGCGCTCCCTAGCCGAGGACCTGCTGGCGGCCCTCAGGGCACGCGCCGCACATGCCCGAACCCTCTGGGATGCGAAGGTGGAGCGACTGCTTGCTCAGCATCCGTGGATTCGCGCAGAGAAGCTCCGCGTCGAACTGGTCGGCCTCGAGACGAAAAGCCCGGTGTTCGTAATTACCGGCTGCGTTCGGGAAGCGGTGCCCGGCGACGTTTAGGAGCCCGCTGCCTTGAGCAGCTCAGAAGGCTTGACGTCCAGACCCTCGGCGACTCGCGCCATGGTCTGCAAGGTCAGATTCCGCTCCCCGCGCTCAATCGCACTGTAGTAGGCGCGGTGCATCCCGATAGCGTCGGCAAAGCTGTCCTGGCTGTAGCCCAGGGCTGTGCGACGCGATCTCATCGCGGTTCCAAGCTTCTTTTGCAGCGTCGCCTCGTCCATCCGGCGACCGTATTCAGCGTCTATCTTTGACGCTACTCCTTCGGATGTAGTCTAGTTATATGTTTCCTCCTGAAGGCCACCGTCCCATGCCCCGTCAATCCACGATCCTGAACGCAGCGACCGCCTACTTGCTGGCCGTTGCTGGCGTTCTAGCCCTGTTCTTCGCCACCGCCGCCGAAGCGGGAAAGCCCCCCAAACCACCCGTGCCCGAAATGTTCGACCTGGACCCGGCCCTGCGCAGCGAGGTACGCGTCACCGAGGACTTCCGCGCCAAACCAGCGTCAGGCGGTCTCTTCAAGTTGCTTAAGGCCGGCGACAGGCTGGTCATCTACAAGGGCGCCTTTACACCGACCCTGGGTCTGCGAACGGACGACCGCGAGTGGCTGCTGATTCCTTACGTGATCCGCTTCCAGGACCAGGCACGATCCCCGAACTCCAGCATGTCCCCGGTGAGCGGCTGTATTTCGCGCTTCACCCGCATGTTGGCCCTCGACCGCCAGACGTTTCAGGTCGAACCTTGGGTCTGGAAGATCCACGATCAGCGCTGCGACACCATCGCACCCACCCGCGAAGGCGAGTGGAGCGAGCCGATCGCCATCGAGACCGGCGCCTTCCAGATCGCTGGATTCACCAGCCATGCCGAAGCCGAAGCGGCCCGACAGGCAGAAGATCGACTCCAGATCGAGGCCGCGCACCAGCGCGTGATGCACGAGCAGGCGATGCTGCCGAGAAAGCGAGAGATCGGCGCGAAGCTCTGCCAGCTCCGCGGCTCATACCGCTACATCGGGTTCACCGAGGCCGTCAGCCCCGACAACGACACAGTCCAGATCCGCGTCTCGGGCGCGGTGTCCGTCGATGCGGACGTACCTCAGCCGAGGACGTTCACCGAGCACACCGTGTGGGATGACCCCAACCGCTGGACTCCGTGCGAGTGACGCAGACCTTTTCTACTTCCGTCGTCTGAGCCCACCCATGTCAGCAGCCATCATCATCGTTCTTGTGGTTGTCCTGAAGGTCATTTTGTCGATCTTGTCGAGCCGGAAGTCGAACACGGCGACGGCAACTACTTCCCGGCAGGATTGCGATGAGGAAGACGACTGGGAGCCGGACGTCAAGAGAGGTGTCTGGTTCGACGAGGAGACCGGCAAGACCGGCAATCTGCCCTCGGAGCAGTACGGCCCGTATGCGGGTTCGAAATCGGCCTTCGAAGACTAGCGCGGCGTGCGGGTGCGAAAGCCGATGGGGCTGATCAACCGAAACCGCGCCGACCTGATCGCGCAGTCAAAGATTGCCACCGATCTCTCGTCGATCCACGAGCAGAGGAAGCGCCAATTGCCTGAGAGCCCGACTCACCCGTGCAACGCCGCGATCAGCGGGCAGGAAACTTTGCCTTTGCGCGCATTGCACTCGCTGACCAGTCTCGACAGCGCGGCTTCCATTCGCGCAAGGTCGGCCAAGCGAGCGCGCACGTCGGCAAGGCGCAGGGTGGCCAGCTCGGCCGCTTCGGTGCAGTGGGTACCGTCCTCCAGTGTCAGGAGCTGGCCGACTTCACCCAGACTGAATCCCAGTCTCTGGGCTGATTTCACGAACCTCACTCGTGTCACGTCGGTGGCTCCATAGCGGCGGATTCCGCCGAGGGGCCGCGTCGGCTCGGGCAGTAACCGCTTGCGTTGATAGAACCGAATCGTCTCCACGTTGACTCCGGCCGCCTTCGCGAGCGCGCCGATGGTCAGCTCATTCACTTCGTCCGGCATGGGGGTTGACTCCGTACTTGACTACGGAAGTAAGGTTAGCGTTTACACCTGCAACGGGATACCGAAAACACCATGGCAAAACCTAACAATGGTGGCGGCGCTCTAGTCGCCGGTGGATTGGCGGCCATCCTGGCCTCGACCTGCTGTCTGGGGCCGCTGATCCTGGTGATGCTCGGCATCAGCGGCGCCTGGATCGGCAATCTGGCGGTACTCGAACCGTATCGTCCCTTTTTCATCGGTGTCGCGCTGATCGCCCTGGCCTTCGCCTGGCGGCGCATCTATCGACCGGCAACCGTGTGTGCGCCGGGCGAGGTGTGTGCTGTCCCGCGGGTGCGCCGAACCTATCGCTGGATCTTCTGGATCGTGGTCGTGCTGGTTCTCGTCGCGTTCGCTTTCCCCTACGTCGTTCCGTACTTCTACTGAGATGCGGCCCATGAATATCAAGACCAGTCTAGTCTCTCTGGTACTGCTGGCAATGGCCGGTCAGGCGTTCGCGGCCACCCAGACCGTTACCCTCGACGTGCCGACGATGACCTGCGCGACCTGTCCGCTCACCGTCAAGACGGCGCTGTCCAAGGTCGATGGCGTGCTCGAGGCCAAGGTGACCTGGGAGCCGAAGGAAGCGGTCGTGACGTATGACGACGCCCGCACCGACGTGAACGCATTGACCGAGGCGACCAAGAACGCCGGCTATCCGTCCACCGTCAAACAGACAAAGGCTGATTGATGACCTTGCAGCAGTCGTTGGTCAGCCAGATCGGCGACGACGTCGGCTCGCTCAGTGTGTCGGTGACCGCGAAGAGCTACGTGTTGCGCTTCCCCACCATCGCCAGCCTGGGCGTGTCGGTGGGTATCGATGCGTCACATGCCGATCAAACCAGCAGCAAGCGCCGCCAAGGAAGCCAGCCGTGATCGAATTGCGCATCAGCGGCATGACCTGCGCTTCCTGCGCACCCCACGTCCAGCAGGCGCTGGAACAAGTGCCGGGCGTTCAGTCGGCGCAAGTGACCTATGCGCAAGGCACGGCGCACGTCGTCGCGACCCCGACCACACCTTTGACCGCGCTGATCGCCGCCGTCACCGCGCTGGGCTATCACGCGGCTCATGGTGATGCTTCACAGGATGCGAGGAATTCGCTGCGCCAACGCAGTGCACCGGCGGCTCCATCAAGCTCCGCTGACGCCGCCGAAGGCCCGCATATCGCGATCATCGGCAGCGGCGGCGCAGCGATGGCGGCAGCGCTCAAGGCCGTCGAGCGCGGCGCACGGATCACGCTGATTGAGCGCGGCGAGATCGGCGGGACCTGCGTCAATGTCGGCTGCGTGCCGTCGAAGATCATGATTCGCGCAGCGCACATCGCCCACGTGCGTCGCACCAGTCCGTTCGATGGTGGCATCGAGGCCGCCACGCCCGCCGTGCTGCGCGACCGCCTGCTGGCCCAGCAGCAACGCCGCGTCGACGAGCTGCGCCACGCCAAGTACGAGAGCATCCTGGAGAACACGCCGGCCATCACCGTACTGCGCGGCGACGCCCGGTTCACCGACGCGCGCACACTGCGTGTGGCGACCGCCGCTGGCGACGTGCACGACGTGCACGACGTGCACTTTGACTACTGCCTGGTCGCGACGGGCGCGCGCCCGGCGATTCCGCCGATCCCCGGCCTGCAGGACACGCCCTACTGGACCTCCACCGAGGCGCTGGTCAGCGCCTCGATCCCGGCGCGGCTGGCCGTTATCGGCTCCTCGGTGGTGGCCGTCGAACTCGCGCAGGCATTCGCCCGGCTGGGAAGCCACGTCACGATCCTGGCGCGCAACACACTGTTCTTCCGCGAAGACCCGGCCATTGGCGCGGCTGTCACCGCCGCTTTCCGCGCCGAGGGAATCGAGGTGCTGGAGCATACCGAGGCGAGCAAGGTCGCCTATGCAGAGGGCGAATTCGTACTCACCACCGGGCACGGGGAACGGCGCGCCGAGCGGCTGCTGATCGCCACCGGCCGCGCGCCGAACACGCGCAGCCTGAGCCTCGAGGCGGTAGACGTCGCCGTCAATGCGCAGGGTGCCATCGTCGTCGACCACGCGATGCGCACCGGTGCGCCGACGGTCTACGCCGCTGGCGACTGCACCGACCAGCCTCAGTTCGTGTACGTCGCCGCGGCGGCCGGCACCCGTGCCGCGATCAACATGACCGGCGGCGAGGCAGCATTGGACCTAACCGCGATGCCGGCAGTGGTGTTCATCGACCCACAGGTCGCAACCGTCGGCATCAGCGAAGAGGAAGCGCACCTCGGCGGAATCGCGACCAACAGCCGGACGCTGACCCTCGACAACGTGCCGAGGGCGCTGGCCAATTTCGACACGCGCGGCTTCATCAAGTTGGTCGCCGAGGCCGCATCAGGACGGTTGATCGGCGTGCAAGCCGTCGCGCCAGACGCCGGCGAACTGATCCAGACAGCGGCCCTGGCGATTCGCCACCGGATGACGGTTCAGGAACTCGCCGACCAGTTGTTCCCTTATCTCACGATGGTCGAGGGCCTGAAGCTGGCGGCGCAGACCTTCAGCAAGGATGTGACGCAGCTTTCCTGCTGTGCTGGTTGATCAGACCACGTGGACCCAGATGCCGTGCTGGCGAAGCTTGCGCGCTTGCTCAAACACGGGCGCGTGTTGCCGCGTCGGCGCCAAACGGCCAACGCAGCTGACCAACGTAGGAGGTCGGGAATCGCGCATCCTCCAGCCCCACGTCGTCCGCGCCCACAGGGCTGGGCTGATCGAAGCGCGTACCAAACGCCCAGTCCCACACCAGCCAGAATTCGCCGAAGTTGACCTGCGCATCCGCGTAGTGACGGCGATGGTGCCAGCGATGCAGTTCTGCACCGCCGATCCAGCGACGCAACGGCCCCAATGAGTAGTCGAGGTTAGCGTGCTGGAACGCGAGGTGGACGGTCAACAGCGTGAGCCAGGCGCTGATCACGGCCACCGATGCCCCGAGCAGCACCGCAGCGACAAGGCCTGGACCAGCGAGCAGCAGTGCGCTCAGCGGATGCCGACGATCGCCGTTCATCCAGTACAGCCGCTCGGCGCTGTGGTGAATGGCGTGCAACCGCCATAGCCAGGGAACCCGATGGCTAAGTCGATGCATCGCGTACAGACCGAGATCGATGATGGCGCCGGCGAGCAGCACCTGCAGCGCGATCGGCCAGGTCGCCGGCCACAGCGCCGTGGTTGGCACGCGACCAATCACCAAGTGCAGGCCATACGCAGTGCCCGCCATCAGGACCAGGTTCACCAGCACGTGGATGGCGTCAGTGAGCGTGTCGTGGTGGTCCTGGTTCCAGTCCACCTGGAACGGCTGAATGCGTTCGAGTGCGGCGACCGCGATCAGTCCCATCACGGCAACGAGCAAGTAGGACGGCCACGGCGCCCCGCCCAGCGTCGCCCAGATCAGCACGAACGTCGCGACGCCGCCCAAGATCACCGGATAGGCGCCGTAGCGCAGCAGTGTGTTCAGTCGCATGCGAGGTCCTCAGAATCGATGCACGCAGTGTCGCGCGCATGGACTGCCGAGGGCTTGAACGTATTGGCTGGCTTCGCTCGCTCAGCCCCGTAAGGAACGCAGCACGTTGCCGGGGGTTACGCCAAAATGACGGCGCATGGTGCGGGTGAAATGCGCCGCATCGGCGAAGCCGGCCTCATGTGCCGCATCGGTCAGCGACAGGCCGAGGGCGGCCGCCTGCAGTGCGCGCGCCAAGCGCAACCAGCGCAGGTAGGGACGGACGGCCATGCCGGCCTGGTCACGAAATGCGTGGGCGAAGCGGCTGGGCGACAAGGCGGCCTCGGCGGCCATCGCGTTCAGCGTCCACCCTAGAGGCGATCGTTGCGGCAACGCGCTGATGACCTCGCGCACCCGACGCGTGGAGGCCGACTCGGGCCGTGGTGACGTCGGCGCTGTCGACAGCGCGTCAACTAGCGCATCGATCCGCTCTGACCCCTCGCCGGGCGACATCCAAAGCGCTCGCAGCTGGGCGCATTCGTCATCCGACAGCCGACCGGCGCCTGCTTCGCAGGTGGCGGCAAGGCGGCGTCCTGCCACGGAGGTTCGCTCCACATAGAGCAGCCAGACCCCGCCTGGATGCAGATGATGGGCGACATCCGGTCCGATCAGGACGCCCGGAGCTTCCACCAGGCGACCTTCGATTTCGACACGTACGGCTTGCCCTTCACCCAGGGCGAGCTGCAGGGCCGGATGGCGGTGCACGCGATTGTCGCCGGCGTGTCCCGTGAACACGGCCCAGCCTGGGCCGAGCGCGATACGCCCGGTCCAGGGGCTCGTCGGCGGCGTGGACACGTTCAACGCCGAGTTCGCAACCTCAGCGCATTTGCCACCACCGACACCGACGACAGGCTCATCGCCAGCGCGGCGATCATCGGGCTCAGCAACCAACCGAACACCGGGTACAACAGGCCGGCTGCGATCGGCACGCCGAGGGCGTTGTAGGCAAAAGCGAAGCCCAAGTTCTGCTTCATGTTGCGTACCGTGGCCTGCGAGATCTGCCGCGCCCTCAGGATGCCGCGCAAGTCGCCCTTGACCAGGGTTACCTGGGCGCTCGACATCGCCACATCGGTGCCGGTGCCCATGGCGATGCCGACGTCGGCGGCTGCCAGTGCCGGTGCATCATTGATCCCGTCGCCGGCCATGGCAACGCGCCGGCCTTCGCGCTTGAGGCGTGCGACCAGCTCAGATTTGTCCTGCGGCCGCACTTCGCCATGCACCTCATCGATACCGAGCTTTGCTGCCACCGCCTTGGCAGTGCCAAGTCCATCGCCGGTTGCCATGACGATGCGAAACCCGGCCGCATGGAGTGCTTCAATCGCTTCTGGGGTGCTGCCCTTGATCGGATCGGCGACGGCCAGCAGCCCGGCCAGACGACGGCCGGCCGCCAGATACATCACGCTGGCGCCTTCTCCGCGCAGCTGCTCGGCGGTATCGGCGAGTGCCGCGACATCGACTCCGAACTCGTCCATCAACGCAGTGTTTCCCAAGGCCAGATCGTGTTCGTCGACCCGTCCGCGAACGCCGATGCCGGTCACCGACTCGAACGCATCGACCGACGCCAAAGAAATCTCCCGGCGCCTGGCTTCGGCCACGATCGCTTCGGCCAGCGGATGCTCGCTGCCCTGATCGAGGCTGGCCGCCAGCCGCAATACCTCGTCTTCGTCAAATTCCGGGGTCGCGACAATCGAGCGGAATGCGGGCTTGCCTTCGGTCAGGGTGCCGGTCTTGTCGACGATCAGCGTATCGATCAGCCGCAGTCGCTCGATCGCCTCGGCATCGCGGAACAGCACGCCGGCCTGGGCGGCCCGGCCGGTCGCCACCATGATCGACATCGGCGTGGCCAGGCCGAGCGCACAGGGACAGGCGATGATCAGCACCGCCACCGCGTTGACGATGGCGAAGGTCCAGGAGGGCTCGGGCCCGAAAAGGCCCCAGACAAAGAACGTGGTCACGGCGATCGCCAGCACCGCCAGCACGAACCAGTAGCTCACTCGGTCGGCCATGCGCTGCATCGGCGCGCGCGAGCGCTGTGCCTGCGCCACCAACTGCACGATCTGTGCGAGCACGGTATCGGACCCCACCTTGTCGGCGCGGATGACCAGGCTGCCTGTGCCGTTGATCGTGGCGCCGATCACCCGCTCGCCGGGGGTTTTCTCGACCGGCATGGGCTCACCGGTCAGCATCGATTCGTCCAAGCGCGAGCGCCCCTCGATCACCTCGCCGTCGACCGGCACCTTCTCGCCCGGCCGCACGCGCAGGCGATCGCCGACGTGCACATGGGTGAGCGGGATGTCCTCTTCACTGCTGTCATCGCGCAGCCGTCGCGCGGTCTTGGGCGCCAGCCCGAGCAGGGCTTTGATTGCCGCCGAGGTGCTCGAACGCGCCTTGAGCTCCAGCAACTGGCCAAGCAGCGTCAGCGACACGATGATGGCCGCGGCCTCGTAGTACACCCCGACGCGACCGTGCTCCTGAAATGACGTCGGAAACAGATCCGGTGCCAGCGTCGCGACCAGACTGTAGCCAAATGCCGCGCCTACGCCGGTGCCGATCAGCGTCCACATGTTGGGGCTGCGGTTGCCGATCGACTGCGCCCAGCGCTGGAAGAACGGCCACCCGGCCCAGAGCACGACCGGCGCGGACAGCACCAATTCAAGCCAGGTACGCGCGGTGGTCGACAGGGCAGGAACCTGATGGCCGAACATCGCGAGCAACAGGACAACGACCGACAGCGGCAGGGTCCACCAGAAGCGCCGGCGGAAGTCGATCAACTCCGGATTCTCGCCGTCGTCCAGGCTCGGCATCATCGGTTCCAGCGCCATGCCGCAAAGCGGGCACGTGCCCGGTGCATCGCGCACGATTTCAGGATGCATCGGGCAGGTGTACTGCGTGCCGACGGGTGCAGCTTCCATGTCGGCCGAAGCGGCGGGCGTGAGGTAGCGCGCGGGATCTGCGATGAACTTGCTGCGGCAGCCTGCCGAGCAGAAATGGAAGTCTTGCCCTTCGTGCCGCGCCTGGTGCGGCGAGTCAGGTGACACCGTCATTTCGCACACGGGGTCGATCATCGAACCGGGAGCGACCAGTGGCTTGGGGTCATGGGCATGCCCGGCGTGACCGCCAGACCCGTGCGGATTCGATGCATGGCTGGCGCTCGCCGAATCAGTGGGCGCAGACAGGGTCGTCGCCGCGCAGCATGCAGGCTTGGAACTCGGGGCTGCGGAAGTCATGGTGCTTGCTCCAGTGTGAGGGCGTTAAGGATCGGGCAGGCCTCGGCACGTCCATGCCCTGGACAAGCGGCGACGAGGGTGTTGAGGCCAGCGCGGATGCGTTCGAGTTCTTCGATGCGCTGGGCGATATCGCCGAGCTTGCGCTCGGCCGCGCGCTTGACTTTGGCGATGTCGTGCTCATCGCTCAACGCAAGCAGTTCGCGCACGTCATCCAGCGAGAATCCCAAGGCCTTGGAACGCCGAATGAAGCGCAGTCGCTTCAGTTCGGTCGTGCCATAGCGGCGATAGCCGGAGGCCAAGCGCCCGGCGGGTGGCAGCAAGGCGTTACGCTCGTAGTAGCGCACCGTGTCGATGGCGACGCCAGCCTGTTTGGCAAGCTGGCCGATGCTCAAACTGGACATGCCCGTTCTCCATTGGGGGAGCCAGTCTGAAGTATGGACCTGGGTCCGGAGTCAAGCCCTGATGCTTACGAACGATTTGGGACAGGCGAAGACTCCGGTCACACGCTTGCAGCCGCGGGCGGAAGCCGGCTGGGCGTGACGTCACATCGCCGGCCCGCGGCTAGCACGAGCCGTCAACCTCGGGCACCGTGAGAGCGCACGTACACGGCGAAGGACTCGACCGAGGTGATCGTGCTCATGTCATGTCCATCAGGAGGCAGCAGAAATGGAACGACCAGCATGGCTCCGACGGATCCACATCCGCCTGACATTCGTGCTGTGGTACGTGGCGGTGACACTGCCCATGTTTGCCATCTGGGAAGTGGCACAGTTGCCGCTCTACACAATCTGGAATGAACAAGGCGTCGCGGGCAGTCTGCGGGCGGCCGCACACTGCACGCTGGGTGACGCGGGCATCGCGCTCGCAGCAAGTTTCGCGAGTCTGGCCTTGGCCGCGGTGGTGAGCCCTCTGCGACGCGTTCTGCCGCTCTCGGTCCTGATCGTGGCTGCTGGGCTGATGGTGACGGCGGCATTCGAATGGGCAAGCACCGAATGGCTCGCACGCTGGGCCTATAGCGATCTGATGCCGACGCTTCCTCTGCTTGGCCTGGGGCTGAGCCCCGTGCTGCAGTGGATTTTCGTTCCTACCCTCGCACTGCTGATCCTGCGTCGAAGAATGGGCCACACATTGGAGGCGCTGCGCACCGCTGCGGATTGCGACCATGATCCGAGAAGTTCGTCGGCCGATTGATCTGAATCAATTAACCAGCATTGCGATCGGCGTATGGTTGTTTTATGGGCCGTTCTTTGCACCGCCGTTCGCACTCCCGCATCGCCATGCTGGCGCTGTTCGGGATGCTATGGACGCAGGTGGCCATTGCCGGTCACGGGCTTTGCATGCACGCACTGTCCAGTTTGGGCACGCCGCCGGCGGCGGCCGAGCAAAAGCTCGGGTGTCACGACCCTGCCGAGCGCGCGGCACCTGACGCGGATGTTGCGGTCTGCGCAGCGCACTGCAGCCAGGGCGACCAGAGTCACGAAAGTTCTCGCGTACCCCCGCTTTTGGCGTTGCCGACTGGCATGCCGTTTCCGCGCATGGGTGCTTCCGGCGCACAGCCGATCATCGCTCGCTGCTTCCGCGAACCCTTCGAGAAGCGGCACGGGCCTACTGCCCATCCCACGCCGCTGTTGCTGATCTAGTCGCGCTGCCAGTGCAGCGGGCGCGCTGTCGCCCGTCTCCCGAACCCTGCGCGAGCATCTTCCTTTCGCGCAGCGGCCAGATCGTTCCGCCGTAGCTCAAGGCAGACAACGCGACGCGCGTTGCATGCGACCTCAACCGTCGCATGGTTCTGCAGCTTGACCTGCGAGCAACACATAGGTTTACGGTGCTTGCATGAAGCGTATGCATTCCGGCCTCAAGGTATCCCCGGCGCCTCGGCGGCCCACTGAAGCCGGACTGCTGACCTTGAGTCAGCTGGCCGATGCCGCCGACGAGACCGTGCATGCGGTGCGCTACTACCTGCGTGAAGGACTGTTGGTACCAAGCCAGGTCGCCGCCAACGGGTATCGGCTGTTCGATCGCAGTGCGCATGCCCGGCTGCGCTTCGTGCGCCGCGCACAGCGGCTCGGCTTCTCCCTCAGCGAGATCCGCAGCTTCATCCATGACGCGCACCGTGGTCAGGCACCGTGCCCACGCGTCCGGCAGATCCTCGATGCGCGACTGCCGCTGATCGGCCAGCAGTTGACCGAAATGATGCAGATGTTCGAGCGCATGAGCCGCGCCACGCGCCGATGGCGCCGCCACCCGGACCATGTCCCGAGCGGCGACGATGTATGTCGCCTCATCGAAACCGAGCCGGACGAAGCGAGCCCCGCAGCTGCTCGGCGCCGGTCCAGAGCCAAACCACTAGCTAAGTGATTCCGACGGAGGATTCCATGCACACGCACACCGATCTCGACTCCGACTCCCGCATGACGTCGACGCCTTCGACACCGCCGCAACGATCGTCGTTGCGTTGGGTCTTCTGGGCCTTCCTTGCCATCGCCGCGTATTTCCTTTGGACCGAGCATCGGGCGCATCTGCTCGGTGGCCTTGGTTGGTTGCCCTATCTGATCATCCTGGCGTGTCCGTTGCTCCATATGTTCATGCACCGCGGTCACGGCAGTCACGGCAGTCACGACTCATCCACCGGCAAGGATGCCGCCAACGCTCCACGTGAGGGCTGACCCATGAGCGCGATACCCGGCTATGGCCTGTGGACCTTGGCGATCCTCAACGCCGCCTTCTTCATCTTCTTCGCCTGGAGCTTCTACAAACCGCTGAACGCCCGCGACTGGCGCAGCTTCGGACTGTACTCGGCCTTCATCGTGGCTCTGTTCGCCGAGATGTACGGCTTTCCGCTCACGTTGTTCCTGCTCTCGGGTTGGCTCTCGTCGCAGTTTCCGCAGGTCGACTGGCTCACTCATGACGCGGGCCACATCTTCGAGATGATGTTCGGCTGGCGGATGAATCCGCACTTCGGGCCGTTCCATATCGCCAGCTTCGCCCTGATCGGCGGCGGCTTCTGGTTGCTCTCGGTGGCGTGGCCGGTGCTTTACCGTGCGCAGCGCGAGGGCCGGGTGGCGCGCGAGGGCCCGTATGCGCGCATCCGGCACCCCCAGTACGTCGGCTTCTTTCTGATCATGACCGGCTTCCTGCTGCAGTGGCCGACCCTGCTCACGCTGGCCATGTATCCGGTGCTTGTTTGGGTCTACGCTCGCCTCGCCAAGGCCGAGGAGCGCGACAGCCTGACGCGATTCGGGGATGAGTACCGGCACTACATGGCCAGCGTGCCGCGCTTCGTGCCGGGTCGCCGCGTGATGGATCCCGTCCGATGAGTGCGACCGTGGCGAGCAGGATCTGGCCGATCGGCGACATGCTCTCCGAAGGCTGCGCGCGCACCCTGGTCGCGACCATCGCAAAACTACCCGGAGTGAAGGCGGCCGATGCCAATTTCGCGGCCGGTACGTTGCGCGTGACCTATGCGCGCGACGGTGTGCGCCCCGAGCAAATCAGCGCCGCCATCCGCAGTTGCGGATTCGCCTGCCGCTCGGCCCGGCCAGAGGCTGACCGAGGCCACGAGGATCACGCACACCACGCGCAGCCCAGCAGCAATCGACCGGCAGTTCCGGCAACACGCGAAATGCAGGGCCGACATCCGCCGGCGCACTCCGCGCACCAGGCGAGTGCAGACGCACACGAGGGCATGCACCACGGCGCCGACCTGCACGCTGCCGCCCGTGACATGCGGCGGCGCTTCGTGATCGCGCTGATCTTCGCCGTTCCACTGTTCATCTGGTCTCCGATGGGCATGATGACTCCGCCCCCGACGCCATTTGGGCTGGCCGAGAACGTCTGGTTGTGGCTGCTGGCCAGCGGCGCAGTCCTGTATCCGGGCTGGCCGTTCTTTGCCGCAGCGATACGCTCGCTGCGACGGGGCGTGCTCGACATGGCGGTACTGGTCCTGCTCAGCGTGGGCACGGGCTATGGCTTCAGTCTGGGCGCGACGTTTCTGTTCGAAGGGCCCAACTTCTACGAAGCGTCCTCGGTCTTGCTGACTTTCATCCTGCTCGGCCACTGGCTGGAGATGCGTGCCCGCGCCGGTGCTTCCGATGCGATGAAGGCGCTACTCAAGCTTTCTCCTCCGCGGGCCGTGGTCAGGCGGAACAATCAGGACGTGGAGATCGCGACCGACGACGTGCAGGTCGGGGATCTGGTGGTGGTGCGGCCAGGCGCGAAGATCCCGGTCGACGGCGAGGTGATGGAGGGCCAGTCCCAGGTCGACGAGTCGATGCTGACCGGCGAATCGATGCCGGTCAAGCAAGCGCCGGGCGACAAGGTGGTGGGTGCCAGCATCAACCGCAGCGGAGCGTTCACCTACCGAGCGACCAAGGTGGGCGCCGATACCGCGCTGGCGCAGATCATCAAGCTGGTACAGGAGGCGCAGAACTCCAAGGCTCCCGCGCAACTGTTGGCCGATCGCGCATCGCAATGGCTGGTGTTGGTCGCCATCGTGATCGGCCTGCTGACCTTTGCGGTCTGGTTCTGGTGGTTTGGGCAAACCCTGCTGTTCGCGCTGACCCTGACCATCACCGTCTTCGTTATCGCCTGCCCGGACGCGCTGGGCCTGGCGACGCCGATGGCGATCATGATCGGTACCGGCCTCGGCGCCCGCCACGGCATTCTGTTCAAGCACGCCGAAGCGATCGAACAGACCGCGCGCCTGGACGTTGTGGTTTTCGACAAGACCGGCACCCTGACCCTCGGTCAACCCGATGTGGTGCAGGTGGTGCCCGCGCCGGGCTGGGATGAGGCCGCGCTGATCGACATTGCAGCGGCCGTGGAGACGCACTCCGAGCATCCGCTGGCGCAAGCCATCCTCAAGCACGCAGGCAGCGTCGCCGACCGCGCCACCGATTACACCAACGTCGACGGCCAGGGCGCGAAGGGTCGCGTGGGCGATCGTTGGGTCCACTTGGGTAACCGGCTGTTGATGACCGCCGAGGGCGTGCCGCTGGGCGACCTCGAAGCCGAGGCCGAGCAACTCAAGGGCGGCGGACGCACCGTGATCTATGTCGCCGTGGATCGTCGGCTGGTCGGCGTCATCGCCATCGCGGATGCGATTCGCCCGACGTCGCGGGCAACCATCGACGAGTTGCATCGCCGCGGCGTCAAGGTCGCCATGATTACCGGCGACAACCGTCCCACCGCCGAGCGCGTCGCCGCCGACCTCGGCATCGACATCGTGCTGGCCGATGTCCTCCCGGGCGACAAGGCAGCCGAGGTCCGGAAGCTGCAGACGCAGGGCCTCAAAGTCGGCATGGTCGGCGATGGCGTCAACGACGCGCCCGCCCTGACGCAGGCGGAAGTCGGTTTTGCGATCGGCGCCGGCACCGACGTGGCGATCGAGAGCGCCGACACGGTGCTGATGCGCAGCGACCCCTACGACGTGGTGCGGGCCATCACGATTGCGCGCGGAACGCTGCGCAAGATGCACCAGAACCTGGCGTGGGCGGTGGGCTACAACGTCCTCGCCTTCCCGCTTGCCGCCGGCGTGCTCTATCCCTTTGTGTTGTCACCCGAAATCGCCGCGCTGTCGATGTCCGGCAGTTCGGTGATCGTCGCCGTCAACGCGCTGTTGTTGAAGCGCTTGCCCCTGGAAGCGGTCGCTGCCGCTACCCAGTTTCCTCCCCCTGTGCCCAAGGAGTCTCACTCGTGAATATCGCATCCTCTTTGCAATGCCGTACGGCCTCGATTCTGCGCGGACGCGCCCGTCGGCTGCTCACCCCGCTGGCCTTGATGCTCGCACTGGCAGGAACAGCGCACGCCGCCGAAGGCGGCTTCAAGCACGAGGTCCTGATGCGCGGTCAGATCCTGGAGGCCGAGGCTGGCAGCCTGGTCGTCTGCATCGGAAAGCGGGATGGCGCCGAAGTCGGCCAGCAGCTCGACGTGGTCCGCCACACGCGCGTCGGCCATCAACACAAGAGTCCGTCGCCGCGCTTCCGCCGCGAAGCGGTTGGCAGCGTGCGCATCACCTCGTTGTTCGATGAGCACTACGCAACGGCCGAGGTGGTGGATGGCGAACCCCAGGTCAACGACACCGTCGAGCTGGTAAGGCGCTAATGGACCGGCGTTCGAGGCGGAGCGTCTCTGCCCCGGACGCCATGGCCGGGCAAGACGCCGCGAGCGCCCAGTCATCCGAGCGGCCGAAGCGGACTCTCCTCACCCTTTCAAGGAATTCACCCATGACATCCTCATCGATGCGCTCGCTCCGTTTCCTCGGTGCAGCCGGAACCGTAACCGGCTCCCGATACCTGATCGAAGCTGCGGGGCAGCGCATTTTGGTGGATTGCGGCCTGTTTCAGGGCTACAAGCAGCTTCGGGAACGAAACTGGGCTGCGTTTCCGGTCGCGCCCGCTTCGATCGACACCGTGCTGCTCACCCATGCGCACCTCGACCATGCCGGTTACTTGCCCGCCCTGGTCAAGCAGGGCTTCAACGGCCGAATCCTCTGCACGCAGGCGACTTACGAGCTCAGCCAATTGCTGCTTCCCGACAGCGGCCACCTGCTGGAGGAAGATGCACGCTACGCAAAGAGGAAGGGCTACTCCAAGCACGCGGAGCCGCTACCGCTGTACACGGAAGCCGATGCGATGGCTTGCCTGAAGCGCTTCGAGGGCCGGCCATTCGGCGAGACGCAGGTGCTGGCACCGGGCATCAGCGCGCGCTTCCTTCCCGCCGGCCATATCCTGGGCGCTGCCCAGATCGCGCTGAACATCGACGGACAGCGCCTTCATTTCACCGGCGATCTCGGCCGGGCCACGGATTCCCTGATGCGCGCGCCGGCTCCGTTCGAGGGCGCCGACCTGCTGGTCTGCGAGTCCACCTACGGAAATCGTCGTCATCCCGTCGCCGACGCCGAGGCCGAACTGGCGCCCGTGATCAAGCGCGTGGCCGCTCGCGGAGGTGTCATTGTCATTCCAGCATTCGCTGTTGGTCGGGCGCAGGGTCTGATGCTGCATATCGCACGGCTGCGTCAGCGTGGTGAGATCCCTCGCGTGCCGGTCTATCTCAACAGCCCGATGGCGATCAATGCCACAGACCTCTACCACCGGCACCACGACGAGCACCATGTCACTGACGCCGAGTGCCACGCCATGTATGAGTTGGCAACGATGGTGCGCAGCGCCGAAGAGTCCAAGGCCCTCAACCGGCAGCGTGGCCCCATGATCATCATCTCGGCCAGCGGCATGTTGTCTGGCGGGCGGGTTCTGCATCATCTACAGGCCTTCGGCCAGGATTCGCGCAACGCGATCCTGCTGGCGGGCTACCAGGCAGGAGGCACGCGCGGCGCGGCCTTGATCCGGGGTGATCGAACCCTGCGCATCTTTGGCCAGAGCGTTCCGATCAACGCCGAAGTGGTGGCGATGGAAAGCTTCTCTGGGCACGCCGACAGCGAGGAGTTGCTGGCCTGGCTGGGCGCGGCGCCGCCGCCGGAGATCACCTACATCACGCATGGCGAACCCGATGCGGCCGACACACTGCGCGGTCGGATCGCGCGCGAGCTCGGCTGGGCGTGCCGGGTGCCCGAGCACTTGGAGCGAGTGTCCCTCAACCCGCAGGCCAACGCCTGATGGCCGCCGAGCATCCGCATATCCGGCTGCGTGTGATTCGCGCCGGCATCGATACCTACCAGCAGCCTGTGGTGTACATGCATCGCGACTGTGCGGTGTGCCGGGCGGAGGGCTTCAAAGCGCTCACTCGCGTGCGGATGACGGTGGGTGATCGGCAGGTGACCGCGACCCTGAACGTGGTCACCGGGGATCATCTGGCGATCGACGAAGTCGCGCTATCCGAGGCCGCCTGGCGCGCGGCGTCGCCGGATGAGCATGCCTGTGCCACGTTTCACCATGCCGATCCGCCGGCGTCGGCCGGGGCCTTGCGCGCCAAAGTATTCGGCGCACGCCTGGATGACGACGCCTGCCTGGCCCTGATGCGCGATACGGTGGCGAACCAGCTGTCGGATATTGAACTGGCGGCGTTCGTCACCGCCTGCGCCGGCGATCGTTTGGATGTGCATGAAACGCTGTCGCTGACGCGCGCCATGGTGGCGGTCGGGGAGACCTTGGACTGGGGCGACGGCCCGGTGCTGGACAAGCATTGTGTGGGCGGCCTGCCGGGCAATCGGACAACGCCCATCGTGGTCGCGATCATTGCCGCCTTGGGGCATCGCATTCCCAAGACATCGTCACGCGCTATCACCTCACCGGCCGGCACCGCCGACACGATGGAGGTAATGACCCCGGTGGCGCTCGATCTGGCCGCTATGCGGCGCGTGGTCGAGCGCGAAGGCGGTTGCGTGGTCTGGGGCGGCAATGTGCGATTGAGCCCGGCGGACGACGTGCTGATCCGGGTCGAACGACCACTGGACTTCGACAGTGACGGCCAGTTGGTGGCCAGTGTTCTGTCCAAGAAAGTCGCGGCCGGCGCCAGCCACGTTCTGATCGATATGCCGGTAGGAGCAACCGCCAAGGTCCGCTCCGACGCCGCTGCGTCCACCCTGACGGACCGCCTGTTGGCCACGGGTACGGCGCTGGGCTTGCAATTGTCCGTGCTCCGCTCCGACGGACGACAGCCGGTGGGCATTGGCATCGGTCCGGCGCTCGAGGCCCACGACGTTCTCGCCGTGCTGCGTGGGGAGGCCGGGGCACCTGCGGACTTGCGTGACCGGGCGCTGGCTGTGGCGGGCGCCTTGCTGGACCTGGCACCCGGAGCGCACCGCGGAACCGGCCTTGATCTGGCAAGGCAGGCCTTGGCCTCTGGGCGTGCGCTGGCGAAGTTCTACGCGATCTGCGAGGCGCAGGGCGGCTTCACTGAACCCGGCGCGGCCGAGCACCGCGCCGACGTCCCGGCACCTCGATCCGGCTGGGTACGCGCCATCGACAACCGGCGTCTGGCAAAGGTCGCAAAACTGGCCGGTGCCCCGATGAGCGCCGTCGCCGGACTTGCAATCACGTTGCGGATCGGCGATCCGATCCCGGTCGGTGCTCCGCTGTTTCAAGTACACGCGCAAACCGTCGGCGAGTTGCGCTATGCACTGGAATACGTCGCCGCACACCCGAACATCATCACCATTACAGAAGCGTAGTAGGACCACCGGCCAAACCGCTTGCCAGGTCGAAATCGTTGCGCACATCCCCTCGCTGGTTGGCATCCAAAGGAGAACACCACCATGCTGAACATCAAGTTGATCGCTTCCTCCGCCGCGCTGTTTCTGGCGCTGAGCTTCGTGCTGTGTGTCGCGTTCGGTCTTGTGACACCCGAGCGCTTCCACATGCAAGCTCTGCTGGAGGCCGTGCTCCCGGGCTTCGAATGGATCAGTCCCGCCGCGTTCTTCCTTGGACTGGCGGAAAGCCTTCTCTGGGGGCTTTATCTGGGCGGAGGGTTCGCCTGGATCCATAACCTGCTTTCCCGCCGCTTGGGCGGCACGCGCAACCCATGAGCCGCGTACTGCTTGCATTCCCGGAGCTGCAGGCCCTCGGGGCGGAGCTGGCGCCATCGCTGGGCGCACGGTTGGGCGCGCTGGGGTGGCGCCGTTTCCCAGATGGCGAATCGCTGGTCACGCTTGACGCCGATCTGGCCGACGCCGATGTGCTGCTGCTGGCCGGGCTGCGCCGTCCCGACAGCACGGCGCTGGCGTTGCGCTTTGCCGCGGAGACTGCTCGCGAGTTCGGTGCCCGTTCGGTCGGCCTGATCGCGCCCTACTTGGCCTACATGCGGCAGGACACGCGCTTTCACCCCGGCGAGGCGATCAGTGCCCCATTGTTTGCCCGATTCCTGGAACAGAGCGTGGACTGGCTGGTGACGGTCGATCCCCACCTGCATCGCAACCCCAGCCTGGATCGGCTGTTTTCCATCCCCGCACGTAACGTGGCCGCCGCGCCGGCGATAGCTGCCTGGGTGCGGGACCACGTGCCCGATGCAATCCTCATCGGCCCCGACAGCGAGAGCGCGCAATGGGTCGCCGACATCGCGGCCCGTGCCGACGTGCCGTACCAGGTTCTGGCCAAAACTCGGCAAGGCGACCGCTCCGTCAGCGTCAGCCTGCCCGACGCTGTCGTGGCCCGCGGCCGCACCCCGGTGGTGGTCGACGACATCGTGTCCTCGGGCCACACCATGCTCGAAACCTTGAAGCACCTGTCAGGACTCGGGCTGGCACCGGCGACCTGCCTGGTGACGCACGCAGTGTTCTCCGACGACGCCCACGGCAATTTGCTCGCCGCAGGCGCGCAGCGCGTAGTCAGCACGAACACGATCCCGCACCCGACCAACGCCATCTCGGTCGCGCCGTTTTTGGCCGCCGCCTGCGACGCGTTGCTGACCGAGCGTGCTCGGCACGACGCTCCGCCGAGCCCGGCGTCCTTCCCGAACCGACCTGATCCGTCCTGAGACTGTGAGTCCCGATGAACGACCTGACCTGTTCTGCCGGCGCCTTGAGCGCGATCGACAATCACCGCGTTGAGCAGCTGGCGACGCTTTACGCGCAGACCGACACGGCATTCGCGCGTTGGGCCGCGGGCTACGGTGTGATCGTGCACACGCCGCTGACCCAGCTTCGCGTGCGGGCCATGCTCGATGAACTGGTCGCAACCGGCGCGTTGCCGGACACAGCAACCGGTTACCGCCGACTGCAGGCGGCCGACCGCGTTGCCAGTGCCGGCATGTGGCTGGTGGCACACATGACCTATGCGCGGCGCGTAAGACTGGACGGGCGGGCACTGGACGCCGAGGACTTCAAGCTGCAGCCGGAGGGTCATACCGGCGGCGCACTCAACATGGTGCCGGCCTACGCCGGCTACCTTGCGATGAATGCACTTGATGGCGTCACCCGCGCGTGGATGATGGGCCAGGGTCATTGCGTGGCGGCGATCGATGCGCTCAACCTGATCGTCGACAACATGACTCCCGCGCACGCCGCGCGGTATGGCTTGGATGATGAACGTCTGTCGCGCTTCGCCGGCGACTTCTACTCCTACGCGCTGACTTCCGAGGGCCGGCCGGCCTCGCCACTGGGCTCACATGTCAATGCCCACACCGCCGGTGGCATGCTGGAAGGCGGCTACCTGGGCTTTGCCGAACTGCAGTACGTGCACGCGCCGCTTCCGGGCGAGCGGCTGGTCGCCTTTCTCAGCGATGGCGCATTCGAGGAGCAACGCGGCGGTGACTGGACTCCGCGCTGGTGGCGGCCAGACGATTCGGGCTTGGTCGCGCCCATCATGGTGCTCAACGGACGGCGCATCGAGCAGCGCAGCCAGATCGCCCAGCAGGGAGGCGAGGATTGGCTCTACCGCCACTTGCGATTGAACGGGTTCGAACCGATTCCTTTGGATGGCCGTGATCCCGCCAGTCTGGCCTGGGGCATTCACATCATCGAGTCGCGCCTGCGCGCCTGCACCGAGGCCGCAGCGGCCAGCCCCGATAGCGACCATCGAATTCCATTGCGCTACGGCATCGCTGAAACCATCAAGGGATTCGGCTTTCCCGGTGCAGGCACCAACGCCGCACACAACCTGCCACTGGCCGGCAACCCTGCGCGGGACGCGGAGGCGCGGAACCAGTTCAATGCTGGCTGCGCGCCGCTGCACGTGCCGCTGCAGGAGCTGCTGGCCGCGGTCACCGAACTGACGACGCACGACGCGCAGGGCCGGCCGCGAGAGCGCGACCACGCACTGGCCACCCGCCAAGTGCCCCCGCCTGTCCTGCCCGAGCCTGCGTGGCTGGCGCCCGGCACGATCAGCTCGCCGATGGTAGCGATCGACGGCCACTTCGTGCGCCTGGTCCGGGCCAATCCCACGTTGCGGCCGCGCGTGGGCAATCCAGACGAACTGCGCAGCAACAAACTCGATGCCACGCTCGACCTGCTCCAACACCGGGTGCACAGCCCGGAGGTAGGTGTGTCCGAGTCGCGCGTCGGCGGGGTCATTACCGCGCTCAATGAGGAGGCCGTGGTCTGCGCCGCGCTGGCCAACAAGGGTGGCCTGAACCTGGTGGTCACCTACGAAGCCTTCGCGCCCAAGATGCTCGGTGCGATGCGCCAGGAAATCATTTTCAGCCGCCATCTTGCCGAAGCAGACCGGCCGCCAGGCTGGTTGGGGGTACCAGTGGTGCTGACCTCGCACACCTGGGAGAACGCCAAGAACGAGCAGTCACATCAGGATCCAACCCTCGCCGAGGCCTGGTTGGGTGAAATGGCGGATGTCGCCCGGGTGTGCTTCCCGGCCGATGCCAACAGCGCCATGGCAGCGTTGTCGCACAGCGTTCAGGGCCTTGGCACGATCACCGCGCTGATCGTGCCCAAGCGCGAGGTGCCAAACCGGGTGTCGCCGACCCAGGCCCGTGCGCTGGGTGCCCGTGGGCGGGTGTGGCTGCACGGCGAAGCGCAGTCCGCGGCGGTGATCCTGGCGGCGACCGGCGCCTACCAACTGGGCGAAGTGCTGCGCGCCGAAGCCCGATTGCGTGCGGCCGGCATCGCCGTGGGCGTGGTCTACGTGGGTGAGCCGGGTCGGTTACGCAGCGGACGCGATGAACGGGAGGCCGCCTATGTGCTGTCCGATACCGAACTTCTGCGCCATTTCCCGTCCGCGACGCCACGCGTGTTCCTGACCCACACGCGGCCGGACGCCTACCTGGGCGCACTGCGCCGGATCGATACAGGTCCGCGCACCACACGGGCGCTGGGCTTTATCAACCGCGGCGGCACGCTCGACGTGAATGGTCTGTTGTTCGCCAATCGCTGTACGTGGGCGCACGCGGTCGCCGCAGCCGCCGATGTTATGCAGCATCCCGTGACCGACTGGCTGACCCCAGACGAGTTCGCAGCGGTGCGCGGGGAAGGCGACCCGACAGCATTGTGGCGGACCGCGGAAACTGCGTCGTGACTGGCTTTTCATAATGCCCCGCGCACTGCGTATTGCGCATCGTCTGCCTCGGCTCGGCGTCGCGCTGAACCTGGGCTCGTCGACGCTCAAGGCCGCATGGTTCTCGATGGGAGAATCAGAGGCAAGGTCGGACGACTTCGCGCTCTTGTCACGTATCGCCGTTCCTTTGCCTGCATTCCGTGAAGATGACTCATTCAGATCGCCACCGATCGCTTCGGACGAGACATGGTCCGCTTTGCTCGATCAGGTCGCCGAGGCCGCACCGTCACGGGGTGCGAACCCTTTTCTGGTGGCTCATCGCATCGTGCACGGGGGGACGCGCGACGCGCCTCAACGCCTGGACGTCGATGCGCGACACGCATTGGGTGCGCTCAGCGCGTGGGCGCCCCTGCATCAGGCGCCCGCCCTGGCCCTCGCCGCAGCGGCCTCGACGCGCTGGCCGAGAGCCGGCGCCCTTGGCGTCTTCGACACCAGCTGGCACCGTACCTTGGCCGCCGAGAGCCGCACTTTGGCGCTGCCGGGGCGTTGGCGCGCGGCGGGCGTGGAGCGTTATGGGTTTCACGGACTCGCGTTCCAGTCCGCGTACCGCCAGCTTTGCAGGTCCTCGCCTAGCACGGCTTCCGCTCCGGTTGTGCTGGCGCACTTGGGCGGTGGTGCCAGCCTGTGCGCAGTACGCGGCGGCCACAGCGTCGACACCACAATGGGCCTCACGCCGCTGGACGGGGTTCCCATGGCCACCCGCTCCGGCAGCCTCGATCCCGGCGTCGTGCTGCACCTCATTCGTGAGGCGGGGGGCGAGGTGGATGCCGTCGAGGCCGAACTGAGCGGGCGCAGTGGCTTGTTGGGACTCTCTGGCATCAGCGGGGACATGCGCCGTCTGCTCGCTGACGAAACCAAACCGGCCCAACTGGCGATCGACGTGTTTACTCTCCGTGTGGCCCAGGGTATCGCAAGCATGGCCACGAGCGCGGGTGGCCTCGAAGACCTCGTGTTCTCCGGCGGGGTGGGATCCCATGCTGCCCCTGTGCGCGCCGAAATCGGCGAGCGGTTGGCATGGCTGGGCGTGAACATTGACGCTCGCGCAAACGAGGAAAATGCGACCCGAATCGAGGCGATAGGCTCGCGGGTACGGGTGTGGGTGGTGACGGTGGATGAGGAATGGGAACTCGCCCACGCAGCGTTGGCCTGGCAGGACGACGATGCGGCGGCTTCGCCATGAGCGACGGCGCCCGCCCCACCGATCGATCGCCACCCGACGCGCACACTGGGACGGGCGGCGTCCGCCTCCCGCCAAAAGCGGTTGCGCAGCGTCGTGGCATGCGTGCACTTGCACCGAATCAAGCGCTACTCATGTCATTCGTCGGGAGATAGTTCGATGTGCTTTTCCGCGCCTGCGAGCTTCATCGCCGCCACCGTGCTGACGGGAGTTGGCATCGCCGCGTTGCGCTTGACCTCGCACCGTTCCGAATGGCCTTTCGCCGCGATTCCGCTGTTGTTTGGCCTGCAGCAAGGGCTCGAAGGCGTGATCTGGCTAGTGCTGGGCGCTGGTGGGACGACCATCGAGGGGGGCTGGTCGATGGGATACTCGCTGTTCTCGCACGTGTTGTGGCCGATATTCGTGCCGCTCGCCGTCGGCTTGCTCGAGCCGTACGGGTGGCGCCAACGTGCGATCTGGGGTACCCAGATGGTTGGCCTCGCCGTGGGCGGGTACCTGCTTTACAACCTGATTCGCTTTCCAATCGTCGTGCACGTCCTCGGCCAGCACCTCGTGTATGACTCGCCGCATTTCTACATCGCCCCGGTGATGTCCGGGTATTTGATCGCAACCTGCGCCAGCAGCTTGTTGTCCAGTCACCACATGATTCGGTGGTTTGGCGCCGCCTCGCTGGGGACGTTTTTCCTGGCATACGCGATTCACGCAGCGACCTTGATTTCGATGTGGTGCTTCTTTGCTGCAATCTTGAGCGTGATCGTGTACCTGCATTTTCGCGGTGCGCGTCGCACGCTGCGAACGGATAGTCCGACGCTGCCCTAATGGCGAGTTCGCAGCCAACGTTGAGCCCGGAAGTCGATCGCTTCGGCCGCCACGGCATGCCAGGGACGGAGAAACCACGGAGCCGCGCTGATCTCCAGCATCTGCGCTCTATCGCACTCAGGCCGACCGGCCCGTTTCGACGCCATCGATTCCGCAGGGATCTGGCATGAAGATTTTCAAAAGGACCGCGCGCAGCGTCGTCGGCCGTTACTTCTTGTTGATGGTGCCGGCAAGCGTCGCCTGGGAATTCGCCCAGATGCCGCTCTACACGCTGTGGGAGACCGGTACTCGCGCCGAGATCGGCTTTGCTGCCTTGCACTGCAGCGTGGGTGATTGGCTGATCACCGCCGGCAGCCTCGCGCTTGCTGCGGCTCTCGCTGGCAACCGCGCATGGCCACAGCAGCACTACGCGCGGGTCGCCGCACTCGCTGTGGCCTTTGGCCTGGCCTACACGCTATTCAGCGAGTGGCTCAATATCGAGATACGGCAAAGCTGGGCCTACAGCGACGCGATGCCGCGCCTGCCGCTTCTTGGTACGGGATTGAGTCCGGTCTTGCAGTGGCTAATCCTGCCCATAGCCGGATTCTGGTGGGCGCGGCGTGGGTTCTGGTCGCACATGCGGCCGGTTGCGGGCGACACGAATGAGCCACCGAGACATCAGCCGCCAATCGACGACAGGAGTTGAGGACATGACCACCGAATCACGGAGAATCCGCGTTGCAGTCAATGGCTATGGGGTGATTGGAAAGCGGGTCGCAGACGCCGTTGTACGCCAGCCCGACATGCAGTTGCTGGGCATCGCCGACCTCGACACCAGCTGGCGACTGCGTACGGCGCAGGCGAAAGGCTACCCGCTCTTCGCCGCCGTCGACGAGCGTGTGGCCGCAATGCGCGAGGCTGGATTCGACATTGCCGGCGCGCTCGACGACCTGCTGCAGGACGCAGATGTGATTGTGGACTGCACGCCGAAAGGGATCGCTGCCAAGAACGCCGAACGGTACCGTGAGCGCGGGACCCGGTTCATCGTCCAGGGGGGTGAGAAGCATTCGGTCACCGGTCATTCGTTCGTTGCCGAAGTTTCCTACGCCAGCGCCGTCGGCCGCGATGCCACGCGCGTAGTCTCCTGCAACACGACTTCGATCGTTCGCACGCTTTCGGCGCTCAAGCGCACAGGACTCCTCGGGCGGGCGCGCGGCACGCTGCTGCGCCGCGCTACCGACCCCTGGGAAAGCCACGCGGGGGGCATCATGAACACGCTGGTTCCCGAGCGTGAAATCCCGAGCCACCAAGGCCCGGACGCCCAGACCGTCGATCCTGAGCTCGACGTCGTGACGATGGCCGTCAAGGTGCCGGAGACGCTGGCTCATCTGCATTACTGGTCGGTGCAGCTGACGCGGCCGGCGAGCCGCGACGAGATTCTCGCTGCGTTCCGCAGCACGCCGCGCATTGCGCTGGTGCGCATGGACGCGGGCTTGGTCGCCATCAACTGCATCAAGGAGGCCATGGCGGACCTTGGGCGTCCGCGCGACGACCTGTACGAGGTCGCGCTGTGGGAGGACATGCTCACGGTCCGTGGTGATGAGTTGTTCTACGCTTACATGGTCGACAACCAAGCCATCGTGATTCCGGAAGTCATCGACGCGATCCGCGCGCTGACGGATTCGGGGACTGGGCAAGAGGCGTCGATCGCAAGGACCAACACCGCCCTCGATATCGGGGCGCTATCCCGCGCGCTCAGGTGAAGCGATGCAAACGTGTCTGCTTGCGAAGCCGCGACCCTGCCGATGACTGTGGCCCCGGCTACGGCACCCATCACGATCGCCGGCGGCATGGTGCTGGTGGCCCTGCTGTGGGCGCTGTGCTTTCCACTGATCGTGATGGGGGGCTCCGCGGCCGAGCCCTTGCTGTTTGCTGCGCTGCGGGCGTTCCTGGCCGGTGGCCTGCTGGTCGCGCTCGCCGTGATTGCCGGCGCCTGGCGCTGGCCGGGCTGGCGGGATCTCGGCGAACTCACCCTGATAGGGCTGTGCTTCACCGCTATCGGATTCGGTGGCATGTTTCTGGGAGCCGAGAAACTCACCACGGGTATCGCTACCGTCCTTGCCAATGTCCAGCCCCTGATCGCTGCGCTCCTGGCCTTCTGGTGCCTGAAGGAGACCTTGACTGCCCGCATGCTGTCCGGGCTTGTTATCGGCTTTGCCGGAGTTGTGGTGTTGGCTTTTCCCGATCTGCAATTCGACGGCGGTCATGCGACGGGTGCGCTCTACGTGGTCGGCGCTGCACTAGGCACGGCGCTGGGCAACGTCCTGCTCAAACGGCGCAGCGGTTCCGATGCCATCTGGTTACCCATGGGGCTGCAATTGCTGATCGGCGGCGGAATGCTCGCGCTCGCGTCGCTGGCTGTCGGAGAAAGCTGGACCATCCGCTGGACCTGGACGTTCGCGGGCGCACTGTTCGCCCTGTCCATACCAGCCACGGCGCTGATGGTGGTGCTGTGGTATTCGCTGCTCGCGCGCGCGCCATTGACCCGACTCAATGGTTTCACTTTCCTGACACCTGCGTTCGGTCTCGCAATCGGTGCCACGGTGATGGGCGAACGCATCGGTATCGTGGAGATGATCGGTATTGCCATCATGCTGGTGGGAATCGCGCTGCTGTTCTCAACCGGGAAAGTCATGCGGTGGAGGACATGACTGGCCGGACTCGCTGTGCCGCCCACCGCCACCCCACCAATTGGAGCTGACTCCCATGGACACCGCAGTCGCACTGGTCGAAGCCTACCTGCAGGTCAATGGCTACCTGTGCGTGGCCGAGTACCCGCTGCTTGAAGGCGGCGCGGGTGGCGAGGTCCGTACGGTCAGCGACCTCGACATCCTGGCTTTCCGCTTTCCCCACGCCGGGCACGAGGTGGCTGCCCGTGGCAAGCGCCCGATGACCGGCGATACGCGCTTCGAACCAGATCCGGCACTGGGCGGAGACCCCGCACATCCCGACATGATCGTCGGCGAGGTCAAGCGCGGCCGCGCACGCTTCAACCCGGCCACGCGACGGCCGGAGGTGCTAGCTGCAGCCCTGATGCGCTTCGGCTGCTGCTCACCGGCCGAGGCGCTGGCGTTGGCGCAGCGACTGGTCCGGCACGGCCAGGCGCGCAGCTCTCATGGTCACGTGATACGCATGGTCGCCTTCGGCGGCAGCGCGGCGCTGGACATACCCAAGGACTGGCAGGTCGTGCCGTTGGCCGCGATCGTGCGCGGACTTCGCGAGCACCTCGCCGGGCAGTGGACGCGGCTGAAGCAGGTCCAGTTTGGCAATCCGTCACTCGATTTGTTGGCGCTGA
This sequence comes from Pseudomarimonas sp., assembly GCA_052390415.1. Lineage (GTDB taxonomy): Bacteria > Pseudomonadota > Gammaproteobacteria > Xanthomonadales > Xanthomonadaceae > JANNWF01. The sequence goes on along the minus strand of JBQTGY010000032.1, from coordinate 25,164 downwards.
TCGAGCGCATCGAACCGCACGACGACGATCACAGCGCCCCACAGGAGGCTCCGAATTGAAACGGTCCTGGATGCCCAGCCTGCTTCTGCTAATCGGCCTCGCGGCGGCTTCCTACTGACCCGAGGCGCCCAATCAATGACAGCCAAACTCAAGGATGGCGAGCAATCGCAGCAGCCCGCCGATCAGAGACTTCGGCCTAGGAAGCGGGGGCGACGCCGTCTTCTTCTGGGCTTCCTGCTTTTCTCGCATGCCCTGGGTTTCGTGTCGTCCCTACACGCGCTGATGGACACTCGCACGCCGCAGGGAACCGTAGCCTGGATCGTGGCCCTCAATACGATTCCGTATGTGTCCGTTCCCGTGTATTGGGTCTTCGGACGGACCAAGTTTCAGGGTTACGTGATCTCCAGGCGAGACCTGGACAGCGAGCTCGCTGCATCGTTGGGGGATACTCGGAAAGCGCTCCGATCCTTCCGCTCGCAGGCGACTGATGATCCGCACCGGTTTGGCGCACTTGAAGCCCTGGCCAAGAGTCACTTCCTTTTCGACAACCGTCTGCAGATCCTCGTCGACGGCGAGGCCGCCTTCAACAGTCTCTTCGAGGGTATCGCGGCGGCTCGCCAGTACGTCCTTGTCCAGACGTACATCCTTCGGGATGACGAGGTCGGCCGCGCGCTGCAGGATCGCTTGATCGAGCAAGCCGAGGCCGGCCTGGCTGTGTATCTGCTTTACGACGAGATCGGGAGCTATGCGCTACCGAACGCGTACGTTGAAAAGCTTGCTGACGCCGGCGTGAGCGTTCACAGATTCCACTCTACTCGCGGTTCAGGAAACCGCTTCCAGTTCAACTTCCGCAATCATCGCAAGCTGCTGGTGACAGATGGTGCGCACGGATGGCTGGGCGGTTTCAACATCGCCAGCGAGTACCTGGGCACGGACGCGCGGATCGGTGCCTGGCGGGACACGCACCTGCGCGTGGATGGTCCGGCCGCGCTCAATCTGCAGCATTCGTTTGTCGAGGACTGGTACTGGGCCACGGGAGAGATCCTGGAGTTGCCCTGGAACCCCGCTGCTTCCGAGGGTGACGCAGCGGTCCTGATTCTTCCGTCCGGACCGGCCGACCGCTTCGATACAGCCAGCTTGATGGTGCAGCAGCTCATCCATAGCGCCCGCCAGCGCATCTGGATTTCCAGTCCGTACTTCGTGCCGGACGAGGGCGTACAGGGCATGTTGAAGTTGGCCGCGTTGTCTGGTGTCGATGTGCGGATCCTGATACCGGAGAAACCCGACAATGCCCTGCTGTACTACGCAGCCTATGCCTTTGTCGGTCCGATGCTTGATGCCGGAGTCAAGGTTCACCGGTATCAGGCGGGATTCCTGCATGGAAAGGCGATCCTGGTCGACGACCACACGGCTGCGATCACGACGGTCAATCTGGACAATCGCTCGTTCCGACTGAACTTTGAAATCAGCGCCATCGTCAACGATCAGACGTTCGCCATGGAAGTGGGCGAAATGTTCGAAGAGGATTTTCTTCGATCCAGGGAAATGGCTGCTGGCGAAGTCGATGAAAAGCCGTTCTGGTTCCGCGTAGCGTCCCGCGCGGCCTATTTGATGGCACCAGTGTTGTGAAGAAGTGTTGGGTGGCGCAGCAGATCGACCTACTCGCAGAGGATGGCTCGGTCGTAAAGTACAGCAGCCATGACGGCGAATTGCGCTAGTCTGCCCGAGGAGACGCGTCCACCATGCTACGCACGCCACGCAGTATCGAGATCATCCTGGCTTTTGGCGGATTCGCATTGGCGTGGCTGCGCCACAGGCCGCAGGAGCTTCCGCAACGCTTCAAACAAACCATCGAACGTCTTGGTACGACGTTCATCAAGCTCGCCCAGGGCCTGAGTCTGCGCATGGACCTGCTGCCGAAGGCTTATCGTGACGCGCTCGCAGAACTGCAAAGCCGGGTCGCGCCGTTTCCTGGCGCCGAGGCAATCGTGGCCATTGAGACGGCGTTCGGCGCGCCGCTGGATCAGTTGTTCGCTCGCTTCGACACACAGCCGCTGGCGGCCGCCTCGGTGGCGCAGATTCATCGCGCCGAGATGCCCGATGGTCGTGCGGTGATCGTCAAGGTGCGTCGACCGGGAATCGTGCGTCAGGTAGGGCGCGACCTGCGACTGCTGCGGCGCATTGTGCGTGGGGCGACATGGCTGCTGCCGGGACTGCGACGACAGCGTCCACTGGCATTGATCGACGAACTCGGCAAGCAGCTGTTCGGCGAACTCGACCTGCGCCACGAGGCGCAGAATGTCCGCCGCCTCGCCGCAGCCTTGCGGCAGCAGGGCGGCCTCCATGTGCCCGCCGTGATCGACCCACTGGTCACGGCCGATGTGATGGTCCAGGAGTTTGCGCCGGGACGCCCTGTGTCCGAGCGCTTCGGCACGCCCGCAGGCGAGGAGCTGGCGGTTTCGCTGCTCGACGCCTATCTTCATCAGCTCTTCGTAGTCGGCGCGTTCCACGCCGATCCGCATCCAGGCAACCTTTTTGCACGCGATGACGGACGGCTGTGCCTGCATGACTTCGGCCTGGTGGGCAGCCTTGATACGCTGTCCCGGCAGGCCTTGGGCAGAATGCTTGAAGCCGTGATCTATCGTGATGCCGAGGCGGCGCTTGCATCTGCGATTGAACTCGGCTTCGTCGCCGGCGCGTTCGACCGCCGCGCGCTGCAGCGCGGCATCGACACGATCCTTGCCGAACTGCAAGGCCAGCCGCTGGCCGAATGGTCGCTGGCCGAGACGCTGTGGCGCATCGCGCAGCTTGGTGCCGGAGAACACTTCCGCATCCCACGTCACCTGCTGGTGCTGCTGCGGGCGCTGTTCCTGCTGGAGAGCACACTGCGAGCGCTGGACCCGCGCTTCGATCTGGTCGGCGAGTTGATGAAGCGACGCGAGGTGCTGCGGACGGCCCTGGCAGCGCCCGTCGCCGGCCCGGCCGGACCGCGCCCCGCTGGTCAACTCGCGCTCAGGAGCGTGCGCGACCTACCGCGGCTGCTCAGCCACTGGCTGCAACAGGCGCAGGCCGATGATGGTCGTCCCCCCATCGCGATCCATCACCGCGGGCTGGAGCGACTGGAGTCGCGGTTGGAGCGGGTCGGTAATCGCATGGTGCTGGCGCTGCTGGCACTGGGGCTCTACGTGGGCGGGGCGGTGCTCATGCTGCATAGCGCAGGCCCTTGGCTGTACGGCGTTCCGATTGCAGCGGTCGTCGCTTTCGTGGCTGCCGCCGGATTGAGCCTGAAGCTGATCGCCGCGGTGTTTCGCTCTGAAGGATTGTGAGGAACTGCCAGTCGTAGTTGCCGTGCGTATCAGCGTGCGAACGGCCAGGTCAGTTGCGCGAGGCGACGACGCGCGATTGGCGAACACGATCCCCCTGACACCGCGGTCCGCGTCAGTCAGCCCACCCCGAGACTGGCATCAACGCGGGCTGGTACGGAGCGAGCAGGGTCAGCACCGGCGCGAAGCCGCCGTCGGGGGTGCGAAAGTTGGTGGTCTGGCCCTGATACAGACGAGCGGCGAACAGCAGCGCCTCGCCGCGATACGCGTAGCAGCGCACATCCACTTTGAGCGGGCGGCCGTCCATCCCGGTGTGGCGTTCGCTGGGCGGCACGAGGGCCTGGGCGACAAAGGCCTGCTCGGCAATCGCGGCCCAGGCCTTGTGGGTGAGCTTGTCGCCGCGATAACTGGCACGACTGCCGAATCCTGCCGCCGGTTTGAAGAACCAGCCACGGCGCTCGCGCCAGAGTGCATCCCGATTGTCAGCCGTTACGGTCACGGTCAGGGGCACCGCTTCGGCCAGTACATCCTGCTCGACCCGAGACAATCCGGAGTTGGCCAAGAAGTCGCGGTCGCTGAGCTGGCACAGGTTGCGTTTGTCAGCCCATATCGCGTGCGCGCGCGGATGCGGACTCAGGGCGACAGCGCCCGCGACATAGGCCTCACGCAGGGGCGCCAACTGGGCGCCGGCAAGCGAAAAATCCGTTAATCGGTTGTAGACGAAGCCCACGCGTTGTGTACCGAACCACAACGCGCCCTCGGCGTAGTGAAGCGTCGCGGGATCGCAGATAACCGCTCGATAGCCCTGCGCTTCCAGCAGGCGCTGGAAGAGTACGAACTCGGCATGCAGGAACTGTTCTTCAGGCGCTTCATCGACGATCGCGACGATTGCGTCGCCATCGACCGCAATTTGCGCACTCCATTCCTCGATCAGTATCTCTGAGGTGCGACGTTCCGCGGCCGCGCCATCGAAGGCAACGCCGAGTTCCGGCACGCACGGCTGCTGCGCCTGAGCCAACATCGCGTTGAGCAGCAGTCCACCGGGATTGGTGTTGATCTCGATCAGCTTCGGCCCGGTCGCGGTGAGATGGAAATCGAAGCCAAGCACGCCTCCAGGCGAGCCGGGGTCGTAGCGGGCGATATCCGGGGCCCGGCCGAGCGCCACGCGCTGATAGGGCTCGGTTGTCGCGACGGCGGTCAACGCTCGTACCGCCTCGGCCATGCGCTTGATCATGCTCTCCGGCACGAACACCGGTAGCGCTGAGAACAGGTTGGCGTGTGACTCGTTTAGTTGCCCAGCGCCGCCATGTGCATCAAGCAGGCGATTGAGGTTCGCGCGCACCTCGGCTGGATCGACGGCCAGACAGAAGCAGCAACGATTCAGGTTCTTCGCCGAGCTCGGGCTCGCGCACGGCACGCCGCAACGTTCAAGCACGCGCTGCATGGCTTTCTGGGCGGCAGTAATCATGACGGAGTAGTCACGCGCGACAGTTCACGAGTAGTCGAGGCAGCGGGCCCCAGAGTCGTACTCATGGTAGCCCCCAAGAAGTCACGGCATGGATAGCGGGAACCTTCCGCCCCGGCGCAAGTCACATGTAGTTGATCCTGATCAAGGTCCTGCATCGCGCAAGATACTAAGGTCAACAACATGCACCGGATGCGTCGCCACCAACGCCTGTTTTCCCGGATTTCGCTTTTGGCGATCACCGCATTGCTGTGGTCGCAAATGTTGCTGGCGTTGCATGCCGATTGCGAGTGGTCGGCGAAAGCAAGCACCCAGGCCGATACAGTCGCCGAGCATTCGGACTGCACCGACCAAGGTGATGGGACCGACCTCGCTGTCTGCAAGGCACACTGCAACCAGGGCGATGCCAGTTCCGACCACTCACGTGCCCCCTTGGTGCCGTTTCTGGGTCCCGTGGCCCCGGTTTCGGTAGATACGGTGCGGCGCCTCGCGGCGCAGGGCACCATTGCCCCCTCGCCGAGTCGACAGGCCGGCTGGCATCGACCCACACAGCATCCCGCAAGCGTCCTCCTGATTTGATGCCGCCTCGACGCCCGGACGCCTCGGCGCCCGGTTAATCGCTGCGTAGCGCGCAAGCGTACGTTGTGGCTGCAGGCCGCGGATCGCTCTGGTCCGACCATCAGGCAAGGGAACAACCATGAAACTTTTTGCTGTGCGCCCTGACATCGGGCGTACGCCTGCTCTTCCCCGGCAAGGCGGTGCCTGGCTGTTTGCGGTCCTGTTGGCAATTCCATTGCCACTGGTCGCACAGGAACCGCTCCCCGGGGGAGACGTGGCGTCGATTCGAGCGTGGCTGATCGAGCACAATCCCGAACTGCGCGCGCTGCAGGCCGATGCGGACGCGGCCGAGGCCCGCGTGATACCTGCCGGGTCTCTTCCCGATCCGATGGTCGGTGTCCGGTTACAAGGCATCGATGCCGAGCGACCAAACCTGTTGCCCGGCAATGTTGATACCGCTACCTATACCGTCCGGCAGACGTTTCCTTTGTGGGGCAAGCGGGGGCTGGCGCGCAACATCGCAAGTCGTGAGGCCGATGCACAGCGCGAAGTGCGCGACGCGATCCTGCTTGACCGACTGGCAGAAGCTGAGCAGGCCTACGTGCGCTACTGGCATGCCGACGCGGGATTGCAGGTCGTGGATCGGCTGATTGAACTGCTTGGCCAGGTCGAAGCAGTCGCACGCGAGCGCTACGCACTGGGCATCGCCGCGCAGCAGGATGCGATTCGCGCCCAGGTGGCCCGCACCCAGATGCAGGCCGAGCGCATCGAGCGCACGGCGATGCGACAGGAAGCCGTATCGCAACTCAACACACGGCTCGGCCGGCCGGCGGATGCGGCGCTTCACCCGCCCGCGGCCGAGCCAGCCATCACAGCGCCCGTCGCGACACTTGATGCCGGTCTGCAAGCGGTACGCCGGGCGACGCATCCGGCGCTACGCGCGAGCAACACCATGGCGGCGGCTGCCGATCAGGCTCTCGACCTGCAACGGCGTCGGCGCCTGCCCGACCTTACTGTCGGGGTGGGCGCGATGCAGATGGGCAATCGCCTGGATGGCTACGAGCTGATGCTCGAGGTCGAGATCCCATTTCAGCGCCGCGCGCTTCGTGAACGCGAGCGCGAGGCCGCGCTGCGCAGCGACGCGGCGCGTGCCCGAGTCGATCAGACGCTCAGCGCGCTCGAGGCTCGCTTTGGCGAGACCTGGGCGCGCTGGTCGAGCGCGAATCAGCGCCGCACGCTGTACAGCGACACCCTTTTGCCCCAGACCGAGGCGAACTTCGCCTCGGCGCTGGCCAGCTATCGCGTAGGCGATGTCGACTTCGCCACCTTGCTGGAGGCACTAGAGGCCTGGCAAGGCGCCGATCTGGCGCGAATCGACGCGTTGCGCGATGAACTTTCTGGCGCTGCTGCACTGCGCGCCCTGGTTGGGAGCACACCATGAAAATGTCGAACTGGATGGGATTGGGCGCGTCCGTGCTCCTGGCGCTTGGCGCGGGCTGGTGGCTCGGTCGGTCGACGGCGCCTCCAACGGAACATGCAGCCGGGAACGCTGCGGCTGCGCCGCAGGGCGAGCCTGAAATCCTCTATTACCGCAACCCGATGGGTCTGCCGGACACCTCGCCAGTGCCCAAGAAAGACAGCATGGGTATGGACTACATCCCGGTCTATGCCGGCGGCGAACCGCCATCGGTGTCCGGCACCGTCGTGCTGTCGCCGGAAAAGGTCCAGAAGCTCGGCGTGCGAACACACATCGCTACCCTTGATCGGCTGTCCGCTGAAGTGCGGGTGAGCGCCAGCGTGCAGGTCGATGAAACCAGGCAGTTTGTTGTGGCGCCGCGCTTCGAGGGCTGGATCGAGCGGCTGCACGCCAACCAGACCGGCATGCCGGTGCGCCGCGGTCAGCCGCTTATGACCCTCTACAGCCCGAACTTGCTCGCCGCGCAGGAGGAATACCGGATCGCCGACGAGGCCGCCAGCCGCCTGGCCACCAGCGACCCGGCCAGTGCCAACGCCATGCGCCAGCTGCGTGACGCGGCCGATTCCCGTCTACGCAACTGGGAGGTGGCGGGAGGGCGGATTACAAAGTCTGGCGCACCCGCACGCCTCGTGCTCACCGCGCCGTCCGATGCGGTGGTGATCGACAAGATGGTGGTTGAGGGCGACCGGTTCGAAGCCGGGCAGACGGTGCTACGGCTGGCGGACCTGTCCACTGTCTGGATCGTGGCGCAGGTGCCGACATCGATGGCAGCTGATCTGGCGACTGGCAACGACGCGCGTTTCGAGACGCCGAGCCTTCCCGGCGAGTATCGCGACGGCGTTATCGACTTCATCCAGCCGGTCGTCGACATGGCCAGCCGCACCATCGGCGTGCGCATCGTTCTGCCTAACGAGGACGGTGCACTGCGCCCCGGCCTGTTCGGTGACGTGACGCTTGGCGGCACCCCGGATGCGGAATCGATCGTCTTGCCACGCTCCGCTGTGATCGACAGCGGAACACGGCGGATCGTGCTGGTACAGGTTGCGCCGGGCCGCTTCGAACCGCGTGATGTTCGTCTCGGGCGACGTGCGGGTGATCAAGTCGCGGTGCTGGACGGCGTCGCGGTCGGCGAGGAGGTGGTGGTGTCGGCCAACTTCCTTATCGATGCCGAGAGCAACCTGACGTCGGCCCTGCAGGGCCTGTCGACCGCGGCAGACGGTGTGGACGAGCCCTCCATCCCGGCCACCGGTCGCAATCTTGACTCCGCACCGATTGAGGACCACAGCGGTCACACGATGCCGACCGAATCGCCTCCAGCATCGACTTCGACACACGATGGCCACGGCACTCCCACTGAATCCAACGAGCCCCCTGCCGACGATCCGCACGCTGGTCACCGAGGAGAGCACTGACATGCTTGCCCGCCTGATCGAGTGGTCGGTCCGCAACGTCTTCCTGGTCCTCGTGTTGTCGCTGGCGGTGACCGCAGCCGGCGTCTATGCGGTGTTGCGCACGCCGCTGGATGCCTTGCCGGATCTGTCCGACGTGCAAGTCATCGTGTTTACCGAAGTGCCGGGCCAGGGGCCGCAGGTGGTCGAGGACCAGGTCACCTATCCCCTGACCACGGCGATGCTGGCGGTGCCGAAGTCGAAGGTGGTGCGCGGGTTCTCGTTCTTTGGCGCGTCCTTCGTCTACGTCATCTTCGAGGATGGCACCGACCTGTACTGGGCGCGCTCGCGCGTGCTCGAGTACCTGAACTTCGCCTCGCAGAAGCTGCCCGAGGGCGTGACCCCGACGCTGGGGCCGGATGCGACCGGCGTCGGCTGGGTCTATCAGTACGCGCTCGAAGGCGAGCAGCGCTCGCTCGACGAGCTTCGCGCGACCCAGGACTGGTACGTGCGCTACCAGTTGACCAAGGCGCCGGGTGTCGCCGAAGTCGCCAGCGTCGGCGGATTCGTGCGCCAGTACTCGGTCACCGTGGATCCGGTCCGGCTACGCCAGTACGGCATCGGCTTGGATCGGATCATGCAGGTGATCGCCGAGAGCAACCGCGACGTCGGCGGGCGCATCGTCGAAATGAGCGAGACCGAGTACATGGTACGTGGCCGCGGCTATTTGCGCGGCATCGCCGACATCGAGCAGCTGGTGCTCAAGGCCGAGGGCGGCACGCCGGTGCTAATAAGCGACGTGGCTCGGGTCGAACTGGTGCCGGACGAGCGCCGCGGCATCGCCGAACTGAATGGCGAGGGGGAAGTTGTCGGCGGCATCGCCGTTGCCCGCTATGGCGAGAACGCGCTGGCGGTGATCGAGGGCCTGAAGACCAAGATCGCCGAGATTGCCGGCGGTCTGCCCGAAGGGGTCTCGCTGCGCGCGGTCTACGACCGCTCCGACCTGATCTACCGCGCCATCGCTACCTTGCGCTGGACGCTGATCGAGGAAAGCCTGATCGTCGCGCTGGTCTGCGTGGTGTTCCTGGTCCATGCGCGCAGCGCTCTGGTGGCGATCATCATGCTGCCGATCGGCGTATTGATTGCCTTTCTGGCCATGCGCCTGCTCGGCATGAACTCCAACATCATGAGCCTGGGCGGCATTGCGATTGCCATCGGCGCGATGGTCGACGCGGCCATCGTGATGATCGAGAACGCGCACAAGCACATCGAGCGGGACGATGGCAGCACTCCAAGGTCAAAGCTGATCGTCGACGCCTGCCGCGAAGTCGGCCCGGCGCTGTTCTTCAGCCTGCTGATCATCACGGTGTCGTTCCTGCCGGTGTTTGCGCTGGAGGCCCAGGAGGGACGTCTGTTCCATCCGCTGGCCTTCACCAAGACCTTCGCCATGGCCGGTGGCGCACTGCTGTCGGTCACCCTGGTGCCGGTACTGATGCTGCTGTTCGTGCGCGGCAAGATCCTGCCCGAGGCAAAGAATCCGGTGAATCGCCTGTTGATCGCGCTGTACCGGCCGGTGATCGCCGTGGTGCTGCGGCACAAGGTCGCGACCCTGCTGGCTGCGTTGGCGGTGCTGCTCGCGACAGCTTGGCCGGCGTCGCGACTGGGCAGCGAGTTCATGCCCACGCTCAACGAGGGCACGCTGCTCTACATGCCGGCCTCGCTGCCGGGCATGTCGCCGACCAAGGCGGCCGAACTGCTGCAGCAGCAGGACCGCATCATCAAGTCCTTCCCCGAAGTCGAGTCGGTGTTCGGCAAGGCCGGCCGCGCGCTGACCGCCACCGATCCGGCGCCGTTGGAAATGTTCGAGACGGTAATCAATCTGAAACCTGAAGATCAGTGGAGGATGGGGCTCACGGTGGATGCGCTGATCGCCGAGATGGACAAAGCCCTGCAGTTTCCCGGGGTCGCCAACTCATGGACCATGCCGATCAAGGCGCGCACCGATATGCTGGCGACCGGCATCCGCACGCCGATCGGCATCAAGGTCTTCGGCACCGACCTCACCGAAATGGAGCGCTTGGCCAAGCAGATCGAAGCGGTGGTGCGCGAAGTGCCGGGAACCACCAGCGCGTATGCCGAACGCCTCACGGGCGGCTTCTACCTCGACATTCAGCCCGACCTGCGCCGGCTCGCCCGGTACGACCTGACGGTCGGTGCGGTGCAGGACGTCATTGCCGCGGCCCTGGGCGGCGAAATGGTCACGACCACGGTAGAGGGTCGCGAACGCTTCGGGGTGATCGTGCGCTACCCGCGCGAACTGCGTGACAGCCCCGAGGCCATCGCGACGCAGGTGCTGGTCCCGACTATGGACGGCGCGCAGATTCCGCTCGGCGAACTGGCGGACATCAGCGTGCGCAAGGGCGCGCCGTCGATCCGCACCGAGAACGCCCTGCTGTCGGCCTACATCTATGTCGATACCCGCGACGCGGACCTTGGCGCCTACGTGCGTCGCGCACAGGAGGCAGTCGCCGGAGAGGTGACGTTTCCTGCGGGCTACTACGCCACGTGGAGCGGCCAGTACGAGTACATGCAGCGCGCCATCGCCAAGATGAAGATCGTCGTCCCGCTGACGCTGGCGATCATCTTCCTGCTGCTCTATCTCAACTTCCGCCGTGTGACCGAGTCGCTGATCGTGATGCTGTCGGTGCCGTTCGCGCTGGTCGGCGGCGTGTGGCTGATGTGGGCGCTGGACTACAACCTCAGCGTCGCGGTCGCCGTGGGATTCATTGCCCTGGCCGGCGTCGCGGCCGAGACTGGTGTGGTCATGCTGATCTATCTTGACCATGCGCTTGATGAGCGCGCGCGGCGGCGGCGAGAAAGCGGCGAATCGCTGACCGTCGGTGACCTCACCGATGCGATCATCGAAGGCGCCGTCGAGCGCGTGCGCCCGAAGATGATGACCGTCGTCGCGATCATGGCGGGTCTGTTACCCATCATGTGGAGCACAGGTACTGGTTCCGAGGTGATGCGCCGGATTGCCGCACCCATGGTGGGCGGCATGGTGTCATCGACCATCCTGACCCTGGCCGTGATCCCGGCGATCTATGCGCTGGTGAAACGCCGATCACTGACAAGGACATGAAGCGGGTCAGTCTTCGAGCCAGCAGTGTGCTCCATGGTGAGGCGGCCGTCAGTGCGGTCGAGCGGCGCTGTACAGCGAGAGCGTGCCGAACATCGTGCTGATCCGACCCCGCTCGACGACGGCTTGGAAGCCAGCCTGCTGAAACAACTCGACCAGCTGTCCGGCGACGTGACTGCGCGTATTGGCAAATCCATCGAGAACCTGCACCGGGAAGAACAGCCAGCGCATCAGCCTGTTCGCGGGCCTGCCCCAGTCTGCCATGTGCAGTTCCCCGCCTGGCTTAAGCACGCGCAGTATCTCGGATGCGGCGCGCTGTTTGTCGGGCCAGTCGAGGTGATGAAAAAACAAGCTTGTCATCACGCGGTCGAACTGCCCAGCCCCGTAGGGCAAGGCGGTTGCGTTGGCGTGATCAAGCCGCACCCGCACACCTGCACGCTCGACCTTTTTGCGAGCCCGCGCCAGTACCTCAGGATCGCCATCCACTCCCGTGATCTGGGCGAGCGGCTGAAACTGTGCCATCTGAACCGCCAACGTGCCGGTGCCGCACGCAAGGTCCAGCACATGCTGACCCGGCTGGATGTTTGCCTGCGCGATAAGCGTTTGCTTGAACAGCCCCTCGCGGGTCGTCGCCTTCACCACGCCGTCGTAGAGCGGTGTCAGCGCCTTGAAGCCCAGCGCGGGAACGAAGCGCGGAGCGCGGGGCTGCGCCCTTTCGTCGAAGGATGCGTCTTGGGCACTTTCCACCATCAACAGGGCCAACAGCAGGATCAGGAAGATCACGGAGTGCCAAACCAGCAGATGCACGATGCTTCGGTCGAACAACACAGGATCCAGGATGACCAACAGCGCGAGCACCCCAATGAGCGCGCGCATGCCGGGACGATGCCGCGCGACCGCCCGACGAATGCGGGGTACGAACTTCAAGTTCGATCCAGCCATGGTGTGTGCCTCTCAGTGTGATCACGCCCACACTGTGGGATCGCCACGGCGAAAGCGCTTGAACGAACCGGCTGCGCTGCCCGCTCTGGCTCACTGCACGCACCACCGTGGGCTCGGATGACCACCGGGCGCTGAAACGGCCTGGCCGAGGCATCCATGCACTGTCTACGGCGTCGGCGGTTTCGGCGCTCGGGACGAGCTGTGCATCGAACGGATCTTCCACCCGCCATCGATGCGCTGCAGCACCGTTGTGCTGAGACCTTGCCGCTCGATCGGCTCGGCGCGGTCCTTCAGTTCGATCACATAGCGATACGTCTCCGTGGCCCAGGCCACATCGCCCACGCGCTCGACGCGGACGGCGTAGTCGGAGAACGCGAAGCGCTTGAAATGGCCCAGCTCGGGACCGATGTGGTGGGCGACATAGTCGAGGTAGCTGCCCTCCAGCTTGCCGGATTCGGCGACGATGTTGTCGTCGGCGAACAGGGTTTCAGTGCCGGCCAGATCGCGGCGCTCCAGCGCCGACTTGTAGCTGGCAAGCACCGCCTTCACCGCCGCTTCGTCCGGGTCGGGCGTCGGCGTGGCGGCGTGGCCGAGGAGGGGCAGGCTGAGCAAGAGTGCCGCAAGTATTGAGCGTGTCATGGTGTTGCTCCAAGTTTGGAGGCAAGGTTGCGCTGGCGCGATGACCGCGCCAGCACCTGCGGTTGCGGCCTGGCGGAAAGCAGGCCGAGCCGGGTCACGGCGAACCGTGCTGGCGGAAGGCGGACGTGCTGCCGTCCTGAGCCACCAGTTCGACTGTGTAGGGTTGCACGCGGCCATCCGGCGTCTCCATGCCCGGCGAGCCGAGCGGCATCCCCGGAAGGACCAGTCCGCGCGCCTTGGGCCGCTCGGCCAACAGACGGCGGATGTCGTCGGCCGGCACGTGCCCTTCGATCAGATAGCCATCGACCTCGGCGGTGTGGCAGGAGCCCTTGCCGTACGGGACGCCGAGCCTGGCTTTCACCGGGTGGAGGTTATCGGTATCACGCACTTCCACCTCGAAGCCGGCGCGCTGCATGTGCTCGACCCACAGGCCGCAGCAGCCACACGTGGGCGTCTTGTGGACGATCATGCGCGGAGTCGTGGCAACGATCACACTCGGTGCGGCCGCATCGGGCGTGGTCGTCGTGGCTGCGCTGCCGGCTTCCGGTTCGCGCGCGCAGGCGGTGGAGAGCGCCAAAGCCGCCAGGGCCGCAAGGCCCCACACGATGCGGGTTCTCTCGATCCCTCCGCTCATCGCTGCGCCCTCGACGACCAGTGCAGGTGCACGATCTTCCAGCCTTGCACGGTCTTGCGCAGGATCGCGGTCTCAGTGGAGGAGATCATCAGCATCTTGTCGTCCTTGCTGGCGTGGATTTCGCTCTCGCTGCCGACCCAGACCAGATCGCCCGAGGCCTGGGCGGTCCGGCGCTTCAGGGTGATATGGGCGGCCTTGAGGAACTCGGCATCGTGTTTGGCATGTCCGCCGAGGTACTCGTCGCGGCTGCGCTCGGCGCCACCGCTTTCGAGAATCAGCACGGCGGGATCGAGCTCAGCGCCGACGCCCGTGAGGTCGCCTGCGCTCAAGGCGGCGGAGAAGCGTTCGAGCACCGCCACGGCGTCGGCAGATTCGGGCGGGATGGTCTGCTCGGCCCCTGCGGTTTCACGTCCGGCTTCCACCTGCGAGGGCTTGTGTTTCTCGTTGCCGTGGCCAAATGCGAGAGGGCTGGCCAGCGCCAGGGCAAGCGCGAGGGATGTCATGCGAAGGTTCATAGGTTTCTCCAGGGTGTGGTGAGGTGCAGGACCTCGTGGGTGGGTAACTCAGTGGTCGTGGCCATCATCGCTGTGCTCCTCGCGGGAGGGCGTCGCCATCGGATCGTCGACGGGCTCGAAAGACGAACGCTCGGCATTTGCACCGTCGTGTCCTGCATGCGGATCGCCGCCGCCGACATCGGTCTCGCCGCCGCCGTGGCTATGGCCGTCGCTGGCTGACACCTGCGCGCTGTACTGTGCTGCGGTCATGCCCGGGAACTGCTGCATGAAGGCGACCATGCCCCACAGGTAGCGGTCGTCCATGCTCTTGCCCCAAGCCGGCATGCCTGAAGCCTTGATGCCGTGCTTGAGCACCCAGAAGGCCTCGGCAGGATCGGTCTGGCCCAGCGCATCCCAGCGCGGCGGGCGCGGATACAGGCCGATGCTGAGCTCGGTTTCTGCCGCGTCGGGGCTGAGATGGCAGGTCACGCACATGGCGCTGTAGTTGCCGGCGCCGCTACGGATCAGTTCGGCGTCGGACAGGTCGGGCACCTCAATGTCTGCCGCGCGGACGGCGATCGAGCGCTGGCGTGCGACCTCCAGCACACGGTAGGTCGCAGACCAATGCGGATCGTCGGCGCCGACGTGGTAGACGCCGCTCCAGATGACGGCAGCGGCCATCACCATGCCGAGCAGCGCGAGAACAACCAGTGTCTTGAGCAGTTTCATGGTGGTCTCCTCAGCCGTGCTTCATCGTGGAGTGGTCCATCGGTTTGGCTTTGAGCTCGGCCGGCGGGCCCGGCGGCGGACCGCGTCGCGTGGGCGCCCCAAAATCAGGATCGGCGCTGATGCGATGGGCGACCGTGCCCTTGGGGTTGGGGTACCAGCCTGGATCACGGAAATCGCCGGCAGCCAGGTCGTCACGCACCTTGACAACGGTGAACATGCCGCCCATCTCGAGATTTCCGAATGGCCCCTTGCCCATCATCATCGGCAGGGTGTTCTCGGGGCCGGTCATGTGGCCAGAATCCGTGTGCTCCTGGTGCTCGGCCATGCCGCCTTGTCCCATCGCCATATAGCCCGGCAGCAGCTTGCGGATCTCCGCTTCCACGCCGGACTGGTCGACGCCGAGCGTGTTCGGAATCTCGTGTCCCATCGCATTCATCGTGTGATGCGACATGTGGCAGTGGAAAGCCCAGTCGCCGGGCACGGCGACGAATTCCAGATCGCGGGTCTGGCCGACGCCAACGATCTCAGTGGTCTCGGGTCGCCACAGGCCCTTGGCCCAACGGCCACCGTCCGAGCCGGTGATGTGAAACTGCACGCCGTGCATGTGGATCGGGTGGTTCCACATCGACAGGTTGCCGATCCGCACGCGCACGCGCTCGCCGGTTCGCGCAACGAGGGGCTCGATTGCCGGGAAGACCTTGCTGTTCATCGTCCACAGGTCGAAGTCGACCATCACCGAGGGGTCCGGGCGGTAGGTGCCTGGGTGCAACGCCCAGTTGTGCAGCAACACGACGTAGTCGCGGTCGATACGCTCGAGCTCACCGTCCTTGGGGTGAATGATGAACATGCCCATCATGCCGACCGCCATCTGCACCATCTCGTCGGCGTGCGGGTGGTACATGTGGGTACCGTGCTGGCGCAGGGTGAACTCGTAGACGTAGGTTTCCCCGGGCCGGATATGCGGCTGGCTCAGCCCGCCGACGCCGTCCATACCACTCGGCAGCAGGATGCCGTGCCAATGCACGCTTGTGTGCTCGGGCAAGCGGTTGGTCACGTAGATGCGTACGCGGTCGCCCTCGACCGCCTCGATGGTCGGCCCCGGCGTGGTGCCGTTGTAGCCCCAGCACTTGGCGCGGCATCCCGGCGCGAACTCGTGCTCGATCTCCTCGGCGACGAGATGAAACTCCTTCACGCCATCGACCATTCGATGCGGCAGCGTCCAGCCGTTGAGGGTGCGCACCGGCGTGTAGCCGCTCGCCGACGTCGACCTGGGCAGAGCGTCGGACGGTTCCGGTGGTCGATGCTGTGAATGGTCTTGCGCCAAGGCGCGCCGTCCCCAGAATGCCAGCGGTGCCAGCGCCCCTGCGCCCGCCCAGGTAAACCAGTTGCGTCGTGAAAGATTCATGGCCGGTCTCCGTGGTCGTGATCGTGATCGGAATGCGCGTCAGCGCTGTCGTCGGTATCGTCCTTGGCGGGAGGATCGCGTTCGGGGCCTGTCTTGCGATGTCCGGCGTGCGGATCGACGGGTTCCGCTGCGTTCGATCCATGCCCAGCATGCGGATCGCTCTCTTGGGCGGATTTCGGCTTCGGCATGTCATGTTCCGCATGCGGGTCGACATCGCGCGCGGACGGCGCCTCGGGCATGCGATGCCCGGCGTGCGGATCCGCTTCGGACTCCGAGGGCATGCCGTGCGCGCCGTGATCCATGGGGGAGGCGGATGCTGCCGGCAGGATCGCCTCCACGCCGACCGTGGGCGGCAGTGGCTGATCGTCATCGGGCAAGCGTCCACCCACCGCGCTGCGCAGTTCCGCACGAGCAGTCCAGTAGTCGCGCACCGCTTCCAGATAGGCCTGGTAGGCGTCGTACTCCTGCTGCTTGGCGAGGAGTAGTTCGAAGACGCCCACCAGCATGAAGTTCACCCGTTCCTGGGTACGCGCCACGATGGCTTCCCGTCGCGGCACCAGTTCGGTCCGGTAGCGCTCGGCGATGGTCGCTGACACTTTCAGCTTCTCGATGCCCAGATGCGCGGCGTTGTGCACGGCGAGCACCTGCGCATCCAGGTCGGCGCGCGCCTGCAGGAGCTCGGCCTGCGCGCGCGCAATCGCCCCTTGACCTTGGTTGAACAGTGGCAGACCCAGGGCCACGGACGGGCCGCGCGTGATGCCCCCATCGAACTCCCGCTCGCGCTCGTAGCCGACCTCAATGGTGCCGAACCAGCGCCAACGTCGGGTCACGCCGAGCGCATCCTCGCGCAGTGCCACGGACTGCTGTGCGGCGGCGAGATCCAGCCGTGCCTCCAGCGCCAACGGAATCAGGGTGTCGGCCGAAAACGCAACCGCCAGCGGCGCTGGCAGCTGTGTTTGGAGACGCCAGTCCGCATCGCTCGGCAATCCGATCAATCCGCCGAGGGCGCTGCGCGACCGAAGCGCCTCCGCGCCGCTCGCCAGCGCCTCGATACGGGCCTGCGTGGCCGCGGCGTGCTCCTGCTCAAGCTGCAGCCGGTTGATGTTGCCGGCGTCGAAGAAGCGCTGGGCGAGTTCGGCTGAGCGCTCGGCCGCCTGGGCGACCAGGTCGCGCATGGCGGCGATCTGTGCCGCACCGACTGCCTCGTACCAAGCGACCTCGACCTCGGTGGCCAGCGCCAGCAGCTCGCCGGCAACGGCCTTCTGCAGCCGATCAAGCTCGCCCTCGGCCAGGCGCTTGCGCGCGGACAGCAGCAGAAGGTCGGTCAGGCCAAGGGAGAGGCTTCGGGTGATCTGGGTTCCATCGCCACCTTGCTGCGAGAGCCGGGCGAAGCCGAAGGTCGGATTGGCGAGGCGGCGCGCCTCCTCGAGCTCGGCGCGGCCGATGCCCAGGCGCGCGTAGGCCTCGCGAATGCGTGGGTTATGGAAGAAAGCCCGCCGCACGGCGTCGTCGACGCCCATGGGGGTGGCGGGGAAATCGGGCGTCGCGACGCGATCGAGCGGCGACCAGTCGGCCGGCAGTGGACGCTGTGCGTCGATGAGCGCGCGGGTTTCGGCGTACCCGCGCTCACTGGGCAGGCTGGCACAACCCGCCAACGCGAGCACCGCCGCGGCAACCGCGACGGAACGTAAGGGCAATGGCATGAACTCATCCTCTCGGACGGCCGCCGGCAGGGTGCGCGCAGCGGCCGCGACAACGGGCGTACGGACGCCGATCGGCGCCCGTACGGGCGATCGTCAGGCCGTCAGGCCGCCGGGGGTCTGAGTGGTGGAGAGGTGTGGTAGCGGACGAGGTGCGATTCGGCCGCAACAAAGACCGGCACACCGATAGGCGCCGCGGTCACGCCCAACATGCGCAACGCCAGCACGGGAGGAAACACGCAGCCGCACTGGCAGGACGTTCCGTCGCAGCAATTGCCATCGTCCAAGGGGTCCGGTATCGAACCCTGGTCGCCGGCTGCGCCCGTATGGTCGTGATGACCATGGTGCGCCATCGATTCGGGCGCTGACGACGGTTCTGCAGCTTCGTGAGCCACGTGAGAGCCGCTGGCGCCGTGATCACCATGATCCATGCGCGCCATCGCCCACGGCGCCGAGATCCCGTTCAGGATCAGCGTCAATGCGAGGACGATATGGAGCAGTGGGCGGGACATGGCCTCAACAGACTGCGCTGGAGCGGGAAAAGTTTCAACTCGACCGAATCGCGGCACCTGGCTACCTGCGTGCTAACCTTCCGAAAATGTTGTCCCGACTCCGCCACCGCTGCGCGAAACGAACTTGGCTCTGGGCCACGCTGCTGGCGCTGACCTTCGTTTGGCAACCGGTGTTGTCGATGCTGGGTGAGTTGCATGCAACGACGCATGGGGACCTGGCGGGCCACACAGTGCATGCGGACCACGCGGAAATCCCGACCGCGCCCGAGGCTCCGGGTGACACTGGGCTCTTGCACGGCCTCATGCACGCGACGGTCTGCTGCGCGCATGTCAGCGCCTTGCCAAGCTCGGTGGCGCTGACTGTGCCGATTCGCCCGGCCACCCTGATGCCGCTCTCGGCAGAACGTCGTTTCGAGAGCGTGTTGCCGTCGCGGATGCTGCGACCTCCGATCACAGCCTGAGACCTGCCGGCGGGCTGCCTTGCCCGCCCATCCTCTCGCCCCTTCCCATCGGAGTTTCCATGATTTGCCCCATCCGCGCGGCCTTGGCCGCAGCGGTGCTGTGCGTGTGCGCATCCGCACCTGCTGGCGCTGCTGAACCCGTTTCCCTCGATGACGCCTTTCGTCGCGTGATCGAGACCCATCCTGATCTTGAGGCCTATCGCTTCACCGAAGTCGCGCGGCGCGCCGAGGCCGACCTGGCCCGCCAGGCAGCGCCTCTGCGCATGGCGGTCGACGCCGAAAATCTGCTGGGCACCGGCGGCGAATCGAATTTTCAGAGTGCCGAACTCACCCTGTCGCTCGCCTCGGTCATCGAACGCGGCGACAAGCGGGATGCCCGATTTGCCGTCGCAAGCGAGCGTCTGCAAGGCGTTGAGCTGCTGCGCGAAGCCAAGCGGCTCGATCTGCTGGCCGAGGTCGCTCGGCGCTATCTGGATGCCACGGCCGCCACGGCGCTGGCAGCGGTGACGCGGGATGACCTGGCCCAGCGTGAACAGTTGGTGGCAGCCGCCGCCGAGCGGCGCAAGGCGGGTATCGAGCAGTCGTCGGCCCCGCTGGCGGCCGAGGCTGGGCGCTTGCGCGTGGCCGCCGAACTGGCGCGCAACCTCAGCGCTGCCACCCATGCCCGGCGACGCCTCGCGGTGTTGTGGGGCGGCACCACCACCGACTTCGAACTCGCACCGATCAACCTCGGCGCGCTGCCGTCGCTGCCCGACTACGAGGTGCTGGTTCGCCTGCTGGCCGACACGCCGGAGCTGCAACAGTTCGCCCACCAAGCCCGGCTGCGAGAGGCCCGGCTGCAACTCGCGCGCACCGCCCGGGTGGCCGATATCGATTGGCAGGTGGGCGTGCGCCGCCTGCAGGTCGGCTCGGATTGGGGGCTGGTCGGCAGCGTGTCGATTCCCTTCGGCAGCGCGAACCGTGCCCAACCCGGCATCCACGCCGCCGAGGCCGAAATATCGGCCATCGCGTTCGAGCGCGAGGGCCAACGGCGTGCCCTGCAGGCAACGCTGGCCGAAGCCTGGGGTCAGCTCGATCTCGCCATCGGTCAAGCCCGTCGCATCGAGACCGACGTGCTGCCCGCCCTGCAACGCGCTGCGGAAGCCGCCGAGCGCAGCTACCGGGCCGGTGCCAGCAGCCACCTCGAATGGACCCAGCTACAGGGCGACATGATCGAGGCGCGTCGCGAACGCCTCGATGCCGCCCTGACCGCCCATCGCGCCCTGATCGAACTGCAACGCCTGACCGGCCAGACCTTCACGGTCGCCGCAGGCTCCGACAACGGAGTCACCCCATGAACTTGAGCAAGCCTTTCCTGATTCTCGGTCTCGTCTTCGCGCTGGCCGCCTGCGGCGCGCGAGAGGCCACCGAAGAACACGGCCACGGTCACGACGACCATGCAGAAACCGAAGCCGAAAAAGGGGCCCACAACGGGCGTCTGTTGCGCGAGGGCGGTCTCACCGTCGAGCTTGCCATCTTTGAGGACGGGGTGCCGCCCGAGTACCGCGCCTGGCTGTATCTCGATGGCAAACCCTTGCCACCCGACGCCGGCAGCGTGGAAGTGGTGCTGACGCGCCTCGGCGGCGTCACCGACACCCATCGATTCACCGCGCGCGGGGACTATCTGGTGGGCAGCGGCGTGGTCTACGAACCGCACTCCTTCGATGTGGAGGTGCGGGCCCAGGTCGAAGGCCAGTCCGCACGCTGGACCTACGAGAGCTATGAGGGCCGCACGCGGATCGCGGCGGACATCGCGACCCAGGCCGGCATTCGCGTCGCCGCCGCCGGTCCGGGCGTCATTCGCGACGAGCACGAACTGCAGGGACTGCTGACGCCGATCGAGGGGCGTCATGCCCGACTCGCCGCGCGCTTTCCTGGACCCATCCGCAGCATCACCGTCGGCGTCGGCGATGCCGTGCGCCAAGGTCAGGCCTTGGCCACAGTCGAGAGCAACGTCAGTCTCGCGCCTTACACCATCACGTCGCCCATCGACGGTGTGGTGCTTGCACGGTCGGCCACGGTCGGCGAAGTCGCCGGCGAAGCGCCGCTGTTCGAGATCGCCGACCTCTCGGCGCTGTGGGTCGACGTGCACCTGTTCGGTGGGGACGCTCAGCACATCGTCGCCGGCCTCCCGATCGAGGTCACCCGGCTCAGCGATGGCGTGAGCGCCAGCACCACCCTGGATCGGGTGCTCCCGGCCACCGCGACGGCGAGCCAGAGCACGGTCGGCCGCGCCAGGATCGACAACGCCGATGGTCGATGGCGCCCCGGTGCCTCGGTGCGCGCCCGGGTCACCGTCGCAGAACACGCCGTGCCGCTGGCGGTGCCACTGGCTGCCTTGCAGCGCTTCCGCGATTGGGATGTGGTGTTCGTGCGGATTGGCGAGGACTACGAGATCCGTCCGCTGGAGCTGGGCCGCCGCGACGGCGTCCATGTCGAAGTGCTGGATGGGCTCAAGGTCGGCGACGAGATCGTCGTCGAGCAGAGTTACCTGGTGAAGGCCGACATCGAAAAGTCGGGGGCCTCGCATGACCACTGAGCCCCGTCCGGTGCTGGAGCGGCTGATCCGCTTCGCCATCGCCCATCGTTGGCTGATGCTGATCCTGACCCTGGGGCTGTCGGCCCTTGGCGTGTGGAGCTTCCAGCAACTGCCCATCGATGCCACGCCCGACATCACCAATGTCCAGGTGCAGATCAACACGGAGGCGCCCGGCTACTCGCCGCTCGAATCCGAGCAGCGGGTGACCTTCCCGATCGAAACCGCACTGGCCGGTTTGCCGCGGCTCGACTACACCCGCTCGCTGTCGCGTTACGGGCTGTCGCAGGTGACAGTGGTGTTCGAGGATGGCACCGACATCTACTTCGCCCGCCAGCAGGTGGCCGAACGGTTGCAGCAGGCACGCTCGCAGTTGCCCGATGGGCTGGAGCCCGAACTCGGGCCGGTCGCGACCGGACTGGGGGAGATCTTCATGTACACGGTGGAGGCTGCGCCGGGCGCGCTGCGCGAGGACGGCCAGCCGTGGACGCCGACCGATCTGCGCACGCTGCAGGACTGGGTGGTACGGCCGCAGCTGCGAAACGTGCGTGGCGTCACCGAGGTCAACACCATCGGCGGCTTCGCCCGGCAGATCCACATCACGCCGGATCCGGCCCAGCTCGTCGCCTACGGCTTCTCGCTGCAGGACGTGCTGGCCGCGATCGCCGCCAACAACCAGAACATCGGAGCCGGCTACATCGAGCGCAACGGCCAGCAGTATCTGGTGCGCGTGCCGGGACAGGTCGCCTCGATCGCGGCGCTGGGCGACATCGTGCTGGACCGACGAGAAGGCGTGCCGATCCGCGTGCGCGATGTCGCCGGCGTCGGCGAAGGGCCGGAACTGCGCACCGGCGCGGCAACCCAGGATGGTCAGGAAGTCGTGCTGGGTACGGTGTTCATGCTTATCGGTGAGAACAGTCGCGCGGTGGCGCAGGCGACGGCCGCTCGACTCGAAGAGGTGGCCGATTCACTGCCGCCCGGCGTCGACGTGCATCCGGTCTACGACCGCACCGCCCTGGTCGACCGCACCATCGCCACCGTCGAGAAGAACCTGGTCGAAGGCGCGCTGCTGGTCATCGCGGTCCTGTTCCTGCTGCTCGGCAATATTCGCGCAGCGCTAATCACTGCGGCGGTGATCCCGATTGCCATGTTGATGACCATCACCGGCATGGTGCGCAGTGGGGTTTCCGGCAATCTGATGAGCCTTGGCGCACTCGACTTTGGCCTGATCGTCGATGGCGCGGTGATCATCATCGAGAACTGCCTGCGCCGCTTCGGAGAACGCCAACATGAACTCGGCCGCCTGCTCAACCGCGAGGAGCGCTTCGACCTCACCGCCGAGGCGACCGCCGAGGTGATCCGACCCAGCCTGTTCGGCGTAGCCATCATCACCGCGGTCTACCTGCCGGTGTTCGCACTCACCGGCATCGAGGGCAAGATGTTCCATCCGATGGCCTTCACGGTCATGCTGGCGCTGACCGCCGCGATGCTGCTGTCGTTGACCTTCGTGCCGGCGGCGGTCGCCGTCTTCCTCGGCGGTCGCGTGCAGGAGAAGGAGAACCGCCTCCTGCAATGGGCGAGGCGCGCCTACGCGCCGGCACTGGGCTGGGCGCTGCGACTGCGCTGGGCGGTGCTGACGGCCGCTGCGGTGTTGGTCGTGCTCAGCGGGATGCTCGCCAGCCGCATGGGCTCGGAGTTCATTCCTAGCCTCGATGAAGGCGATATCGCTCTGCACGCATTGCGCATCCCGGGGACCAGTCTCAGTCAGGCGGTCGAGATGCAGTCGCTGCTGGAAGAGCGCATCAAGCAGTTCCCCGAGGTCGAGCGGGTGTTCGGCAAACTCGGCACCGCCGAAGTGGCCACCGACCCGATGCCGCCGTCGGTCGCCGACACCTTCCTGATGATGAAGCCGCGGGAGCAGTGGCCCGATCCGCGCAAGCCCAAGGCGCAACTGGTCGCCGAAATCGAGGACGCAGTGAAGCAGCTTCCCGGCAACAACTACGAGTTCACCCAGCCGATCCAAATGCGCATGAACGAGCTGATCTCGGGCGTGCGCGCCGACGTGGCGGTGAAGTTGTACGGCGATGATCTGGAGACCCTGGTCGAGGTCGGCAAACGCCTCGAAGCCGTCACCAAAGCGGTCGATGGCGCCGCCGACGTAAAGCTCGAGCAAGCCACCGGACTCCCGCTGTTGACCATCACGCCCAAATCGGAGGCCCTGGTGCGCTATGGCCTCAACCCCGTCGCGGTGCAGGAGGCGGTGGCGACTGGGGTGGGCGGCTCGGTCGCCGGCAAGTACTTCGAGGGTGATCGTCGCTTCGAGTTGGTCGTGCGGCTGCCGGAAGCGTTGCGCAGCGATCCGGCGCGTCTGGCCGATCTGCCGATCCCGCTGCCGACCGATGGACGCAATGCCGACGAGATCTCGCAACCCGCCACTTGGGCAAGCGGCGGGCCGGGCGTGGTGCCACTGCGCGAATTGGCCGACATCGCGATCACCGAAGGGCCGAACCAGATCAACCGCGAGAACGGCAAGCGCCGGGTGGTGGTGACGGCCAACGTGCGCGGCCGTGATCTTGGCGGCTTCGTCGCTGAACTGCGCCAGCGTGTAGCAGCCGAAGTCGAGGTCCCGGCCGGCTACTGGGTCGACTACGGCGGCACCTTCGAGCAGTTGATCGCCGCCAGCCAGCGCCTGTCGATAGTGGTGCCGGTGACCCTGCTGCTGATCTTTGGCCTGCTGTTCATGGCCTTTGGATCGGGACGCGACGCGCTGGTGATCTTCAGTGGCGTGCCGTTGGCGCTCACCGGCGGGGTACTGGCCCTGTGGCTGCGCGATCTGCCGCTGTCGATCTCCGCCGGCGTCGGCTTCATCGCGCTGTCGGGAGTGGCGGTGCTCAACGGCGTGGTGATGATCGCCTTCATTCGTAAACTGCGCCTGGAAGGCGACCGTCTTGAGGACGCCATTCGCGACGGCGCGCTCGGTCGCCTGCGCCCGGTGCTGATGACTGCTCTGGTCGCCTCACTGGGCTTTATCCCGATGGCGTTCAATATTGGTGCCGGTGCCGAGGTGCAGCGCCCCCTGGCCACGGTCGTGATCGGCGGCATCATCTCCTCGACCTTGCTCACCTTGCTGGTGTTGCCCGCTTTGTACCGGCTGATTCACCGCGACGCCGAGACGACCGAAGCGATGCTGCACGGGTAGCGAACTGCATGAGACACAGGCGGCAGCGGGCCATTCGCTGCCGCCCGGCTGAAAGGATTCGACAAGACTAGCGGGCAGACGGATCGCTCCGCACAGTGAAGGTATCTGGAGGTGAGCCATGACCGATGCCCGCCCAGCAATCCCGCCTCGCATTCCCGGCACCATCTGGGCCCTGGGCTGGGTGAGTCTGTTTACCGACCTCGGGTCGGAGATGGTGCACAGCCTGCTGCCGATCCTGCTGGCGGGCGGACTCGGCGCCAGTGCCTTGATGATCGGCCTGATCGAAGGCACCGCCGAGGCGCTGGTGTTGGTGACCAAGGTGTTCTCGGGCTATCTCAGCGACGCGATCGGCCGGCGCAAGCCGCTGGTGGTGTTCGGTTACGGGCTGGCAGCGGTGGTAAAGCCGCTGTTCCCGCTCGCCGACTCGGTGGCGACGGTGACCACGGCGCGACTGCTGGATCGTTTCGGCAAGGGTGTGCGCGGTGCACCGCGCGACGCCCTGGTCGGCGATCTGGCGCCGCCGT
>JBQTGY010000031.1:0-37218 GCA_052390415.1 Pseudomarimonas sp. | reverse complement strand
CAAGTGAGCATCGTGCCAGCGGGAAAACGCAGCGAACACTTTGTCATTTTGAGATTCATCACTTTTGACGAGGCGCACCAACGAAGTTCGGGCGTTTTCTCGCGACCTCATGAAATGTCCGGGCTAGCCCAAGGGAACCGCGCCACCCCGCACCTGCCGTCGACGCGCATACATCTGGGTGTCGGCGCGGGCGATGGTTTGTTGTAGTTCTTCATCGCCTTCGCGCTCTGCGCTGCCCAGCGAAAAACGACAAGGCGCGGTTTCCATATCAGCTTGCAAGCGGGCCACCAGCGACTGCAAGGTCGCCGTGGTCACGTTGGCCAGCAGGATCAGGAATTCATCACCGCCCACCCGCACCAAGGCATCGTGTTCGCGCAAGCGCTTGCCGATGAATGTCGCGACCTCGCGCAACACGACATCGCCATGTTCGTGGCCAAAGCGATCATTGATCTGCTTGAATCCATCGAGGTCGATATTGATCACCGCCCAATGCGCATCGTTGGCGGCAGTGGCCGCGAAGGTGTCGAGGTAGCGGCGGTTGTAGCAGCCTGTCAGCGGATCGTGCAGCGTCTGCTTGCGCAGTGCTTCTGCCTCGCGGGTTTCGATGGTGATGTCGGCCGCGTTGCCGATCACATAAGGCCGCTCTTCCGAATTGGGCGCGACCCGACCATCGATGCGAATCAAGCGTGTTTCGCCACCGCGTGGGGTGATCTGCAGCACTTCGCTGGCTTCCCCCGAGTCCCGCAATGTCGACAGGTAACGACTCAGCACCTCAGTGTCCAAAGGTGCGATGTGATCACGCAGATTGCCCAGACTGCGCGTGTCAGCCGGCACCAGCAGCGCTTGCGCCGCCGCCGGATTGAGCAGATCGATACAGCCATCGAGGTCGTGCAGCAGGACCATGCCCTTGCTGAGGCGCAGCAGTTCCGTCGCGCGCGATTCACTGCGACGCAGCTTGCCAAGGACGCGTTCCAGTCTCCGTTTGGCGCGCAATTGCAAAACAAGCAAAACCGCAAACACCAGCAGGGTGATCACGCTCAATCCGGTGACCCAGCGGCTCAGACGCGATTCCGCGTCGAGCAAGCGATTGCGCTCTTGCGCCAGTCGTGCGTCGCTTTCCAAACGCATGATATCGAGCTGTTGGCGAGCGTATTGCAAGCGGGTTTCAAAGTCGTCGGCGGCCTGTGTGCGGTCGCGCTGCGCGACCTCCTCGCCCAGATCAAACGAGCGCCGCAGCAGCGGTCCCATCACTTCAGCACTGGCGCGTTGATCGAGCAGCAATCGCAGCAGGCGTTGCGTGGCGCGCAGTTCATCGCGTGAGAGTCCCAATCCCTTGAACGAGACGACGGCAGCACTGAATTCGCTGCGCGCCGCTGCAAAGTCGCCCGCCTGGATGGCTGAAAGCCCGAGAGCTTCGTGGGCTTGGCCGAACAACTGCGAGTTCTTCAAGCGGTCGGCCAAGGCCAGCACTTCACTGCTGTGTCGACGTTGCGCAGCAACATCGCCGACCTTGTTCGCCAGACGCGCTGATTCAAGGTGTAGCTCGGCCACCAACTTGGGATCATCCACTCGCTGCGCGGCCAGAATTCCTGCCTCAAGTGCAACCTGTGCGGCGGCGGTGTCACCCAACTGGGCGATGGAGCGAGCGAAATTGCGATGCAGTCTGGCCTGCAACCCGGCGCCATCCCTTGTCCCCAGCAATTGCAGACCTTGGCGCGCGTAGTCAGCGGCCAGTTGGTGTTTGCCGAGGGCAAAGCTCAACGACGAGAACCCCAGCAAAACATCGGCGGAAAGCTCGGTGGAAGGTTCGAGATCGAGCTGTGTCTGCGCTTCGGCAAGCAGCTGCTCGGCGCGGGTGTAGTCCTGCAGACCGATCACCGCGCGGCTCTCGAGAATCTTGCCGCGCGCGATCAACAACGGCCTTTCGGCGGCGCGTCCGGCGGTCGCTGCATCAGCGCTGGCTCGGCGCTGACACAACCAGTCGGCCACCACCCGACAGGCATTGGCCTCGGCCAAAAGCAGCAGCGCCAGTTGAGTCTGATCGCCCGATGCACGCGCTGCGGCGATCTCGGCCGGCAGTTCGGCCAGCACTTTCTCCGGCTCGATCAGCGCGCGAAGTTCCTGCGCATGCCGTGGAACGACGCTGCCCGCGGGTGGCAACCCCGATTCGGCCGCATGGGCGAGACCAGAGAGCAGGATCAGCCCGACCAGCAGCCCACGGCAACAATGTGCCAGGCGTTCGGCAAGCAAGGCGCGGCGGATCATGGGCTCGAAATAGCAACTACGCATGCTCGAAAGTCTAACGTGGGCGGCTCGCCGCCTGATTGTTTCTGCGCGTGTGGCGGCATACGTTTGCAAATTCCCACACGGTCAGGAATTGCAGGAGGAGCGGATGTCGCGCTGGCTCATCGGGGCGCTGGGTGCCGGCAGCGACTTGTTGCTGATGTTCTTGGCCGTGCTGCCGATCAGCTTGCTTGGAAATCGCGTGCCGGCGACAGGCGTGCTGGCGACCGTGCTACCGGTGCTCATCTGTGTGTTGATGTTGGCGGCGATCATGCTCCCGGTGTGGGTGATGGGGCGACTGCAACGCTGGTCGAATCGGCGGCGGGCCCGTCAAGCGATGGGCAGGTTGAACTGCGAGTTGGCGCAGCTCGCAGATGATCCTCGTCTGTCGCACTGGCTGCCTCTGGCACGGCGCCAGATGAGTGCCGA
This sequence comes from Pseudomarimonas sp., assembly GCA_052390415.1. Classification (GTDB taxonomy): domain Bacteria; phylum Pseudomonadota; class Gammaproteobacteria; order Xanthomonadales; family Xanthomonadaceae; genus JANNWF01. Next base: position 34,506 of record JBQTGY010000031.1, on the reverse strand, counting down.
TTTGGCCACGATTGCGGGATGGGAAGCGCGCTACCGTCAGTTGCTTGCTGACCCGATTCGAAACGCGCACGCCGACGCCTGCTTGCAGGGCAGCTTTCCCAGCAACGACGACATCGACTATCTGGAAAATCCTGCACGCACGCGTTGCTGCGAACACTTGCAAGGTGTCGAGCGTGGCTTGCGGCAACACGGATTTCGATGCGGCGTACTGCAAAAGCCGGCGTCGATCTGGGCACAAGCGCGCATCGCAGACTTCGCCCATCTGCGGCGGGACCATCCGCTGGACAGCGTGGTGGGCTTTTCCAGCAACGTGCGTGAAGCGTTCAGCGAGAACGACCGCGGCCCACAAGAAGTTGAAGACCAATCGTTGTATTGCAGACGTTGCGACAGCCTCATTCGCTTTGAGGTGGGGCCGGCATTTCCATCGCGGTGATGGGTGAACTGGCCGCCATCCTTGGCGGCTTCACAGCACTCAATTGTTGGATTGCGCCTTCGGATACACCTGCTCGGCCAGCTTCACATCGCTGTGCAGCAGGTTGATCGCATCGACCAGCACGTTGGCTGCTTCACGCAGCAAGGCGTCCGGCTTCTCGTCATCGCGGTCGTCCTCACGTTTCAACTGCTCGGCGAGATCGCGCTCATCGGCTTGCAGGCCATCGTCGGCGACGATTTCTGCATCCACGACCGCCTCGCCAAGTGCCTTGCGCTCGGCGTCACGCTGCACCCGTCGTGCTTCAAGCGCGTCGCGCTCCTGCTTGCGGACCTGCAAATTCAGGGACAGCTCGGCGCGCTCGCGCTGTTCGCGATAGGTCGCAATGTCTTCCTTCAACCAGCGAAACTCGGGATCGGTTTCGGTACGCACGGCGTGACGCTTGGTCAGCAAGGGCAGCAGTGGCTGGAAATCGGCCAGGCGCTCATGCGAGACCGGGGCGATCTGTGCCCAGGGCAGCGCGTTGTCGTAGGTACTTTCGCCATAGTCCTCGGCATCCAGCGTGACCGGAAATGCAATGTCGGGCGAAACGCCTTTGCGTTGGGTCGAGCCGCCATTGACGCGGAAGAACTGCGCCACGGTCAGCTTCAATTGGCCGAGGCCTGGCGCATCCGTGCGGCGGTACATCGAGTCGAGGTCGAGCAGGTTTTGCACCGTGCCCTTGCCGAACGTGGGTTCGCCGATGATCAGGCCGCGGCCATGATCCTGAATTGCCGCAGCGACGATTTCCGAGGCCGATGCGGAGGCCCGATTCACCAGAATGGCCAGTGGCCCATCCCAGGTCGTTCCCAACTGCCGATCCGCCTCAACCTGCACACGGCCGCCCGCGTAGCGCACCTGTACCACCGGGCCGGTATCAATGAACAAACCGGTCAACTCCACCGCTTCACGCAGCGAGCCGCCGCCGTTGTTGCGCAGGTCGAGCACGATGCCCTCCACGCCTTTTTCTTTCAGTTCGACCAGCAGACGAGCGACGTCGCGGGTGGCCGAACGGTAGTCGGGCTCATCGCGGCGACGGCCTTCGAAATCCTCGTAGAAGCCCGGCAGCGAAATGATTCCGACCTTGCGGAAGCTCTCGCCGTCCGGCACTTCGATGATGCGTTGTTTGGCGGCCTGCTCTTCCAGCTTGATCTTCTGTCGACTCAAGGCAACGATCTCATGCTTGCCGTCGACACCGGCTTCAGCGGGCAGGATGTCCAAACGAACCCACGAATCCTTGGGCCCGCGGATCAGCTCCACGACATCGTCGACGCGCCAGCCAATCACGTCGACCATGGGGCCGGACTTGCCTTGGCCGACGCCCACGATGCGGTCGCCGGCTTTGATTTTTTCCGACATCGCCGCCGGTCCACCGGCAACGACCGAACGCACCAAGGTGTATTCGTCGTCGCGTTGCAGCACCGCGCCGATGCCTTCCAGCGACAGTCGCATCTGGATATTGAAGTTCTCCGACGCGCGCGCGTTCATGTACGAGGTATGCGCTTCGATGGACGCTGCATAGGCGTTCATGAAGTTCTGGAAAATGTCGTCGGGCTTGAGTTCCTGCAAGCGACGTTCGCTGGTTGAATAACGCTTGTCCAGAGTTTCGCGGATGGCGGCCATGTCGCGACCGGCCAGTTTCAGGCGCAGCACATCGTTGCTGACGCGATGCTTCCAGACTTCGTCCAACGCTTCACGACTGGCCTCGAAGGGGCCTTCGTCGCGGTTGAGCTTGAACTGTTGATCGCCATCCAGCTTGAAGTTGCCCTTGGCCAGGAACTCGCGTGAAAACGCGGTGCGTTCGGCAAGGCGCTGGGTATAGACGTTGTAGATTTCAAACGCCGGGCGCAGGTTGCGCGACTCGATGGCATCGTCGAGCTGGTTGCGATAACGCTCAAAGCCCTCGATGTCGCTGGCCAGAAAGAACAGCCGCTCGCCATCCAGCGAATCGATGTAACGCTTGAAGATGTCGGCCGACAGCTGATCGTTGAGTGGGCGCTTGGTGTAGCTGTAGTCGCTCACGCTCAGGAATTCGGCGACCCATTGCGCGATCGAGCCGTGCTGAACCGTGGATTCCAAGGTGACCGCAGTGGTCGCTATCGAGTCATTCTTACCCTTGGACTCCAGGGTGACCGCGGTGGTCGCCTCGGATTTGGCTTGCGCGAGCATTGGCAAGAACAACAGGCTGAGCAACAGTGCTCGGATCGACATCGGGATACCTCGCGAGTTTTGCATCGGGCAATTCTTCAGGTGAAGCGGTGGCAGCAGATCCGTGAAGCCTGCGCTCGACGCTGCGATGCTGGCGTGTGCCTTAGGTCCTGCTGAGCGGTGATAGTTCACGCGCGGAGACTTCCGTTCAGCCAGCCGCCACAAAACCGGCTTCGGCGGCCATGCGATCAGCGTGATACGAGGAGCGCACCAGCGGACCAGAAGCCACATGGGTGAAGCCGAGTTCGCGGCCAATCGCAGCGAAGTTGTCGAACTCATCCGGCGTCCAATAACGCAGCACCGGATGGTGGTGGGGCGTCGGCTGCAAGTATTGGCCGATGGTGACCATGTCGACCTCATGCGCGCGCAGATCACGCAGCGCGCCGACGACTTGATCCGCCGTTTCGCCCAAGCCCAGCATGATGCCGGACTTGGTCGGTACCGTTGGATGCTCGGCTTTGAAACGTTGCAGCAAGCGCAGTGACCAGTCGTAGTCGGCGCCGGGGCGCACGTTGCGATACAAATCGCGCACGGTTTCCAGGTTGTGATTGAACACGTCCGGCGGATTGCTGGCCAAGGCATCGAGCGCGCGCTCCATGCGACCCTTGCCGCGGAAATCCGGGGTCAGAATCTCGATCTTCAGCTTGGGGCTCAACGCGCGGGCCTCGCGAATGCAGGCTGCGAAATGCGCTGCGCCGCCGTCGCGCAAATCGTCGCGATCCACTGAAGTAATCACCACATAACGCAGCGCCATGTCGGCGATGGTGATGGCGAGTTTCAGCGGCTCGGTCAAATCCGGCGGCTTCGGACGGCCATGCGCGACATCGCAAAAGCTGCAGCGGCGCGTACACACCTCACCCAGCACCATGAAGGTTGCCGTGCCGTGGCTGAAACACTCGTGGATGTTGGGGCAGGAGGCTTCTTCGCAGACAGTGACCAGTGCGTTGGCGCGAAGCTTCGCCTTCAGTTGCGCGACCGCGTTGCCCGACGGAATCCGCACCCGGATCCACGAAGGTTTGCGCAGCAGCGGTGCGTCGGCGAATTGCACCGGGCTGCGACCGATCTTGTCTTCGCCCACTTGTTTGTCGCCGATGACCAAGGTCGGAATGGTGTCGCTTGTTTGGGCAAGTTCGGTCATGCGGATGCGGCGCAGGGCAAGGAGGTAGGTACCAAGGATGGCTGCAGTGAGAACTGCCGGGAAAGCGCGCTCACCAGCGCTGCGCTGACGCTAGCGCGGCTGCCGGGGCCGCCCAAGTCTAGCAGTTGAGTCACCTGCAACCCCTCAAACCCACAGGGATTGATGCGCTGATAGGGGGTCAGGTCCATGTCGATATTCAGAGCCAGGCCATGAAAACTGCAGCCGCGTCGGACGCGCAGGCCCAGCGCCATGACCTTGGCAGCGCCGACATACACGCCGGGCGCGCCGCACTTGCGGCTGGCAGGGATATTCCAGATGCCGAGCGTGTCGATCACCGCTTGCTCAACCCGATCCACCAGTTCGCGCACGCCAATGCGTAATCGACGCAGATCGAGCAATGGATAGGCGACCAGCTGGCCGGGCCCGTGGTACGTCACCTGTCCGCCGCGATCCACATGGATCACCGGAATGTCGCCAGCGGCCAGGATGTGCTCGGGTTTGCCGGCTTGACCGAGGGTGAAAACCGGATCGTGCTCGAGCAACCAAAGCTCATCGGTGCTGGATTCATCGCGTTGATCCGTGAAGGTTTGCATCGCTCGCCACACCGGTTCATAGGGCTGCCGACCCAGGTCGCGGACCCACCACTGCGTGGGCGCGGTAGTCGCTCGCGAAGACTCAGCGCCAGCGACGCATGTCGAGGTGTCCGCTAGATTGTCCACTTCACTTCGGGGCAAGCACGGAGAGCGGCGTGCGCGGCGTCGTAGTCGGCCCGCGAGGTAGCTTCAAAACTGATGGCGACCGCGATGTAATTGCCTTTCGCCGAGGCCCGCTGGCGAAGAGTGGTGATGTCCACGGCGAGACCGAGATCCGTCAGCACCGAAAGCAGCAGACGCTCAAGACCTGCATCGGCCGCGCCCATCACGCTGATCTCAATGGTGCCAGGGAATTGGAAGCCGTGCGGCTGCGACTGAATGGAAGCGCTCATGGCGCCATTATGGGGACGCCACCATCGCAGTCCAAGCGGCTGGGCTCAGCCGAAGTCGACGCTGTCATGACGAAGCGTGATAATCCCGGCGAATGTCGCCTGAGGAATTGCCCGTGAAGCTCGCGAAGCTGGTTGCTGGAACGCTGCTCGCAATCGCCACTTTTGCAGTCAAAGCCGACACTACGCCCTTTGACCTGTCTGCGGGCAACCTGTTTCAAGATTGGTCAGATGCCGGACTGATCACGGTGGACGACAACTGGACGGGGGTGCCGAGCATCATCGGTCAGCGCGGCGACAACTTGACCGCCGCCACTGGTGTCGATCCGCAGACGGTCGTGGCGGCCGACGATCCCGGTGTTCTGGATGTCAATGCCAATCAGACACTGCCCAACACATTCGCCACGGGTGGCGCTTCGGAGTTTGCCATTGCCGATCCCACCATCGCGCTGGCGGGTAGCGGCACCGCCGACGCACCTTACCTGCGCATTCATCTGGACACCACCGGCCGCCGCAACGTGTTCGTCAACTACCGGCTGCGCGATCTTGAGTCAGGCGCTGACAACGCCGTCCAAGCGGTGGCCTTGCAATATCGTTTAGGCAGTTCGGGCGCCTGGACCAATCTGCCCGCCGCATTTGTGGCCGATGCCACCGCCGGTCCCAACCTCGCGGGTCCGGACTCGCTGGTCGCTGGCCTGTTGCCAGAGGCGGCCGACAATCAGCCGGAAGTGCAGGTACGCATCATCACCACCAACGCCGGTGGCAACGACGAATGGGTGGGCATCGACGACCTTTCGGTGACCAGCCAAGCGATTGTGCCCGTGCTGTCGGTTGCCAATCTGAGCCAGAACGAAGGCAACATGGGTATCACCAACTTCGTTTTCACCGCCAGCCTGGACGCGCTGGCGGTGGGCAATTGCGACTTCAGTATCGAGACCCTTGGTGGTACCGCCACAGCGGGCGTTGACTACGTCGCATCGACCCAGAACCTCAGCATTGCGGACGGCACGATGTCGACCACGTTCACGATTCAGGTCAATGGCGACACTGATATCGAGACGGATGAAACCTTCAATGTCGAGACCTTCGGCGAACCGCAAAACTGCGACATTGCCGGGACCGCTGATGCGGTCGGAACCATCGTCAACGACGACAGCGCCAACATCGATGTCAGCACCACTGCCGCCAGTGTTGCCGAAGGCAATGGCGGTACGGTCAATCTGTCGCTGCCGGTGTCGCTGTCGGCCGCTGCACCTGCGCAGGTCAGCATCCCCTTTACGGTGACAGCGGGTACGGCCACAGCGGGTGTCGACTATCAGACCACCAGCGGCAATGTGGTGATCGCCATGGGCGCGATGGCAGGTTCGGCGATAGTAGTCGTCAATGGCGACCTGCTCGACGAGAACAACGAGACCCTGATCGTGACCTTGGGCGCCGCGCCGCAGGGCTTCACGATCACCAACGGCAGCGCGCTCGGAACGATCAATGATGACGATCTGCCGCCGACCATTTCGGTCAGCTCGCCAAGCGTGCTCGAGGGCAATGCGGGCACTTCGCCGATGACCTTCATGGTGTCGTTGTCGGCACCAAGTGGCCTCGATGTCGGCTTTACACGCGCCACCGCCAACGGCACGGCGACCGCAGGCGTCGATTATGTTGCGCTGGCTGCCGCAGCGGGGACGATTACGGCGGGCAACACCACCGTCAATGTCGTGGTTCAGGTCAATGGCGATACCGATGTGGAACCGAATGAGTCGTTCAATCTGAATCTGACTGGGGTCAGCAACGCCAGCCCGGCGACCACTTCGGGCACCGGTACGATCACCAATGACGACGCCAACATCGTGGTCGGTATCGCGCCCGCAAGCGTGACCGAAGGCAGCGGCGGCACCGTCAATCTGGCACTGCCCGTGTCCTTGTCGGCACCCGCATTGGCTGAGTTGACCGTGCCATTCGTGGTTACCGCGGGCAGCGCCACCAGTACCGTCGACTACCAGACTGCCAACGGCAATGTCGTGATCGCGGGTGGCAGCAATGCCGGCAGTGCGGTGGTCGTGGTGAGCAGTGACCTACTGGACGAAAACGACGAGACCTTGACCGTTACCTTGGGGTCAGTGCCGGCCAATTACGTGCTGGGCACGGCCAGTGCCGTTGGCACCATCCTGGATGACGACGCCGCCCCCGCGCTTTCAGTGAGTTCGCCAACTGCCATCGAAGGCAACAGTGGCACAGCGCCGCTGACCTTCGTGGTCAGCTTGTCTGCACCCAGCAGCTTCGATGTCACCTTCGATCGCCAGACCAGCGATGGCAGCGCCACCGCTGGCAGCGATTACGTGGCGCTGGCGTCAGCTGCAGCCACCATTGTGGCGGGCCAAACCAGCACCAATGTCGTCGTGCAGATCAATGGTGACTTCAGCGTGGAAGCCAACGAGACGGTCAATCTCAACTTGACCGGTATCACCAACGCCAGCCCCGCCAGCGTGTCGGCGGTCGGCACCATCAGCAACGACGATAGTCCGTCGCCACCGGTGCTGGTCATCCCAACCAACGACATCCGCGGGCTCGGATTGCTGGTTTTGTTGATGGGACTGGTGAGCGTGGTGGTATTGCGGCGACGGGGTTAGGCCTTCATTGAGACTGAGCCGCTGGCTCAGTCTTCGATTGCTCGTGAGTGAGTCCGGAGTCAACTGGGCTGCCTGGTTTCGCGAACGCGGGAGTCTCACACTTCGCTACTTTCGCTCCAATTTGCTTTTTCGCACGGTCTCGGCGGCCGCAGAGGCCGACGAAACTGTGCGACTCGCCAAACTAAGGCAACGGAGGGAAGTACTGACTCCGGCCTTCGTCGGAATGACCAGCCCACCTCATGTCTAAACGACCAAATTCGCGTAAACGAAAAAGCCCGTGAACCCTACTCGCTCTCCCACCACATCATCAAACCATCCCACTGACGGCTGAAAAACCCCGATTCAGGCGCATCAGCAAGCGCGATCAAAGGGCGTTCGGCAACAGGTTCACCATCCAGAGCGACGCGCAAGGTGCCGATGGTCTGGCCCTTGACGATAGGTGCAACCAGTTGTGGCGGAATGTCCAGGCTGGCGGCAAGTTCTGCGTAACGGCCGCGAGGGATGGTGGCGATCACGTCCGCACTGACGCCGACCGGCATTTCAGTCAGTTCGCCTTTCCACAGTTTGCTGGTGGCAACCGGGGTGTTGGCGGCATACAGCGTGTGCGTTTCGAAGTGACGGAAGGCCCAGTTCAACAAGGCCAGGTTGGAATCCTCGCGTTGGCGAAAGCCTTCGCTGCGGCTGCCTTGAATGCCCATCACTACCGAGATCAAACGCTGTCCGCTGCGCTCGGCGCTGGCGGCGAGGCAGTAACCCGCCGCCGTGGTATGGCCGGTCTTGACGCCGTCGACGCTGTCGTCTTTCCACAGCAAGCCATTGCGGTTGTATTGCTTGATACCGCTGTAGGTGTATTCCTTGATCGCGTAGTGGGCGTAGTGATCGGGAAAGTTGCGAATCAACGCCGCCGAAAGAATCGCAATGTCGCGCGCGCTCATGTGATGGCCTTCGACGGTCAGCCCATGCGAATTGACGAAGTGAGATTGCGTCATGCCGAGTGACGCCGCGTAGCGATTCATCATGTCGGCAAAGGCGGCCTCGGAGCCTGCCACGTGCTCGGCAATGGCGATGGCAGCGTCATTGCCGGATTGCACCACCAGTCCGAGTTCGATGTCGGACAACTTGACGCGACTGCCCACGGCCAGCGCGCTGAAGCTGCCATCGGTGCCGGCACCGCCCGAGCGCCACGCGTTCTCCGAGATCAACACTTCGTCTTCGGCTTTGACACGGCCTGCGGCCATTTCGGCCGCCAACACGTACGAGGTCATCACCTTGGTGATGCTGGCCGGATCCAGCGGCGCATCTTCGTTTGCGCCCGCCAGAACACGACCGCTGGCGTAGTCCATGACCAGCCAAGCGCTTCCCGGTGGCGTGGGTGCCGGCGACATCGGGGTGGGTCCGGGTGCCGGCAAGCTGACCGTCGGCACGTCGGGAGTTGGCTGCGCGGCCGGTTGCGGCGTTGCTGCGGCTGGCGTCGGCTGCGCCAGACTTTGGCTGGCAAACATCAGCCCGATGCTGGCGGTGACGGCTGTCAGCCAGTGATGGGCAGGGTGCGAGCGATACTTCATCGCGGAAAATCTCCAAGGGTTTCAAATTGAAAGGATGCAAGCGCAAGCACATTCGGCGCACCTGGTGGGGAGCGGGCGCAACGGCTTGATCTCGACTCGGCCGGTCCAGCCGCTGAAGCTATTCGATGACCAATTGTGGGGTGCCAAATCCGAGTTCACGCACGGTCTCCTGTGCGCGATCAATGTCGCTGATGTTGGCGAGTGGACCAATCTGTACTCGCCACATCGAACGTCCGCCAACGTCAACTTGCAACGAGCGATAGTTGGATAGTCCGGCGTCGCGCAATCGCGTCTCCACCGATGCCGCATTGCTGCGTTGGCCGTAGCTGCCGATCTGCAGCCAATGCGAACCCGGACCCCTCGCTGCAGCCGGAGTGGCTGGCTTCACCACCTGCGACGTCACCTGACGCGGAGGCGGCTGCTCGGTGCCGGCCGCCGAGACGGTGCGCACTTCGACGTGGGCGGTGCCTTTGGCGTGTACGCCGAGTCGCAGTGCCGCAGCATAGGACAGGTCGATGATCCGTCCGCGGTGAAAGGGGCCACGATCATTGACCCGCACGATCAAGCTGCGGCCATTCTCCAAGTTGGTCACACGCACAAAGCTTGGCAATGGCAACGTCTTGTGCGCAGCGGTGAATTTGTACATGTCATAGGGTTCGAAGCTCGAGGTCGGGCGACCATGGAACTTGGTCCCGTACCACGACGCGATGCCACGCTCGACATACCCTTCCGCACTATTGCGCAAGTGATAGGTCTTGCCCAGCACCGTGTAGGGCGAGCGATTGCCGTAGCGCGCCAGTGGCTCAACCACCGGTACCGGCTCGATCAGACTGCTGACATCGGCTGGAATCGGTGGGCCGCCATCCTGCAAATGCGGGGCATACAGGCCGCCACCGCTGGCAGCGTTGACGGGTGGAGCCTTGACGATGCTGAGCTTGGGTGCAGGCGCTGATGGCTTGGTTGGCTGGTTGCTGCAGCCAATAAGCGATGTAGCCATTACCACCAGGAGCAGCGCGGCAAGTCGCTGCCCGGCGCTGGTGCCACCAGTCACTTGGTGGCGACCGAGCCGGCGGTCGGAGCAGCGGTCGGGTCGGCAATTGCTTGCGACAGTTGATACACCGCCAATGAATAAAGAGGTGAGCGGTTGTAGCGACTGATGACGTAAAAATTGCCGAAGCCAAGCCAGTATTCGCGGCCCTCAACGCCTTCCAGATTGATGACGGTGGCTTTGAGATCGGTCGCACTCTCCGCGGTTGGGCGATACCCCTTGGCGGCCAGCTCAGTCAGCGAAAGATTGGCTTCCATGGTCGCGGGCGCAAATTCCGTGCTGCCTGCGGCGAGCGTCGCTGGCACCGCCACCGGCTGCCCTGCTTGCCACCCGTGGGCGACGAAATAATTGGCGACCGAGGCAAAAATATCCGGCAAGGACGTGAACAGGTCGCGCTTGCCATCACCGTCGCCATCTTTGGCATAGGCGAGATAGCTGGATGGCATGAACTGGCCCCAACCCATCGCACCTGCGTAGCTGCCCTTCAGCGTCGTCAAATCCAGCTGTTCTTCCTTGGCCAGCTTCATGACGTGACCAAGCTCGCTGCGGAAAAATGTTTGCCGCGGCGGGTAATGTGCGCCCAGCGTGTACAGCGCATCGAGTACCCGATACGAGCCGGTGATCTTTCCGTAATTGGTTTCGACGCCAATGATGGCAACGATGATCTCGGCCGGCACGCCGGTGGCTGATTCAACCGCGGTCAAGGCGGCTTTGTGTTCGGCCAGAAAGGCGCGACCATCGGTGATGCGTTTTTCGGTCATGAAGATGGGCCGATAGACTTTCCACGGCTTGCCTTCGGCAGGCCGTGTGATCGCATCGATGATGCTTTGTTGGTATTTGGCGTCCGCCAAAATTGTCGCGACGGCGTCGGTCTCGAGGCCGTGCGTCTTCGCAAGTTCGGCAGCCAAGGCTTGACGGTCGACCGTGTCGGCCGCACTCGCGGTCAGCGATAAGAGAATCAACAGCAGGAAAACAGTCTGGCGCATGGTTTGGGGGGCTATTTGGACCCGCCGGATTCTACACGCCGGCTGTTGGAAACCCGTTCAGAAGCGCAACCAGGCGAGCGCGCCGGTGTTGGGCAGCGCTGGAAGCTGGGCGCGGGATGCGTCGGTTCTGCACGCTTCTGGAGTGCATTCGGCGGCGATCAGACCCATTGGTACCGCTACGTCTTGCCCAGCTCGCTTTCGCAACAATCAGTCGTGGCCATCCGTCAATGATGGCCAAACACAACAACGGCGCGGCTACCAACCAGTAAGGCAGCCAGCCAATCCACAGGCTATGGCTTCGCGCGGCTGGCAACAGGACCACCAGAGCGATGCCGGCGGTCAGCCAATGCACAAGCAAAGGTCGCAAAGGCGAATGCGCGGTGATCGAAGCAGGCAGTGGCAGGTGACGTAAGTGCGACATGAGGGACTCCAAGCAGGTGGTGAAGCGACCGAGCGCAAAGGAAGGCTTCCCGCGCAGTGGTCGATGCTTGGCGCTGGTCATCTCAGGAATTGCGACACGCTCCTTGACGATCGACGGTCTGTTGACATGGATGGCTCAGCGTCATGTATGTCACCAGAGCCTGATCTGCACGTCTGGCGGAGCAGCTCAGGCGTAGGCTGACAAGGCCAGTTGCAGCAGAATTCGCGCTTCGCTGCGCAATGCCTGGGGTTCGATGACCTCGGCGTCTGGTCCGTAGCGCAGCACGTCCATCAGCAGTTCCTTGGGATTCGAATAAGGCACGCGCAATTCATAGCCGCCATCGGCCAGCGCGCGTCCTTCCTGCTTCGAATGCCAGTGTTCATCGGCTACCCAGCGCGCGGCGTGCTGCGAGAAGCGAATGGTGGCCCAGGCTTTTGCCGGCCCGGAAAAAATGCCGTAACTCGATGACAAATGCGCGTCCAATTCTGCCTCTGCGCGGTCTACTGCACTCAGTTCGGCAATCGATGGTTGCTTCACCCGATCCACCGCAAAACTGCGCAAGCCTTCGCGTTGGTGATCCCAGGCATCCAGATACCAGTTGTCGCGATAGTGGGTGATGCGTTGCGGCGACACGTTGCGGCGCGTCGGCGCATCGGTGGAGCGTGCGCGGTAATCGAATTGCAGACGTTTGCGTTCCAACACCGCCGTGGCGATGGTGCGGAACGAGACTTCATCCAGCTGTCGTGTCGCTTGAGCAATCACGCGGACACGTTCCACCGGGAAGCGCTTGCCGCCGGTTTGTTCGGCCAGCAGGCTATCGATGCGCGCCTTCAACGGTGCCAGCGCCCCTGATAACACCCCCGGCGCCGTTCGCGCCAGCAACTGGTGCGCCGCCAACAAGGCGTGCAGTTCTTCTGACGAAAGCCATAGTCCCGGCAGCTCGAAGCGTTCGCCTTCGCCACTGTCGTAACGGAAGCCTTTGGGGTCGTTGCAGAACTCGACGGGAGCGCCGAGTGCATCGCGCAGATAGGCCAGATCGCGATAAACGCTCGCTCGCGAACAGCGCAGTTCGCTCATCAGCCGATCAAGCGGTACCGGATAGCGTGCCGACTTCAGCATGCGGTGCAGATTCATGATGCGCTCGTGACGCAGGCGGTCGGTCATGGCGAGATCTTCTGGCTCAATCGGAATCAACCAGCCAACCATACTGCACGCGCGGTCCATGCAACCGCATGACCTTGCGCCAATGCATGGCCAGTTCAGCCTGACTGGAGCGCTGCAACGGCTTAACAATCGCGAGCGCCAATCACTAACCGAAATGGGTTGCTTGCCGCCAGCCGCAGTCACTTTTGCGCGCACCGATCCTGCGACTTGCTGTACTTCGGCTGAGTCAGCAAGGTTAACGGCCGATTCACTCGCACGGCCCTGAACCCCGCTTACCATGCGCCGCCTGCGGCTGACGGGAGTCCGTGCCGCAGCAACCTTTTCCAGCTCAGCTTCGGAGTCGACCATGGTCCAAACGCACCTCCTTCGCCCCGCACTTCTGGTGGCCCTTTTCGCTGCACTTCCAATGGCGGCCCACGCGGAAGGCTGGACGGGTGCCGGCGAGCTCGGTCTCGCCGTGACCAGTGGCAACGCCAAGTCGGAAAATCTCAACGGCAAGCTTGGCTTCGTCAACGAAGATGACGAGTGGAAGCACAGTTTCGGGCTGGGCGTGCTGCGTTCAAAGGGTGAAGTCGTGGGTGATTTTGATGGCGATGGCAGCGTCGAACGCTCGCGTCAACTGACCGCCAATCGTTATGACGTGGGTCTGTCCAGCGCCTTCAAGGCCAGCGCCCGCACGTCATGGATCGGCACCTTGCGCTATGAGAACGACGACTTCGCGCCCTTCGAGTCGCAGGCGACGTTTTCGGTCAGCCATGGCTACCAGTGGATCGAGTCGGAAATCAGCACGTTGCGTACCGAGATCGGCCCCGGTTACCGCCACGCCAAAGACGCGGTGAGCGGCCAATCCCAAGATCAATTCATCATCCGAGGTGGCGTCGACTTCAAGCGAGTGCTCACCGCCAACACCAACTTCTACAACACACTTCTGGTGGAATCAGGCAGCGACAATACGTTTTCCCAGAATGATTTGGGCGTGGCGGTAGCGATGAACGCGACGCTGGCGCTGAAGGCGGGCGTGCAAGCGCGCCACAACACCGACGTCTCGCCCGAGATCAAGAAGACCGACACCTTGACCACGTTGAATCTGGTCTACACGTTCAAGTAAGTCACCATTGCGATGCCTGAGCCGGATAACCGGCTCGGCTGACGTGTTCACGCGTCGAGATCAGGGATCAGCTTGCTTTGCAAGCGAGTGATCATGTCCTTCAACACCAATTTGCGCTTCTTCATCCGCCGCAAGCGCAGATCGTCGGCGACGACATCGTCCACCAGGCGGCTGATGGCCAGGTCGAGGTCGCGATGTTCTTCGCGCAGTTCGACGAGTCGGCGGGTGATGGCGGAGGTGTCGACCGGCTGCATGGATGCTCGCGGGGAACGTGGGCTGCGCGAGCATAGCGCGGCTTTGCGGCGGCGAATACGCGCAGCTCGTGTTGGCACAGCAGGTAGAATCGGGGGCTGCCCGTTCGCCTGCATTGGCGTTACGCCGGCGCTTACTCTCTCTTCCAAGGTCACCTCTCGACGCATGTTTTTTCGCAATCTGACGTTGTTTCGCTTCCCCGCCGGCCTGGATTGGTCTGCCCTCGATGCCGGCCTGGATGCTTGCCGATTGAAGCCAGTGGGCCCGCTGGAGATGTCTTCGCGGGGTTTCGTTTCACCATTTGGACGCGCTGAAGAGGCATTGAGTCACGGCATTGGCGATGGCCTGTGGATCAGTCTGGGCGGCGAAGACAAATTGCTGCCCGCCGCTGTCGTCAATGAATACGTGGCGCAGAAGGCGGCTGAGATCGAAGAGCGCGACGGCAACAAACTCGGTGGCCGTGCGCGCAAGCGTCTGAAAGACGAAGTGCTGCACGAGCTGCTGCCGCGGGCGTTCTCAAGGCCATCACGAGTGAATGCGCACATCGATCAGGAGTTGGCGTTCATTGCGGTGGACACCAGCAGCCGCAAGACGGCCGAAAGTGTGGTTTCCGAGTTGCGCCGCGCGCTGGGCAGTTTTCCGGCGGTGCCGTTGAATGCCGAGGTCGCTCCGCGCGCCATCCTGACCGGTTGGTTGGCGGGCGAACCGCTGCCGGATGGCTTGACCTTGGGCGACGAGTGCGAATTGAAGGATCCAGCCGACCAAGGCGCTGTCGTCAAGTGCCAGCGCCAGGAGCTGGCGGCCGAAGAAATTGGCAAGCATCTCGAAGTGGGCAAGTTGTGTTCGAAACTGGCGCTCAACTTTGACGATCATCTCAGCTTCGTCATGGGCGAAGACCTGGTGGTGCGCAAGCTAAAGTTTCTGGATGGCGCGGTAGATGGATTGGAGAACACCGAGCGCGATTCATTGCGCGCCGAGCTGGATGCGCGTTATGCGTTGATGGCAGCTGAGCTCAAACGCTTGTTCGTGCTGCTTGAGAGCAGCTTCAAGTTGAGTCGCGCCGAGCGTTAAGTGACCTCCAAATCGCCCATCCATCGTGAGCGGATAACGTTGGCGATGGCGGATGGTCGTGAAGTCGAGGTAGAGCGGGTGCGTGACCCGCGCGCGCGCCGGATCAAGCTGCTGGTCGGCGAGCGCGGAGTGCGTTTGACGGTGCCTCGCGGTGCCTCCAATGGCGAGGCGCTCGCCTTCCTGATCGCGCAGCGCGAATGGCTGGACTGCCATTTGCAACGAATTTCCAAGGCGTTGCCTGAGCAGGCAGAGTCGCTGCAACGTGACTTCACCTCATCAATCATGCTGCGTGGGGAGTCAATTCCACTGACTTGGCAACCCGGCCGCTATGCGCACGTGCGGGCTGAAGACGATGCGTTGGTGCTGGTGTTGCCACCCGCAGCTCCCGAGCGCACAGCACGCCGCGTATTGCGCGAGTTCCTGCTGGCAGAGGCACGCGCTGACGTCGGTCGCTGGCTGCCCACCTATCTGCCGGGTCTACCGCGGCCTCCGCGCGAACTGCGCATCCGGCCGCTGCGATCCCTGTGGGGTTCGTTGAGTCCGGATAACGGGCTGTCATTGGACCTGAGTCTGGTCCTGGGTCCGCCGGCGGCGTTTGAATACGTGCTGGTGCACGAGCTTTGTCATCTGCTGCAGCGCAATCACAGCCCGGCGTTCTGGCGCGAAGTCACGCAACGCTTGCCGCAGTGGCGAACGCAGCGAGCTTATTTGCGCGGGGAAGGGATGGCGCTCAAGCAGCGTTTGGCGGCGCTCATTGGCGAGGTTCGGCAATTGCCGCCTGCGTAACGGGTGGTCAGCAGGTGCGACCTGCCCCGTGTATGTCCACTAGTCGAGGAAACTACGAATCGCCGCCGCCACCGGCTCTGGTGTGTCCATGTGCAGATGGTGTTGACCCGGCAGGATGCAGACCCGCGCATCTCGAAGCATGGCGACCCGCTGATCGCGTGTGGCGGGATCAAAGTAGGGCGGGTGTTGAGCCGCTGCGATCAACAGCGTCTGTGCTTCGATGGCCGCCAGCCATTCCTGAACGTGCATCTCGGCGATACGCGCCGGTGTCGACAAGCGCAGCCGCGCATCACTGGTCCACTCGAAGCCACCGCTGACAGCGGTGAGATTGCGTTCCACCAGCAAACGAGCACTGTCGGGCTGCATCGGCGTCGCCAACAAGCGCGCACTGATCGCCGCCTCCACGCTTGGAATCACGCGCTTGCGCTTGTCGGCGGCGGCGCGGCGATCCGCCAGCCCGCGGCGCAACGATTCGGCTGATTTGCCGGGCGTGCCGGCCAGCGGCCCCAGCGCTTCAATGACGAGCAGTCGCTCCACCCGCTGTGGTGCCGCCGCTGCCAAGGTCGAGGCTGTCGCCCCGCCTAAAGAGTGACCCAAAAGATTGGCGCGCTCCCACCCGAGCGCATCCATCGCATCCAGGGCATCGCCAAGATAATCAACGAAGTGATACCAGAAGCCGCTGGGCAGGTGACCTGATTTTCCATGGCCGGGCAAATCGATCGCGACCAGATCGCACTGTGGCAAGTGCTGGGCGAGCGGCGCGAAACTCATCGCGTTGTCCAGCCAGCCATGCACCGCCAGCACGCGGTGCTTGGCTCCGGCGTTCCAACGCAGCGCTGCCAGCGGCTGCACCCGGCCGACAAAGCTCAAGGCCTGTGGCTGCTCTGACAGCGTTTTCATGCGGATGACTGTGGTCCTGTGTAGCCGCGGAACGCGCGGACAGCGGCGTCCTGCGCGGAAGCGGTGTCGGTGCGAGTCTCACGATCGGCAAACTCGCTCCAGCCACCCCCCTGACGCTTCACCAGATCGACCAGCGCCTGTACATGCGAGGCAGCGGAGTTGAGCGCGCGGATGTAACGCAGCGTCTCGCCACCCGATGCCACAAACAGCTCGGCGTTCTGCATGGCGATTTCTTCCAGTGTTTCCAGGCAGTCGACCGCAAAACCTGGACAGATGACATCCAAGCGACGCACGCCTTCAGCCGGAAGGGCCTTGATGACCTCGTCGGTGTAGGGCCGCAACCACTCTTCGCGCCCCACACGCGACTGAAAGCTCAGCGTCCACTCGTCGTTGGCGAGGTTCAAGGCCTTGGCAATGAGCCGCGCAGACGCATGACACTGACAAAAGTACGGATCTCCGGCCAACAGGTAACGCTTGGGGATACCGTGGAACGACATCAGCAAGCGCTCGCCACGGCCATGCGCCGCCCAGTGCGCACGGATGGACTGGGCGATGGCCTCCACCCATCCGTCTTCCGAAAAATAATCGGTGATCAGGCGCAACTCCGGTTGCCATCGCCAGCGCCGTACGCAAGCGTAAACGGCATCGAACACCGAAGCGGTGGTGGTGGCTGAATACTGCGGATATAGAGGCAGCACGAGCAATCGGCGCAGACCTTCCTTATGCCACCCGTCCAGCACACGTTCGACCGAAGGCGAGCCGTAGCGCATCGCCAATCGAACGTCGGCATCGATTCCTGCCGCCGCCAATGACTCACCCAGTGATGCGGCCAGCGCTTCGCTGTTGACGCGTAGTGGCGAGCCAGCCTCCGTCCACACCTTTTGGTAGGCGTGCGCCGAACGCGGGGCACGAAAAGGCAGGATGACGCCGTAAAGCAACGGCAACCAAACGGCACGCGGAAGCTCAATAACGCGACGATCAGCGAGGAATTCGGCGAGATAACGACGTAATGCCGACGCGTTCGGCGCAGCGGGAGTGCCTAGATTGACTATCAGTACGCCACAGCGAGAGGCGCTGCCGTGGGAATAATCGGAACGTCCTAGATACGACATCGATTGCTTTCGGTGCTGGCTCAGAAGTCGCGGCGAATGCGCGGGCACGCTCTGGGGTCAGCTCATCGCTGACGCCAAGGCTATGATTCGAATGGAAAGTGATGCTATTCTGCGCGGGCGCTCTTTGAAGGCGCAGTGACGATTCATATTATTACTCGAAGGACGACCCGATGCGTCCCAGCCCCGCCCAGTGGTTTTCCACTGCACTGCTCTTGTTCGCTGGCATTGCGTCAGCGGAACCGCTTGGCTATGCGTCGGGTTTCCGTGACCTGTACCGGATCGATCTTGCCAATGGGCAATCGACTTCCATTGGCCGAATCGGGTTCAACGATCTCGAGGGTCTGGCGCTTTCGCCGAGCGGCATTCTGTACGCCGCGATTGACGGGACCACGCAAATCGGAACCAGCACGTCCGCGACCACCGATTTTCTGATCCGCATCAACCCAACGACTGGCGTCGGCTCGCTGGTAGCGCAATTGCCCAATCTGCAAGGACGGGGTCCCAACGAACAGTTGGACTACGGTCTGGCGTTTACCTGCGACGGACGCTTGTGGATGTCGGCGGAAACCACGGCCGAGCTGTGGGAAGTCAATCCCGCGACAGCGGAATTGCGGCTGGTGGGAAACACTGGCGCCAGCCTCTCCGGTCTGGCTGGTCGCGGCACTGAACTTTACGGAGTCAGCGTGGATCCGAATCCGCGCTTGTTTCGCATTGATACCAACACCGCTGCGGCAACTGCCATTGGTCCATTGAACGCAGGCGGACACGTGCTCAATGTTGGCCTGGACTTCGATGCCGCCGGGCTGTTGTGGGCGACCTTGGATCCTTCCGAAGTGTCGCCGTCACGATTGGCGAAAATCAATCTGCAAACAGGCCTTGCTTCCGACATCAAGAATTTGAGTTCTGAGCCGGGCATTGGCATCAAGGCCTTGGCCATCGCCGCGCCAGCACCGTGCGGATCCGCGGTGCCGGTGCCAGTGATGGTGCCCGGTCCGGCAGCGCCTTTGCTGCTGTTGCTCGCGGGTGTCGCCGGAATGCTCGGTGGCCGTCGCCTTCGGATGCGCATCCGAGAGCAGTCGCTTTAACGGCAGGCGACTGCAAACCAGCGGGTCTCAAACCAGCGCGATTAGCCAGCGTTCACCCGCCAGCTTTCACACTCAAGCACCTTGCGCCGCCAACTGATCGTTGGCATTGCGCTGACCGACCCCGGAGCTGATCTTCATTGGAGACATACATGCGTTTGCTTCCGCTCGCCACCTTGCTGGCAATGTTTTTTGCGGTGACCGCTCATGCCGGAGAACGCGAAGATCGCCGCGCCACTGACGCGTCGCGTGTGCTCGACGAGATAATGCAGGCGCCCGATCAAGCGATCCCGTCGCGAATGCTGCATGACGCACATGCCATTGCGGTCATTCCCGATGTGGTCAAGGCCAGTCTGATTCTTGGTGGACGTGCCGGCAAAGGTCTGGTGTCGATTCGCAACAGCGACGGAAACTGGAGCCACCCCAGCTTCATCAAGTTGACCGGCGGAAGCATTGGATTTCAGGCCGGCGTGCAGTCCACCGATGTGGTGCTGGTGTTTCGCAGCGCTCGCGGCGTGGATTCGATCGTCAACGGCAAGTTCACATTGGGTGCCGACGCCGCCGTTGCGGCGGGTCCGGTTGGCCGCACCGCGCAGGCCTCTACCGATGGTCAACTCAAGGCAGAAATCTATTCGTATTCGCGCGCACGCGGCCTGTTCGCCGGGGTTGCGCTGGATGGTGCCGTGATTGCCATCGACCACCGCGCCAATCAGTCGGTTTACGGTCGCAACACAACACCGCGTGCCATCTTCGAGGGGCGTGCTGGTCGGCCGTCGGACCCGGTAGTTGATGTGGTTGATCGGCTCGAGGAATACAGCGCGCGTTAGTGCTTTGTCGGCGTGCTTTCACACAGCCGCGTTATCCTCTGCGGCGTGATCACATTCAGGAGTGGTGATGGGAAGTTTCAGTATCTGGCACTGGGTGATCGTGCTGATCGTCGTCGTGCTTCTGTTCGGGACCAAAAAGTTGCGTAATGTTGGCGGCGATCTGGGATCGGCGATCAAGAGCTTTCGACGTGGCATGGCCGACTCCGAGGACGAAGCTGCAAAGCTGGAGACGGAGAGCAAGGAAAGCGCCGCCAGCAAGGCAGCTGAGGCAGAGCGCCAGGCCCGCCACTAGCCGCTTGTCGGCCGATCGTTGAACTCGGTGGAGCAGATTCTGACTCACTCGAGTCTGCGTTCGGCGTTTTGGGGCTGAGGTCGATGTCGTCCGGCAAGATGCCGGGAATTTGCCACGCTCAGTTTGCTCTCGCCTCGACCGACCAGGTCCGGTAGGCAGTCAGGATCTCAACATGTTCGAGTTTGGCTTTGGGGAAATGGTGCTGACGGCAGTGGTAGCGCTATTGGTGCTCGGCCCCAAGCGTCTTCCCTTGGCCGCCCGCACGCTTGGCTTGTGGGCCCGCCGCGCGCGCGCGAGCTGGTTTTCCTTGCGCGCCGAATTGGAACGTGAGTTGGCCGATGAAGACATCAAGGCAAGTCTGCGCGGAGCCCGCGAAGAAATGCAGCAGCTGCGGCGTGAACTTGAGGCGCCGCTGGTGCCCATTCAAGAGCAGCATCCGCCGATGAGCGTGGGTACTCCGGCTGTTGCTGTTGGAAGTTCGTCTGCCAACGAACCGGGCCACGTCGAGTCGCCCACGACGAATGTGAAGTGCGATCCGTCGCCGTGACTGAGCCCGTGGTCGAGCGCGAAGAAACATTCATGTCGCACTTGATCGAGCTGCGCGCGCGTCTGTTGCGCGCCGTGCTCGCGGTGCTCGCCGCTTTTTTGGCCCTGCTGCCGTTTTCCCAGCGGATCTACAGTCTGTTTGCCGAACCGCTGATCAGACAGTTGCCGGCTGGCGGGCAGATCATCGCCATCGATGTCGCCAGTCCATTTTTTGCCCCGATCAAACTGACCTTTGTGCTCGGCCTGGTGGTAGCGATGCCGGTCGTTCTGTATCAACTGTGGGCTTTCGTGGCGCCGGGCCTATATCGCAATGAAAAGAAGCTGGCCATGCCTCTGCTGGTGTCGTCGGTGGCCCTGTTCTATATCGGCTGCGCCTTTGCCTGGTTTCTGGTGTTGCCGACGGTGTTCGCGTTCCTGACCGCGATTACGCCTGAGGGCGTAGCGATGATGACCGACATCACCCGCTATCTCGATTTTGTCTTGGTGGTGTTTCTCGCGTTTGGCTTCTGTTTCGAGCTGCCCGTGGCGGTGGTGATTCTTGCAGCCATGGGTTGGGTCAACGTGGCGCAGTTGCGCGAAGCGCGTGCCTATGTGGTGGTCGGTGCTTTCGTCGTGGCAGCGATAATCACGCCGCCTGACGTGATCTCGCAGGTGATGCTGGCGATACCGATGTGTGCCTTGTACGAGTTGGGAATATTGGTTGCGCAACTGTTGGAGCGGCGGGCAGCGGTTGCGGAAGCATCCTGAGATCTGCTCGCGTTGATGGCCGGGATGGGTCTGACTGCGCGACTCGGCCCGTTATACTTGGCAGCTGTCTGTCGCCCTGGTCGCCATGTCCGCTCCTACTTTTCAGTCAATGATTCAAACCCTGAGCGCCTACTGGGCCGACCAGGGCTGTGTCCTCATTCAGCCGCTGGATCTTGAGGTCGGCGCCGGCACCTTTCATCCGGCTACTTTCCTGCGTGCGCTAGGCCCGGAGCCATGGAACGCTGCCTATGTGCAGCCAAGTCGCCGACCTTCCGATGGCCGCTATGGCGACAATCCCAATCGCTTGCAGCACTACTACCAGTATCAGGTAGTGATGAAGCCGAGCCCACCCGACATCGTCGAGCGCTATTTCAACTCCTTGAAGGCTCTGGGCATCGATCCGCTGGTGCATGATCTGCGGCTGGTCGAAGACAACTGGGAATCGCCCACCTTGGGTGCCTGGGGATTGGGCTGGGAGGTCTGGCTCAACGGCATGGAGGTGACGCAGTTCACCTACTTCCAGCAAGCCGGCGGGCTTGAGTGCAAACCGGTGTTGGGTGAGATCACGTACGGCCTGGAACGCCTGTGCATGTACTTGCAGAACGTCGAAAGCGTGTTCGACATCGTCTGGGCGCGTGGGCCGCAAGGCGACGTGACCTACCGTGACGTGTTCCATCAGAACGAAGTCGAACAAAGCGCGTACAACTTTGAGCACGCATGCGTCGAAGAGTTGTTTCATCGGTTCGACGCCTGCGAAGCAGAAGCCCTGAAATTGATCGAACTCGACCTGCCATTGCCGGCCTACGATCAGGTCTGCAAAGCCTCGCACAGCTTCAATTTGCTGGATGCACGGCGCGCGATAAGCGTCACCGAGCGGCAGCGCTTCATCTTGCGCGTGCGCACGCTGGCACGAGCGGTGGCCAAGAGCTATTTCGACAAGCGCGAGAAGCTCGGCTTTCCGGGTTTGCGCGGGCAAGGTCGACGAGCCTGAGGTATCGTTTGACGCGGGGGTGAGCCGCGTCGAATGAGTCATTGAGTCGTGTCTTAAGCAGCTGAAGCAAGGGAGGGCGTAATGAGCGAGTTCAAACCGCTGCTGATCGAACTGGGGACCGAGGAGCTGCCGGCGAAGTCGCTGCCAGAGCTGGGACAAGCATTCTTCGATGGCGTTCGCGCGGGGTTGGAGAGCCGCCGCATCCCGTTCGACAAGAGTTGGGAAATGGACATGGCGCGGCCTTTGTACACGCCTCGTCGGCTTGCGGTGATGTTGCCGGGCATTGCCACACAGCAGCCCAGCCAGAACGTCGAGATCAGCGGTCCGCCGGTATCTGCGGCACTCGATGCCAAGGGCAAGCCGACCCCGGCCTTGACCGGTTTTGCGGCCAAGAACGGCGTTGCCGCCGACAAACTGGAGAGGGTATGGACCGGCGGTGTCGAGCGCTTTGTGCTGCGCAAGACAGAGCCTGGCGTGTCTACCTTGAGTGTGCTGCCGGACATCGTGGCTGAAGCCATCCGCAACCTGCCAGTGCCCAAGCCGATGCGCTGGGGTGACGAGGATTTCACTTTTGCGCGACCGGTGCACTGGCTGGTGATCTTGCTGGGAACGCACGTCGCGGATGGCGTGGTGATGGGTCTGAAAGCCGACCGCATGACCGTGGGCCACCGCTTTCATGCACCCAAGCCGCTGTGGCTGAACAACGCGCAGGACTACATCGATGTGCTGCGCGAAGCTTTTGTGCTGGTCGACCCAGCCGAGCGTATCGGTCGACTGCGTGCGGACATTCAAGCGGTGGCCAAGCAGGTCGGTGGCGAGGCGCGCATGCCCGACGCTTTGGTCGAAGAAGTGAACTGCCTGGTCGAATGGCCCAAGGCGATTCGGTGCAGTTTCGAATCCGAGTTTCTGCGGGTGCCGCAAGAAGCACTGATGCTGACGATGGAAACCAATCAGAAGTTCTTTGCCGTGCTCGACAACAAGCGACGCTTGACCGAACACTTCATTGCCATCGCCAATATCGATTCCTCTGATGTTGCCGAGGTTCGCAAGGGGTTTGAGCGCGTCATCCGGCCGCGCTTCGCCGACGCGGGTTTCTTCTTTGACGAAGATCTGAAGACGCCACTATCGACCTTGTTGCCGAGGTTGGCCACGGTGACGTATCAACAGAAACTGGGCAGCTACGCCGACAAGTGCGCACGGGTCAGCCAGATCAGTGAGCGCATGGCAGGTCGTCTCGGTTTCGACGAGAACATGGCGCGACGGGCAGCGCTGTTGTGCAAGGCCGACCTCATGTCGCGCATGGTCGGCGAGTTTCCCGAGCTGCAAGGCGTAATGGGGCGTCACTATGCCTTGGCGTCGGGTGAGCCTGAGACCTTGGCCATCGCGATTGATGAGGCGTATCGGCCACGTTTTGCCGGTGATGCAATTGCGGAAACGGCGCAGGGCCGCTGTCTGGCAGTGGCGGATCGAATTGACACCATCGTCGGTGGTTTTGCCGCTGGCCTCAAGCCCACCGGCAACAAGGACCCATTCGCTCTGCGACGTGCCGCGCTGGGACTGGGACGTACCTTGGTTGAGGGCGGTCTGGACATTGATTTGCGCGCGCTCATTGCGGCGGCGGCGGAGTTGTTGCCAACCGGGCTCGAGCCGCCAGCGACAGAAGAAATCTATGATTTCGTGATTGAGCGGATGCGCGGCTATTACACCGATCTCAAGTTGCCAGCCGATTTGTTTGCCGCCGTACTTGAGATTCGGCCTGGATCGCTGGTCGACTTCAATCGGCGGCTGGTGGCGCTGGCAGAGTTTGTCCGGCTGCCGGATTCGGGCGCGTTGGCTGCTGCCAACAAACGCCTGCGCAATATTCTGCGCAAGTCGTCAGAGCCGATCGCCGACCGCATCGATCCCGACCTGCTGACAGACCCCGCTGAGCGGGCATTGTTCGTGGCCTTGCAAGACGCGGCGCGGGACAACTTTTTGCCGCTGAAAGAGCGCGACTACGTGGCCGTGCTGAAGCGTTTGGCGCGCCTGCGCAAGCCCATCGACGGTTTCTTCAACGGAGTGATGGTCTTGGTCGACGACGCCAGCGTGCGCAACAACCGCTTGGCACTATTGGGTAGGCTGTCGTCGCAGTTCATGGCGGTTGGCGACGTTTCCCAGCTGAACATTACGCAGGTCTGATTGCCGCTATTGGCCTCACATCCACACCGGGACGGTTAAGCTCGGCGAATGCCCAAACCCCATTCGCCCTCATCTGGCGTATCGCCGCCACAATGTTGTGAGTTGGTCGGCGTCTGCGCTAGCGGTCGCAGTCGCTGATGGCTGCACGCTGGGCGCCGATCATCACGCAGCTACTGTTGGGCGTGCTGTTTTTTGGCTGCACCTTGCCGGCGTCGGCGCTCACGATCCGCTCGGTCACGGTGGATGGTGTCGATGGAGCGATGCGCGACAACGTTTTCGCGCGTTTGTCGCTGGCACGTTGGCCACCCAAGAAGACCCTGACGGACGCCACCTTGGCCTATCAGTTGCGGCAAGTGACTGGCCAGGTGCAGACGGCGCTCGAACCCTTCGGCTATTACTCGCCCGAGGTCGATGTCAGCGTTTCGCGCGAGGGCAAACGCATCAGTTTGCGCATCACGGTGGATCGGGGCGAGCCCGTTCGCGTCGTTGCCGGCCAGGTCGAGCTGCACGGTGAAGGCAGTGAAGACCCAGCGCTGCAGCCATTGTTGACCCGCTTCCGGCCACGCCTCGGTGAGGTGCTCAGGCACTCGCGCTATGAGGCCAGCAAGGCGACGATCCAGCGTGGTCTTGCCGAGCGCGGCTATTTTCGCGCTCGCAGCGAACGCAGTCAGGTAAGCGTTGAGCGCGAAACGAAGGCGGCGAGCATCGATTTGGCGTGGCGGACCGGGCCGCGCCATCGCTTTGGAGCAACTACCTTCAGCGGCAGTCAACTTCGGGATGGTTTGCTCGAACCATTGTTGCCGTATCGCGAAGGCGATCTCTACAGCCACACCGAGTTGCTGCGTCTGCATCGAATCCTGGTTGAGCTCGACTATTTCGGCTTGATCGATATCCAACCAGAGCTTGCCAGCCGCGGGCGTGAGCGTGGGCAGCCGCCAGATGCCGACCAGGACGCCGCGGCAAAAAGCGAAGCGGACGCAGATTCGCAAGATGAAGAGGCTGAGGAAAAGGTTGCCGACTCGCCCGCCCTCGCGCCGATCAAGGTCAGCCTGACACCGGCCAAACGCTCCCGTTACAGCGCGGGCTTGAGTTACGGCACCGACAACGGTGCCTCGCTCCGGCTGGGGCTGGATCGACGCTGGGTGAACGCGCGTGGCCACAAGCTGAAAGCAGATGCCGAGCTGGGCCAGCGGCGCACACTGATCGGCGCGCAGTACCGCATTCCACAGTTTGCCTGGCTGCCCGGTTGGTGGAGCGGTGGCGTCAGCGTGCGCGAAGAGGAGATTGGCGACAGCAACTCCGAGATCGGCATCTTCAACGTCGCCCGCACGGCACGTTGGCGCGGCAATCAGATTGCGGCCGAGTTCAACGTGCAACAGGAACGCTTTCAAGAAGTCGATTCAGCGCGGCGGATAGATCGTGACAGTTTTCTGGTTTACCCGGCCTTGCGTCTGGATCGGGTGGTGACGGATGACACGCTCTATCCGACCCGGGGCTATTCGCTTTCTACCTATGTGCGAGTGGGTAGCGAGGCGATTGGCTCTGACATTGATTTTGCGCAGGCAGGTGTCGCCGGCAAGTGGATACGTGGACTCGGTGAGCACTACCGCGTGCTGCTGCGCGGTGAAGTGGCGAGTACTTGGGTGGACGACTTTGAGCGCCTGCCGCCTTCACTGCGCAACTTTGCAGGTGGTGATCGCAGCGTACGCGGCTACGGCTACCAGGAGCTTGGTCCGCGCAATGCGCTGGGTGAAGCCGCTGGCGGCAAACATCTCATCGTCGCCAGCGCGGAACTCGAAAAGCGCATCGGCGAGCAATGGGCAGTGGCGGTATTTGCCGATGCTGGCAACGCCTTCGACAGCGACAGTTTCGAGCCCGCGGTAGGCGTGGGTCTTGGGCTGCGCTGGCGCTCGCCGGTGGGGCCGATTCGATTGGATCTGGGGCACGGCCTCAACGATCCAGACCAGGCTGTGCGCCTGCACATCGGCATCGGGCCTGAGCTGTGACCCGGCGTCGATTACTCTTCGGGACTGCAGCACTGCTGGCCATGTTTGCCGCACTCTTGTTATGGCTACTTGCCAGTGGCGGCGGGCGCGAGTGGACGCTGGCGCGCGTGATCGCCCAGTTGCCTCCGGGCAGCGTGCACATTGGCTCCAGCGAAGGTCGATTGCTGGGTCCGTTGCTGTTGCGCGATGTCAGCTATCGACGCGCCGATGTGTTTGTCCAGATCGGCGAGCTGCGCCTGGACCATGCCGTGAAGTCGTTATTGGGCGGGCGGCTAACCATCCGTTCGTTGTACATCAAGCATCTGCGTATCGAGCTGGCAGTGCCCATCGTTGAGCCCGGCCCGCAGCGCATTACCCTGCCTGAGAGCCTGCCTTGGCCCACGGTCGAACTGCCGCTCGATGTCACCGTGGACGAGATCGCGATCAACGATTTGGTGGTCGTGCGCGGTGACACGTCGCTGCTGCAGGCATCGACGGTCAATCTACGCGATGCCAAGTTCCTCAACAGTCACTTGGACGTGTCCGAGCTGCGTTCGATCCACCCAGATGGCACTTTGCTCGCAGGTGGTGAGCTGGGTCTCGACGGCGAGCCAGTGGCCGATTTGCGTGCCAGCTGGACGCTCACCGGTGCGTCAACACCCGCCGCGCGACTGAGCGTCGGAATATCCGACCAAGCCCTTGATGTGAACCTCGCGCTTGTCGATGCCGGCAAGCTGCAGTTGCGCGTCACACCTTCCATGGTTTGGCAGTTGAACTCGGATCTGGATATTGCGGATACGGCCCGTTTCATTCCTGAATCGCCATCGCGACGGCTCGCCCTGACCCTCGCCGCAGCCGGCGATGCAACCCGCGCCAAGCTTGCCGCAACCTTGGCGCTGGATGAGCAGACCGTACGTATCGAGGGCGTGGAGCTGGGCTTGATTGATGACGGTGCAACGCTGCAGCTCAATGCGCTGCGTTTGCTTGCCGATCCCTTTGGTGCCGTCGATATCAGCGGGCGCATCGATGTCAGCCAGTCACTCGAAAACAATCCTGGCGCGATCGATCTGCTCGCCGTCATCGACGACCTGACCTTGCCGGTGACGACCGCTGCAAAGCCGGGCAATCCGGCGCAGGCCGCCACCGAGCAAGCGCGTTTGCGCGGGCGTTTGACTGCGCGCGGCTCGTTGTCGTCACTGCTGATCGACCTTCAGAACGGGCAGATCGAACGCGGACCATTGCGCGCGGATCTCGACCTGGCAGGAGAGATGAGCGCCAATGGAATGCGACTCGACACCTTCGCATTGCGAAGCCCGCAAGGTGAGCTCAGTGCCAGCGGCAGTCTGCTCTGGGCGCCGCAGGTGAGCGCTGATATCAACGCCAGCCTGCGCAACTTCGACCCCGTGCTGTTGCTGCCCGATCTGCCCGGCAAAGTGAGTGGCGAGCTGAGCATCCTTGCCATCGATGAGGCGGCCGCGCCCGCTCTGAAAATCGAACTCAAGCAACTCTCGGGTCAACTTCGGCAACGGGCACTTGCGGGCAGCGGTGTGCTGGATTGGCGCGAGCGCGGAGGATCGGCTGAGTTTGATATTCGCTTGGGCCGCTCGCGGGTGTTGATCAGTGGCGATCCGGGCGAGCCTCTGGATCTCGACCTCCGGTTTGCCCCCCTGTCTCTGGACGACCTGTTGCCCAATGGCAGTGGCGAAATCAACGCGAATGTGCGCATCAGCGGACCACGTGGTGCGCCGCGCATCGCTGGCAATATGACGGCACAAGCCGTGGTTGCCGATGGCATCACGGTCGGCGAGGCCACGTTGCAGGTCGATTCCGCCATCGATGGCGGCGACCGTGGCCAGCTTGAACTCACCGCCCGCCAGATCGCACTCGCTGATCAAGAGATCGACACCCTGCATCTGCAAGCCAGCGGCGCGCAGGGCCAACACGAGGTAGCGCTCGAAGTCGAAAATGAGCAGGTGCGACTAACCTTGGCGACGCTGGGACAGTGGCAAGCAAGCCAATGGTCGGGACGACTGAATACGTTGACGCTTAGTCCGCAGGGGTTGAGTAATTGGCGGCTGGATTCACCTGTCGCGATCGAATGGAAAGCTGACCGTTTACGCGTGGAGCGCAGCTGCCTTCGTGATGCGGACGCGGCATCGTTGTGCATAGCAGCCAAGTCTGAAGCAGGCAGCGAATCCTTTGATGCAGCGCTTGTCGATTTTCCGCTGCAGGCCTTGGCTGCGGCTGCGGGCGTCGAGAACTATCAACTTGAAGGCGTTGCCAACGCCGAGTTGAAGCTCTTGCGGCACAAGGGGCAAGCCACTGGTCAACTCAATCTGCGCCTCGACAGTGGGCGATTGCTGCAAGTCGAAGTCGAGTCCCGCCCCTTGTTGCGTTGGGACGCCATCGCACTGGTCGGTGCGCTAACGCCTGAAGATTTGCGGGTAACGCTGTCAGGTCAACTCGACGAAGCAGGAATGATTGAAGGATCACTCGTCGGTGACTCGCCTTTCGCTGCCTCTGGATCTGCAAGTCCCAAATCTGCGAGTCTCCAATCTGCGAGTCCCAATCCTGCACTGCAAGGCCAACTTCTGGTCTCGCTGCCCTCCATCCGCGCACTGGAAGCCGCCATTCCGGACCTGGCAAATCTCACCGGTGCCCTGCGCGTGGCGTTGGAGTTCGCTGGATCATGGGATCAGCCGACCATGGCGGGTAATGTCGAGTTGACCGAGTTGGCCGCCGAAGTGCCGGCGGCGGGCATACGTCTGCGCGAGTCGACGTTGGCGCTGCGTGGCGATGGTCAACGGCTGCAGGTCGAAGGTTCGATCAACAGCGGCGGTGGTGCACTGCGCATCGAGGGCAATTTGAATGATGCACTTGGCAAGGCCCCAAACGGCCGTTTCACCCTTCGTGGCGAGTCGGTGCTGGTCGCGGACACCACGCAGGCGCGGGCACTGGTATCTCCGGATTTGCAGTTGCGCTACAGCCAAGGTCGCCTGCGTGTGACCGGCAAGGTCAAGGTGCCGGAGGCTGCCATCGCGCTGGAGCAGATCGAGAGTGGTGTCACCGCCTCAGCCGATGTAGTCGTGCTTGATCCACGTGAAGGGGAAACGGTTGCAGGTGCGCTGCACGTGCGTGCGCAAATTGACGTGGAGTTGGGCGAAAAAGTCGCGCTGAAAGGTTTCGGCTTCGACGGTGGAATCAGCGGCACGCTGAGCATCAACGAACGTAGCGGCCGGCCGGCCACCGGTCGCGGCACCATGCTTCTGCGTGGCCACTATCGTGCTTACGGGCAGGATCTGGAAATTTCCCGCGGTCGCCTGCTGTTCAGTAGTTCAGCGCTGGACAATCCGGGCATCGACATCCGTGCCCAGCGCAAGATTCAGCAGGTCACCGTCGGTATCGAGGTGCAGGGCAGCGCAATTGCGCCGCAACTGTCCGTCTGGTCTGAGCCAGCACTCGATCAAGCGGAAGCGCTCTCGTATCTGGTGCTGGGTCGTCCGTTACGTTCTGCGAGTGCAGCCGAGGGCGCGCAGCTCGGCCAAGCTGCCGCCGCGTTGGGCGGCAATCTGCTGGCGGGCAAGCTGGGATCGCGCCTGGGTTTCGACACCTTCGGCGTGGCCGACTCGCAGGCCCTCGGTGGCGCCGCTTTTACGGTGGGCAAATATCTGTCTCCGGCGCTGTACCTCAGTTACGGAATCTCGCTGTTCGGGAGCGGACAAGTGGTCACGCTCCGGTACTTGCTCAGCGAGCATTTCGACGTGGAGATCGAGTCCGGCAGTGAGAGCCGCGCAGGCTTGAACTACAGCATTGAGCGATAGGTAACTTGCTGGTTTTGGCGCTACGGGCCTTGCCACGCACGCCCGGCGGCGCCCTCGCTACGGCAGTCGAGTTCCTCTCAGCCTCCTGAGCTGTGACGTCCGTCCTTGCCGAGATTGGCGCTGCTGCTACACTTTCGGGCTCGGCGCTGCGCTGGTTTCTTGGCTTCGCGCTGCGTTCTTCTGGCCACCCGAAGGCGTCCACCTAAGGGTGACTGGTTTTCCCAATGCTTACCAAGGAGCCGCCATGCGCGCACTGATGTTTGTTGCTTCACTTGTGGTCATGTCGCCGGCAGTGCTGGGCTTGGTCGGTTGCGATCAAAAGGCGGCGCCGGATCCGGCCGCCGTGGCAGCGGCGGCCGAAGCGGCTGCCAAATCCGTGCCGCCCGTGCCGGCAAGCGCGCCGGCCATCCGTGGCGAGATTTCCATCGATGGCCTGACAACACTGCCGCCCAAGCTCGAATTGCGCATGCGCTTGCTTGACATGACGGACCCCAGCGTTGCTCCACCAGTGGTCGCTGAGCGAACTGAGCCCGCGCCCGCCACGTTGCCGTACAGCTATGCCCTGCCTTTCCAGCCGGCCACCGTCGTCGACGCGCGCAGGTATGTGGTCGAGGCGAGCTTGCTGGCCGGCGGTGCTCTGTTGTACGGCACACCAGCGCCGGTGGCTGTGCTGACGCAGGGTTCCAACAGGCAAGCCAAACTGCTGCTGACTCGCGGTAGTGTCAGCGCGGCCGACACGGCACCCGCTGAGCTGATCAAGCAGGAGTTTGATGCGCTTGAGGCAGCTATCGGTGGCATGGAACGACTGACTGGCGAGCGCATCAACGACAAGACGACGATCGGTTGGGACGGTTTTGCCGAAGGCGATGACGTGCGCTTCGCCCGCGAGAACGTGGATTACGGCGACGCCGGCAGCGCTACCCTTCGTTACGGCTACAAGGGCGGCTCACCGTGGGTGGTCGCGCGTGAACAAAAGGGTGTGCTGAGCTTGGTCGGCTGGGGTCCGGACAGCGAGGTGATTCTCAATCGGCACGCCGAGGGTGAGCAATTGGATGACGCTGCGATTGCCGACCTGCGCATCCAGGCCGAGCGTCTGTATGCCATCGTCAAGGCGCGTGCCGACGCTGAGTAGGTTCAAGTCAAGGCGTCGCTGGCGCCACTGACCGAGTTCCGGAAGTCGGCGCCGCCGCATCGCAAGCAAGGAGCAGTCCGGCTGGCTGCTCTCGACGTTCTCGCTTTCACTAGTTTTTGTCACGCCCTGCACATCCATGGCTGGACACTCCGATCAGGGTCAGGTGCGATGCACGCGCTGACGTTTGCTTGCTGATATCGGGTGGGGGAACTATCATTTCAGGGCTTTCGAATCGGGCTTTGGTGCGGCGTCTGAGCAAGTTCCGGGGCGCAGTTCGGTGATTGAACAGTTTCCTTCTCAGGGCGGGCGTGATGAGTCTAGGCTGGTGATCCGCCCCAATCGGGCGTTGAGTCGCCGACAGATATTCGTGACGTTTGCAGTGCTGGCAGTCGCGTCAGTTTTGGTGGCGGTGATTAGTTGGACTCAGGGCAATGCATATGCGCCTGCGTTTGCTTTCGCTGAGTTGTCGTTTTTAGCGCTGTGTTTGCGCTTGGTGTGGACCGCCGGCAAGCGTTTTGAGGTGGTTGCCGTTGGGCCGGGTGAAATATCCGTCCTTCACTTGCCGGAGATGTGCGACCGATTTCGCGCTCACCCGCAGTGGGTCCGCATGCTTCAGCGAGACGGTCGCGTGTTGCTGGTGAGTCGCGGAAATGAGGTAGAAGTGGGAGCCTGTCTCGGTGAGGCAGAGCGGCAGTCGCTGGCCGAGCGATTGCGCAACATGATGGCGGCGGTCGCGACTGTCCGCGCAGCGGAGCCCGCAGGGGCACCATGAATTAATTGCTGGGGTAGCGCATGAAGCTTGCTCGACCAATGTCTCCTGTCCGCACAGTGGCGCTCACGCTAGCAGTGCTGGCTGTGTTCTCAGCAATGCCCTCGCTGGCAGCCAATCCGGTGCCTTGGCAACTGAACATGACCCCAGGCGTGACCGAGTCGTCGGCCGAGGTGTACCGGCTGCACATGATCATTTTGTGGATCTGCGTCGCCATCGGCGTGGTGGTGTTTGGCGCCATGGGCTATGCGATGTATGCCTATCGCCATTCCAAGGGTGCGGTGGCGGCAAAATGGAGCCACAACACCACGGCGGAAGTGATCTGGACCGTAGTGCCAATCCTGATTCTGGTGGCGATGGCGTGGCCGGCCACCCGCGTGTTGTTTCAGATGGATAACGCCACTGGCTCGGAGATGACCGTCAAGGTGACGGGCTATCAATGGTTGTGGCGCTACGAAATTCTCAATTATCGCGGTGAGCCGGGTGGAGTGAGTTTCGTCAGTCGCCTCAGTCCGGAGGACGACATGCTGCGCGTGCGGGGCTCGGGAGCCACGCCTACCTTGGCCGAAAACCCCAACTACCTGCTCGACGTGGATCGCGAACTGGTGCTGCCGACCAACACCAAAATTCGTTTTGTCATCACCGCCGACGACGTGATCCACGCATGGTGGGTGCCCGCCCTGGGCTGGAAGCAGGATGCCATCCCCGGAATCATCAACGAGGCGTGGACCAACATCCTCGAGCCTGGCACCTATCGCGGCCAGTGCGCTGAGTTGTGCGGCAAGGATCACGGCTTCATGCCGATCGTGGTCAAGGCGGTGCCGCGTGCCGAGTTTGAAAGCTGGCTGGCGGCCGAGCAGAGCTTGGCCGCTCCGGCGGCGCGAACTGCCCAAGTGATCGAAGCCAAGGCCGGCGAAGGTTGACAGAGGCTTGGATCGGCGCTGCTACCAATCTCCGATGTGCCGCTACGTTCACGCTGATCTCCTGACCGAGATCCAGTTTTAGATGCAATCTCAGATGCAATCTTTGAAATCTCGCGAGAGGCTGGACCATGGCTAACAGCGCAACTGCCCACACTGACGACCACCACCACGCGCCAAGCTTCTTTCAGCGCTGGTTCTACGCCACCAACCACAAAGACATCGGCACGCTGTATCTGCTGTTCGCGCTGTTGATGTTTTTCATCGGTGGTGCGATGGCGTTGGTGATCCGTGCCGAGCTGTTCCAACCCGGCTTGCAACTGGTGCATCCTGAGTTCTTCAATCAGATGACCACCATGCACGCGCTGGTGATGATCTTCGGCGCCGTGATGCCGGCCTTCGTCGGATTGGCCAACTGGATGGTGCCGCTGATGGTAGGCGCGCCGGACATGGCCCTGCCGCGCATGAACAACTGGTCGTTCTGGATCCTGCCGTTCGCGTTCACCATGTTGTTGATGACGCTGTTCATGCCGAGCGGCGGACCAGCGGGTGGCTGGACCTTGTATCCACCGCTGTCGTTGCAGGGCGGCTCCAACGTGGCCTTCGTCATTTTTGCCGTTCACATGATGGGCATCAGCTCGATCATGGGCGCGATCAATATCATTGCCACCATCCTCAACATGCGCGCGCCGGGCATGGATCTGCTGAAAATGCCGATCTTTGTCTGGACCTGGCTGATTACAGCCTTCTTGTTGATCGCGGTGATGCCAGTGTTGGCCGGCGCGGTCACCATGCTGCTGACCGACAAGTTCTTCGATACCAGCTTCTTCAACGCCGCCGGTGGCGGTGATCCAGTGATGTTCCAGCACATCTTCTGGTTCTTCGGGCATCCCGAGGTCTACATCATGATCTTGCCGGCGTTCGGCATCGTCTCGGAGATCATCCCGACCTTTTCACGCAAGCCGCTGTTCGGTTACCAAGCGATGGTCTACGCCACCGCGTCGATCGCATTCCTGAGCTTCATCGTCTGGGCGCACCACATGTTTACGGTCGGCATGCCGTTGGGCGGCAAGCTGTATTTCATGTACGCGACGATGCTGATCGGCATTCCGACCGGCGTGAAGGTGTTCAACTGGGTAAGCACGATGTGGAAAAGCTCGATGAGCTTCGAGACGCCGATGTTATTCGCAATTGGCTTCGTCATCATGTTCTCCATCGGCGGATTCTCCGGCCTGATGCTGGCCATCGTGCCGGCTGACTTTCAGTACCACGACACCTACTTCGTGGTTGCCCACTTTCATTACGTGCTGGTGACGGGTGCGATCTTCGCGATCATGGCGGGTGTGTATTACTGGCTGCCGAAGTGGACCGGCCACATGTAC
>JBQTGY010000030.1:0-3743 GCA_052390415.1 Pseudomarimonas sp. | reverse complement strand
GGCGATGTTCCACCCAGTTCGGTGACCCAAGCGCATCGCGCAAACGGGGAGCGGCCCGGAAATGCCGGGCGGATAGAAGGTGGTGAGGCGACTTCCATCGCCCACGATATGAACGCACCGACACAACGCGAAGCTGACCACGCCAGAGAAAAGCAATAAAGCGAGAAGCAAACACGAGAAACCAGCAAAGGTAACTTGACTTTCAGGAACTCATAGTAGGGTGCGTTTTGACGCACCGTCGGGAGTCGACCAACGCTGCGGTGGGCTGACGCGATTTGCTGGTCAGTGAGGCAACCACCGCAACGCGATTGCGGTCAAAGCGCCCCGGCGTCAGGCCCAGTGACTGCATACTTTGACGTCATTGCTTTCAATGCTACGCTCAGCTGAAGATAGTTGGTATCACAACGAGACAATCGACATGGCCGTATTGACCGTCAGAAATGTGCCCGACAGCGTGCGAGATCGCTTGCGTCTGCGCGCCGCAAAGGCCGGAACCAGCATGGAAGAACAAGTCCGCCTGATCCTCCTGCAAGCCAGCCTGGAACCTGCCAAAACCATCAGCGCCGCTTCTCTACCCGCGTGGGTTGCCTCGTTGTACGGGCAGAACAAGCCCCGCGGGGTCGTCGAAGACTTGTTGAATGAGCGCGCTGCGGCGGAATTGGCTGAACTGGGCAAATCGAAGCAAAGATGATCGCGCTCGATGCCTCGGCACTGCTGGCTTATTTGTTCAGTGAGCCGGGCTCTGAGACGGTGACCGAGCACCTGGCGGCGTGCTGCCTGTCTAGCGTCAATTTGGCCGAGGTGATTTCACGTTTCGTCCGCGACGGGCACAGCCCGGAGTTGGTGCACCAGCAGTTGGTCAGTTCTGGAATCGAGATCGTGCCCTTTCTGAGCGAGGACGCCGCCCTTGCTGCGGGTTTGCTGGTGCACACGCAAAAGTTTGGACTATCACTGGGTGATCGGGCGTGCCTGGCGCTGGCCCTGCGGCGCAATATCACTGCGCTTACGGCAGATCAGGTGTGGTCCAAACTGGACTTGCCCATCGCCGTTCAGCAGATTCGAGTGACTGGGCGGTAAGGATCGGGGTGGGCACCGCGCTCGTGCGCAGTTGCTCTCCGTCTTGTATGCAAGGTGGCGGCTCAGGAGCGGCACCACCCAACTGGTGACGCAAGGTGTCTGGTCTCAATTACTCGTTCCCGAGTGAATAGACTAGAAAATCGTCGCGTTAAGCTGGCACCGCTTGCCACTAAATCCAATCGATTTAGCGATTTACTGCTAATGTATCGTCGTATAAATCGTCGTATAAATCGTCGCATGACCGAGCCATCCACCACCGTCGAACCACTGCTCAGCCTGCTACGACAGCGCGGCCCCATGCCTTCGGCTGAAGTCCTGCAGGCCCTTCGGATCAGCCGTGACTCACTGCTGAGGTCGGTCGCCCGGCTGCGAGGCGAGGTGGTGCGCATTGGAGAAGCGCGGGCGACGATGTACGCGACCCCTCGCCGCATTGGCGGGGAGTTCGCGTGGCCGCTGTATCGCATCACCGCCAGCGGCGGTGTCGAGGTGCTCGGCGAATTGCTCGCCATTGGCCGAACTGAATTCGGCCTGCGTCGGCAGCGCCCGCTGCCTGCGTTCATGCCCGCGCCGCAATTCAGTGCCGGTGTCTTTCCGGATCTGCCGTGGTTTCTTGACGACCAGCGGCCACAAGGCTTTCTCGGCCGCCACTTCGCCCATCGCCTGTCCGAGACGCTGGGCGTGCCCAGCGATCTGAAGCTGTGGACAGGCGATCACGTGATCGCCGCGCTTGTCCAGCAGGGTCACGACCTGCTCGGCGATCTGGTGGTGGGCGAGCGCAGTCTGCAACGCGCACTGGCCGCTATCGAGCACCCGACTGATTGTGTGACTCTGACAGGGCGCGATCAGGCGTATCCCGCGCTCGCACGGGCCGCCCTGCAGGGCGAGCCGGTCGGATCGTCGCCGGGCGGCGAGCAGCAAAAATTCACCGCTACGCTGGCTGTGCCGGGTGGCTTTGAATCGCTGATCGTCAAGTTTGCCGAAGCCGGTGGCAATCCGGTTGCCGCTCGTTGGGCCTCTCTATTGCGCTGCGAAGCGCTGGCAGCGCAGACCCTGAACCGGCTGGGCATCGCCGCCGCAGCGGATCGTGTGTACGCGGCCGGCGGTCAGGTGTTTCTCGAATCACCGCGCTTTGATCGAACCGCATCGCTGGGACGCCGCGGCCTGGTCTCACTGGCCGCGTTGGACGCCGCCTTCTACGGCCACGGCAGCATCGCCTGGTGGCAGTTCGCCGCCACCCTGCGCGACGACGGCTGGATCAGCGCCAACGACGCCGACGTCCTGCAACGCATTCACTGGTTCGGCACCCTGATCGGCAACACCGACATGCACCTCGGCAACACCTCACTGGTACTCACCGACGCGCGGCCGCTGGCGCTGGCACCGGTGTACGACATGCTGCCGATGTTATGGCGGCCGAGCGCACAGGGTTCCCTGGTGCCACGCTCGCTGACCGCGTCGATTCCTGCCCCTGGCCAAGTGGCCCAGTGGAGCTGGGCCGCCCATGCCGCCTTGCAATTCTGGGCAGCCGTCGAAACTGAGCCCTTGATCGATGCCGAACTGCGGCGCAGCGCGGGCGATGCACAGACCGCTATCCGCGCTGGGCTGACGCGATTTGCTGGTCAGCAATGATGCGCAGATGCCGCCGACAAACCCTCGACGTCGCCAAAGTGACTTCCGTAGGGTGCGTCTCGGACGCACCAATCGGGGCCGCACAATGTGGTGCGTCCGAGACGCACCCTACGATTCGTCGGCTATTCTGGTGGAATTACCCGCCCAATCAGCCGGCAAGACGCCTTCTCGCACGTAGCGATGAAAAGACGAATGCGGCCAGTCCGCCGCGCGGGTGACATAGCCGTGCTTCACAGGATTGAAATGGATGTAGTCGGTGTGCGCTTGCAGATCACGCTCATCGCGCAGCAGCCGCTCCCAATGACGACGCTGCCAAATGCCCCGTTCGCTCCGGCCCGCGCGACTTGCCGAGCGATCTTCCGTGTGAGGCAAGCCTTGCGAGAACAAGGTCTTGATGTGTCGCCAGCGCATGGCGTTATCGGCATCGTTGGTCGGCAAACGCCAAATGCAATGCAGGTGGTCGGGCATCACAGCCGCAGCCATTACCTCTAACGGCCGCTCCGCCCGCACCGCCGCAAATGCACGACGCAACTCGGCAATGTGATCGACTAACAACGACCGTCGTCGATCCAGCAAGTTGACCGTAAAAAAGTAGGTGCCACCCGGCACCCAGACACGACGATAGTTGGACATGCCGCAAGCTTGCCAACGCCCGCCCATCGCCACCATCAGTCAATCAAGCACCCGCCCGTAGGATTTTTCCGAACGTAGGGTGCGTCTTGAGGCACCAATTGTCGCCGCACGATGTGGTGCGTCGTAGGGTGCGTCTCGGACGCACCAATTTTTCGCCGCACGATGTGGTGCGTCCAAGACGCACCCTTCTATGAGTTCCTGAAAGTCAAGTTGCCTTTGCTGGTTTCTCGTGTTTGCTTCTCGCTTTATTGCTTTTCTCTGGCGTGGTCAGCTTCGTGTTGTGTCGGTGCGTTCATATCGTGGGCGATGGAAGTCGCCTCACCACCTTCTATCCGCCCGGCATTTCCGGGCCGCTCCCCGTTTGCGCGATGCGCTTGGGTCACCGAACTGGGTGGAACATCGCC
>JBQTGY010000029.1:0-11419 GCA_052390415.1 Pseudomarimonas sp. | reverse complement strand
AAAACGGGGTCGTCAACGGTTGCTCGACCGTCGCCCGGTATGATGCCTTCCCGCCAACATCCAACCCCTCATGCTCGATCAACTTCCGCCAATCACCAAGGCCATTCTGTGGAGCAATGCGCTCGTTTATGGATTGCAGCTGCTGCTCGGCGAAGCGGCGTTCGTCTCCTTCATGCTATGGCCGCTCGGAAGTTATCCGCTGGGCTACGACAACGGCGCGATGATGACGGCGGGCTTCCTGCCGTGGCAGCTGGTGAGTTACGGCTTCCTGCACGGGGGCTTTGGCCACCTGTTTTTCAACATGATGGCGGTGTTCATGTTTGGCGCGCAGATCGAGCAGGTATGGGGTAGTCAGCGCTTTGCGTCGTTCTATTTCGTCTGCGTGATTGGAGCGGGACTCACCCAGTTGGCGGTGGTCACCTGGATGGCTTCCGAAGGCGGGCCGGTTTTTCCAACGATCGGCGCTTCTGGCGGCGTGTATGGCCTGCTGCTCGCTTTTGGAATGATGTTTCCGAATCGGCAGGTGATGCTGCTGATTCCGCCGATTCCGATGAAGGCGCGGACCTTGGTCATCGTCTTTGGCGCCATCGAGATTTTCTTGGGCGTGACCGGTACCCAAAGCGGTGTCGCCCATTTCGCTCACCTCGGCGGCATGGTGTTCGGATTTCTGATGATTCAGCACTGGCGTGGGCGCTGGCCGTTCAAGCCCAAGTTGCGGCGGTAACCGCTAGCCCGGCAAGCGCAGGAAATCCGGGCTCGCGATCAGCCGCAACGAGTCCAGTCGTGGGCGTGCGTGCGGCAGCACATCACACAAGGCGGCCAGCTCGCTGCGCAAAGCGTCGATTTCTTGCGGCCGCACGGCGGGGTTGACCGCCGATAGCGCGCACAGACGATCGATCTCGTGACCCAACAAGGTGTTGGCGGCAGTGATCGCGGCGGCGATGCGTTGGACGGCCATCGCACCCGCTGCTTCGCCCGCCCGTTTGACCAAGGGTGGAACCAGGGTCGCCATCGGTTTGCGGTAGCGCTGCAGGTCTACCGTGCGCTCGGCGGCGCGTTCACGCGCACGCGCGCTGGGCACAAAGCCGTCGCGCAACTGCAAGCGGGTGTCCACCACGCAGCGCATCGGTTCGGGTGGCAGGTAGCGCTCGACCTGCAGCGCCCTGGGGGCGACACACTCAAGCACGAACACGGCCTCCAACAGCACCGTTCGTCCTGGCAGGGCCTCGTCCAGCAGAAAGGCGGCATTGCCGGTTTCGCTGCTCAGAATCAGGTCTTCGGCGGTCAGAATCAGCGGGTGATCGGCGCGCAGAAACAGCAAGTCGTCGCGGGCAAGCGCGGTGGCGCGGTCGAATGTGGCCGAACACGCGCCGTGTTTGAATGCCTCGAAGGCATCGAGCGTCAGGTACTCGGGATCGAGCAACCAGACCTCCTTGCCCAGCAGCTCGTGATGCACGCCAAACTGT
Organism: Pseudomarimonas sp.; assembly: GCA_052390415.1. Taxonomy (GTDB): domain Bacteria; phylum Pseudomonadota; class Gammaproteobacteria; order Xanthomonadales; family Xanthomonadaceae; genus JANNWF01. Next base: position 9,953 of record JBQTGY010000029.1, on the reverse strand, counting down.
TCAAGCAAGCGCAACGGGTAATCGTCGCTGCTCGCACGACTATCGTCGGCGGCCAGCGACTGTCGTAACTCGCCGACATCGGCACCGCGCTGACTGGCAAGCTCAAGCAGACGATCACGTCCACGCAGAATCTGTGCGCTGAGTTCAGCATGGCGATCACGGGTGCGGGCGTTCAACGCGTCCAGATCACCGGGCTCGCCAAGCGCAACCGCCGTCAATTGCTCGCCAAACTCGCGCAGCAGCTCGCGGCCGTCGGCGCATACACCAGCGAAAGCATCCAGCCCCTCGGCATACCAGCGTTGCAACGCGTGTTGCGGGCTGTTTTCGATGGCGCAGGCATGCAGATGCACATCGCCGCGTTGTCCGATGCGGTCAAGGCGACCGATACGCTGCTCCAGCATGTCCGGATCAAGTGGCAGATCCCAGAAAATCAGATGTTGGGCGAACTGGAAGTTGCGGCCTTCGGCGCCGATCTCCGACGCGATCAGCAACCGTGTGCCGTCCGGATCTGCGAAAAAGGCGGCGTTGCGGTCGCGCTGCAACAGATTCATGTCTTCGTGAAAACGTGCGACCGTCATGCCCGAGCGCAGTCGCAACGCTTCCTCCAAGGCCTGCACCTTGGCCCGCGAACGGCACAGCAACAAGGCCTTGGCGGGTTCGATGCTGTCGAGCACGCCAAGCAGCCAGTCCATGCGTGGGTCGCGGGTGTAGTCGTGCTCGGGTTCTACATGCTCGGGAGTGCCGATGTCGGCATGGAACTCGGCACGCAGGCGACCTTCCAGCTCCGGTGCCACCTCCACGGGATTCAGGACTTCCAAATGTGCGACTCGGCGCGGAAAACCACCGACCGCAGCGCGACGATTTCGCACCATCACGCGGCCGGTGCCGTGGCGGTCGATCAGGTCGTCGATGAGGGCGGTGCGTAGTGCATTTGCCTCTGCGTCGGTCGCTGCTTCGATGGCAGCGAGGCGTAGCGATACCAACTCGCCTTCTTCGCCGAACAGGCTTGCCAGTCGCGCGACACCCTGTGCATCCGGGATGCGCCCTGAAAGCAGATCGTCGACGGCGTCAGATACGGCCACGAAGCGCTCCGACTCGGCAATGAACCCATCAAAATCGCCATAACGTGCCGGGTCGAGCAAGCGCAGGCGGGCGAAATGACCTGCACGGCCGAGTTGCTCGGGCGTAGCGGTGAGCAAAATGACGCCAGCGGTCTGCGCAGCCAGCGCCTCGACCAGCTGGTATTGGGGACTGGCGAGTTCAGGCGACCAGCCCAGGTGATGCGCTTCGTCGACCACCACGATGTCCCAGCCGGCAGCCAACAATTGCGTGCGCCGTTTGCTATTCGTGGCCAACCAGTTCAGCGGCGCGATGACCTGCTGTTCGTCCTCGAAGGCATTGCATCCGGGCCGGCTTGCTTCAATCGCCTCGCAACGCTCTTCATCAAACAGCGCAAAACTCAGATTGAAGCGGCGCAGCAATTCGACAAACCATTGGTGGACGAGGCTGTCGGGCAATAGGACTAGCGCGCGGCCGGCGCGACCCATGGCCAGTTGCTGGGCCAGAATCAAGCAGGCCTCGATGGTTTTTCCGAGGCCAACTTCGTCGGCCAACAACAGTCGCGGTGGTCGACGGGAAGCCGCAATCTCGGCCACGCGCAACTGGTGCGCGATCAAGTCGATGCGCGCGCCCAGCGCACCCCAGCCCGGATGCGCCAGTGCATTGGCACGCTGCTGCATCACCGCTTGCCGCAGTTCGAACTGATCGCTGCGATCAACGCGACCGGCCAACAGGCGGGTGTCGGCCTTGGATACGGGTTGCTCCGGGTCCAACTCGCCTTCCGGCACGCGGCGCGCGCCACAGCAATACACCAGCAACCCGTCAGCCAATTGCACTTCGTCGATGACGATGTCGTTGCGCTCGACGCGGATACGATCACCGCGGCGAAATTCTGCGCGCGCGAGTGGTGCGCTGGCGACCGCGTACTGGCGGATGGTACCGGTGCCGGTGAACACGATCTGCACGCTGCGGCCGGCCAAACGCATGACCGTGCCGAGGCCAAGCTCGGGCTCCGCGGAGGAGAACCAACGCTGCCCTGGGACAAAGTCGTTCATGGCTTGAGTCTACGCTCGGTGCGCGCGTCCCGGCCGTAAAAAAACGTCAGTGTCGTTTTCATCAATATCAGGCTCACTGAGCCGCCCAGATGCGAACTTGCTCGGCCGCCTTCTTGTTCATCGGATCATTGGCTTTGCAGGCAAACGCCGCTGCAAACTCCGGCATGTTGACCAGCGGGCCATTGACCCGTTGCCGCGGTGGCGCGTGCACGTCGGTGCTGAGGCGCCGAATCAGTGCCGGCTCCAGATCATTGCGCCGCCACAGGCGGGCATAACTCAGGAAAAAACGCTGCTCAGGTGTGTAGCCCTGCGCCTGCGGCAGCTTGAGGTCACCAATGCGCGTGCGCAAGGCGGCGTGGGCCAGCTCAAGTCCGGCCAGATCAGCGGTGTTCTTGCTGCGCGTCAGCCGGCCGCTGACCTTGATCGCGCCGATGGCGGTGTAGGCGTCGTACTGCGTCTCCAGCGGTTTGGTGCGGGCGAGAAAGGCGTCGCGCTCGGGCACCGTCCAGCCGCCCAACAGCGCACCCTTCTTGTCGAATAGTTGGCCAGTGACATCAAAGCCTTGCATCAATTCGTGTCCGATCATGGCGCCGAGCGCGCCGTAGTTTTCGGCGGCATCCGCGGCAGGATCAAACAGCGGTGCCTGCAGCAGTCCGGCACTCAGCACAAGTTGATTGCGATTGGGCGCGTAGTAACCGTTTACCAGTTGCGTGGGCAGGGGGAACAGCTCGGTTGAGCGCTTGCCGCCGATAGCCGCCATCCGCTGCCGATTACGCAAAGCGGCGGCGGCCATCACGTTGCCGGCGTAACTGCTGCGGCTGAGCGTGAGGCCTTCAAAACTCCGCCATTCCGTGGGTGCGGCGAGACGCAAGTCGAGGGCGTCCAGCTTGTCGACAGCTGCCAATCGACTGGCTTCGGATAACCAAGGCGCACTCGCCAGGCGCAGTCGCAGTGCCGCTCGCACATCGTCAACCACTTGTTTTGCACCGGCTTGTGCAGGCGCGGGCAAATAGCGCGCCACATAACGTTGTCCGACCGCATCGCCCAAAGCCAGATCGGCCGCGGCCAGCACCCGCCGGGTGCGATCCGGCGGCGTGGTTTGACCGGCCAACAGCGCGCCGTGAAAGCCGTCGTGCGCAGTCACGAAACCGCTGCTCAGATACGGCGCCAAGGCGTCCAGCAGTTGCAGCCTGAGATAGGGTTTCCAGTCTTCCAGCGGCGTGCTCGACAGCATTTGCTCAAGGGTGTCGAAGAACGCAATGGGAGCAACCGATATCGCCTTCAGCTTGCCTTGACCCTGCGCTTTCAGGAATTGTTTCCACTGCATCGCGGGGTAGCGCTTGAACAAGTCGCGTGTCGAGATAGGTTGGTAAGAGGTATTCGGATCGCGCAATTGCAAAAGATCGAGCGAAGCCCCAGCCAAGCGGATTTCCATGGCCAGGGCGCGTGCCGAGTCGCCGGCTGGATCGCTGCTGCCGGCCAGCGTCAACAGGGCCTGCGCGTAGCCGCGGTAATGGCCAAGCAGCTCACGGGTGTCGGGGTCCTGACGCAGGTAGTAGTCGCGATCAGGCAATACCAAGCCGCCTTGGGTGGCGTACGCAATGACTTGATCTGGCTGCCGCAGATCGTCGCCGGCATCAAACCGCCACGCCACCGGCAACCCACGTGCGTGCCAGCTCGCCAGCAAGGCCGGCAATTGTTTCGGCTTCTTTAGAGCGTCGATCTCGGCGAGCAAGCCAGCGATCGGCGTCAAACCCGCCGCCTCGATCCCGGCCTCATCAAGCCCGGCGCTGACGAAGTCAGCGATCAGGACATCCAGGTTGTCCTTGGGTTGCTGCAGGATTTCCGCCAACAAGGCTTCTTGCTGAGCACGATTGCGCTCCTGCAATACGTCGAACGTGCCGAAGCTCTCACGCTCGGCGGGCACTGGCGTCGCCTTCAACCAACCGCCGTTGGCGAATTGGTAGAAGTCCTTGCAGGCGGGCGTTTTCGGATCCAGATCGCGCAACTCAAGTGCCGCAGCGGGACCACCCAGCGACAAAGTCAGTGAAATCACGAGAGCGGCAACAGACAATTTCATTCAGCGAGCATCGGCGCAAAGGGGGCGGCAGTGTAGCGGGCCGCCGTGTATTGCGTCGGTGCTTAATCAGAACTGCCTGTGTGAAGCGAGGGGTATCGCGCTAGCTGAACGCCAAGTAGGCCATACGGCTCAAACGCGGCAGTAGGCCTGATACAGCCGCTGGGCCAAATCCTGTGCCTGACGCGCCTGCAGTGGGGTCAGCGGCGGCTGGCCATAGTTCAGGTTCGAGATTTGCGGCTGCAATTCTCCTGCCGCCCAAGCAAACACAGCGCCGTAAGCCACCGCCCGCACCGGATCGCGGGTCTCAAACGATCCGTATCGATAGGCGTTGCGCAGGTTATTAAAGGCGATGCCAACACATTGCGCGGCATCGCGATGCATCAGTCGTGAGGCATTGGCGCGAAAGCGCATCAGCGCGGGTGGATCGGTCGCCAGTTGGGTCAGTTGCCCCACCATATGGTTGACGTAGTAGTTTGCGGCCATCTGATCACCTTGATTCGCCGCCAAGAGCAGCCAATCTCCGGCCTCCGCCACTTGCTCTTTGGTCACGCCTTGGCAGTTGGCGTCGCGGGTCTTGAAGCTGGGGTGCTCCATCGCCGCGGCCACCTCTTCAAATTCCTGGTCGCGGCTCTGCTCGTCAGCGAACCTGCGGTGAGGATGCGTCCTGCCTTCCAATTTGGCGAGTTGCGAGAAGTGCGTGCCGCAGACGGAAAGTCCGGCGCCGAGCCGCCAAGCTGCTTCCAAATCCCCTGCACGCGCCGCTTGCGCGAGCTCGTCGTAGCGGTTTGCAAGATCTGGCTGGCCCTCAATGTTGTTGATTTCTTGTTTATCGGTTGGCAAAAGGCTGCCCACCTTGCGAAATCCATCGGTCGGGCCGGGCGCGGAAATCGTGACCACATCGCCAATGACCAACGGCTCTTCCGTAATCTCAAGCACCTCGACCAAAGGCTGGTCGGGCTGGTCGGATGGGTTCACAACTGGCTCAATGGTGGCTGTGCTCGAACTGTCAAGGTCTTGATTCCACCAGAACAGCAAAGCCGCGACAGACGCGAGCAATGCAACGGCAGCCAATACCGACGTGTAGCGAGAGAGTGGGTGCTTCAAAGTTAAAGTGCCCTTGTTGAGCAGACTACTTGTCAAAACATCGCGGGTGCGAGAGAAAACTTGGCATCGACGAGGGTGGGGCAGTGATGAACGGGCCAAGTGGACTTCGGCAGCCCGGCAATCATAGGTCCACCTCCAAAAGCGGTCGAAGCGAGGCAGCTGCGATCTACGGCACCGCCTCAGAGAGCGTAGTGCTGATCGAGGTGCCGCAGAATCTGCTGCGATTCGAACAGACCGATGTCCAGGTTGTTATCGATCAAGTACGGCACCTGCGCCTTGCCCGTGTCCTGCAACATGGCTTCGCGACGACCGCCGGCTACGGGTGCCCATGGCTTGAGGGTGAAACGCAGGTTGGGCGGTCCCCAGTCGGCGAGTTGCTCCTTGCCGAAGCTGCGCAGGATCCACGGCAGTTCCAGCTCGCACAGTCGTTCACGCACCAGCCGCGAGTAAGGACTGGACTCGAAGCTGTAGAGCTCAAGCGGCCGACGCGGCTTGCGCGAACGCTGCACGTGGTCACCCGCCGCGCCGCGCAATGCGGATGCCAGTCTGGAGGTCAAACGCATCGGCAGACTGCTGAGCAGCGCCGACGCCCACTCAACCTCGGCATAAGTTTCCAGCAGATGCCGCATGCAGCCATGCAGACCGCTGACGCGCACGTCCTGCTGGGCATCGATCAGAAACGGCAACTGCGCCTTCTCCGGCAGCCGTCGGATGAAACGCTTGCCGCCAATGGGGCAGGGCTGGATCAGGGCGTCGAGTTGCAGTTCGGTCAACAGCTCGCGCAGCAGCCGGCAGTCGGGGTCGTTTTCGCGATCAAACACGACCAGCATTTTGGCGGGCGCCTGAGCGATGCGTATTGCCTGCGTGCCGCGCCAACCGCGCGCTGTCGAAGCCAACAAAGATCGGATCAGCGGAAGTGCAGGCAAGGGCATCGAAATGGCCAGCGAGGACCAGATGGTCACTCTAGCGCGGAGACGGTCAGCCGAGTAGTGGGCGGGTGGAAACTCCTTCACCCCAACGCGTGGCCCGAATTGCCATCCGACTCAGCGCTCGGATTCCGGTCGACTGCCGTATCCGCGTGCCAACGGAGCAGGCGGTGGTGTCGCCATGGGCGCAGTTTCCGCAGTTGGAATTGCCGCCGCGGTGGGCGCTTGCGCCGCGAGCTGCTCGATGGCGCGGTCCAGCTGCACGATGCGCCGACGTGAGCGCATCAGCTCCAGATCCGCAGCAAACGCGCGACCGTCGTGACGGTCGCGAAACTTCAGGCTCAGGCTGACCCGCCCCTGATCGCTTTCCGGCAAACCCTTCAACGCCAGAATGTCGCGCACGCGCAATTCGATCACCGGCATCAACCAGAACCAGCCGGCGCTATAGCGCACGCTCAACAGCGCATCGAGAGGCACGCGCAGGCTGCGCGCTCCCGACTTCAGCACGCCGAACATGGAGTCGCTGGTACTGAACTGAAGCTCCAGACCTTGCTCATCGAGTCGCGCCAGCCCCTGCACGGTGCCAAAGCCGCCGTAGGCGTCGAAGTGGAAAGGCACTGTGTCCATGAGTCGACTCCGTCAAGCGAGACCGCTGGCATCGCGGTGTTTGCGAGACGCGAACATTAACGGAAGTGTGACCGACCAAGTGATCGTTGAAGGCAAACATCCGCCTTTGGGGTGCGGCTCTCTATTTCAAAGGCGCTGCTGGCTCAAACGAGTTCGAGAACAATGTCTGCCGACACGAGAACGGGCCTGCAGGATTTTGCCTGAGGCGTGGGTGTCCACGTTTGCGCGGGCTAGGACTTCGTGTTGGATACGCCCACTTCGAAAAATCTCGTGAGCAGGCCTTTCTGACCGGAACATTCATCATGCTGGAATGCGCCTTGGGTGAACTTGCACTGGCTGAGCGGGTGCAGCACATTGAGGTGGTTCCGTTACCATCCAGTCCAGTGTCAAGTGGTTACTTGCCATTGCCAGAGCTTGCCGAGCTGGTGAGTACAAGCGGAGCCTAACCGTCGTGTATGCCTCGAATTCCTTGGACGCATCTCGATGTATGTCACGTCCCACCGTGAACCGCCCGGCTTTTGTGGAGGCGGTCTTGTCCAAGTGCCTGCACGGAAGGGCGCAACCCGACCCACAACGGTCACTCAAATACATCGCCAAAAAAAGAGAAAGCGGTCATTCGCAGGTGACGCTATGTGGCGCGGCCGCGGGGCTGCCATCGATGCAGGGTTCGCATCAAGAGCCTCGTGACTCAGGTCGCTCCCACTAGAGCGCTTGCCACGCGCCTCGATCCTTGGCTGAATCAAGCTTCCACGGACGACACAGGAACCCCGGGTGACCGCACTGCACGACGCCTGGCGCCAACTGACCGCGATCACCACCCCCGACGCGATGGCGGCGGAACCCCCAGCCACTGACGCCGAGATCGCGAAGGCCGAGAAGAAGCTCAAGCGCCCCTTGCCGCCCGCGGTGGCGGCGATGCTGCGGCTGTCGCGCGCGTGGGGCTGGTACGAGGAGGGCTTGGACACGGTGATCTTCCTGCCGCCCGACGAGATCGTGGCGCAGACGCTCAAGCCTAAGGACGAGAGCCTGATGCTGGACGTCGAGGACGCCGCGACCTCGCGCGTCGCCGCGAAGGTGTACGGCCCGGGTCGCACGACCTTCGCGCGCACCGACTACCTGTTCTTCCAGGTCGACGACGATCCGCCGCCCGGCGGCCGGCCCGGTCAGATCGTGTCGATCGACTTCGAGGAGGGCATTGTCGATCTCGTCGCCGAATCGGTCGACGAGTTCATCGCGCGCGGACTGTGTTACCTCAAGGCGCAGGCCGGTGCCGAGGCAATCGCGATTCCGAACCTCGATGCGGCCACGCTGCCGCCGCTCGTGCCGATGCCGGAACGCAAGCCGCTGAAGCAGCCAAAGGCCAGCGATGCGACCTGCGCCGCGCTGCTCGGCATCGATGCGTGGCTGTACACGGCGCTGCCACCCCACATGAAGCGCTTCAAAGCCGGTGCGCCGGTGCGGAAGATCCGCCAGTTTCTGGCCGAGGGCCATGAGTTGCCCGAGGCGTTGTTCCCGTTGTTCGAGACGTTCAATGGACAGTCCCCACAGCGCGTGGGGCTGCTGCCGTGCCCGCTGCGGCGGTGCCCGGGACTGGTGCTGTACGACTTCGAGGACTGCGCGCGCGGCCGCGACAACACCTGGGGCTTCGCCCACTACGCGAAGCCGAAGCGCGACTACGTGGTGCAACCGCCCGCGGTGAAGGACGGCTATTGGCGCAAGGAGTGGGGGCCGATCGCGCGCAGCGTGCTGGAGAACCCCGACTGGCAGGTCACGCTGTTCGTCGACTTCGAGCCCGCGCCGGGCGGCACGCCGGGCCAGGTGGTGCTCGATCTCGTGGGTCCGCCTCGCGTCCACCCCGAGCAGGGCGAACGCCACGTCGTCGCGCCGTCGGTGCAGGCATACCTCGACGGCGTGCTCGCCGCGATGCAGGCCGACGAGTTGGCGTTCCGCGACGGCAAGGGCGTGGGCTGGGTCCGCTGAGTCACACTACTTCTTCGCGCGTCGCGAGAATTTCTCGAGCACGAACGCCGGCGGCGAATCGTCCTTCGTTTCCTTGCCGGTGAAGCGCGACACCGTGCAACGTCCCGTCGCGCGCATGGTGACCTGCCGGTAGCCGGTCGTGACGTCCTGCGTCGCGCGCGCCCACACGGGGGCGGCATCCTCCGGCGCGAGCAACGAGAGGCGCACATCGAGGCAATGATCGCCGCCGATCATGCGCGATATTTCCGCGTCGACCTCGATGCGCTCGCCGGGCGCGAGCCGGTCGAGTACGCCGGTTGCGGGCACCGGTTCCGCGGGCGGTGGCGCATGCGCGCGCAGGTACTCGGGCATCGGCACCTCGTCGGCCAACGGGAACAGCGTTCCCCAGCTCGTGTCGGCCTCGTCCCAGTCGATCTCGCCGGCGTCGAGCGCGTCGGCGAACCGCGCGAGCAGGTCGCCGAACGACGGCGCCAGCACGCGCCAGCTGACGCTTTCGGGATCCACCTCGATCACTTGGCCGACGCGACCGCCCGGCGCGGGATCGAGGTCCACGTAGCGGAACACGTCGCCGTTGAACGCGCCGATCGGCACCCACGCCGCATTGAAATTGCGCGCCTTGACCGGGCCGTCGATGCTGCCGATGCCGTCGTCGACCAGCGCGTGCCACGCGACGAAGTCGTCCTGTTCGTTGTCGATGCCGAGCAGCTTCGCCACCTCGCGCCCTTCCTTGCGCGCCGCTCGCGCGGCCGCCACGCCGTAGAAGGGGAGGTCGACGAACAGCAGGTGATCCTCGAGTTCGTCGTCCTGGCCGTCGTGCACCGCCCACGCGCGGCGCAGGTCGTCGGGCACGGGCTGGCCGAGTTCCCTTTCCAGCGCGGCCAGCGGCTTCGCGCTGGCGGGACCTGACAGAGTCTCAAGCACGGCGGGCGCGTGCTTGCCAAGAGCGGCGTCGATGCGCCGCCAGAGGGCTTCGATGTCGTGGTCCATGCCGGCGTCTGTCACCGACCGCCCTATTGGAGCCACCCAAGATCGGCTTAATGGAGCCACTTGCGGGCCCCGGAAAACGGGTCTCGAACGGGGCTCAGTTTCAGGGTGTTTTCGGGGTCTTGGCAACCGCTGATT
>JBQTGY010000028.1:0-47614 GCA_052390415.1 Pseudomarimonas sp. | reverse complement strand
GACCTCATGAAATGTCCGGGCTAGCCAAGCGTCGCGAGAGCATTCATCGCGGAGAACGCAGAGAGGCACAAAGGTGCGCGGAGGAAGCGGGATGCGCTTTGCGCGTGCCGGAGCTTGGAATGGATGGAGCAGGACAAATTGCAACGAAAAAAACCCAGGGAGCGTTACCGCTCCCTGGGTGAGGTGCAGCGCCAGCGTGAGGTTTAGAACTTCCAGCCGAGGCGGGCGTAGTAGAAGCCACCGGTGAAGCCATATGGCGTGTGCACCGGGTATTCCGCACCAGCCACCAAACGACCCCACGGGTTGTCATCGGGCACCTTGTCGAACACGTTCTGCGCACCGACGCGGACGTACAGGCCGGAGTCGAAGTCCCAACCGGTTTCCAGATCCACGGTGACGGCGGAGTCGCCGTCGATCGGCAAGCCGCCGTCTTCGGCGCGCACCACATCGCTGTCGAGATGGTCTTCGTAGAACGAACCGTAGTAGTTCAGGCGGGCAAGCATGTGCCAGGGGCCGCGCTGGTGGTTGAGCGAGAAGTAGCCCTTGGTGCTGGGCAGCGACTCTTCAAGCTTTTTCACGCGGGCTTCCGAAATGATGCCGGGTGTGAAACTGTCGACCTCGGTGTCGTTGAAGTTGAACGCTGCCGCATAGGTAGTTTCGCCACCGAAGTGATCGGTAGAGACGCTCGCCACGATGTCGAGACCCTTGGTCGTGGTGTCGAAATCGTTGACGAAGAAGCCGACCCGACTCAGCGTTGCCGCCTGCGGATTGCCCGACGCCACTAGCGCCGCCCGATCAGCGTCTGTCAGGGTGAAGTCGGTGCTGCGGGCGATGCGGTCTTCGACTTCGATGTGGTAGTAGTCAGCAGTGACTTCCCAAGCACCGCTGGTCCAGACGAATCCAAACGAGGCGTTCTCTGATTCTTCCGGCGTGAGCGGTTCGGCACCGTAGAACGCCGCGATGGGGTTGGTCGGAGGCAAGGTAGCGGTGTCGCGCAACTCGCCGTCGATGAACGCGGTAGTCACCTGGCTGACATTTGCTTGGCCCGGCGTCGGTGCGCGAAATCCGGTACTGAGGGCGCCACGCAAGGCGAAGTTCTCGCTCGCGTCGTAGCGCGTAGTGAGCTTCCAGTTGGTAGTGCCACCGAAGTCGTCGTAGTCCTCGTAGCGCACTGCAGCCGCCACCAGCCACTGGTCGTTGACCTGCGCCTCGGCATCGAAGTACACCGCCCAGTTGTCGCGATCAAATTCGCCGGCGGTCACTGCGTTGAAGCCGGGGAAGCCGTTGGAGCCGATGCTGAAGCCCTGACTGGTCAAAGGACCGATCGCGGTCGAGCCCGTGTCGCCGGCGCTGATCTCGAAGCTCTCGTTGCGGATTTCCGCACCGGCGGCAAGATTGAAGATGCCAACGCCCTTGCTGATGTCGAAGTTGACGTTGCGCTCGGTCTGCTCGTTGCCGCCGGGCCGGAAGATCAGGCCTGCCGGCTGGTTGGGGCCCAGCGAAGCATTGACCGTGTTGGTCATGATGAAATCGATCTCGTTGCGCCCGTAGGACACACTCAGATCCCAGAAGATGCCATTGGCCAAGGTGCCCTTCAGCCCGCCGGTCAGCGCCGAATCCTTCATCTCGCCACCGAAGCGCGGGGTGAAGCCGCCGGTAAATACCTCGAGGAAGGAGAAACAATCGCCTGGCAGCGCGGCAACGGCCGCATTGACGGTGGCAAAGGGGATCAGATTGCCGGCGGCATTGCGCAGCGCGATGGTCGGGCAAGCACGACCAGTCGGCGAGCCCACCAGCAGGGTCGAACCACCGTCGTTGGAGTAAACGCCGCCACGACTGGTCGGATTGCGGTAATAGAAGCCACCATCGGTTTCGCGTTGGGCGACGTTGCCAAACAGGTAAAACTCGACGGTATCGCCGGCCCAACCGATATTGGCGACGATTTTCGTGTCTTCCTTGATCTCCGGTGTGCCCCAGATCTGTGCAGGATTGGGCACGTTGGGGTAACCCGCCGCGGCCACTTCGGCGGCGTCATCACGCTGCACGCTGCGCGAGGTTGGATCCGCCTCACGGTACTCCGCCGTGAAAGTAGCGAAACCTTCTGACCCCAACGGCAAGCCGATCTGGCCATCGATCTGTTTGGTGAAGCCGTCGCCTTCGTAATGTTGGCCACCGAAGATTTCGACCTGGCCACCCTCGGTCAGTCGCTTGAGACCGAAGTTGATGACGCCGGCAATCGCATCCGAGCCGTACTGCGCCGCTGCGCCGTCACGCAATACTTCCACTTGCTCCAGCGCCAATGACGGAAATACCGACAGGTCGACGCCTTGCGAGCCATCCGACAATCCGTGGCCGAGAAAGGTGATGACCGCAGAACGGTGGCGACGCTTGCCGTTGACGAGGATGAGGGTGTTGTCAGGCGGCAAGCCGCGCAGGTTGGCCGGGCGCACCAAAGTGGCTGCGTCATCGATGGGAATCGTACTGACGTTGAAAGACGGCACCAGCACACGCAGCTGGTCGAGCACGTCGGTTGAGCCTTGGTTGTGCAGTTCTTCGCCGCCGATGATGTCGATCGGCACCGCCGAGTCGGTCGCCGAGCGTGCCTTGCTGCGCGTGCCCAGCACCGAGATCGTATCCAGCGAGGTTGCCTCGTCCGACGAAGTCTCCTGCGCCAGCGCCGGCGCGCTCATGGCCAGAACCACGACACCGCTGATGGCCAACCGCACGCCGGCTGCCAACGGATTTACTGTAAATGCGCGACGCAATCGATTCATGGAAACCTACTCCCCAAAAAAATGGATCAAAGAAAATCAGGACAGATGGCTTTCGCTGCCAGCGGATGCTCATGCCGCTCCCACGGCATTCGGCCACAACCTCGGACCGTGAAGAGCATCGTCACAGACCATGAAGCAGACGGCAATACTTGACGCGTGCCGATTGGCACGAAACGCCGGATTATTTGCGCGGGCCACCACCCTGACCGGCCGCTGCGGTTGTGGCGCAACAGCCAGCCGCGAGAAAGTAGATGTCCAAATGGCACCGCATACCCGGCACAATCACTCAATCACGACACCCATGGCCATCGAATTCCGCACTGTTTCTCAGCCACACCACGTCGAGCAGATTCTCGCCTTGCAGGAGGAGAACCACCGCGACAACGTCGACGCAACCACCGCAGCGAGTGACGGCTTCACCAGCGTGCGCCATGACCCCGCGGTGTTGCAGGCCATGAACCGCGCCTACCCATCGGCTATCGCGACGTCGGGCGACCAGCTGGCAGGTTATTGCCTGATGATGCCGCAGAGCTTTCGCGACCAGGTTCCACTGCTGCAACCCATGTTTGCCTTGTTGGAACAATTGCAGTGGCGCGGACAGCCGCTGGCCGACAACCCGCGCTGGTTCGTGATGGGCCAGGTATGTATCGCGCAGGCCTTTCGCGGCCAGGGAGTGTTTGACGGCGTGTATGGCCATCTGCGGCAGACCTATGAACCACAGTTCGACTTTGTCGTGACCGAAATTTCGCAGCGCAATCTGCGCTCGCTGCGGGCGCACCAACGGGTCGGTTTTGAAACGCTGCACGCCTACACGGATCCAGTCTCGGACGAACGTTGGGAGGTGGTCGTCTGGGCTTGGCGCTGACATTTTGTCTTTGACAGACAGCCGGCTGGATCGCTTGGCGGAACAAGCTAGACAAAGGCCAAGTGGATTCCTCGGTCATGCGAAACCATGTGCAGCCGAGCTTGCTCAGCTGCTTCTCGCCTGCCAAAGCCTTGGCGCGACAACACGCTTTTGTAGCGCCGACCGCAGGAGGCGAAGGCGTGCGGACAGCGCGACCGAGCGAAAGGCGCGTCTATATCCTCGGCGAAATAGTCGCTCCCGACGCATCGCTCCACACCATATAAACATCGGCGCGTGCGTAGTGCGAGTCGGGTTTTAGCGCTTTTTGATATTCGAATCCCACGCTCTCGTAAAGTCGCAAGGCAGGACCGAGCTTGGTGCTGGTTTCAAGAAACAACAAACTGCCCTTTCGGCGCTTGAACTCGGCAATCGCTTCCTCCATCAACAGACGACCGACACCGAGTCCTTGATGGCCCGGGTCCACCGCCATCTTGGTCAACTCATAGGTGCCTGCTGTCTCGCACTTCAGTGCACAGGTGCCGATGACCGCGTCGCCCAATTGCGCAAAGAAGATCGCACCACCCGGTTCGAGTATTTCAACTTCGGGCTGTGACAATACGCGATGGTCGATTTCCTCAAGGTAGAAATAGTGACGCAGCCAAGCGGCGTTGAGGCGGTAGAAATGTTCGCGCAGCTCGCTGTTGAAAGGCAGGATACGTACCGCAGCGCGGTCGTTTGCAGTGCATCGTTCGACGATGGTTGAGGCAATGGTGGGCTCGATCAAGCGCTCGAATCGGCTCAAGCAATCCAGCACATCGATGCCCTCGGCTTGGCAGCGTTCACCCAATACTTGCTCGATCGCACGCCAGGCCGATTTGGCAGCGCGAAGCTCCGCCTGCGATTTTGTCGTCAAGGTCAACCGTCGGCGGCGCCCATCATGCTCATCGGCAATGGTGCTGACCCAGCCTGTCAGCACCAGCTTGTCCGCCAACTGACTGACGGCCGAATGGGTCTGCCCGATCGCCTCGGCAATCTCGCCGACCGTGCTGGGGCCACGGTCATGCAGCAGTCGCAACAACGGAAACCAGCGCCCCTGCACGGCCAGTCCACGACCGCGATACACCTCGTCGGCAATCGCATACAAGCGGTCGCTGAGGGCACGCATGCGGCTTCCTAACGCGAGCAGGCCAAGTTCGTCGACAAACTGCATACGCTATTCCTGCGGTGATTACGTAAATACTAACGTATATTTAGTCGAGTCGACCGACAATTGCCGCGCTTACGCCCCAAGGCATCGCGTGGAATTCCGATTTGCGGTGGACCCATCGGCGCGCGCCCAGGCGGTTCAACGCGCCATCGCCGCATGCGTGGGCTCACCCCTGGGTGGTCAAGGTCTCGTACACGAACCGCATGATCTCCGGCACCCCGACCGCACCGCTTTGCCTCGCCAGTTCGCGCCCAGAACGAAACAGGATCAAGGTCGGAATGCTGCGTACGGAAAACCGTGCACCCAGCGTCGGATGAGCTTCGGTGTCTACCTTGCCCAGTCGCACCTGCGGCTCCAGACGCGCCGCGGCCGCTTCGAATTGCGGTGCCATCGCCCGACACGGACCGCACCAAGGCGCCCAGAAATCGACCACCAGTGGCAATTCGCTTCGCTGCACGTGTGCGTTGAAATTCAACTCATCGAGCGCCACCGGATGGCCCGTGAACAGCGCCTGTTTGCAGCGACCACAGCGCGGGTCCGCATCCAGACGCTCGCTCGGAAGCCGATTCAGCGCGTGACAGTGCGGGCAAGCCAGCTGCAGGGATTCACTCACGACCCACCTTCGAAACTCTTGTCGCCCAGCAGAACCCGGCCATCCGCGTCCTTGACGGTGACCAGTACCTGAATACCCTCGCGCACGCTCTGCGTCACCACGCAGTAGTTTTCGAACTGCGCAAGGATGCGATCAAGGTGCTCGTGACTGCCAGAGCCTTCGGCCAGTTGCAGCTCCACTTCGGCCCTGGGAATACGCCAACGACCGTCGGCATTGCGCTCGCTACGGGCAGTGATGACCGTGTGCAGCGAAGCCGGCGAATTCTTGAACTTGCGCATGGCGAATAGCAGGCTCGCCGACAAGCAGTTGGCAATGGCCACCAACAGCATTCGGGTGGGACCTGGCCCGCTGCCAGCACCAAGCGGTGCGGGCTCGTCGGTGTGCAGATCGTCGAGGTCGGTGCCCTCGAAGTGGACTCGGAAGGCATAACCTTCCTCCAGTTGCAGGGTGACGCGAATTTCGGTGGGCTCAGCCATTTCTGACGTTCCTGTCTGGACGGCCCGCAAGGGGCGAAGACTGATAGTAGTGCAGTGCGACTGGGTCGAGCTGATCACGCCGCGCTCTGCTTCGCAGCCTGTTGGATTATGGTCAGCCGGGCTGCAAATCCGCCTGCTTGGTCGATTTTTCGGCCAATTCTTGGCCAATCGAGGAGCTACTGGCCTGCAAATCGTCAAAAAACTGTCCTTGCGCAGTCAACTAGCGCCTCGACCACCAAAGGCTGACAGGCTGCTAGCGACCCTGCGCCAGCTCTGCACCTGCCAAAACAAGTCTGCTAGCATGATTCATCGTTGCGAAATGACTCATCAGGCGTCAATGCGCCGAATCGTCCAGCCTGCGGTATCTCGGAGAAGTTCATGACTGCCCATTACGCCATTCACGACGGAGTCGCCGTCATCACCCTGGACAATCCACCCGTCAACGGAATGGGGATAGAAACGCGACGCGCGATGGGCAACGGTATTCAATCCGCGCTGACCGACGATGCGGTCGCCGCGATCATCATCACCGGCGCTGGCCCCTCATTTTCCGGCGGTGCCGATATTCGTGAGTTCAATACGCCGAAGATGTTGCAGGAGCCGAACCTGCACACGCTGATATCGATGTTGGAAGAAAGTCCCAAACCCGTCGTGGTGGCGGTGCACGCCGTGTGCATGGGCGGCGGCTTGGAACTGGCCCTCGGGGCGAATTACCGCGTGGCCACAGCGGGCACGCAGGTCGCGCTGCCGGAAGTGAAGATCGGGCTGCTGCCGGGTGCTGGCGGCACACAACGATTGCCGCGAGCGATCGGTTTGGAGCCTGCGCTCAACATGATCGTCTCCGGCAACCCCGTGAACAGCGAAGTGTTGGCGCAGATTCCGGGACAGAAACTGTTCGATCGAATCATCGAAGGCGACTTGCTCACCGGCGCCATCGCCTTCGCCAGGGAGCGCGCCGCAGAGTCGTCAAACCATCCGCGCTTGCGCGATTTGCGGGTGAAGCACGACAACGCCGAGGCGTTCATCGCGGTGGCGCGCAACACGGTGGGCGCGATGGCAAAGGGTTATCCGGCGCCATTGAAGTGCATCGAAGCGGTCAAGGAGTCCGTCCAGAAGCGCTTCGACGATGGCCTGGCCGCCGAACGCGAAGGTTTCGTGGCTTTGATGATGTCAGCGGAATCGCGCGCATTGCGGCACGCGTTTTTCGGCGAACGCGCCGCATCAAAGATTCCCGATGTGCCCGACGACACACCGAGGCGATCGATCCACAAAGTCGGCGTCATCGGCGCCGGCACCATGGGCGCCGGTATCGCGATGAACTTCCTCAATGCCGGTGTGCCGGTGGTGATTCTCGAGACCAAGGCCGAGGCGTTGGAGCGCGGCCTCGCCACGATCAAGAAGACCTACGAGGGCAACGTCAAGAAAGGCTCGCTGACGGAAGCCAAGTTGGCGCAGCGGTTGGCGTTGCTCTTCAGCACGCTGGATTACGCCGATCTCGTTGACGCCGACCTCATCATTGAAGCCGTGTTCGAAGACATGGGCGTCAAGCAGCAGGTGTTCTCGCAACTGAACGCCGTGGCCAAACCCGGAGCCATCCTCGCCTCGAACACGTCAACACTCGACCTTGACCAGATTGCCGCATTCACCAATCGGCCCCAGGACGTGGTCGGTTTGCACTTCTTCAGCCCGGCGCATGTGATGAAGCTGCTGGAAGTGGTTCGTGGCAAGGCCACCGCCGTTGACGTGCTGGCGACGGTGATGGCGGTGGCCAAGCAGATCAAGAAAACCGCGGTGGTTTCCGGCGTCTGTGACGGCTTCATCGGCAACCGCATGATCGAGCAGTACAGCCGCCAGGCGGGCTTCCTGCTCGATGAAGGTGCCCTGCCCGCGCAAGTCGATGCCGCCATGGAAAAGTTCGGCTTCGCGATGGGTCCATTCCGGATGGGCGATCTCGCCGGCAACGATATTGGCTGGGCGATCCGCAAGCGTCGCTACATCGAACGTCCGCAGCTGACGTATTCGAAATCGGCCGACTTGCTCGCCGAGCGCGGCCGCTTCGGTCAGAAGACCGGCGCAGGTTGGTACGACTACAAGCCGGGTGATCGCAAGGCGTATCCGAATGCCGAGGTCGACGCCATGGTCATTGCGCACTCGGCCTCACTGGGCATCACTCGCCGCGTCATCAGTGATCAGGAAATTGTCGAGCGACTGGTGTATTCGCTGGTCAACGAAGGCGCGTTGATTCTTGCGGAAGGCATTGCCAACAAGGCCAGCGACATCGACATCGTGTACCTGTATGGCTACGGCTTTCCGCCTTTCCGCGGCGGGCCGATGCGGTATGCGGATGAGGTCGGTTTGTACAACGTCGTTCGCGCGATGAGTCGCTACGCCAAGGCCGATTCGGACAATCGCCAAGCGGGAGCATGGAACGTCGCGCCCTTGCTCGCGCAGCTTGCCGCCGAAGGCAAGTCATTCACTTGAACAAAAATGAATTGAGCATCCAAAGGACCTCGCCATGATTGACGCCGTCATCGTTTCCACCGCCCGCACGCCGCTTGCCAAGAGTTGGAAGGGTGCATTCAACATGACTCACGGGGCGACCTTGGGTGCGCACAGCGTGCAGCACGCCATCGCTCGCGCCGGGATTGATCCGGCGGAGGTCGAAGACGTTTTGATGGGATGCGCCAATCCTGAGGGCGCAACCGGCGTGAACATCGCCCGTCAAATTGCTTTGCGCGCGGGCTGCCCGGTGACTGTGCCGGGCATGACGATCAATCGGTTCTGCTCCAGCGGTTTGCAGACGATTGCTTCCGCCGCGCAGCGCATCATTGCCGGCGAAGGCGACGTGTTTGTGGCCGGTGGTGTGGAGAGCATTTCTTGCGTGCAGGGCGAAATGAACCAGCACATGTTGGCCGACCCGTGGTTGGCCAAACACAAACCTGAAATCTACTGGAACATGTTGCAGACGGCGGAGAACGTCGCCAAGCGTTACGCGGTCGGCAAGGACAGGCAGGACGAATATGGCGTGCGCAGTCAGCAACTGGCCGCTTCCGCACAGGCGGCAGGTCGGTTTGATGCCGAGATCGTGCCGATGACCGTCAGCATGGGCGCAGCCGACAAGGCCACGGGCCAACTTGCCTCCACGCAAGTGACCATTTCGGCCGACGAGGGCATCCGCGCCGATACCACGCTGGATGCCGTGCGCGGCATTCGCTCTGCGGTCGCAGGCGGCGTCATCACTGCCGGCAACGCCAGTCAATTCTCGGACGGCAGTTCGGCGGTGGTTGTGATGAATGGGGCGCAGGCGGCGCGACGTGGCCTGCAACCTTTGGGTGTGTTTCGCGGCTTTGCAGTCGCCGGCTGCGAGCCCGACGAGATGGGAATTGGCCCGGTGTTCGCGGTGCCGAAATTGTTGTGGCGAGCCGGCTTGACGGTCGCCGACATCGATCTATGGGAACTCAATGAAGCCTTCGCCGTGCAAGTGTTGTACTGCGCTGACCGCTTGGGCATTCCCATGGATCGGCTCAACGTCAACGGCGGCGCGATCGCGGTCGGCCATCCGTACGGTGTCTCGGGTGCCCGCTTGGTCGGTCACGCTCTGATCGAAGGCAAACGCCGTGGCGCGAAGTTCGTCGTCGTCACCATGTGCATTGGTGGGGGACAAGGAGCTGCGGGGTTATTTGAGGTGGTGTGAGGGTTTGGGTTCGGCCACCCTTGACCCAACTCCATCGGGTCGACGCAGCGTTGAAACGCTTTCGGCGGTCACTTAGCGCGGTTCCTCCTCAGCTGCGTTGGCAACGCTCGTCGACTCGTGCGCCTGGGTGATGCATCGCGCCGCCATCAAAAACAACGGCATGGTCAACAAACCGATGCTCTGCGTGGCCATGATCGCCAAGGTGATGGGCTCTGATTGGCCGGCGGCCGCGAACGCATCCGCCAAGCCGCCGACCAGGGCCGAGCCACCGGCTGAGCCAATCAACGAAGTGACCAAGACGAATAGCGCAACAGTCGCGGCGCGCATTGCCGCCGGCACGATGGCCTGCAAGGTCGCCAGCGCAGGACCGAACACCAGCATGAACACCACGTTGCCGAGGAACGCAAATGGCAGGAACAGGACGCTGTCAGCCGGCAACAAGCGGAACAACAGCATGAGTGGGATGCCAAGGGCATATGCCACAACCAGAAAACGCATGCGACCACCCACAGCGCGGGCTTCCATCCGATCACCGCCCCAACCACCCAGAAGCGCGCCACAGACGCCGCCCAATAAGAACATCGAGCCGTTCAGACGTTGCGCCTCAGCCTCTTCGAAGCCGCGCTCGCTTACCCACCAGAGCAGATCCAGCACGACCGCGCCCTGCACGCAGCTGGAGGCAATGCAGCCAAGCAGAATCAAGCGCATCGCCCGGTTACGGCGAAGCTCCGCTGTCACCGTCATCCAGCTGTCGCGTAGACTGCCGCTCGGTCGAGCCTGCTTACCATCGCGCTGACGATCACGCATAAACAGCGCCACCAGACCTGCAGCCACCACGCCAAGCACGCCGAGCGCCATGAAGCTGCCGCGCCATCCCAACTGTGGCCCGAACACACTGGCGAAAATGAAACTGCCGCCGATGCCAATCGGAATGCCGAGGTAATAAATGCCGTTGGCCAAGGCGCGTCGCGACGGCGCGAAACCATCGGCCAGCAACGAGAGCGCCGCAGGCGTCAGCGCTGCTTCACCGATACCGACACACATGCGGGCCATCGCCATCTGCCAGAAAGTGCGGGTGAAGCCGGTGAGCGCGGTGACCAGACTCCATACCAGTAGGCCGGCAGCGATCAGTCGTGGGCGGTGCACGCGATCCGCCAGCGCGCCCAGCACCAAGCCGAACAGCGTGTAGACCAGGGTAAACGCGATCCCGGTCAACAATCCGAATTGCAGATTGCTCAAGCCCAGCTCGGGCACGATGCGGGTCGAGAACGCGATGATCAGATAGCGATCCGTGAAATTCAGCACGTTGAGCAAGGTCAAGGCGAGCAGCAACCACCAGCTGTTGGCTCGCACGGCGCTCATCGCGTGGCTCCACGGTCGCCATTGACGCCATCAAACTCGATTACTTGGCGTAACGATTCGCCGCACGCGAGGCGATCAAATCCTTGATTGATTTGGGCCAGCGATAAACACCCGGACAACAAGCCGTCGACCGGCAATCTGCAAGCGCGGTAGAGAGCGATGTAGCGGGGAATGTCGCGAGCCGGCACCGCCGAGCCCATGTAGGAACCGCGAATGGTGCGCTCCTCGGCAACCAGACTGACTGCGGGAATGCTGAATTGCTGCGAGGGATCTGGCAAGCCGGCACTGATCGTTGTACCGCCGCGGCGGGTGGCAGCGTAGGCCAGTTGCAGCGCTCCGGCATCGCCCACACATTCGATGCTGACCTGCACCCCGCCGCCACTGAGATCGCGAATTTCCTCCAGCGTAGTAGCAGCCTCTGCGGCGACCACATGGGTGGCTCCCAAGCGCAGCGCGGTCGCGCGCTTGTGTGCCACAGGATCAACACCAATCAGTGGCTGCGCGCCACTGACGCGAGCACCCAGCAAAGCTGCCATGCCGATTCCGCCCAGCCCGATAATGGCGACACTGTCGCCGGCCTTGAGTGGCGCGGTATTGAGCGCCGCCCCCACGCCCGTCAGCACCGCGCAGCCAAACAATGCGGCGATGGCCGGCGGCAAGTCGGAATCAACCTTGACCGCGGATGCCGCTGCCACCACGGCGTATTCGGCAAATGCCGAGACCCCGAGATGATGATGCATGACGCTGCCATCGCCGGATGACAAGCGGCGTTCGCCGCCGAGCAAACCACCGGCCAGATTGCTGGCCGCACCCGGCTCGCACAGTGCTGCACGCTCACTGGCGCAGGGCACACAACGACCACAACTGGGCACAAACGCCAGCACCACCCGATCACCGACCGCAAAGCCGCGAGTATCGCGACCCAGTTCAACCACTTCGGCGCAGGCCTCATGACCCAAGGCCATTGGCAATACACGCGGACGACTGCCATTGATCACCGAGAGATCGGAATGACACAGGCCGGCCGCAAGCATTCGTACCAACAATTCGCCGGCACCGGGTGGTTGTAGCTCCACCTCCTCGATGACCAGCGGCTGCGAGTTGGCATAAGGCATCGGCAGCCCCATCTTCCGCAATACCGCGGCGCGCATCCTCACGGCGCGACTTCGATGAGCAGTGATTGCAGTGCGCCACGCAAGGGCTCGGGAATGGCGATCGGCCGGCGGCTGACACGATCCACGAACACGTGCACGAACCACCCCTCGGCGGCAATCTGATCGCGACCCTCGCTGAACAAACCGATCTCGTAACGCACGCTGGATGTGCCCACTCGCGAAACCCGCAGACCTGTATCGACGGCGGCTGGAAACGCTAGCGAATCGATGAAGCGGCAATGCGTCTCCGCACAAATGCCAATCACCGCCCCACCGTGGATGTCGAGTCCACCCTGGCGGATCAGGTAGTCGTTGATGACCGTATCGAAGTAACTGTAGTACTCGACGTTGTTGACGTGGCCATACACGTCGTTGTCTTTCCAGCGCGTGCCGATACGCAGCCAGTGTGGATAGTCGGCACGGGTCTTGTTGGTGGTGCTCATGTTGACTCCGCCGTCGTTTCGCGCTGCCATCGATTGGCGCGCCTGAAGGTACCAAAAGCGGTGCATCTGGTGAGCCTGCGCCAGCAGTTCGCTCACGCTTGTCCGGCAGACGGCCGGTAAGCATTTCTTGAAATTGCATTCCTGCGTGGTTATGCCCATGCCAGCAGGTTTTCACGCACCTTTCGGCGCTGGAACGGCAAATCGCCACCGCGATTCTGGCGTGAGATGACTGCCGTCAAACCCAGGCCTTGTATTGAGTTGGTTCTGAACCCAGGTGGCGCAAGCGGGAAACACTTTCAGGCAGGAATCCAGAGAATTGCGTTTGGATGAGCCAGCGCTTTGGCTGTAGCCTTTGCACTCGATACAAGTGACTGATATCCTTGGCGGCTACCAGACACCCCAGCCCAAGGCACGCGCCATGAAAGTCCTCTCCTCCCTGAAGTCAGCAAAATCCCGCCACCGCGACTGCAAAGTCGTTCGTCGTCGCGGCAAAGTGTTTGTCATCTGCAAGAGCAACCCGCGGTTCAAAGCGCGTCAGCGCTGATTCTCTCCGCGAAAAATCTGCAACGAAGGGCCGCATGATGCGGCCCTTTGTGTTTATGCCGCAGTGCTGACACCGTTGCATGGTCAGCACGCCCAAGTTCTGACAAACTTTTACCTTCGCCAGCCCGGAGCAAGACCATGAAGCGTTCGATGACCTTGATTGCTGTGTGCGCGCTGATGTTCGCCGCCTCCAGCCACGCGCAAGTCCGCGAAGACGTGTTGCTGATCGAACGCGTCGAAGCGTCGACGGGCGTGGTCATGCCTGATCGCGGCCAGCTGATGAGTCAGGTCGAAGCACAATTTGGCGCGCCCGTACGCAAGCACGCAGCGGTCGGTGGCGCCTCTGCGGTGCAGCCGCCGATCACCCGTTGGGACTACGCGGAGTTCTCCGTCTACTTCGAGAACAACCACGTTGTGAACTCGGTGGTTCGCAAGGCCAGTCCGCTGGAAACGGGTCCAAAGCCTGTCGGCTGATACTGCGGCCACCTGATGAGATCTGCCTGATGCGATCTGCGTGCCCAGTGATTGACCTGACGCTGCCCAACCACCGATGACCTCCCCATTCCGTTTTCCCGCCGAATGGGAGCCACAGGCCGCAGTTCTGATTGCATGGCCACACGCCGGTACCGATTGGGCGCCACGGCTTGAAGCTGTTGAAGCCACGTACACGTTGTTGGTTGCGGCGATCGCAGATCGTCAGGCAGTCGTGATCGCCGTGGCCAACCCTGAAGTCCTCGCGCGCGCCAAAGCCTGCCTCGCGACTGACAACGTCAACCCGGATCGCGTGCGTTGGATCGAAGTTGAGTACGACGACACCTGGCTGCGGGATTCCGGACCGATTGCGCTCACCAGAGCGGCGCTTTGCGCAGATGATTCGGCACAATTCAACCTGCTCGATTTCCGCTTCACTGGTTGGGGCGGCAAGTACGGCGCATCGCGCGACGACGCACTCGCCTCGGCGCTGTTTGACGCCGGTGTGTTTGCGAATAGCGCACTCGAACGCGTCGAATTTGCCTTGGAGGGCGGCGCCATCGAGACCGATGGTGCCGGCACTCTGTTGAGCACGTGGCGCTGCCTGCACGAACGCCATCCGACGCTTGATCGCCAAACCATCACTGCGCAGTTGCAGACGTCATTTCGGCAAACGCGCGTTTTGTGGCTGGACCATGGCTATCTCGAGGGCGACGACACCGACGCCCACATCGACACCCTCGCCCGCTTTGCCGGTGCAAAGACGCTGGTCTATCAAGCCTGCAGCGATCCAAGTGATCCGCACTTTGCCGAGTTGGGTGCGATGGGAGCAGAGCTTGAATCGCTGCGTGACGCGAATGGCCAACCGTATCGATGTCTGCCACTGCCCTGGGCTCAGCCCATCCGCGATGGTGAAAGGCGCCTGGCCGCTTCCTACGCCAACTTCCTCATCATCAACGGGGCAGTGCTGATGCCGTCCTATGATGATCCCGCAGACACCCAAGCAGCCGAAATACTGCAATTCGCTTTCCCGGACCGAGACATTGTCTCGATCCCATGTCGATCCTTGATTTGGCAGAACGGCAGTCTGCATTGCATCACCATGCAACTGCCGGCAGGCTCTTTGGCATGAGGCTTCATTCCATGCGCGACAATCCGTCACTGCGCGTCGCCTTGGTCCAGGAGATCAATCGCGGCGACGTCGCGGCCAATCAGGCCGTCATCGCTGAGCGCGTGGCCGCTGCGGCTGCGGCGGGAGCTGGCCTGGTTCTGCTGCAAGAGCTGCACAACGGCGCTTACTTCTGCCAGCACGAAAGCGTCGATGAGTTTGATCTTGCCGAGCCCATTCCTGGCCCCAGCACTCAGTTCCTGGGCGAGCTTGCAAAGCGGCATTCCTTGGTGATTGTTGGCTCCTTGTTCGAGCGGCGCGCACCGGGCCTGTTCCACAACACGGCCGTGGTTATCGAGAGCGATGGCCGACTGTTGGGTCGCTATCGGAAAATGCACATTCCTGACGATCCGGGCTTTTTGGAAAAGTTTTACTTCACGCCCGGCGATCTCGGCTTCGAGCCGATCGACACGTCAGTGGGCCGGCTCGGCGTGCTGGTGTGCTGGGACCAGTGGTACCCGGAGGCCGCGCGTTTGATGGCCTTGGCCGGTGCGCAGTTGTTGCTGTATCCCACCGCCATTGGCTGGGATCGCGCCGACACTGACGCCGAAAAATCCCGCCAGCGCGACGCCTGGATCATCAGTCAGCGCGCGCACGCTGTCGCCAACGGCATTCCGGTGTTGAGCGTCAATCGGTGCGGCTTCGAACCTGCGCCGAGTGGCGATGGTGGAATTCAGTTTTGGGGCGCCAGCTTCATCGCTGGTCCACAAGGTGAGTTCATCGCGAACGCTGGCGACAGCGATCCGCAATTGCTGATTGCCGACGTCGACCTGGCACGTTCCGACGCAGTTCGGCGCATCTGGCCGTTTCTTCGGGATCGGCGTATCGATGCGTATGCCGATCTGCTCAGGCGCTATCGCGACTGATCCCCTGCAGCTGCGGTTTAAAGACGGCGTGACTATCCGCTCACGCCTCGGCCGCATGCCGCCTGATTTAATGGGCACCGTCCAAGACCTATCAATCTCAAGATCTTCAGCTAGCGCATGCCTCAATCCCTGTCCGCAAACGTGACCACTCCCGATGTACCGCAAGCGGCGACAGACGAGTTGAACGACCCAGGCCACGTTGACCCGCTGCTTGGCCAACCGTTGATCGAGGTTGAGCGGGACGGCGTGCATTTCACCCTGCTCGGCACCGCGCACGTTTCGCGCGCCAGCGTCGATGCCGTGCACGGTTTGTTGAACCAACGACACTACGACGCCGTGGCGGTCGAGCTGTGCGAGTCACGTTATGGCGGCATGCGCAATCCCGACGCGCTGGCCTCGCTTGACCTGTTTCGCGTCGTGCGTGAAGGCAAGACCGGCATGGTCGCGGCCAATCTCGCGCTGTCGGCGTATCAGCGACGACTTGCCGAGCAACTGGGTGTCGAACCAGGCGCCGAGATGCGCGCCGGCTTTGAAGAGGCCGACAAACGTGGCCTGCCGGTATGGCGCATTGATCGCGATGTGGGCACCACGCTTCGCCGCACTTACGCGGCGGTTGGTTGGTGGGATCGAATGAAATTGCTGAGCGGCCTCATGGCCAGCGTGATCGTCGACGACGGCGTGGACGAAGCCGAGATCGAGCGCCTGAAGAACGGCGACGTCCTGGAGAGTACGTTCTCCGAGTTCGCGCAGCGCAGCAAGGGTCTGCACCACGCACTCATCGCCGAGCGCGATCTGTTCATGGCGGCGGCATTGCGCAAACACGCGACGGGCCACCCTGGTCATCGCGTGTTGGCCATCGTGGGTGCCGGTCACCTCGCGGGCCTCGCCGAACATCTGCAATCGAATCAAGCCGATCCCACACAACAACAGGCCGAGCTGAATGCTCTGCCACCTCCTGGCCGCTGGGGGCTATGGATCACGCTCATCCTGGCGGCGCTGGTGTTTGGCGGATTCGCCTGGGGATTCTCGCAAGGCACCGATGTAGGTGCTGATCTGGTGCTCAATTGGGTCCTCGCGACGGGAATCTTGGGTGCGATTGGTTGCACGCTGGCTGGTGGACATCCGCTGAGCATCGTTGGCGCGTTCATCGCATCACCGTTGACGCCGCTGCATCCCGCCTTGTCCTCAGGCACGGTGAGCGCGCTGATCGAAGCGACCGTGCGCAAACCCACCGTCGCAGATTTCGCGCGCTTGCGCGACGACGTCACTTCGCCGCGCGGGTGGTGGCGCAATCGCGTGGCGCGTGTATTGCTCAATTTTTTCCTGACCAGTTTCGGCACCTCGATCGGTGTCTATTTTGCTGGCTACAAGATTCTCGAACGCATGCTTTAGCGGTCCGGCGGCGCACGGAAACGACTTGTAACGGTCAAGCACGTTTCCTTCTGACCCCGCAATGCGCAACAATCGCGCGATGCGTTCCATTCTGCTAGCGGAAACATCTCAGACGCGCCGACGCGCGCTGACAGTGCGGTTGACGCAACGTGGCTTCGCGGTGACTGCGCTGGGCGGTTTGGACGAGGCTTACGCCACCCTGATGCGCATGGCCAGCGGCGCGGCGCGCTACGACGGCGTGGTGCTGGGTTGGCCAGATCATGTCGATGGTCTGATCGAAGATGTCTTTGGCTTGCTGCATGGCAGTCGCTTCGAGCACCTGCCAGTGCTGGTTCTCTCCGATGGCAGCAATGACGGCGCCATCAATTGGCGAATGATCCGTCCGCGCACCGCGCTGTTGCAGTGGAACGATTACCACGAAGTCGGTGCGGCGCTCGAACAATTGCTGGATCCACTGCCGCGACAAGCGGTGCAGCCACTGGAAAGCCAGGAATCCGCGCCGCTGCGGCTACTGCTTGTTGACGACTCGGCAACAGTGCGCGCGGCTTTCGCAAAACTGTTGCGCGGCGGCGGCTTTGCGGTGGAGACGGCCAACAACTGCCAGGAAGGTCTGCAGAAGGCGCTCGCGCAGTCGTTCGACATCGCCGTGATCGACTACTACATGCCGGACAGCAACGGCACCGTGCTGATGCGGGCGCTCAAAGCCGACAGTCGCACCAACCACATGCTGATCTCGGCGATCACCGGCACGTATTCCGATGCGGTCATCCAGGACGCATTGGCCGCTGGCGCCATCGAGTGCTTGTTCAAGAGTGAAGCCAAGGAGTTGTTCACGGCGCGACTGACTTCGCTGGCGCGCACCGTGCGAGACCGCAAAGCCATCGAAACCGAGCGCCGTCGTTTGGAGTGCATCCTGCAATCGGTCGGCGACGGCGTGTACGTGGTCGACTCCGACGCACGCATCCGCCTGATCAATCCTGCCGCGCTGGAGTTGCTTGGCCACGAAAGCGCCAGTGCTGCGATTGGTGCCGACGCTTTCGATCTGATTCATCCCATGCAACAGGACGGTTCCAACCAGGTTCGTAGCGCCTGCCCGCTCTTGCAGGCCTACAGTCGTGGCAATCGCATCACCGGCTGGCAGACCTGCTTCACCGCCGCTAACGGCCACATGTTGCCGGTCGAATGCACGGTCTATCCCTTGCGCGTCGATGAGCAGCGCAGCGGGTCGGTCGTCGCGTTTCGCGACATCTCCGCGCGGCGTGTAATGGAAGAAGAACTGCGGCGTGCCGCTGAGCACGATGCGCTGACCGGGCTGCACAATCGCGCTTGGTTCGAACGCCAGATCGAGCAAGAACTGGCCCGCCTGCGACGCAGCAATCTGACGTCCTTGTTGTTGTTCATGGACGTGGATCGCTTCAAGTACATCAACGACACCGCCGGCCATGGTGCGGGTGACCAATTGCTTGTCGAGGTGTCCAAGCGCCTCAAACTGCGTCTGCGCAGCAGTGATCATCTGGCGCGCATGGGTGGCGACGAGTTCGCGCTGATCCTGCGCAACGTCGATGTCGAGAATCTGCAAGCCTTGGCCGATGGCTTCCGCCGTGCATTGACCAACTCGCCGTTTACCTATGCCGGCAAGAGCTACCGCATCACCACCTCGATCGGTGTTTGTCGCCTGGATCAGCGCAGCCTGACGCCGACCGAAGCCATGGCGCACGCCGATATCGCTCTGCACCTGGCGAAAAATGCGGGGCGCAACCGTACCCAACTCTACACGCAGGAAACGGGCGAACGCGCGGCCATGGATCGCGATCTTGGTTGGTCATCGCGGCTGGAAGAAGCCTTGCGCAATGATCAGTTTGTGCTGGCCTATCAACCCATCGTTCCGTTGGGCGGCATTTTTGGCGATGCACTGACGCCTGACAGCGCGGATCTGTGGCGCCGACAGTTGGCGCGCAACCCGGAAAGTCCGGCGCTGTTTGAAGTCTTGATCCGCATGCGCGACCAACAAGGTGAACTCATCTTGCCGGGCGCGTTTCTGCCCACCGCCGAGCGTTTCGGGATGATGCGCGAGGTGGATCGCTGGGTGGTGGACCACGCGCTGCGCGCTTTGCGGGACGTCAGCGACGCGCCGCGTCCGGTACATCTCACCATCAATCTGCATTCGCAAAGTCTGTCTGACATGACCTTGGCCGAGTACGTCACCGGCAAGATTGTTGAGCACAACGTGGACGCTTCGTGTCTGGTGTTCGAGATCACCGAATCGCACGCCATTGATGATCTCGCCGGTGCCCAGCGCATCCTCCACGACCTGCGCGAAATCGGCTGCCGCATCGCGGTGGACGACTTCGGCACCGGCTTCTCGACCTTCGCATACTTGCGCCAGCTCGAAGCCGACATCGTCAAGCTCGACGGCTCACTGATCGCTGGCCTGCCGGATGATCCGCTGGACCGTACCATCGTCGCTGCGTTGGTCAGCATCGCAGAGGCTGCGGGCAAGATCGTGGTCGCCGAGTGCGTCGAGAATCCTGCCGTGTTGATCGCTTTGCACGAATGCGGCGTTGATCTCGCCCAAGGCAACGCGGTGGGTTTGCCGCGTTTGCACCTGCGACCGACTGGACCCATTTCAGTGCCATCGCTTCGCGATATCAGCGATGAAGTTCCGCCGACGACATCATTGGTCAGCCAGCTGCGTAGGCGCAGCGCCGACGCCTCGTGACTGAGACTCAAGACACAGCTCCCAAGGACCGTCGTCCCCGCGCATTCGGGGATCCATTGGTTTGGGTGCCAGCACGCCACGCCCCAGCGTCTGGATTCCCGCCTTCGTGGGAATGACGATTCTGGTTGCAAAGGTTGGGCGAAGTACCTTCGATGACTGAGACTTTCCTCTGGTACGACCTCGAAACCTACGGCCGCGATCCACGTCGCACTCGCATCGCCCAATTCGCAGCAATTCGCACCACGCCTGACCTGGAAGTCATCGGCGAGCCTTACTCGTTCTACGTTCAACCCGCCCTGGACCTGTTGCCCTCGCCCACCGCGTGCCTGATTACCGGGCTGTCGCCGCTGGACCTGCGTCAACGCGGCATCCTCGAAGCGCATGCCATGCAGCGGATCGCGGCCGCATTCGCGCAAGCCGGAACCTGCGGCGTGGGCTGGAACAGCTTGCGCTTTGACGACGAGTTTCTGCGCTTCGGTTTCTACCGCAATTTCATTGATCCATATCGACGCGAATTTGATCAGGGCAATTCGCGCTGGGACTTGATGGATTACGCGCGCCTCGCTTACGCGATGCGACCCGCAGGCATCGAATGGCCGCGACGCGAGGACGGTGCGCCCAGCTTTCGGCTGGAGCATCTAGCCGCCGTCAACGGCGTCATTCACGCCGCCGCCCACGATGCACTGTCAGACGTGCAGGCCACCCTCGGCCTGGCACGGCGGTTCAAACAGGCACAGCCCAAGCTATGGAGCTATCACCTGGGTTTTCGCGACAAGACCCGAGCGCGCGAGTTGCTCGACCCGGTTCAGCACCGTCCGGTGCTTCACACATCCGGACGGTTTCCCGCCGAACGTGGCTGTGCGGCCATCGTATTGCCTCTGATCGAACACCCCAGCAATCGCAATCAGATCATCTGCTGCGACCTGCAGGAGTCACCGGACGCGTGGTGCTCGCTGACCGTCGACGAATTGCAGGACCGTCTGTTCGCCCCACGCGACAGTTTGCCGGAGGGCGAAACACGCGTGCCTCTCAAGGCGGTGCATATCAACAGGTGCCCAGCCCTGATCGACTTGCAGCACGTGAGCGAGGGGGAATTGCTTCGTTTGGGCATTGATCGTGAGGCATGTCTGAAACATGCAAATCAGCTGCGCATTGAACCCGGATTTCTCGAACGTTGCCGCCGCCTGTTTTCGCATCCGCGCGGCAACGTCGTGATGCACGGCAGGAACGATGTGGATCAGGCGCTGTATGACAACTTCATCGACCGTCGGGACATCCGAACACATGCCGCAATTCGGCTTTCTGACCCCAACGACCTGCACACCTTTGCGGGGCAATTGAAGGACGCGCGAGGCGACGAGTTATTGTTTCGATACCGGGCACGAAACTGGCCGGAAACGCTGAACGATGATGAGCAGAAGCGATGGGCTGACTATTGCCATGCACGGCTCAGCATGGAGAGCGGGCTTTCCGAAGTGACCTTTGAAACCTATGCGGCTGAACTGGCTTCAATCTCACCTCAATTGCAGAGTGAGAATTCGGAGTTGATTGCGCAAATGGAACTTTGGCGCCGGCACCTTGAGTTCAAAACACACGCGAGCGGGCAAGTTGTGATTTGACGAACCTGGGACCGAAGTTTTCGGCCAAAAAAAAGCCCGCCGGGAGGCGGGCTTTTCACAATCAACTCACGGCAATTTACCAGCAGTCATCAACGGTAACTCCGACGGCAGCACCAACAATGGTTCTGGCGCCCGTTTGATTGACAATCAACGAACCGCACTGATCAATTTCCTGCGCCGTTCCAGCGATTGGCGCCGCAGTAATCGTGTAAGTCAGCGCCGCCAGATTGGTACAGGTAACGGTGTAGAAGTCGTTGAGCGATGGGCAGGGTGCCCCAACAAAGGTCCTATTGAGCGTGCTGAAACGTTCCATTCCTTGCACAACATTCATGATGTCTGCCTTTGCCGTCGATCGCCGCGTATTACGCACTTGAGAGTTGTACGCGGGAATGGCTATCGCCAACAGCAGAGCGATGATCGAGATCGTGATTACCAACTCAATGAGCGTGAAACCCTGCATTTTCAATGAGCGGTGATCACGCATTTGCGCAGCGACATCACTATGAGTCTTGGTCATGATAATCGCCTCTATTGAACCTGTCGCCACGCCGAACGACCGCAGGTAATTTGGGTAAACGGCGTGAGCCCAGCGTCAGGAAGCAACACGCTCACGTTACTACGGCATAGCCGTCCTCCCAACGCGTTGTTCTCGTCTACCGGGAGCTCTGTTGGGCAACCAGGCTGACCGGCAATGCAGTTTGGGTCACGCGGGTCGTTGTCATCGTCTTCGTCGATGTCACCATCGCCATCGGTATCCTGCGGCGTGGGCACACCCGGATCAACCACAATTGGTGGATCTTGTGATGGAGCCGCCGAAGTGCCGCCCGGATTGAGGTCTGTGCCACCGCAGCGCGTGCAACCATCAAACACCAAGCCGCTTGCACCCGTTAGGACATTCAGCGAGTAAAGCCAATTCTTGCCGCCAGGGCTGCACTGCGTTCCGATGGGTTGAAATGCGGTAAACACCACGTTGCCGCCAAAAATTGTTGGCGTACCAACAACACGCTCACCGTTGCGGAATGTTCCGGTACCCGACGCCTGATACAGGTCGATATACCAACCACGCTTTGCACCGGTGCCACGATAATTAACAGGAGTATCCGAGGTTTGCCTCCGCGTTACCCCATCAACCACGATGCTGCCAGTGACGGTCTGCGCCTGCAGGGCCGCACGAGCCGAGAAGCCTGCCGTCTGCGTAGGATCGTCCCAAATTGCATAGAAAGTCTGCACCTGCGGCACCGAGATCACATTCTGGTCGCCATTGGCAACATACCGGCCAGTGCCATAAACAACCATATTACCGTTAAGCGGGTGACGGGTCACATCCAACGCGCCAGTCACGAATTGACGTTTGTCGACTCTCTCGGCTGTGTCCACTGCTTCGGGGGTATAGAGGGGTAGCCCTCCATAGGCAACCGCCCAACTGCTGGGACTGGTAGCGCTGACGTCAACCTTGAAGAGGCGTCCATGGAAGTCCGTCACATACAGCGTGTCCGTGTACGTATTCGATTCCTCATTCGGCAAACCTGTGCGATCGGCATTGCCATCACCATCAACTGCGAGCACAGCGATCGCGCCATTCGGATCCAGCGCCGAGCCGACCGTGCCAAGCGTGATCTCTCGCACCAGCGCGCCTGTGCTCAGGTTCAAGATAAAGAGCTTCGCCAAATGATTAGCGCTGTTTAACCCGTTACCAAAAGCGGCGTACCAAACTCCATCCTCACCGGCAAATATGCGCGGCCGATTGATAGTGAAACCCATATCACTATCCTGAAGGTTGGAAAACTCCCACAAGAAGTTTGTGGACCCGAACCCGGCGGCCGGATTGGTCACGTCCAATGCCACCACCGAACGACCGCCGGCCCCCATCCCCATCACGGCGACTGTCTTCCACGAGCAGTCTGCGCCACCCGATCCGCTGCCGATACAGGCATCACCCACTTGTGGAGTACCGTCGACCAGGAAGGTGTGCAGGTAATCTCGCTCAAGCAACTTTCCAGTCTTTGCCAATACGCTATTTGGGATAACGGCAAACAGCTCTTCACCAGGTGACCCTGACGAACCCGTGCTAGCATCGAAACCGTGAATCATTCCGTCATTCGAGCCCACGATCAGCACCGGAGTGCGTGTCGCCTTGGTTGTATTGACGAACCGACTGTAGGTTCCGGTAGTAGTGGCTGGAACCAGGGTCCCGTCCGTGTTAACACGGCCACCCTTGCTGACCGGCAGCTGCGAATATCCTTCGGAGCCGCGGTTAAGTATCTCGGGCTGAGAACCTAAAATATCGCCAATCGGGCGATGCTGTGAAGTCCCGTCCGGATTACGTAATAGCCGACTGCGGAAACTGCCTGGCGCGCTACCTTCATGCGTCAAGTCACCCCGCAAGTAATCGATTGCCTGTTGCACCGTGCGACCTGCAAACTCGCCACCCGTTGCAAACTGAGTTGCCAACAGGCCGAGCCGAGTCTGTCGTTGCAGATCGGTCGTGCCAAGGTTGGTATTGTTAAAGTCGGAAAGACTGAAAGTGATG
Organism: Pseudomarimonas sp.; assembly: GCA_052390415.1. Taxonomy (GTDB): domain Bacteria; phylum Pseudomonadota; class Gammaproteobacteria; order Xanthomonadales; family Xanthomonadaceae; genus JANNWF01. The sequence goes on along the minus strand of JBQTGY010000028.1, from coordinate 23,739 downwards.
GGTGGCACGGTACCGTTGGGTAGCGAAACAAGGATGTTTCTCAGTGCGGGCACCGGCAATTCCTCAACCGCAGACCATGTCACAGGACCCAACTGACCTGAGGGCAGCAAACGATAGCCCTTCACGTCTCCAGTCCAAGAGTTTGGATCGAACTCGGGGACATACGCGGTAAACCCAACCGCTCTACGTGCACCGCTGGCAGCAGTGCCCGCCGAGCGACGCGCCGCAGTGTTGATCGACTGAATAATCGAGTTCATCGCCTGACTGATTCGCTCCGGACTGGTCGCGTTAACGAACTGGCCGCGCGTATTGACAGTGGCATGCCAAATATCGTCCACCGCACTACGGGCATCGTTTGCCCACGCAGGCCATGCTGGCGCGTTCCCGGCAACAAATATGTCGGGTGTAATGTCCAAGGTATCGGGGTCCTGTTGATGGGTCACGCCAAAACTCACACCCGACGCACCCAAGGTAATTCCATAGAAATTCATGTGTTGGTTGCGATTGCAATCCAAGCGTAAGTCAGGAGTAGAGGTGGTGCAACCCGGCACAACCGGAACTAGCCCCGCGGTCACATCCGGACGTAGATTCTCCCTGTAATAATAGGAGGCAATATCAGCCATCGTATTGCTATGCCCGTCGGTGAAAGGCGCCGCAGCAAACGGAGTGCCGTTATCAATATTGCCAGCTGAAGTCGGTCGGCCTTGATTACTATAACCATCAGTAAATAGCATACCGGCGTTGAATTGGCACGCGCTGATTACCGGCGGATCAGAAGCGGGGGAAGCAGTACCCGTGGTGCGCTGAAATTGAAGGCCCAGTTGATTGACTGCCCATCCGTTGGGGGTCGAACCATTGGCAGGCAGCGTCAGCATCTGCGCGTACAAGCTCCTTCGACCCGCAACCGTGGTGCTGTTCGTAAAGTCGCTCATTTCGTGCATGACCAACGGAGGGACGGTCGCTGTATAATCCGTTCCGTTGTATGTCTGGTTGATGCGAAAATAACCAATTCGCATGAAGTCGACGTCGTTCAGGGAACGAGTCAAAGCCGCAATCATCGCTAGGTTACGGGTGCGATAATACAAGAACCAATTGGCGAAATTGGTCATGGCCGCGTTGTAAGCCGCAGTCGTCGCGTAATTGGCCGGTCGGATTTCGTAGCGATAAAGCGTTCCACCACCAGGCGTCGTGTTCGCTCGCGGGCCGCCAGCAAGATTCGTGAACGCTACCGGGGCAGTATTTCCGTCGGCCGATGTATTGGTGGTCAGATAATAGGTGGGTGCAAAATAGGCGAAGCCAACGGTGAAGTCTTCAGCGCCATCGCCATAATTGGCATTCTGGTTGACGTTACCTGGATCACCAACGTTGCCTCCGTTCTGATCGCAGTAGCGAACGGCGTAATTGGCGTGAGTGCCTCCCGAAGGCAACGTGAAAGCGGGCAAGGTTATGTTGGCAGTGGTCGTGGTCCATACACCTAGCTGAGCGCTGGTGGCCCCCAAACTGTCTGTCGTGGTCGTGCCACCGCAACGCTGGCGCACAAAATATTGGATGCCGGACGGTATCACCATGCCAGGCCGCACGTTGAACAACTCGCCCTGTCCGTCCGGAATAGGTGTATCCACCAGGTTCGGAATCCAGACGTCTACCTCGTCATCAGCGTTGCCAGAACCGCCGGTGCACTCGCCGGTAATGGTGCGGTCGGCCGTCAGAACAAGGGCCGTGCTGCCGCTCGCGGGTACGGTGATATTCGACGGGGTCGCCGGGCAGGTTCGGGTAGTGTTGTCTTCACTGCGAATCGACCAACCCGCTTTCAAAACATAACCGTTATAGAGCGGCGCACCATTGACTATCTGTATGGTACCGCCGGCCGTGTCATTGGACTGGTCGTAAATGGTCGCCGTCAGATTATAACGCCGGGCTTCCGTGGTATCCGGTGAAAGCTTCATCGACTGCCATTGCGTAGCAGTCGACATGCTGGGATATGAGGTGCCGTCGTAGTTTTGCCAAGGCAAGTATTGCGCCGCAGGATCAAAGTACGCCGCGTTGAATTGTGGCGAACGCGCAAAGCCGAAGGCGGGGAATGGCGGCACGGTGTTACGGGGCGTCCCGCGATTGTCGAACGGAAACAGCTGCAGGAAGTTACCAGACAGATCCACACCACCATTATCTGGACGAAATGACCCATTCTCGCGGAAGAAGCCGAAAGCGGTGGTGGTGGAATCACGGCCCCATACCAACTCTCCATCCTGATTCGGGCTCAACACATCCCACTGCATTGAGCCAGAATCGTCCACCGCCATGATGAATGCTGGCTTGACCGTCTCACCCAAATATAATGGCTTCTCCGCCAAGGGAACGTTGGCAAGCGCTGGTGCCGAGACACCCGCAAAAAAGGTTGCTGCGCAAAGAGCAAGCAGCACTGGCATGCGCGAGGTATTCATATGATTACACCTTGTTCGATATTGCGGATGCGCTGGATGCGCCTAGCAACGCTCATGGTATGTACAATGTCTGCACGACTGCCCTGGACGTTTCCCCTGTGGCGTCGAACCCGAGTGAATTAACACGAAAAAATAGACAGCCAGGACCACCAATCTCGACAGCCTTTCCAGCCTGTGCCGAATCAATTAGCGATAGCGTGGGATTTCTACCTATATTCTCAAAATAAACGTCAGACTCGGTCTCACTACCATTAGCCCAGGTAGTGGGTATGTCTCCCGTTAACTTGGTGCTCGAAAAACAAAGAGAATCAACGTCGTTTGCCAATATGGTCCGCTCGTTGTCGCGAACCAAATCTTCCGCGCTTTGAAAGGCCTCGACGTCCGCTAGATAAACACCGACCATGCGCTCCTGCAGGGCCGTTACCCTAGCTGCGGCGACCCCCAAAATAGCCAATATGATCAGCATCATCAAAGCAGTGAAAAGCGCTGCGCCCCGCTGCTTAGTTGGACCGCGCAGTCGCAACACGTACAGGTTGTTGGTCTGTTTGACAATTTTCATTGGGAGATCCTAATTTCTTTGACGATTTCGTATCGCGGTCGTGGTGTCATATACCTGACGCAATCGTTGATCTCTCGGTGGCGTTACGACCACATCACCGACGATCCTGGTCGCAAGCTGCGGATCTGCGCCAATCGATTCAGGGCTACGAATCATCAACGAAACCCTAAGCGAGACGATGGAACGCTCGCGGATATATTGCGTTGCGATATTCGTACCACCGGGTATGTGCTGCGACGCCGAGCGAAAGGCATTGACCACTTGGTCTGCTGCCGGTGGTACGGCCGGCGGCACCACTACGACTTGCGGCTCGGTATCAACGCCCACCAACACTTGCATCATCTCTACACCGGGAATCAGCTCTTCGGCGGGTCCGATCTGAGCACCCTGAGCGGCGCTGCCTGGATCCTGGCGCAATCGCCGACGAAATAGCGCTGGCGGTGTATCATCGCCCGTTCGGCCGATATAATAAACCGCAAACTCAACCGAATGGGCGGGTACACCATTACCGTACGGAATGTAACCCCATGCTTGCCGATTGAGGTTAGTTGCGCCGCTGGCCAAAGAGGCAGGCGCGTTGGAAGTAATCTGGAAGATTGAGACCGTACTACAGTGCGCAATGGCAAAAATCCGCCAAAGCGGGAAATCTGTTGCTGAAGCTCCACTGAGCACGCCGGTAGTGTCCACAAGGCCTCCAGGAACGGCAATGGTGGTTTCACTCAAGTAACGCAAGACCAGCACGTCACTTCCTGGAACCAAATCCCCGACCTCTCCCCCCAGAAGGCCGCTCGCATCCAAGCCCAGAGAGTTGCCGATAAGCGCCGCCGGGAGGTTTGGGACAAACGCAGTCGCTGCGCCTACTCCGCCGGGAAAGATAGCCAAATTGGGTGCGAACGTATCGCCGGGCGACGTTCCAACGTAGTCATAGACTTGCACCGGCCGATGCAGCTGCAGGGTGTACGGAGCTGTGTCTAGGCCGGTGGTTGCAACCCCTGTCAGACGTCTCGCAGTTGCCGGCGCGGTGTCAGTGACGGTGTGGTTGTAATACCCCTGTCCATCCTTGGCTGGCTCGTAGATCAATTGAAACTCGTTGCGGCAACCAAAATTGCCCGCCATACGGGTATCGAAGCGGATGAACTGCATCGCAAAGCGAGCGTTTTCCTGAACTCTTGATAATCCCTCCGAAGTCGCAAAGGCACTGCGCACACCTGAAAAAACCTGCATTATTCCGAGCACCAACACCACACCCAGCGCCAAAGCAATCATTAGCTCGATCAGAGTAACGCCCGTCTGATGAAAGGCTTCCCCGCGAGTCCGCCCACGCAGCAAGCCGAAATCTCCGCTCATAACGATGTGCTCACGGTAATAGTTGTATCCGGCCCCGCGGTCGCATTATCGCAGTCAGAGCCTTCTTCAGAGACGCGGTCGTCAAACCAGCAGACTTCAACCGCCACGAAATAATTGGCGAAGTCAACGCCGCCACCGGTTGCAGCAGCCTCTGTCGTGGTGACCGTTATGCGGCCCTGCCCATTGGGCAGCGTGTAACAAATGTCGCTGGCCCAGCGCGCCACTTCCAAGCGATGTATGGCGGTGGCACTATTGAACGTTAGTGCCGGCCTGTCTGCTGCAGCGCAGGCGACCGCGGGATCGGTCCAATTTCCGGTCGCATACCGAGTTGTATTGGGAATATTTGCCCTGATTCCATCAATAATTTCATACGCCAAATTTATCGCCTGTGTGCGCTGATTGGCACTTTGCGCGTTGCGCATTGAGGTCGCCATCAAAGCAGCCATGCCAAGCAGGCCGATCGACAATACCAAAATTGCCACCATTATCTCGACGAGTGAAAATCCCCGACTGGCCACTTCATTTGGGGAACGAAACAGAATTCTTGATTGCATGGTCTGATATCCGCTCAGCAGGGAGCAGCAGCGGAGCGCGTTGCTCCGGTAGGCGTCACAACAATCGTGCGTCGATAATCTTGGCCGGAGGGGCAGCTCACGGCACTCACTTGCAGACGCACGTCAATGGCGGCCGGAAAAGTTCGAAGCCCGCGCGGATTGAAACGAATCAAGGTGTGAGCGGCTCCACTCGGCGAAGAGAACGCCTCGCGGTCCGTTACGCCTCCCACCTGCAGCACTTCCTCGCCAGCATCCACCACACCGTCAGCGTCGCGATCAATCCACGCCAACCAGTCCGCGCCCCAAGTGGCTTGGCACGCGGTCTGGGCGGCGTTCGCCGCGCACAAGGACGCGGGCGCATTCGCGCGAATGGCTTCTGTTCTTGCCAAAGCCAACCCTGCGAGCAACTCATTGTTGCGAGCAACAACGCCATTACGAGCGATAGCATCGTTGAATGCTGGCATAGCGAGGGCAGCGACAATCCCAAGGACCGCGATCACCACCAATACTTCGATGAGGGTGAAGCCTCGAATCATTTTCGCAGTGTGAGTCGGATAAGACATGCGCGCTCCTTGGCAGCTTCTGAAGCTTAGGTAGACCTTCAACCGCTCGCCAGCATGGACCGACGGCCGGCTCTAGAACTGGGACTAGCGGGTATGTACGCGCCCGCACGCGTCCCGAGTCTAGTACCTCATGCTGCAAGCGTTTGACGCGCCCAGCGATACACCGCAGATCGAACTGGGGCAAAAATGGGCCGCTTCCATACGATCTAGGCATCTGGCTCGGGTAGGAATCTTCTTACAGAAGAAGCCGGAAACTACCGATGTCCTGAATACTCGCGCGGGCAAAAACTAGGTCCTCCCCACTGGTCGAGGATTTGCCATGCAACTCAAAGCACGCGGTTTTACACTGATCGAAGTCATCGTGGTCATGGCCATACTGGCAACTTTACTTGGTTGGGTGCTGCCAGGCTTCGGGCGGGCCATTGACCGTTCGCGACTCGCCGGCATTCACAACGAATTTGTGGGCGCATTGGCGATGGCAAGAACGGAAGCGCTCACCAAGCGCCGAGGGACCTTGGTTTGTCCGTTGGATAGCACCTCCCAACGCTGCAGGAATGATGGCGACTGGTCGTCCGGCTGGATCGTGTTCGTTGACAACAACAACAATCGTGCATTGGATATCTCAGACCGGGTGGTGGTCCTCGCCGCACAAACGATGCCGTCGTCCACGCATATGTACTCGGGAACATTCCGGCCGATGATTCGTTATGCACCCAACGGCATGAGTCAGGGCAGCAATGTCACGGTGAGGCTTTGCCTCGGCGGACTTGCCCAGACCGCGATCGTCGTCAACAACGCGGGCCGTCCGAGAATTGAACGCGATCCCGAAGCGCTTGCTCAACAATCCTGTCCAAGCTAGGACGATCAAGGTCGGACATGCGCGGTCTGCGAGTATTCCTGCGGGTCGGATGCACCCATCCAGATTAACCGTCGCGCAGAATCTCCCGCGCCGCATTTCTTCCCGGCAATCCGGTGACACCGCCACCAGGATGTGTACCTGAGCCACACAGGTACAAGCCCTTCAACGCACCGCGGTAGTTGCCCTGGCCAAGCATCGGGCGCGCACTGAAGAGCTGATCGGGGCCAAGTGAGCCATGGAAAATATCGCCGCCGATGAGACCGTACTCACGCTCCAGATCCAATGGCGACAGCGCCTTGTAGCCGAGCACGCTGCTGGCAAAGTTCGGCGCGGCGGCATCGACCGTGGCGATCATCAACTTGGCGACGGTATCGCGATGAACGTCCCAGCCACCATCGACCTCGGGGTGGACGTGTTGGCAGAACATGCTGGCGACATGCTGTCCCGCCGGTGCAAGAGTGTCGTCCAGAGTTGATGAAATCACCAACTCGACGATGGGCTGACGAGACCAGCCGGGGTTGTGCTCCTTGCCCTTGGCATCAAAGAAGGCGCGTTCCATGTAAGCCAGACTGTGGCCGATCAAGATGCCGCTTTGATGATGCGACTGCAGCGACTTGCCTGGAGCGGCAGTGAAATCAGGAAGCTCGGACAAGGCCACGTTCATCCGGAAGGTCGCCGAGCCGCAGCGATAGCGCAGCATGCGCTCGGCGGTATCCTGGTCGAGATCGGTGTTGGCGATGAGGCGCGTGTACAACAACTTGGGATTGACGTTGGATATCACTCGCGTCGCAAACACTTCGCGACCATCGGCAAGCGCGACGCCAACCGCCCTGCCCTCGCGCACCAGCACGCGCTCGACTGCCGCATCGGTGACCAGATCAACACCACGTGCCCGGCACTCGGCGGCCATCGCCTGAGTGATAGCGCCCATGCCACCAATGGCATGACCCCACACGCCGGTCTTGCCGTTGACCTCGCCAAACACGTGGTGCAGCAGCACATAGGCCGAGCCTGGCGTGTAAGGACTGGCGAAATTCCCGACCACAGAATCCCAACCCAGAGCTGCCTTCAGTGGCTCGGACTCAAACCAGCCATCCAGGAGATCACCGGCGCTTTTAGCAAACAAATCGAGCAGATCGCGGCGGCCACGCATGTCCAGGCGCTTCAGCTGCTTCGCTACCTTGAATGAACCCAGCCAATCGGCGAGCACAAACCCGGACGACACATTGGGCGGCGTTTGCAGCATCAGTTCACGCAACACCATCACTACGCGCTCGAGCATCGCGTAATACTTCGGAAGGTTCTCCGCATCCTTCGGTGAGAGCTTGGCAATATCGGCCGCACCCGGCGCGCCACCCAGGTGAAATGCGCCACCATCGGGCAGCGGCAAGAAGTTGGAATAAGGACGCTCGACCACGCGCAATCCACGCGCCTTGAGGTTGAGATCGCGAATGACCAAGGGATTCAGCAAGGAAACGGTATAGCTGGCCGTCGAGTTGCGAAAACCCGGATGGAACTCTTCGGTAACCGCGGCGCCGCCCAGTATCGAGCGACGCTCCAGCACGGTGACCTTCAAGCCCGCCGCAGCGAGGTAAGCTGCGCATACCAAGCCGTTGTGGCCTCCGCCAATAATCAGTGCGTCACAAGCCGGTCGCGTGGTCACCTGGGTCTCCGAGAATTTTTGCGTAGCTGTATAGGGTAACTTCCGGGCCGCTTCCGAGCATCGACAGCTGAACCGGGGTACGTCGATTGAGTCGGCAGGAGCAACCGACTGCTATCGCGGCATGGCAACCTAGCGGCTCCCTCCCTCAGGTCATTTCGCGATGTCTCAGTTATTGCTGGGTCCGTTGGTGAATTGGGCAAAACGCCTGCGCTTTCCGTGGCTGCTGGCGATCACCGCGACATTATTCGGCGTGACCTTGGTGGTTCCCGATCCGATCCCCTTTGTCGATGAGATCTTGCTCGCATTGGGCACTTTGTTGTTCGCCAGCCTCAAGCAACGACGCGCGGACAAGCGCATCGTGAAGGATGCCGTGCGCGAGTGAATCTGTTCGACAGCCACTGCCATCTTGATGTCGACGAATTCGCGGTTGATCGCGATGCGGTGGTGGCGCGCGCGCGCGCCACGGGTGTCACCAGACAGCTGATCCCCGCGATTGATTTCGCCAGTTGGCCAGGCATTCGCGCGCTATGCGCGGCGGAAAGCGGACTGCTTCCTGCCTATGGCTTGCATCCGGTATTCGTTGCCAAGCACACGCAGAGTCATCTTGACGCGCTCGGAGAGTGGCTCCAACAGAACCGACCGGCGGCCATCGGGGAATGCGGTCTCGATTTTTTCGTCGAAGGCTTGGACGCGGATGCACAGCGGCTTTGCTTTCAGCGTCATCTTGAATTGGCCAATGAATTCGACTTGCCACTGGTGATTCACGCGCGCCGATCCGTCGACGAAGTCATTCAACGCATTCGCCGTATCGGTGGTTTGCGTGGAGTGATCCACAGTTTCTCCGGCAGCATCGAACAAGCCGAGCAACTTTGGAAAATGGGCTTCTTCCTCGGCATTGGTGGGCCGCTCACATATTCACGCGCATTGCGTTTGCGGCGGTTGGTTGCGAGCATGCCGATCGAGTTTCTGTTGCTTGAGACCGACTCTCCCGATCAACCTGACGCCCAGTGGCGAGGCCAACGCAATGAGCCACACCGGCTTGTTGAGATCGCCCAATGCGTCGCCGAACTACGTGGCGTGTCTTTGCAATCCATCGCTGATCAGACCTGGGCGAACGCCAACCGTTTGTTCGCGCTGTAGCGCTGTGCTGATGCAATTCTTGGCTGCTTTTAGTAGTTGCTGGGCACCAAAAAACGAGCAGCCGCGTGGGAGCGCGGCCCTCCGATGAAGCGATGCGGCATTAAGCGATGCGTTATGCGGCGTGCTTTTGGAGGGCGCTGCTCCTGCGGCGCCGCTTTTGACCTTGCGCCGCGGCGCTAGCCTCACCGACGACTGATGATGAACTTGCCGAAGGCCACGCCAAGATCCCACCCACGGCCGGTTCCCGCGAGCGCCAGAGACACCTCGCCTTTCGTGACCACTTGACCTTTGACTGCCTTCACCGCCCCGGCGTTGGCTTCTGCGCTGACGTAGGTACCGAGCAGTTCATTGATGCCGCCGACGCCAGAAAACTCGCCTCGGCCATCGTCGATCGTCGATTTGCCGACCGAGAGTCCGCCACCCTTTGCACGCAGTCTGACCGCCATGCTTTGTCCGTTGTTGCAGGTAATGGTGCCGCTACCCTTGGCGGTCTTGTAGAAGATCGACCAACTCGACAAGGTAAAGCGCATCTCGCAATCGACGCCGCCAGCCGCTGAAGCTGGCGACGGAAACAATGCCAGTGCCATCAACACGAGTCCGACTGACCCTGTAAACAAACGCATACCCACCTCAGTGCTCCGAGAACGCATCAGTTTCTCATCTCGATGAACGGCTCGTCAGCGCAGGTGTCAGAAAGGCCGGCGCTGTCAGCTATCCATTGGGCGCAGTTTTGGGTGCCCGCTTGGCTGCCTTCTTGACGATCTTGCTGGCAGGTGGCCTGGCGTCGGCTCGAGCAGGTTTACTTCTCGCAGAAACTTTGGCTGCCGCAGGCCGCTTGGCTCGCGATGCGGCGGCCGGTTGGTCCGCATCTGCCTTGCGCGGTGACTTTCTGGCTTGCTTCGGGTCGGCTGTCATTTCATCGTCGGATTCAACGCTCGGCTCGACTTCAAGCTGCAGGTCCGCAGCAAACAGCTCGATGCACGCATCCGCCACCCTGCCGGTATCAAAGTACACATATCCCGCGACTCCCAAGGCGCCCAGCGCCGGCACCCAACGGGCCACGACACGGCCTGCGCTGCGATGAGCGATGCGTATGGCCACCTTGTTGGCGATGGCATACAGCGCGGAGACCGGTGCGCGACGCACCACAAAGCGTTGGCCCACCCGGATGACCAAGTCGCTGAAGGCTTTGGCCGCAGTGTGGCTGAACAAGCAATACAACATCTGCTCGCGGTTCAGAGCCTTGTCCTTTCCATACACGCCAGCGATGTCGGCCACCATTTGCGCCTGAATCTTCCACACGGCGTACAGCTCAGGAGCGATGGTCAACCAACCCAGTGGACCCGGAGGCAAGGCCAAAGCGCCAGCGGCGGATGCGGCCTTGGTCGCGGCCGTCCGCGCGACGACGCGTGCGCGCGCTTTTGGCTCGTCGCTAGCGGATTCACGCGACGGCGGAATGTTGCCGATCAGGTCCAACAGCTTGTCGGCCAAGCCGGGAGTGCCGGCGACGGGTTGCGCAAAAATCTGTTGGGTTTTGCGAATTGGCATGCGTGTCTCCTGATTTATCTGGCGAGTGGATCCAGCGAAGCTGCTGATGACCGTCGACCGGGACACGCCTGTCGACGAGCCAATGCATGGGCCGACACGGCACATACACGTCGATTGTCAGCGCGGCCTGCATGACGGTGGTGAATGTTGGACGGTGGAGTGCGCGCGCTGTGACCAAACGCAAAGCCACTACAAAGTCCGCGATCTCGAGATAGCAGCTGGCACAGCACGACAATGCAACCCGATGCCACTGACGGTTGCAGCGGCTAGAGCACTGTGCGACGCAATTCGCTCAGAGTCGATAGCGCGCGCAACGGAGACGGAGTAGCCTCGTGGTCCCCCACCCCAGAGTGCACCGCCATGTCTCTTTGGAAAGACACCACACCGAAACCCGCTGCTGCCCCGACCCCCGCCCCTGCCGTTGTCTCCAGCGCTTCGACTCAAGCAATGGATGTGCGTGACCTGCCGCGACAGGACTCCTCACCGAAAGCCGAAACCACGTCGTACTCGGCACCACCGCGCGCAACCGATAGCAGCAGTTCGCGAAAGGAATCGCTGATCGCATCGGACATCACCATCGAGGGCAAGATCGAAGGCACTGGCAGTGTGCGCATCGCTGGCGTGTTCAAGGGCGATGTCAACGTGCAGGGTGACTTGATGATCGAGTCCGGCGCCAAGGTGACCGGCAGCGTGCGTGCCGACAAAGTCATCGTGGCGGGCGAGTTGGAGGGCAACATCGACGGCGCAAGTCGGGTCGATTTGCAGCAAGGCGGGGCGATCGTTGGTGATGTCAAAGCCGGCTCGCTGACCGTTGCCGCTGGTGCCCGCATGCGTGGCAACGCAGTGTTTGGCTGGGATGAAGGCACATCTGCCAAATCAGGCAAATCATCGGGCGGCGGCAACAAGGCAGACTTCAGCAGCGGCGCATGAGCAATCTGCGCCCAGGCACTCCGGGATCAACCCGCGAGTGCCCGCACTGCAAGGAAAATATTCTCAACAGCGCGCGCGTCTGTCCTGCCTGTCGGCACCACCTGCGTTTTGATCCCAGTGAAACGGGACAGGTCACAGAAACTCTCACGCCATTGCGGGTGGATGCCAGCATCCGTCACCCAGTCGACGCGCCCGCATGGGAATACAACGTGGTGGTGACCGTGCGGAACGAGCGCGGTGACGAAATTGCCCGCAAGGTGGTCAGCGTCGGCGCGATGAGCGCCAATGAACAACGCAGTTTTACGCTGAGCGTGGAAGTGACGCCGGTGCGGGGGCGTGGCGGAAAGCCGGCCAGCAAGCACTGAGGATGCACCTCGACACGACTCGTAGGTGCGCAATGACCAAAAGGCATTTCGCCGCGATTTGGCGGTGGGTTCGAAAGAACAGCCGACCAAGTTAACGCGCTACGCGCGAACGCCTTCGCTTCGCTCGGTCTTCTCTACCAAAACGTGGCTCGTGCAAGATTTTGTAGAGCGGAGCTTGCTCCGCTAGCTCAACGTCTGGCGGTGCAGCGCCCTGCGGCTATTGCACGGTGAAGATCCACCCTCCCGAAAACTTCCTCGACGTGCAGCCTCACTCTCACTACATGTTCCGTCGGTACTCGCCGCCCACCTCATACAGCGCGTGGCTGATTTGCCCCAGCGAATGGGTGGTGACGGCGTCCATCAATGCCGCAAACACGTTCTGTCGCTGGCGAGCGGCCATTTGCAAGGGTAATAGGTCGTGGGCAGCGAGGGCATTGCGGTTGCTCTGGTAGGTCGCAACATTGGTGATCTGCTGCGACTTTTCTTCTTCGGTGCTGCGAATCAATTCAATCTCGGTGACGATGTCGCCCCCGTGCTCCTTGGGCAAGAAGGTGTTGACGCCGATCAGCGGCAACGAACCGTCATGCTTCTTGTGCTCGTACACCATCGATTCGTCCTGGATCTTGCCGCGCTGATACATGGTGTCCATCGCGCCAAGCACGCCGCCACGCTCGGAGATGGCCTCGAACTCCTTGTACACAGCCTCTTCAACGATGTCGGTCAGCTTGTCGACGATGAAACTGCCCTGCCACGGGTTCTCGCAGAAGTTCAGCCCCAGTTCCTTGGTGATGATCATCTGGATGGCGACGGCACGTCGCACTGATTCTTCGGTCGGCGTGGTGATCGCTTCGTCATAGGCATTGGTGTGCAGACTGTTGCAGTTGTCGAACAGGGCATACAGAGCCTGCAGTGTGGTGCGGATGTCGTTGAACTGGATCTCTTGCGCATGCAGAGACCGACCTGAAGTCTGGATGTGGTACTTCATCATCTGACTGCGCGCATCGGCGCCGTAGCGCTCGCGCATCGCACGGGCCCAGATGCGTCGCGCTACCCGGCCGATGGCGGTGTATTCCGGATCCATGCCGTTGCTGAAAAAGAAACTCAGATTCGGCGCGAAATCGTCGATCCGCATGCCGCGCGCGAGGTAGTACTCGACGATGGTGAAGCCATTGCTCAACGTGAAAGCAAGTTGGCTGATCGGGTTGGCGCCCGCCTCGGCGATGTGGTAGCCGGAGATGCTGACCGAATAAAAATTGCGCACCTTCTGATCGACGAAGTATTGCTGGATGTCACCCATCATGCGCAGCGCAAATTCGGTGCTGAAGATGCAGGTGTTCTGGGCCTGGTCCTCTTTCAGGATGTCGGCCTGCACCGTGCCGCGCACGTTGGCAAACGTATGTGCCTTGATTCGTTGGTAGGTTTCCGCATCAAGTAACTGCGCACCGCTGATTCCAAGCAAGGCCAAACCCAGGCCATCGTTGGTGGCGGGCAATTCGCCGTTGTAGACAGGTCGTGGCTTGCCGACAAAAAAAGCGTCGATCTTGGCTTGTGCAGCCTGCCAACGCAGGGGATCACCGCGCAAATATTTCTCGACCTGCTGATCGATCGCGGTGTTCATGAACATCGCGAGGATGATCGGCGCCGGGCCATTGATCGTCATCGACACCGAGGTCGTCGGCGCGCACAGGTCGAAGCCTGAATAGAGCTTCTTCATGTCATCCAGTGTCGGCACATTGACACCAGAGTTGCCGATCTTGCCAAAGATGTCTGGCCGCAGCGCCGGATCCTCGCCATACAAGGTCACGCTATCGAATGCAGTGGAAAGGCGCGCAGCCGGTAGACCTACACTCAGATAGTGAAACCGCCGATTGGTGCGCTCCGGCGTGCCCTCGCCGGCAAACATGCGGATCGGGTCTTCACCCGTGCGCCGATAGGGATATACGCCGCCGGTGTACGGATACGACCCCGGCAAGTTTTCCTTGCCGAGGAAGGTGAGCAGTTCGCCCCAGCTTCGATAGGTGGGTGCAGCGATCTTGGGAATCTGCTGGCGCGAGAGCGACTCGGAATAATTTTCGACTCGAATGACCTTGTCGCGGACTTGGTACTCGGTAACGTCGTCGGTAATCGACTTCAGGCGGGCCGGCCAATCACGCAACAACTTCAGGTTTTCCGCGGTCAGCGATTGCACGGCGTCGTTGTAGCGCTGGCGCAGGACGATCAGGGTGCGGTCGGCAACCGGTGCCGCTGGTTCGTTGCCGCCCTCCTGCGCTTCGAGACGACGCTCCCACTGAAATTTGGTGGTGCGACGGTCGGGCTGGCCTACGCGACGTTCGTTGCCGGGCGGAAGCTCTGCTTTGGCTCCCGCAGGGTTGGATTGCATATTCGACGATGGTGTCGAATCTCCTCCGCCCTGCGCCAAGCGGAGCAAGCTCCGCTCTACCGGGGCATGGAGCAAGGCCTCGGCGGGGAATAGCTCAAGTGCCTTCGGCAGTTGCGTGTCTTCGAGATCACGCAGCGATTGCCAATAACTCTGCGCGCGGTCGGCGATCTCGCTTTGGGTTTCGATGCTGCGGTTGATCGCCCTGCCTTGCTCGGCAATTTCGGCCAGATAGCGCACGCGCTGGCCGGGGATCAGCACGGTGGCGCGCGGCTCTTTCAGCGTCGTGTCCAGCTGCGGCATGAAATCGCAGCCAGGCGTTGATCCCCTCTCCCCTCGGGAGAGGGGCCGGAGGTGAGGGTCCGAGACTTGGGAAGCACCAGACACTGCCGCTGTCGCCCCCATCTTCGCGCGCAGCAGCCGGCATAGATTGACGAACATCCAACTGATGCCAGGATCGTTGAATTGGCTAGCGATCGTCGGATACGCCGGCACGTCTTCGTCCTTGAGGCCAAACGCCACGCGGTTGCGCTTCCATTGCTTGCGTACATCGCGCAATGCATCCTCGGCACCGCGCTTGTCAAACTTGTTCAGCACGATCAACTCGGCAAAATCGAGCATGTCGATTTTTTCCAGCTGACTGGGCGCGCCAAAGTCGCTGGTCATCACGTACATCGGGAAGTCGACCAAGTCGACGATCTCGGAATCGCTTTGCCCAATGCCTGCGGTTTCCACGATCACCAGATCAAACGCCAGGCTCTTCAGATAGGCGATGCAATCCCGCAACACGATGTTGGTGGCCATGTGTTGACGGCGCGTTGCCATCGAGCGCATGAACACGCGTGGACTGCGCAGCGCATTCATTCGGATGCGATCACCCAACAGCGCGCCGCCAGTCCGACGACGCGTGGGATCCACCGAAATGACCGCAATGTGCATCTGCGGAAAGGATGCGAGGAAGCGGATCAGCAGTTCGTCGGTAACACTGGATTTGCCTGCACCACCGGTACCGGTGATTCCGATGACTGGGGTGGTCGGGAAACGGGACTCGGGACTTGGAACTCGGCCACTTCGTGGCAACGTCCGCTCCGCGGACTGCCCCATCGCTTCGCTCGGTCGGGACTCGGACGCGCGGACGCCAGCCCAACCCTTTCGCATCATTGCAAGTTCGGCCTCCGAAAAATTGCCGTTCTCAATGGCCGACAACATGCGGCCAATCCCGATCTCGTCATGTAGGGCGGGTCTTGATCCGCCATCGCCACCATTTGGCGTTTGAGAAGGGTCGGTGTTCGCCCCGGCGCCGCGATGGCGGGTCAAGACCCGCCCTACGTCGGCAACTGCTTCAACCGAATCACGAATCCCGAATCCCGAATCGCGGGCAAGCGAAGCTCGCCGCACCACATCCTCAATCATCGCCACCAGCCCCATGTGCATGCCGTCATTGGGGTGGTAGATGCGCTCGACGCCGTAGTCCTGCAGTTCGCGGATTTCCTCGGGAGTGATGGTTCCGCCGCCGCCGCCAAACACCTTGATGTGCGGCGCGCCGCGCTCGCGCAGCATGTCGACCATGTACTTGAAGTACTCGACGTGGCCACCTTGATAACTCGACAGCGCAATCGCATCAGCGTTTTCCTGCAACGCCGCACGCACTACGTCTTCGACACTTCGGTTGTGGCCTAGATGCACCACTTCCACACCTTGGGCCTGGATCAATCGCCGCATGATGTTGATCGCTGCGTCGTGCCCATCGAACAGGCTGGCAGCGGTGACAAAGCGCAACGGCGAGCCATCCTTGGCAGGAAGCGACGCTGTGCCCATCGGGGTGGTGCGCTCGGTCGATGTCATGGTTGGCTCCAGGGCAGATCAGGCTTAGCCCTAGATTCTATCCCGGCCGCCTGGTGATGCCGCCTACGCCATCTTTCGATGGCCTGCATCTGCTCCCCATCACGTTTACGTAATGAACACACAATTTCACCGGAGTACCATCGTCGAACTCAGCTAGGCCATGCAGGGGTGCTGGCAAAGTGAGTGCGGCATGCAGTTCGCGTTAGTGGGCCCCCCATTCGCACCCCCGAGGAGTACGCACGATGTTGAAACTGTCCGCTCTTGCCGCTGGCGTCATGCTGGCGACTGCGCTTGTTCCCGCCGCCAACGCGGCAGACCACCGCGATGGTCCGCTCGCTTCCGGCGATCCGGCAGCCGATTTGAACGATATCTATCTGTTCATCAATCCGAATGATCCCACCGAAACAATCATCACCACGACGGTGTTTCCGGATGCTTCAGCAGGCGCTCGTTTTTCGGATGCCGTCAATTACCGCCTCTTCATCGACAACGGTGCGGCCACCAATGGTTCCAAGGAAATCGCCTGTCGCTTCGGCAACAGCGGCGCCACTTTCACGTGCGCAGAGACGGTACCGGGACTCACGGTTTCCGGACGGGTCGAGCAAACCGTTGCCTCCACTGACTTTCGCGTTTTTGCCGGACTGACCGATGACCCGTTCTTTTTTGACGTGGATCGCTTCAACGCCGTTCGTTTGGGTCAAGCCCCAGGATTTCGCAACCCTGGCGTCAACGGGTTCGGGACGTTCAACACCCTCACCATCGTGATGGGAATCAAGAGCAATCGATTGACCAACAACGGTGCCAATCCGGTGCTGCGAGTGTGGGCGGCGAATGACCGTCTTGACGGTGGTGGCATTTCAGCAGGTCATTCCGGCATGTGGTACGACGTTGCGAATCAAGGCCACGGTGTGCTGCTGCAGTCTTTGGCCGCTGGGGCACTGGGCGCGGGTTCGCCGCGCAGTTTGGTCGCTTATTGGAACGTGTTTGACACTGCCGGTGCGCAAGTCGCCGTTTACGGAATCGGCCCGATCAACAACAGAACGGCCGCAATCCCTGTGGTTACCGGAGCAGGAGGCAACTACCCTCCGGCCGTCGTCATGGGCCCCAGCTTCACCCAGCCGGCCTTTGGCACGCTGAACTTCACGTTCACGAGCTGCAACGCGGCCACCATGGCGGTGGCGGCGACACGGGCAGGATTTGGCTCGCCAACCATCAACTTGACGCGCTTGACCAACCTCGAGGGCTTGCCCTGCACATTCTTCGAGAACGGCCGCATTGATCGCGAGGGACGGCCTGCCATCAATACCGCTTTGATCGGCTCTGTGCGAAACAATCCTGCGCTCAAGGACGCGTACAACCGAGCCGCTGATCCAACTACCTGGGTGACGACCTTCCGAGCGGAGGCCGAGTTCAACATGGCCGGTCTGGATGGTCTCGACGGCATCATGGGCAATGGCGTCAGCGGGCTTTCCATCCCAGCTTTGGCCGGGGTGTTGCTGGACGACCGCATGATCATCGACACCCGTATCCCGGCCTGCGGTCAGTACCTCGCGGTTGAACTTGGCATTGGCACGGCCTGCGGTGGCCGGACCTACCAAGCCGACGTGATCGATGTTTCGTTTGCTGCCTTGGTCGGACCGGGCGTGTCTGACAACGTGGCAGACGACAGCACTTATCGAGCCGATTTCCCCTTCATCGGTCGGCCACGTTGATTGACCGGGGCGGCTGCTCACGCATGCGAATTTTGTCCTCTTCTCCCATCCGTGGCATTCGCCCCACTCTGTTGCTGACGGCCCTGCTTGCGGGCTGCGCCGTCAGCCCAGATTCCGACACCCGATCCGCTGCAGCGGCGGCAACAAACTCCAAACAATCGCCGACCGAATTCGTCGCTCCGGATATCAAGGAAATCTGGCCAATTTCCACCCGTTACTACCGCACGACGTCTGCCGACATTTACCTCGGCAATGTCGATGCTCAGATCGTCGCGTTGGAAGCGCAATTCGCTGCCGGCCATGCCGACCGCGCCGAGAAACTCGCCGGCCAGCTGTATCACCGCTACAAGTTGCTGGGTCGGCTCGCTGATGCCGACCGTGCGACCGAACTGCTCGCTGATCGTGCCAACAAGGACTTTCTGACGCCGAGCGGGATGGTTTTGTACGCCATCACGTTGTCTGGCTTGCATCGTTTCGAGGAAGCGGACGTCTGGCTGCAAAAGGCGCGGAACGCAGGCTCTCCGCCCGAAGAGTGGCGCGATTTGGCCAAGGACATTCTGGTCGCTCGCGGCGACTACGCAGCGCTCGCCGAGGATTTCGCAACGTCCAGTCTGCCGGTTGCCGATCTGTACGGTCTGGCCCATCGCGCTGACTTGCGTCTGCTGCAGGGCGACCTGGCGGGTGCCGAAAATCACTTCCTTGCGGCACAAACCTTGTATCGCGATGTCAATCCCGTTCCCTTGGCGTGGCTGCATACCCAGATGGGAATCGCCTACTTGCGTTTTGGTCGCATCGAGGACGCCCGCCGCTTCTTTGCGGCCGCGGTTGAGCGCCTGCCCGGCTATTACCTCGCGGAAGAACACC
Organism: Pseudomarimonas sp.; assembly: GCA_052390415.1. Lineage (GTDB taxonomy): Bacteria > Pseudomonadota > Gammaproteobacteria > Xanthomonadales > Xanthomonadaceae > JANNWF01. The sequence continues at coordinate 4,972 of JBQTGY010000028.1, read as the reverse complement.
TCGCCGAATGCGAGACCTTGTTGGGGGATCTGCCGGCCGCGCGAGCGCGTTACCAAAAAGTGATCGCCCAAACCGGCAATCCGGAGTTTGTGGCAGCCTTGTCAGGTCTTGAGCGCGCGGATGGCAACGCGGAAATGGCTGACGCGCTGGTCGAGCAGGCGAAGGCCGGATACGTCGACCTGCTGGCACGCTTGCCTTCGGCCTATGCTCAGCATGCGTCCGAGTTTTTTATCGAGATTGGTGAGCCACAACGTGGTTATCAGCTGGCGCGTCGGAACGCGCGCTTGCGCAGCGATATCGGCAGTTTGATCTTGCTGGCCGCGTCGGCCGATGCCGCGGGCAAGCCCAAGGCCGCGTGCAAGGCGCATGCGCGAGCGGTAGCGACACAACTGACACCGCCGGAACTCGCTGAAATTCGTGATCTGGGTGTCCGTTGTGCGAAAGCGGCGGAGTCAGACTCGGTGGTGAAGACACCAGTCGAATAAGCAAGAGCAGCCGCGCAGGATCGCGGCCCTCCAACGGCTTGCATCCGTTTGCCCGTAATCAAAATCCTCCGCTTGGAGGGCGTCGTTTCCGCGACGCCGCTTCTCAGACAATTCGGAAGGCACACATGCTGGCGGCAATCGCCCCACCCCACTGCGAAGCACTCGACTAACGAGTAATGATCTCGCGATGCATCGGCGCCAGCTGAGCAATCAGCTTGTTCTGCGCACGAAATGGAATGCCCTGCTTGTTCATCGCTACTTGCAGGTCTTCCACCAAGGCGTTGAAGTCGGCTCGCGTGGCACCGAGTTGCTCGTGCGATGTCTTCATGTCGCGACCGCTGTAGATACAACCGCCGCCAAGAATGGCGCAGAACTGCTCGGCCAACTGACGCTTGACGCGTTTCTGATCGGAGGCTTCGAAAAACGGTCGCATGCGTGGATCGGCCAACAGCTCGTCCATGAACACGTCCATCAGCGCGGTCATTCCCGCCTCACCGCCAAACTCTTCGTAAACATCCTTCAGTTCGGAATGCACCGGGGCTGGATCGGCCACGCCGCCGGCGGGATCAGCGGCGAAAGTCAACGGGGACGCAAAGCACACGCCCGCCAGCAACGCAGCACGAAGGCTCGCTGCCAATTCAAATGCCATGGAACAACTCCTGTAAAGGCGCAGGTTCGACCCGGCGCACGGGAAAGTCAGTGATCAAAAACCCACCTGCAAGGAGGCATAGAGCCCACGCTGGTTATCAGCAATGACGATGTTGCCAAGATCGACATAAGCCACGGTCAGCGAAACCTGCTTGTTGGGTGCCCAGGCGACGAACACGTCCCAAGCCGCCTCTTCGTCGGCAATGTTCAAGTTGTCAGGCTTGCTACGGAACTCCGCGCCCACCGCCAACTTGCGGGAAAGCAACAGCGCCGCAGAACCTTCGTACTGCACGCGATAGCCATCGCGGAGATCACCGCCAAATCCGAGCAATCCCAGTTGATTGGCTTCGGTGTAGCGCAGGGTGCCGTTCAACAGCAGGCTGTGTTCGAGCAGCAGCTTGGTCGCGGAGAGGTAGTAATCGGTGCCCACGTTGTCGCCAGCGCCAATCGACGCAAGCAGTCCGCCGCGATTGTTGTGTTTGTGCTGGAGTCCGATGGAAATCTGCGGCAACCAGCGATCCTGGTCGACCACGGCGTCGCCCATCAGCTTGACCTTGACGCCATAGATGTCCTGGCTGATCGTGTAGCCTGCGCCCAGCCCAAGCGCCGCACCAACATCCCTAGTGTCCAGTGTTTGCTTGGCGATGCTCAATTCGACGCGATCATGGATGCCCACTGCCACGCCAACGCTGTCGAGCCGATAGTCATCCAAGTCGACGCGCGTGTAAAAGGCATTGCCACCGATCTGGTCGCGTGTTCCATAACCGGCGATCACCGCCCACGGCGTGAGACCGCCGCCCGCGCTGCCTTCGATCTGGGTCACGCCACCCGTCAACAGCAATTTGCCACTGCGATCCGGAGGCACTTCCTCCAATTCCGTCGAATCGGCGTCCACGCCCACTTCGTCACCAACGGTGTCAGCCAACGTTGCTGCATTCAAGACTCCAGAAAACGCCAGGCACGCACCCAGCGCCCAGGCCTGCTTCGTTTCTGTTCGCAACAATGCGGAATCGATCATCAGGCATGTCCTCGTCAATTTCTTCTTCCGCCCACATTCCAATCTGCAGCGCCGCGGTGTTGCTCGTGACGGCGACTGGGCGATATCCAGTCCCAGGTAGCGGGCAGAAGCCACACAGCAATCAGCGGCTGGCGCTTTGCAGCAGATGCGTCCCGAAGCCTAGCCGCCTCGTGGTTTGGGACATGGTCGTTCGGCGCGCGTGAAGGCGACGACATCCTGGTCGCCATCGCCGCAGGGCAATCGCACCAGTCGCCAGACGCCCGCCACGCCGTCGCCATTGGCCTCACCTTTGCGACGGTCGGAGATCCACCGATACAGTGGCTTGCCGTCCCACGCCCATTGTTTGCGGCCATCGGCGCGATCCGCCAGGCTGAAGCGACCGCTGGGCTTGGCCTCAGCGCTGGCAATGATCGGTGGCCAGAGGATTCGACACATCTCATCGCAGACACTGAGATCGGGATCCGTATCGAGGTCGTAGGTGTAGATGCCCCGCCCTTGAATATCGACCATCACCGCGTTGCGGCGTCGTAACGGCGCATCGTCGGCAGCGGCAGCGCTCTCTGCGAGCAGCAAACCGATCAATGATGCGATGAGAGCGACCAGCATTCGAGACTTCAGCATGCACCAAACTCCATGGGTTCTGGGCACGCTTACGAAGCAACCGCTACAGGCAGATGCAGTCGAACTTGGAACAGATCAGGGCGAGGCTGTCACTCGGGCACTGGCTGAGATCCGCTTCGGCATTTTTTCGCCCCGAATCATCAATAGAGCACCCGCGGGTGACTCGAATATTTCGTGGGCTGATCCGACCGCAGACAATAGAAAATCGCCTGCACCATATTCGATTCCCGCATGCGTAATCAGACCTTCGACCACCAAGCATTCCTCGGTGAGCGTATGCCGATGCGCTGGAATTCGGGCACCTGCGGCCAACCGCCACAGCGCCAGCTGTGTGCCTTCGTTTTCATTGACATGCAGGCAGCGAACCAGAACACCTGGCAATAGCTGCCTCCACTCCCCCGCTTCGGCGCGTGAAACCGTCAGAGGTTGTGGGCAGGAAGAGAGAATCCGCGAGCGCATCCGTGCCTGCTGAACCGGAGATGGGTCCAGCGGCGCCAGGTCGCGGACCAGCAGTCCGGCCAATGCGTCGCCCCTGCCGACCTTTGCTGATCGGTCAGACATCGCGAAACTCCAGAGATTGCAGCGCTCGACGCAATTCGACCAGACCTCGGCGGATGTGAGACTTCACGGTTCCCAAGGGCAGCTTGGTCTGTAACGCAATTTCCGGATGACTGAGTCCGGCGACGAAGGCCAGCTTCAACAGTCGCTGAGTCACCGGCTTGAGATCGCCCAGCGCCCGGCGCACCGCAGATCCTGTCGCGAACGCGTCAAGCAAGGAGGCCGCATCATCTTCACACTGCGCATACGCAGACGCAGGGTCGAGTGGATGCAGGTCGTCGATGCTCACATGCACGCGGCGTCGGCGCGCCAAGTCAACCGAGCGTGTCCAGACGATGGTGGACAGCCACCCCATCACGCTGCCTCGCTGGACGTCGTAGTGACCTGCCTGCTCCCAGACTTGCTGGTAGGCCGCGCAAACGGCTTCCTCGGCGTCGGCCGGGTTGCCCAGGACTCGCATCGCGACTGCAAAAGCCCGATTCACGGTGAGATCGTAGAGCGTGCCGAGGGCGGCTTGGTTGCGGCCAGCCACTTGCTGCATCACGTCAGCCAGAACGACGGCGGGGTCGCATTCAACCGGAGTTACATGCTGACCTCGCGCAGTGATCACCGGTCTGCCCGCGAATTCGAACACGGGCGCAAAATCGCAGCCGCTCGGAATAGAGCAAACACCAACTCGATTTCCAAGCCATCAGTGCTGGTTACCGTCTGCAGTCTCATAGCGGGGCGCGGATATCGACCTTGGCGTCGTAGTCGTAGTGGATGGTCACTGCCTCGCCTTTTGTGGTCGGCGCGCTTCGCAGCCGCACCGGCAAGCCGTTCGTTTGACATATCGCGAGTTCGGCCTGGTCCTGGCTGCTGCGACCAGCGACCGTGGACGAGGTCTGATAGCGGTAGAGACGCGATTTGCAGCCTTTCACGACTTCCTCAGGCCCCGTCTCCACATTGGTCAACGCGCTTGCGGCCTGCTCCAGGTCGGTAATTCGGAAGCCTTGCAGCTGGCTGGACATATCGACTGGAACTTGCGTCCAGGTGCCGCCTGCATTGATGTAGGAAACGTTGGCGATGCTGATGAAATCGATTTCACTCGATCGAATGTGGAAGCGATTCGGAAGCTGCACATCGATCTGCGTGAGCACGGGGCCACGTTTGTTGGCTACCTCCAAATGCATTCGATAGCTGTCCTCGGACATCGCCGCGCGAAATGCGGCTACCACTTCGTCGCGGGCGTCGGCTTGCACGCCGGTTGCGGCCGAAAGTGCGACGACCCCGCCGAGAGCCATCGCAATCCTGTTGGTGTGCAAGCGCATATGTGCCTTTGGGTCAGAAACGGTCAAGCCCGAAGCCTAGCACCGCACAGCCAAGGATTCGAAGCGGGTCCGAGGAATTGCGAGATCGACATTGGCTGGCGCGGGCTGCCGAGTCCAGCGCGCCCGATCAATGCGCCGTGCCAACGCTACGTCTAGAGCGATTGCTTTAAACTGGTGCGAACTGCGGCTGCCTGCTCAAATAGTTTGCGCCGTGATTATCAAGCAATTTAATACGTTATCGGCCATATCTCAGGTTAATCATGAGAATCCGACTGCGCTACCCCGACCTGCCTAGCCACAATCCCGGAGTTCGACATGCTCTTTGAAACCCT
>JBQTGY010000027.1:0-101628 GCA_052390415.1 Pseudomarimonas sp. | reverse complement strand
CGGTTGGCAGGAAATCTATGGCCAGTTCGGGGCCAAGGAGGCGGCGGATCAGGCGGGGCGGTGTCTGGATTGTGGCAATCCGTACTGCGAGTGGAAGTGTCCCGTCCACAACTACATTCCGAACTGGCTGAAGCTGGTCGAGGAAGGCCGTTTGTTCGAGGCGGCGACCTTGGCGCATGAGACCAATCCCTTGCCGGAAATTTGTGGTCGGGTGTGTCCGCAGGATCGATTGTGCGAGGGTGATTGCACGCTCAATGATGGCTTCGGCGCGGTGACCATCGGCGCGGTCGAGAAGTACATCGTCGATGAGGCATTTCGACTCGGGTGGCGTCCCGACCTGTTGAATGTGCAGCCTACCGGCAAACGTGTGGCCATCATCGGGGCGGGACCGGCGGGGCTGGCGGCGGCGGATCGCTTGGTGCGGCGCGGTATAGCGGCGGTAGTGTTTGATCGTTATGAGGAGATCGGTGGGCTGCTGACTTTCGGCATTCCGCCGTTCAAGTTGGAGAAGGAGGTGATCGCCACGCGGCGCTCGGTGTTGGAGGCGATGGGCGTGGTGTTTACGCTGTCGACCGAGGTCGGGCGTGATGTGAGTTTCGCGAGTTTGCTGCGCGATTTTGATGCGGTGTTTGTAGCCACCGGGGCGTACACCTTTGTCGATGGTCAATTGCCCGGCCAACACCTGCCCGGCGTGATGCCGGCCTTGCCGTTTCTGATCGCCAATGCGCGGCGTTTGTTGGGCACGGGATCAGAGGACGATCCGGCGCTGGCCTTGCGCGACAAACACGTGGTGGTCTTGGGTGGTGGTGATACGGCGATGGACTGCGTGCGCACATCGACGCGTCTTGGCGCCGCATCGGTGACCTGCGTGTATCGACGCGACGCCGCCAGCATGCCGGGCTCACGCCGCGAGGTGAAAAACGCCACTGATGAGGGCGTGCAGTTCCTGTTCAATCGACAACCCTTGGCCATCGTCGGCGAAGACGCAGCGGCTGGCGTGCGGGTGGTCGAAACGCGTCTGGGGCCAAAGAACGCCAAAGGGCGTCGCGATGCCGAACCGGTCGGTGAAACGGAGACGGTGATCGAGGCGGACGTGGTGATCCAGGCGTTCGGCTTTCGCCCGAGCCCGGCGAACTGGCTGGCCGAACACGGCGTGGAGCTGGAAGCCGATGGCCGCGTGCGTGTGAAAGGCGGGCTGCCGTATCAAACCTCCAACCCGAGGATTTTTGCCGGTGGCGACAACGTGCGCGGTGCCGATCTGGTGGTCACCGCGGTGCACGATGGGCGCGAAGCGGGCGAAGCGATGGCGCGCATGTTGCTGGCCTCACCGGTCGCTCAGACTGCGGTGCAAGCCTGATGGCCACCGACCTGAATGTGTTGGGCACCGCGCTGCAAATCTGCAGTCGCGAGCCAATGACCGGTTGGCATCGCGACGGTTGCTGTCGTGGCGACCCGGCGGATCGCGGCATGCACTTGGTATGCACCTTGATGACCGCCGAGTTCCTGACTTTTTCCAAGGCCCAGGGCAACGACCTCAGCACGCCGCGGCCGGAGTTTGCGTTCCCCGGATTACTGCCCGGCGATCAGTGGTGCCTGTGCGCGCTGCGCTGGAAAGAGGCCTACATCGCCGGCAAAGCGCCGCGAGTGGTGTTGGAGGCAACCCACTTGAATGCATTGGGTGTAGTGACGCTTGAGCAATTGCGAGAGCGAGCGGTCTCGGCCTGAGAGATCAGACAGTTTCAGGGTGTGTAGGCGCGCCGGAAGGCGCGATGCTGTTTTATTTCGGGGCGGAAAATCGCGGTTTCCGCCGATTGGCTGCTGCGCGGCCACGCCTTTACTGCGCTCGGTCCCACAAACATTCCATAGGGTGCGTCTTGACGCACCAGTCCTTGGCTTGAACGGAAGCCGGTGCGTCAAGACGCACCCTACCTCGCTGCCACAGGTTCTCTCCCAGTCGCGAGTCACTCCGCTGGGTGGTCACTCCGGCACCGTCGTCGCCCGCAACACCGGATACAGGTTGAACTGCTCGTCCCACGACGGATGCAGGCGATGGAAGAATTCCAGTCGCAGGCCTGGGCTTGCCGCAAACTCCTTGTCCTCCGCCAAGCGCTTGCTGAAAGCCTTAGCCAGCGCCGGATCCTTGGCCAGCATCGCCTCCGCGACCTCTTCGGCCACATAAGCCTCCATGTATTCCTTGGCCTCGAAGGCGTTGTTGAACTCGCCCCAGGCGGCCAGCGAGTCGGGGGCCTGCGGCTCCAGCAAAGCCATCAACAAATGCGCTTTGGCTTGCGCAATCGGCACGAACAGCGCGCCGGCGGCGAGGTCACGGCGTTCGTCTTTCCACTCGCCTTCCAAGGTCATCTGCATATGTCCCTCAACCGACTGGGTCGCGGGGGTCGTCTTGCTCGCACGGAAGGTCTGCACTTGAAGTTGTGTGCTGGCGGTGTCGATTCGGCGATAGTCGATGCCGTGGCGATCCAGACGTTCGGCCACCCAGCCCGCGTGCGCAGCTGGCACCAGATAGCCCGCGGCCGGTGCGGTCACGCTGCGACTAACCTCGATCTGATCGCGCAATCCCACCTTCCAGATCTGCGGCTTGCTCTCGTCATACCGCGTGACCAGGCTGCCGGAGATCGCCGAAGGTGTGCGCGTATAGGCATATCCGCGGAAATCGATTTCGCGAGTTGCTGCGGTCGCGGCGTATTCCAAGGCGACGCTTTTGCCTGCCAGTTGCGTCGCCGCCGAATCGGCCGCCGCCGCCAACTGCAACCAGTGTTCGCCGTGTTCTGCCACGTGCTCCAGCACCGCGATCACCGTATTGCGGGTACTGCGCACGCGGGTCGGATAGTCCTTCCAGGAATGCGTTTCGACCAGCATGCCAAAGCGATTTCGCAGCAGGAAATAGCCAGACGAGAAGCGTGGCGGGGCGACGCTGTCGACGAAGCCCGAGGTCGGATCGGCATAGTCCGTGAACGAGGGATAGAACGGCAGCGGCAATGAGCCCTGCGTGCTGAGGTCGGCGAGGACGGCGTCGCGAAACTTCAGTCCAGCCTTGCGCAGTCCGGCGTCGCCGGCGTGAAGTGGCTCCACCATGATCGCGATGTCGTGTTCGAACTTGGCTCCGTTGGTCACGTGCAGGTCGATGGTGGCGATCGGGTCCCAATCGTTGACCAGTCGCAGCATCGCCTGCATCTCGGCGCTGTCCGCTTTGGCGTAGTCGCGATTGAGGTTGTAGTTCTGCGCGGTGGTGCGCCAGCCCATCGCTTCCGGTCCGCGCTGGTTGGGACGGCTCCAGGCACCAAAACGTTCATGGCCGTCGACGTTGAACACCGGCACGAACAGCAGCACCTGCTTGTCCAACACACCCTTCGCTGCTTTGCCATCGAGTACTTCGCGCAGGGCCAGAAAACCGGCGTCCTTGCCATCGATCTCGCCGGCGTGGATACCTCCCTGTACCAACAGCACCGGCAACTTGCGCTGGCGTGCTTGCAGCACGTCCAGCGCGCCACTGGTCGAGGCGATCAGCGCCAGCATCGGTCGACCCTCCGGCGTGCGACCAAACTCGATGCAGCGCACGGCTTCCGGATACGCGCGCTGAAACTCGGCGCAGAGCTCGATGACTTCCTGGTAGCGGCCGGTCCTGGTGAACCCGGAGCGCTCAGCGACCGTGGTCAATTCAGCCGCAACGCAGGCCGTTGCGCATACGCCGTTGGTAAGCAGCGTCGCTAGCAACAATGTCCGGAATCTCATCGTCAAAGGTCCGCAAGCGAGGGCCGGCAATGATGCCCGCAGCGGCGGCGCGTTGCCATGTGTCGCCACGCGTTTCGAGGTGCTGCCCGAACGGGCCGCGGCAGTGCTGATCGCGCGCAGGTGCTCGTGGCATTTACAAAGTTCGTCGGGTCGCCGCGTCGTCGCTGGCCCCTGTCCGTCAGCTTTCCCGTTTCCAGCATAGCAACCCGACCTGTCAGGGCGGGTGCGCCCGGTCGAGCTGGAGATCACCGCATGTCGCTTCTACACAAGTCATTGGCCCTTGGACTAAACGCGATGGCATTGAACGCCGGCGCGGCAACGATCACGGTCAGCTCGCTTGCAGACGTCGGAGGCAGCTGTCCGGGTGCCAGCTGCACCTTGCGGGCGGCGGTGACATCGGCCAGCGCCGGCGATCAGATCGTGTTTGCGTCTGGCTTGAGTCTGCCCGGCAGCATCACTTTGAGCGGCGGCCAGCTGGTTGTCGACCGCAACCTCAGCATCGTTGGCCCCGGTGCCAATCGACTGACCGTGGCGGCGGGTTCGTTGGCGCGTGTGATCAACCACACCGCCGGTGTGGTCACCATCAGTGGGCTGCGCATGGTTGGTGGACGCCAGGCCGCCACCAGTGGCACGTCAGGCCCTGCCGGCACCGGGCAAGCCGGCATGAACGGCAACAGCGCGTTGGGCGGCTGCGTGCGTGTCGGCGGGGGCGCGCAACTCACCCTGATGTCCGTTGCCCTCGACGATTGCCGGGTGATTGCCGGCGATGCCGGCAACGGCGGCAGTGGCACCGCCGGCACCTTTGGCATGGATGGTGGCCGCGGCGGCGCTGGCGGCAGCGGAGGCAGTGCGGAAGGCGGTGCGGTGTGGGTGATGGGCAGTCTGGCCCTGCTCAATTCAAGCATTACTGGCAGCGTGGTAACCAGCGGTGATGGCGGCAACGGGGGTTTGGGCGGGGAGCCCGGACAGGGGGCCAGTCGTGGCCATGGCGGCGACGGTGGCAATGGCGGCGCGGCCCGTGGCAGCAGCGTGTTCGTAGCCGCTGGCGGCGCTCTGATCGTGCGCAACAGCACACTGGCAAGCGGTTCGATCGGGTCGGGTGAAGGGGGCGATGGTGGCAACGGTGGCAACAGCACCAGTGGTGGCGACGGTGGCGCGGGCGGCGTTGCCGAAGGTGGTGCCATCCACTTGGCGGCGTCGGCCACCTCGCTGGCCGACCTCGAATTCTCGACCTTCGCGGCGCATGCGTTGGCGGCCGGCAATGGTGGTCTCGCCGGTAACGGCGGCAGCGTAGGCCAGGCGGGCATGACGGGAGTCACGCGCGGCGCCCTGTTCTCGAACGTCGGCACAGCGGCGGTGCGGGTGCGTAGTTCGGCCGGCTTTGGAACCTGCTTCGGCGCGATCTCTGCGGTGTTTGCCAATCTGCGCAGTGATGCCAGTTGCACCGGCTTCACCGTCGCCGGATCGGCGGGCGATTTCCGTCCCATCACTACCGCCGCCGGCTTGGCCTTCCTGATGCCTGCAAGGCCATCACTGGCAGTGGATGCCGCCACCAATTGCAATGATCTGACTGGCGCGCCGGTGACCTCCGATCAACTCGGTGCCAGCCGCCCGATCGATGGCGACGGCAATGGCTCGCTCAACTGCGATCTGGGCGCTATCGAATATTCGATCCGGGTGTTTGGCAATGGGTTTGAGTAGGGCTTTCGGGCAGCCGATCGCTGACCTTCCGCAGTCAAGTTCTGAAAAGGACTTTGCGACTGCCCGCACTCGCGCATTACGGTCCGGGGAAATCCTCAATCGAATGTGTTGCTGACCAAGTCTGGTTACACGTGCCGGACTCGAAACATCCGTCGCCCCCGCGAAGGCGGGGGCCCAGCGCCTTGTGGCATTCAAGTCACGGGGTTCCCGCCTTCGCGGGAACGACGCTTCGTTCCGCGGATCCGCAAGTGTGGCCTTGCCTCCAGATGACCGCGCAGCGGGTATTGCGGCGCTCAGCTGCCTTCGAACGATCCGATGAAGATCGAATTGCTAGCGGCGGTCACCGTCACCGTCGTGCTGTCGGTGCGGGGGACGACCAGCGGATTGCCGGACAGATCCGATATCGCCGCACCGCTGATGCGCAGGATCAGCGTGCCAGTGGAAACCGGCGTCACTCGCACCAGCAATGAGGTCGGCGACTCCAGGCTGAAGCTGTTGACCACCAACGCGCTGCTGCCGGCGTTGCTGAAGTCGCTGCCTTGCAGGCCATTCAGCCGGATCGCTTCGTTGAAGGTGATCGTGTAATTCACCGCGATGCGCGCTGCCACCTGAGCGCCAGTGGCGCTATTTGCGAAGGCGGTCGCCAGTGGTGCGGTCGTATCCGGCGCAACTACCGTGTAGGTGGTGTCGTCCAGGAACGGCACCGGCACGGCCACGCCGGACTGGTCCAGCACCACGGCGCTGGCCGGCAGACGCAGCCGCAGCGTGCCGAGCGTGGTTGGCGTGACCTGCACCAGCAGCTGATTCGGCTGCGGCTGGGTGATCGCGCCGATGCTGATGGCGCTGGTGCCTGCATTGTCGAAGTCAACACTGCTGACGCTGGCCAGATTCACCGCCTTGCTGAAGGTCACGGTAAAGGCGACCGCCAGGTTCTGGCTCACGTTATTGCCGGCAACAGCGGCCGTGATGCCAAACACAAACGGATTCGGATTGATCTGGATGGTGATGGTGCGGGTCGCTCCGACCGAACTGCCGCCATCGCCGTCGCTGACCCGCGCCTGCACGGTGCGCGGCAACGTGCCCGCGATGTCGCGCGTGCTGCGGTAGGTGACGTTGCGCAGCACCGCCTGCGCAGCGGCGGGCGTGGCGCTGGCATTGAACTGCACGCTCAAGGGCACGGTGCCGACGCCGCCCGTCTGGCTGCCAATGGCGACACCACCAAAACTCACGGTGGCACCGCTGATGCCGATCTGGCCCGCGCCGTTGCCCTGGTTGCGCAGCTCCAGCCGGTCATTGTCTTCACCGTTGTTGGTCAGCGTGAGCAGCAGCGTGCCGCCCGCAAAATCGGCCGAGTCGCTGTCGCTGATGACCGCCGCCGCATCGACGATGACCGCCGGCCCGTTGCTGGTGTAAGCCACGCTGCCACCGCTCAAGGTCAGCACCGGCGCTGCATTGCCGCCGGTGATGCTGACGTCGGCATTGTTGATATCGAAGAAGATGTTGTCTGCGCAGCGCACGCGGATGCGGCCGGCGCTGGTGGCTTGGCTGGGCGTGGTGATGCTGTGACTGCCGTCGTTGGAGGTGGCCGCCGCGAGACTGATCGGAAAGCTCAGGCCGCGGTCCAGCGAAAAGTCGATGTCGACATTGGCGCAACTGATCGGTGCTGCGGTGGTGCCAGCCACGTCCCAGGTGACGTCCTGGCTACTGCCGGAAGCCCAACTGACTGCCGTGTTGGCGGTAGTGACGGCAAATGGGGTGCCGGTGTTGATCACCGTGATCGTCGTCTGCGCCACCGCCGGGGAGGCCGTACCGGTCCATTGCACACCACCGCCGCCTGCACGGTTGTCGCGTGCAGTGACGCGGAAGTTCAGCGTGCGGTTGGTGGTCGGCAGCACTTCACCCAAGGTCGGCGTGCCGCTGAGGATGTTTTCCAGACGCGGGAACAGGCGAGTGGGCGACGAAGTCGCGTCAAACGAGCGGAACAGCGGGCCGGTGGTGTTGTCGAGCAGCACGGTGGTCGTGTTGGTCTGCGCGCCAAGGTCGAACTGCTCCCACAGGTACGTGAGCGGATCGCCATTCGGATCGCTGGCCTGCGCGGTCAGCGCAAACGGTGTGCGCGCCGGAATGGTGGCGCCTGGCGTGGCCGTGAGCAGCGGCGCAAGATTGCCGGTGCTGGTCACCGCACCACAGCTGGAGCCGGCCCCGGTCTGCACAAAGGTGTGGATACGCTCAAGGCTGCCAACGTGGAAGAACGGGTCCGAATTGGCCTGCAAGTTCTCGCCGCCGCAGATTCCGGCATACGCCATCACCGTGGAACCGCTGCCAACCTCCCAGGCATTGGCAGCGCTACGGTTGCCACCCGCACAGCTGCCGGTGCCGCCGTTGAACGTGTGCGGACCGTTCAACTGATGGCCCATCTCGTGGGCGACGTAGTCGACCCAGAACGGGTCGTTGTTCGGGTTTGGCAGGCCAGTAAGGCCGCGCGCCTTGCTGCTGCCGCAGATCACGCCGAGCCCCGCCACACCGCCACCACCGGTGTAGAACACGTGGCCGAAGTCGTAGTTCGTACTGCCAATGACGGCGTTCAGATTGTTGATGTTCTGGGTCAGCATCAGGCTTTCGTTGGTCGTGTCATAGGGATCCGACCCCGCATCGGTGTAAATCAGCAGATCGTTGTTGGCGACCAGCTGCAAGCGCAGACCCAGCTCGGTTTCGTACAGCTGGTTGACGCGATTGACGGTGGAGACGACACCCGACAGGCCCAGGGCCACGCTGCCGCCGAACGTCGCGGTGTACTCGCCGGTGGCGGCGATGGCGGTGCGGTAGGTGCGCAGAGAGGGGCCGCTTACCTTGCTCGACGCCGGCTCACTGTAGACAGGTTTGCCGGCTGTCGGTGGGCTCGCCTTGGCCGTACCCAACGGGTCGGAATGATCGACAACACCGCAGGTGAACGTCGACGCATGCGCCGAGCGCTCGCGGGTGAAGCTGACATAGACATCCGCACCTTGCGCGCGCTCCAGCATGCGCACGCCGCTGCCATCACCCGAGAACAGCATGGCACTCAATCCCTGCGGGGTGAGCTCGAAACGCACCCGCGCCGCGCTGCCATCGGCGGCCACTCCTTGGAACGTCTGGATTTCCGGATAGCGGGCAGCAAGCTCGGCGACCATCACCGGCGAACGGCTGACTTCGAACAGGACCAACTCGCCATGGGCTGCCGGCAAGGCCAGCGGCAGGCTGGTCGCGTTATCGGCGTAGGCGTCGGCGGCCGGCAACACCGCCAGGTGCCGCTCGATGGCCTCGGCATCCAGGGCAAACCACTGTTCGTCGCTGCCGCGCGGCGCGTCCTGGGTCGGCCGCGAGGTCATCGGCGTCCAGAAGTCGCCCAGCGCGCGCGGATCGGAAGCGGTCACCGGTGCCGTCAGCGCGATCATCAAGCCACACGCCATCAGCGCGCTGTTGCTGCCAAATACCTTCATTTCTGTGTGCCGCCCGTCGTGATCGAGCGCGCGAGCATAGAGACTCGACCGTCAGCGAACAATGACGCGGCTGCGTTTGTGGGCAACGCATCATGTTTCCGCGAGCACATCTGCGGGGAGTACCGACGGACAGCTCGTCCGATGGCTGCCGGCGCAATGTCAGGAACGAAAGGCCGGCATCGCTTCGCGCGTCGGTGATGGCGCTCGCCGCAGCAGGGTCTTGGCGAATACCACGCGCGCCAGCCAGTACAGCATCGTCAGCGTCACCGCCAACACGGGTAGCGCGAGCACGCCGGAAGCACGCACCGCCGCAGGAAACTCGTCGGCCTGGCCGAAAAAAAACGACGTCGTGGCGATCCACATCGCATAACCCATGCGCCACAGATGCCGGGTCAGCCGCTGTTTGGCCGGCAACTGCCCGAGGCGCAGCATGCGCAGATCGAGCAGACCGGCAACGCAACCGATGGTGCCAAACATGAAGTAGGCGAAGGCCGGAATCTGGTCGATGGCACCGTTTGGCATCGCCAGTGCACGGTTGCCGAGCAACAGTCCACAGACCCCAATCGTCAACCCCACCAGCATCATTCCCGTCAGCAGTGCACGCACCTGATCGACGGATCGGGCCACCGCCAACACGCCGGTCAGCACCAGATAAAACGTCAGGCTGCCGGCGATCACGTTACCGATGTTGGGACGCAAGAATGCGGCCATCACGATCGCGCTGGCGGTCATCAGCAGCATCGCCAGCGCGAACATCCGACCGCTGATTCGATGTAGATGCGATCCCTTGCGCGCGATCAACGCCATCGCACCGGCCAGCAGCGCCAGCAAACCGGTGGCGATATGGAACACCAGCATGTTGATTTCTCCTTCGGCTGCGCCGCGATCTGGGCCGACTATGCCGACGACAAACTCGCGCGGGCATCGGCATGCGACGGATGGCGGTATTCCCGGCGCAAGCCGCGGCGGCGGTTCGCAGTCGGTGGGAGCGCCTCACATTCGAGTGCTCGCAAGGCGTGGTGCGCGCTTCCCAGCGCAACGAGGCGGGGCTAGGCTGCGGGCATGTCATCACCACACGCTGCTACAGCCGTCAGTTCCGCGCCGCCGCCGTTGCCGGCGGTTTTTCCGTCGATCTTCGCCTGGCCACGCATTCGCGTCGTGCTGCTGGCCAGCGCCGTCGCAGCGCTGGTCGCACAGCTGACCTGGGAAGGCTCGAACGCCGTGCTGATGCTGCGGCTGGTGGCCGGCGGCTGTTGCGCCTTGCTGGCGTTTGGGTTGTTCGAGCGCTGGCCACGGCGGCTGCCGTCATGGCTGGGGCGTTGGGCGCTGCAAGTGGCCGCGGTGGCAGTGCAGTATCCGTTCGCGATGGGGCTGATCTACTGGCTGACCACCTTCGGCGACCCCGCGCCCTGGTATCAGGACAAGGCGCGCATGGGCGGCTACAGCCTGCTCACGATGTTTGGCGTGTTCTTCGCGCCCTGGATCGCGGTAGCGGCGCTGCTGAATCAGATCAAGGATGCCGCGCGCAAGCAGGCGCTGGCGTTCGAGCTGGCGCGCAGCGAATTTGAGCGCCGCGAACTCGACTCACGTTTGCGTCTGCTGCAAGCGCAGGTCGAACCGCATTTCCTGTTCAACACGCTGGCCAACATCCGCGAGCTGGTCGAATCTGGCTCGCCGCAAGCCGGCCACGTACTGGAACACCTGATCACGTATTTGCGCGCCGCCGTGCCGCGCCTGCACGCGGGTAGCAACAGCTTGGCGCAGGAGTTCGAACTGGCACGCGCTTACCTGGAGGTGATGCGCATGCGCATGCCCGACCGCCTGCAGTACACGCTCGATCTCGACGAGGCCGCGCGCGACATCGAATGTCCGCCGATGCTGCTGCTCACGTTGGTCGAGAATGCCGTGCGTCATGGCATCGACCCGGCGGTGCAAGGCGGTCGCATCGAGGTGCGCGCCAGCCGTGAAGGCAGGCGCGTGATGCTGTCGGTGACGGACACCGGCATCGGCCTGCAAAGCGATACGACACAGCACGGCACGGGCCTTGCCAATCTTCGCGAGCGCCTGCGGCTCGCCTTCGGTGACGATGCTGAGTTACGCATCGAGCCACAGCTGCCGCACGGCGTGTCCGCCCGCATCGATTGGAAGGTGGCCGCATGAGTGACGCCCCTACCGCCCTGCTTGCCGACGACGAGCCGCTACTGCTGCAGTCGCTGGCTCGCCAGCTGCACATCGCGTGGCCAGCGTTGCGCATCGTCGCCCAAGCCCGCCACGGGCGCGAGGCGGTGGACATGGTTGAGCAGCACTGTCCCGATATCTGCTTTCTCGACGTGCATATGCCCGGCATGTCGGGCGTCGAAGCGGCGCAATGGATCGGCCGCCGCGCGCATCTGGTCTTCGTCACCGCCTACCAACAATACGCCGTGCAGGCCTTCGAGCAAGGCGCGCTTGACTATCTGGTGAAACCGGTGGAAGCACCGCGGCTAGCCGACACCGTCGCCCGCTTGCAGCAGCGCCTGCGCCTCGCCGAACCCATCGCCGCCAGCGACGCCCTGCTTGATGCGCTGGCTGCACGCCTCGAACAACGCGCCCGACCAGCGGGTCTGCGCTGGTTGCGAGCATCCAGCGGCAGCACCGTGCGCTTGATCGCGGTCGACGAAGTCGACTACCTGCGCGCCGAAGACAAATACACCCTGATCGCCTGGCGCGCAGCGGATGGCACCGCCGCTGAAGCAGTGATCCGCACGCCACTGAAGGAGCTGCTGGCACAGCTTGATCCCACGCAATTCGCACAGACCCATCGCGCGGTGGTGGTGAATCTGCGCGCCATCAGCCACCTGGTGCGCGCCGACAACGACACCGCGCAGATTCATCTGCGCAGCCGGCCAGAGCGGCTGCCGGTGAGTCGCAGCTTTCTACCGCAGTTTCGGCAGATGTAGGACGACGGCGAACCGATCAACGCGCGTCGTCAGGCGTGTTTTGTGACGTCAGAAATCGAATCAGCGCGTCCGCTTCAGCCTGAGTCGTCAATACATGGTTGTGCCCGGCGGTCGGCACGATCAGCACTTGCGGGGCTTGCGGCAACGCGGCGATCAACCGGTCGGTGTTGGTCGGCGGTATGACCTGATCCTGCCCAGCGCGGATCACCAGCACCGGCTCCCGGTAATCGCGCAGCCAATGCGTCGACTCGAAGCGCTCAGTCACCAGCAAGGATGTCGGCAGCCACGGGTAATGCGCTCCCGCCACCGCGACCAGGCTGTCGAAGGGCGTGACCAGCACCAGCTTGTCGACTGCTCGCTGGGAAGCAAGGTAAGCAGCAACACCGGACCCGAGGCTGCGTCCGATCACCGCGACCCGCGCACCCGGATGCCGTGTCGCCACCTCGTCGTACAGCGCCACCGCATCAGCGAACAGCAAGTCCTGTGAGGGTGAACCGTCGCTCGCACCGTAGCCACGGTAAGCGAGCAGATACGAGGCCCGCTGCGGCAACCAGTTGCGCAGCGATTCGCGCATCTGGCCGATGCCCTCGGCATTGCCACCGAAATACAGCAGCACATCGGCTGCCTCCGGATTCACCACCCAACCGCGCAACGTCACGCCTTCGTCGCGCTTGAGCGCGAAGTCAGTCGTGGCCGCATCCACCCGGGTCACGGCACCGAAATAGACCAGATCGCGCTGCTGCAAATACATCAGGATGCAGATGCCAAGCCACAGCAGCAGCGGCAATAACAACACCATCACGAGTCGACCCAACATTCGTTCCGTCAGTCCTGCGGTACCACATCGATCACCATTTTGTCGCGAAACCGCAAACCGCATAGGGCGGGCCTTGGCGCCTTGGCCCGCCATATTCGCGTTGGCGAGATGGCGAAGGCGGGCCAAGGCACGCCCTACGGTAACCACCCGACCGCAGCACTCGACGGCGCTCACCAGTGCCACAATGCCACCGTCGTCCTTCCTGCCGGAGCAACGTCATGTCCGAGTCACAGCCAAGCACCCTGCTGCGTGACCGCAGCGCCGCCAAACAGCTGTTCTTCGGCGATATCTGTGAGGAGAACTTGTTCCCCTATCCACTGATGCGCGCGCGTGATCGCGAGCTATTGGCGGCCATGGTCGATCCCATCGACGACTTTCTCGACGCGCACAAGGCCGATCTCAAGCGTTGGGATGACGAAGGTGAGCAGCCGGAGAGTTTCATTCAGGGCCTGCGCGACATGGGCCTGTTCGGGCTGATCATCCCCGAAGAACATGGTGGCATGGAGCTCAGCAACGCCGCTTATGCGCGCATGCTCGGGCAAACCAGCGGCCACGACAGTTCGGTATCGCTGACCATCGGCGCGCACTCCTCCATCGGCATGAAGGGCGTGCTGTTGTGGGGCAATGAGGCGCAGAAGGCGCGTTATCTGCCGAAGTTGGCGTCCGGCGAAATGATCGCCGCGTTCTGTTTGACCGAGTCGGGAGCAGGTTCGGACGCTGCTTCCATCCGCACCAAGGCGGTCAAGAACGCCGACGACAGCTGGACCTTGAACGGCGAAAAAATCTGGATCACCAACGGCGGCATCGCCGGTTTCTACACCGTGTTTGCGCGCACGGATGAGGGCAACGGCAAGATGACCGCGTTCATCGTCGAGGCCAGTTGGCCCGGCGTCAGCCACGGCCCGCACGAACACAAGCTGGGCATCCGCTCGAACTCCACCACCACGGTCGCCTTCGTCGATGTGCAGGTGCCGGCGGAGTGTGTGTTGGGCGAGGTCGGCTCGGGTTTCAAGGTCGCGATGTCGATCTTGAACAACGGTCGCACCGGGTTGGGCGGCGGCGCCGTGGGTGGCATGAAGCGCTTGATCGCACTGTCGATGCAGCAGGCCAAGGATCGCAAACAGTTCGGCAAGCCGATCGCGGACTTCGGTCTGGTTCGCGAAAAGATCGCGCAGATGACGGTCGACTGTTTCGCCGCCGAGAGCGCGGTATTCATGGTCGCCCACTTCATCGATTCCGGCTGTGAGGATTATTCGCTGGAAGCCGCGATGAGCAAGGTATTTGCCTCCGAAGCGATCCAGCGCAGCGCGCATGAGGCGCTGCAGATCGCCGCCGGCAATGGTTTCATGAAGGAATACCCGTACGAAAAGATCACCCGCGACTCGCGCATCCTGTCCATCTTCGAGGGCACCAACGAGATCCTGCGGCTGTACATCGCGCTCTCAGGTTTGAAGGATGTCGGTGCGCAGTTGGGCGAGCTGAAATCAGCGGTCAATTCGATTTTCAACGATCCGATCAAGGGCTTCGGCGTGCTCGGCGGTTATGCGCAGCGACGCTTTGCGCAGAGTTCCGGCATCGGCGGTGATCGCATCCAACGCAAGCTCAACCCGCGGCTGCGCAAATGCGCGGAAGTCTATGAGAAATACGTCAGCGAACTCGCCCGCGTCGGTGACGAAGCGCTGCGCAAACATGGTCGCGGCATCGCCGATCAGCAGTTCGTCTTGAAGCGTATCGGCGACCTCGCCATCGACCTGTTCATCGGCAACTGCGTGCTCTCGCGTGCCGACTCGCTGGTCAATGCCAACGACCCCGCCGCCGAACAAGCACAGACCATCTGCGAGATGTTCACGTCGCAGGCACGCCGACGCATGTCGCGCAACGTGCGTGGCATGGCGCGTAACGAGGACGCCAAGACTGACGCCCTTGCTGCTGCGATGCTGGCGGGCGAGAAATATCCGTGGGATGTGATTTGAGGCCTTCGTACGGTCGACGTTGTCCGCAAGACGT
Organism: Pseudomarimonas sp.; assembly: GCA_052390415.1. Classification (GTDB taxonomy): domain Bacteria; phylum Pseudomonadota; class Gammaproteobacteria; order Xanthomonadales; family Xanthomonadaceae; genus JANNWF01. Next base: position 86,935 of record JBQTGY010000027.1, on the reverse strand, counting down.
TTTGCGGGAGCGGCGCGGCGCGCTGGGCATGCACTACACCAGCGTGCCCAACATCCTTAAGGAGCTGAACCCGCTGTTTCTGGACGATCTGCGCGCGCAGCTTGAAGCCGCCGCCGACAGCCAGGCCAAGCTGCTGAATCTGCGTCGGCGCATGGCCCGCATCCGGGTATTCGATCCGGCCTGCGGCAGTGGCAACTTCCTCGTGATTGCCTACAAGCAGATGCGCGAGATCGAGGCACAGATCAACCGCCGCCGCAACGAGTCGCACCTCACCTGTACGACCCGGAGGCGATGCCCGACAACCTGCGCGGCGCCGCCCACGCCCGCAACGACGAAGTGCTGGAACGCATCCACATCGGCCGCCGCTTCAAGAACGACACCGAGCGGCTGGAAAAGCTCTTCGAGCTGTGCACCAAGATGACCGCAACAGCGGCCAAAGCGGCACCGAAAGCAAACAGGAGCAAAGGTAATTGAGCGATCCACGCACCTTGGCCCTGATAGATGACCTGCGCCAGCTTCCGGCGGAGACGTCGTGGGTAGAGTTCAAGGAGAACAATGCCGACGCTCAGATCATCGGCAAGTTGATCTCGGCGCTGTCCAACGCCGCGCGGCTGGCCGATCAAGCGTTTGCCTACGTGCTTTGGGGCGTGCGTGATAGCGATCTCGCCACAGTGGGCACCACGTTTGAGCCTTCCCGCCAGTCGCAGCAGGGTCAACCGTTGGAGCTGTGGTTGGCACAGCGACTGCAGCCGGCCATTGCCTTCACCTTCAAGCCGGTTGACTACCAAGGCATTCGGCTGATGTTGCTGGAGATTCCGGCTGCTACCAGCATCCCGGTGGAGTTTGAGCGACAGGCATTTGTGCGCATCGGTAGCTCCACGCCTCGACTTTCGGACCACCCTGAACGCTTGAAGGCTTTGTGGGCGAAATTGCAACCCTATGCTTGGGAAACGGGCATCGCGGCGCAGTTTCTCAGTGGCGACGAGGTCCTGGCGCGTTTGGACTACGCCGCCTATTTTGACCTGACAGGCCAGCCCTTGCCAGACAACCGCAAGGGCATTTTCGACAAGCTTGCCGCCGACCATCTGGCGCAGGCGGATGTGGGCGGGCATTGGAGCATCACGAATCTCGGGGCCATCCTGTTCGCCAAGCGGATGGCAGATTTCTCTCCTTCCATCGCGCGAAAGGCCATTCGCTTTGTGGCCTATGGTGGACTCAGCCGCGCTGACATGGTAACGCACCGGCAAGATGGGGCGAAAGGCTATGCGATCGGCTTCACTGGGTTGATTGACTTCATTGACGGCCTGATGCCACGCAATGAGTTCATCGGCAAAGCCTTCCGTGAGGAGCGCCCGCTGTACCCGGCCATTGCCATTCGCGAGCTGGTGGCCAATGCGTTGATTCACCAGGACATGACGCTGACCGGTACTGGCCCCTTGGTCGAGATGTTTGGCGACCGGCTGGAGATCAGCAACCCCGGCCAGCCGTTGGTGCAGCCGGAGCGGTTTCTGGATTTTCCGCCGCGCTCGCGCAATGAGGCATTGGCCACGCTGATGCGGCGCATGCGGCTATGCGAAGAGCAAGGCACCGGCATAGACAAGGTATTGGTAGCGGTGGAGCTGCACCAGTTGCCCCCGCCGGACTTCCGCGCGGAGGGCGATGCGGTGCGCACGGTGTTGTATGCGCCTAGGCGCTTCGCCGAGATGACTCCTCAGGAACGCGTACGAGCCTGCTACCAGCATGCGGCGCTGAAACACGTAAGCGGCCAGAGGATGAGGAACGCGTCGCTCAGCGAACGCTTGGGGATAGACCCGCAGAACACGGCGCAAACATCGGTGGTGATCCGGCAGGCGCTGAAGCTCGGATTGATCCGACCCGCCGATCCGACTCATCCGCGCTCCGGCTATGTGCCGTTCTGGGCGTAAGTGAAAAGTTTTGATCGGGTTTTGATTTTGCCGACGAAAAGCCTCGTCATTTCCGACAATAAAGTCAGAAAAACGATGATCAACAATGACTTATGTGAATCGCGGGTGTCGCTGAAAATTTGATCCGGTCTTGATTGTCCGCCCCGAGACGCTGTAGCTAACGCCCGCTTCAGGCAAATCACGCGCGCTGATGTTCATCGCGCTGGACAAGCTACATAACCAGGGCGTAAAGCAGGCCATCGTTGGATAGGTTCATCAGCGCGCGGTCAGCACTTCGGGACTGCTCGGCAGCCACTGCGGCGGCGGTTCCAAACTCACCTCGGCTTCAGTCAGAAGCTCACGGATGTAGTCCATTTCATCTGCGCCCGGGCGGCGAATGTGATCAAAGAATTGCTGTAGGCCCTTTTCGCTTTCGTGCACAGAAGCCAGCTCGGCGTAGGACTCACCCATCCAATAACTTGCGCGCTTGCGTTCAATCACTTCGATTGCAGCATCCTGACCGTCCACCATGCGATGCCAAATCACCAGCCCGACCCTCGTATCGATTAGCGTCTTGCCATGTAAAGCCAGCACCCTGCCGAGCTGCAAACAGGCTGGTTGGCGAGCCTTGTCAGCTGCGGCAGCTTTATCGCAAGCGATGGTTAACGACTGCCAACTGCTGAGGCCATGGGTGACCGCTAGGTTGAGACCCATCGACATGCGAACGAATTCTTCGGTCTGAGTGGGACCTATTTGCGTGTCTTGATTGGAGGCACGAATAATCTCTTGGTGTGTCAACTCGGCGAGCCCATTTGGCATAGGAACCAAACTGAAGGCACGGTCGAAGTGTCTGGCCAGTTCGAAAAACCATGGCCGCGTGCCAGTGACTACGCGAGCAGCCTCGTGGAGGACACGAGCGATCGCTTCGGATGGCTCACCCATGCGCTGCGCCTGCCTCAACTTGAGTATCCAGCCTGCGGCATCGTCGGGAGCGCGTTCAAGCAAACGATCAATGTGCATGGCTTGCTGCACGTCGACTTCAAGGCCAATGGTTGCATCCTCGCCGTCAGCGCCCGCTTGGTGTGGGTCATTCGACACCAGCGCAAGTAACAAGGACACGGACATCTGCGACGCTTTGGCAAGCGCCTGTTCCCGTAACGCAGCGCCGCCTTCAGCGACTCGATCAATCAGCGCCTGATCCGGCTCCTCAGTACCAGCTCCATGGAGTTCGGCTTGTGCGTGCATCGGGCTGATGAGCGCGGCCAACGCCAAACTGTCGGCGTCACCCTCCGAGACCAAAGCGGCCAAGACTGCGGCCGTCCATTCGCGGGTCAGTGCGGCCGCCACACCCGGCGCGACTTCGCGCTCTGAATCTTTGGCGTCGGATGGCTGCGTTGATTCAGCTGTTGCCTTGTCAGCGTTCGACAGTCGCCCTTCAGCAGCGACCGAATGGGCCGAAGGCCAAAGCACAATCAGGGTCAAGGAAAGTAAACAGACTCGCATGCTCGGTCTCGCCAGGTGATGGTCGAACGGTTGGCGAGGCTGGCAATGCACGCTCAATACCCCGCCGCGTTCCCATCCTTGCGGCTCTCCGACGCGCCTGCATACACCCCTGTGACCGGATCACGTGCAATCGCTTGATAACCGCCAAACGGTCCGACCGCAGTCTCAATCCGGTGGCCGCGTTTGCTCAGTTCGCGCACGGTTTCGGCACTGAAGCCCGATTCCAGGTTGAGCACACCGCCATCGTCCATCGGGGTGACGGGGCCGGCGGGTTCGGTGCTGCCGTCGTGGTGGATGCGCGGGGCGTCGCCGGCTTCCTGCAGGTTCATGCCGAAGTCGATCAGGTTCATCACGATCTGCGCGTGGCCCTGCGGCTGCATGCCGCCTCCCATCAGGCCAAAACTCACCCAGGGGTTGCCGTCCTTGGTCAGGAAGGCCGGGATGATGGTGTGGAAGGGACGTTTGCCCGGCGCGAAGGCGTTGGGATGATCGGCGGTCAGCGCGAACTGCTCGCCGCGGTCCTGAAAGATGAAACCCAGACCCGGTGCCGCCATGCCCGAACCCATGCCGCGATAGTTGGACTGGATCAGGCTGACCATCATGCCGCTGCTGTCAGCAGTAGTGAGATAGATGGTGTCGCCTTGATTGAGCACCGCGCCCGCATCGACGGCCATCGCTGCACGCTTGGGATCAATCAAGCCACGCCGCTCTTTCGCGTAATCCTTCGATAACAAAGCATCGACCGGGGCCGGATGAAAGCTCGGGTCGGCATACCAGCGTGCGCGATCTGCAAACGCCAGCTTCTTCGCTTCCACGAACAGATGCACGTGTTCGACGCTGCCAAACGCGATTTTCGAGAAGTCGTAACCTTCGAGAATGGTGAGGATCTGCAAGGCAGCGATGCCCTGGCCGTTGGGTGGCAGTTCCCACACATCAACGCCGCGATAGTTGACCTTGACCGGCTCGACCCACTCACCGCTGTGGGCGGCCATGTCCTCATAACTCAGGAAACCATCGTTGGCCTTGAAATAGGCGTCGATGGTGCGCGCGATATCGCCCTTGTAGAACGCATCTCGACCGCCGCGGGCGATGGCGTCCAGGGTGTTGGCGAGATTGGGATTGCGCCACATCTCGCCGGTCGCTGGCGCGCGTCCGTCGATGGTGAACTGCTCGCTGAAACCGGGCCATTTCGAAAGCCTTGGTACCGACAGATTCCAGTAATACGCGATGGTTTCGTGGACCGGGTGGCCTTCGCGCGCATAGCGGATCGTCGGTGCCAACACCTCGCGCATCTTCACTTTGCCGAAGCGATCATGCAGCGCGAACCAGCCGTCGACTGCGCCTGGAACGGTCACCGGCAACGGGCCGTGCGAGGGAATCGCGGTGTGACCGTTGTCGGCAAACCATTGCAGGCTCAGCGACTTCGGCGACCGTCCCGAGCCGTTGTAGCCATGCAGTTTTTGCGTCTTGGGATCCCAGACGATGGCAAACAGATCGCCACCAATGCCATTGCCGGTAGGCTCCATCAGACCCAGCGCCGCATTGGCCGCGATGGCCGCATCCACCGCGCTGCCGCCGCCCTTCATCACGTCCAAGGCGATTTGCGTGGCTAGTGGATGCGAGGTCGCCGCCATGGCATGCGGCGCATAGACCACCGAGCGGGTGGCAAAGGATGAGCCAGTGATTCGATCCATGGCGTGGGCAACAGGAGCCATCAAGGTGGCGATGAGCAGCAAGGAGATTCGCATGATGAGCGGCCGTCCGTCAGATTGGGTGGGATAGTGCCAGTAGTGACGTGCTGAAGGTGTGGCCCGCGTCTGCAAGCAACTTACCTGACCTTTGTTCGACCACGCCGTGCATGCCGATGCAATCACGACGATGCAAACTCGGCGATGCCATCAACTCAGCCCCAACACCCACTTCCACCCCAACAAACTCAGCAGCGACAACGGCGTCCCGAATCCCACCATCGCCGCCGCCAGACTCGGTGCCAGTCGATGCGATATCGCGAGCGCGCTGGCGGTGATCATCGGCGCCATGGCGGATTCGAGCACGCTGGCTTGCAGCATGCGATCCGGCATGCCAAGCGCCAGGCACAGGCTCCACGCCAGCGTTGGCAACACCACCAGCTTGAGTGCCAAACCGACGGCCAAAGGCGAACGATCTTCGGATTGGACTCGCAATTTCAACTGCAATCCCACCGCCAGGGCGACGATGGGCAGCAGCGCATCGGAAAGACGTTCGAGCACGTCGGCCAGGATTCCGGTCGGCTGCACCGGCATCAGAGTCACCGCAATCAGCAATGCAATGAAGGGCGGAAAGCGCAGCACTTTTCCGGCCACCATTCGAAAGGTGGGCGGACGATCGCCGCCGTAGCGGGCGAGCACCCATGAACCCCAGGTGCTCAAGATCAAGAACGAGCCGAACTGATCGTAGGCGACGGCGTAGGGCAACGCTTCGCTGCCGAGAAAGGCTTCGATCAGGGGATAGCCGAGAAATGAAGTGTTGCCCAGTGGCACGCAGAGCAACAACACCGCACGCTCGGACTCAGCAAAGGCCAGCACTTTGGCAAGCAGGTACAGGACCACGACGCTGAAAAGCAGCAGCAGCCAAGGCACAAGCATCAAGCCCAGCAGGCCGCTGTCGAACTCAAGCTGCGAGGCAAAGCGCAATACCGCCGCCGGTAGGCAGACGTTGAGCGCGATCTGATTTAGGGTGGTGGCCGCCGACGGTGGCAGCAGTCGCAGCTCGGTGCAGAGCTTGCCGACGGCAATCAACAGCAGAACCAGCGCGAAGGCGCCTAGGGCCACTGACGTCTCAGCCCGGCTTCCACCCTGTTCGCCTCAGTTCGCGCCGCGCAACTGACGCAAGTTCTCCAGTTGCGCGAAAGCCTGATCGAGGGCTTGCGCACCGGCCGCGCAACCGGCGATATCGCCGGCGCGTGCGGCGGTCTCGACGACACCCGCGGTTGCCGACAAGGCCAACGCGCCCACCAGTCGGCCCGCGCCCTTGATCTTGTGCGCCTCGCGACCGACCCGCGCGGCATCACCGGCGGCTTGCGCCTTCAGCAACAACAGCAGATCGCCGCGTGTGGTGGTGACGAAATCGGTCAGCACGTCGCGTTCGACCTCGGCACTGCCACCACTGATTTCAGCCAACACGGACGGGTCGAGTACCGGCAGTGACGTGGCTTCGACCACGCCCGGACTGGGATCGGCGACGCCGTTCAACAAGTGCGGCAGCCAGTGCTGCAAGCGGTCCAGCAGGATCGGAATGGTCACCGGCTTGGTCAGAAAATCGTCCATGCCGGCTTCAATGCAGCGCTCGGATTCCCCCTTCATGGCGGCCGCAGTGATCGCGATGATCGGCGTGCGAGACGCCTTGCTGGCCGCTTCTTCGGCGCGAATGGCGCGGGTCAGGTCGTAACCATCCATCTTCGGCATGTGCACGTCGGTCAGCACCAGCGCAAAACGACCCTCGCGCCAACGCGCCAATCCGGTTTCGCCATCCTCGGCGGTCTCGCAGGCGAATCCGGCCAGCCCCAATTGGCGCGCAAGCACCAACCGATTGGTGGGATGGTCATCGACCAGCAGGATCAGGCTGCGTTGGCGCTCGGCCTCCAGATTGCTGGGTAGTTGCCGTGGCTGAAACGCCGGCACGCTGAGCGGCTCGAAGCCTTCGCCGCCGACGATGTCCTCGACCTTGCCACGCGCCAGCAGCACCACCAGCTTGATCGTGGTGCCAACCCCGGCCGTGCTGGTCATGCTGACGCTACCGCCCATCAGATCGGCCAAGCGACGACAGATGGTCAGTCCGAGGCCGGTGCCGCCATAGCGTCGTGAAGTATCCGCCTCGGCTTGGGTAAAAGGCTGGAACAAACGCTTCTGCGCATCCTCGGAGATGCCGATGCCGGTGTCGCTGACGCTGATCTCGACCCGCTCGTCTTCCTCATTGGATTCCAGCGCACGCACGCCGATGCGGATACTGCCGCGCTCGGTGAACTTGAGTGCGTTGGAGACGAAGTTGGCAAGGATCTGACGCAAACGCACCGGGTCGACGACATGCGCGCGGCCAAGACCATCGTCGATCTCGATGGTGAGCATCAAGCCCTTGCCGGAGGCCGCGTCCATGAAGTTGTAGGACACCCCGGTGACCAACTTGCGCAGCGACACCGTGGTCGGCGACAGATCCAGCCGACCGGCTTCGATCTTGGAAAAATCGAGGATGTCGCCAATGATTTGCAGCAGGCTCTCGGCCGAATGCTGGATGACATTCAACGCGCGCCGCTGCTCGACATCCATGCGGGTGTGGCTGAGCACCTCGACCATGCCGGTGACGCCGATCATCGGCGTGCGGATTTCGTGACTCATCGCGGCCAGGAAGGCGCTCTTGGCGCGGCTGGCTTCGTTGGCCTGCTGCTCGCTGGCACGCAGTTCGACTTCCAGCCGCTTGATCACGGTGAGGTCGGTAGCCACGCTGAGCAGGCCGATCAGACGGCCTTGGTCGTCGGAAATGATCGACACCGCCACCAGCACCGGCACGGCGGTACCGTCCTTGCGGCGCATGGTGAATTCACGTGGTGGCCAGCCGGCTTCGGCCATGGCGACCAATGCGCGCCAATTGGCCTGCACCGGTCGATCCAGGGCGACGGTCAATTCGTGGGCGAGTGCGTCCACTTCGGACTGGTCGATCAGATTGGGCAGGCGCTCGGCCCCCGGTGTGCCTTCGGCAGCGGCGGCGAACTGACCGATCAACTCGTCGGCGCGGTAACCGAGCAGTTCCTCGGCAAACGGATTGACGTGGGTGAAACGCGCTTTGCCGTCAAACGCCAGGATGGCGATACGCGCCGCCGACAACAAGGAGCGCTGGAACAGGTCGCGTTCCTGCAAGGCACGCTGCACACGCTGGATGTCTTCCAGTGACGCGTTCAGTTCGGCTTCGTATTTCTGCACTTCGTCACGCATCTCGACAAAGGCATTGACGACTTCACCCAGCTCACCGCGTGGCTGATAACGCGGCTCTTCATCGAACTGGCGTCGGCGCATGGCGTTGGCCAGCCTGACCAGACTTTCCACGCCGCGATAGATGTTGCGGACGATGTTGCGGCCCACCAGCCCGACCAGCAGCAAGGTCAGCGTGCTGATCGCAAAACGCATGGCGCTGGCCTGCTGCATGCGCGCGACATCCTGCCGAACCATGATTTCGGCACGAATCAGTTCAAGGTCGGCCAGATGACGCAGGCGCGTCGCCAAGGGGTCGATGGCGGGATACATTTCGACGTCGGCAAAACGTCCCAGCGCCGGCAGATCCTGCGCATCCAGAATGTCACGCAGGCGATCCACTGCGCGATCAGCATCAACACGCGCCTCGGCGGCTTCGCTGAACAGCTGTTGCTGCTCTGGCGAGCGGTCCAGCATCAGCAGGTCTTTCCAGTGCAACTCGATGCGCAAGGTCGCGCGCTCGACGATGGATTGCGCCTGCTCCCAGCTCATCAGGTTGTTGCGCAGTTTGAACACCGTGTCGATGACGTCGACGCCATAAGCATCCGACACCGCGACCGAGCGGCGCAGGCCTTCCAGCGATTGCGTCTTCAGGTGATCGAGGGCTTCACGCGTGCGGTTCTGGCTGATTTCGTCCAGCACCAGCACGCCCATCGACGCCACCAGCAGCACCCCGAACATCGCCAACAATTGCAGGCGGATGCTGAGTCGCAGATCGAGTCCGCGCATGCTGGGGCCTTGGTCGTTCGTCAGACCTGCGGTCGCCGCCAGTGTGCGACCACGTCGGGCAACTGCTCGCCGGACACCGGCCGACTGATCAGATAACCCTGTGCAAAGGTGCAGCCAAGATCAGCGAGCATCTGCCATTCATCGACGTGTTCGACACCTTCGGCGACCACGCCGAGATTGAGCTTGCGGGCCAGACCCAGGCTGGCCTCGACCACCGCCCGCTTGCGTGGTTGCCGCGGCGCGCCGCTGACGAAGCTCTGATCGATCTTCAGCTCGGTGAATGGAATCTGCGACAACTGCGAGAGCGACGAATAGCCGGTACCGAAGTCATCGATCGACAAGCCGAAGCCCTTCAGACGCAACCGCGCCAACACGTTCAGCGCGTGCGCGGCTTCGCCCATGACCGCACTCTCGGTGATTTCCAGCACCACTTCGCGCGGGTCGATGTCGTGCTTTTTGACGATGCCCAGATACCGATCCACGACGCCGACATTGGTCAGATTCAACATCGACACATTCACCGCCACCCGCACGTGCAGCCCACGCTGTGCCCAGGTGGCCTTCCAGCGACAGGCGGCATCCAGAATCTGATCGGTGAGTCGATCAATCAGGCCCTCGCGCTCGACCACCGGAATGAAGTGCGCCGGCCGCACCATCTGGCCGTCGGCATGCTTCCAGCGCGCCAGCGCTTCCACCGCCACCACGTGGCCATTGCTCAGCGTCACTTGCGGCTGGAAATAGGAAATGAAGTCGCCGGCGGCGAGCGCATCTTCGATCGATTCGCGACTGATTTCGACGCCCACTTCATCGTCGAGGTCTTCATCCTGCAATTCGTAGGCCGACATCACCTCGGCCAGCTTGGCCGACGTCAGCGGCTTCTCCAGTGACGCCAGCACCCGCAGCCCATAGGCGCGCGCCATCGTTTGCACGGTGTTGAGCAGCGCGGCATCCAGCGCGCTGGCCACGACCACCGCGCGCGCCAACTTGGCTTGCGCCAGATGCCCGATCAGCTCGATGCCGTCCATGCCGGGCAGGTCCAGATCGACCACGACGATGTCGGGGATCTCCGGCAAGGCGCGCAAAGCCGCCAGCGCTTCATGCCCATCGACAGCCTCATACACCTTGGACACACCCAGTTCGGCCAGCAAGCGTAGTGCCATCCGCCGCTGGAAGCCGTGGTCTTCAACCACCATGACACTGAGCTTGGCGAACGCCATCGACGTATCCCCGCAACGTGGGTGGTGAGCGTAGCGCAGCGGGTGTGTCATCGGAAAGCGCAGCTTGCCGACGTAGGGTGCGTCTCGGACGCACCCTACGTTGGTAAACTTCGCCGACCTTAGTCCTGCCGCTGAAATCCATGTCCGCAACCGCCGCTGCCGTCGATACCAGCATCACGCTGGAAGACAAATACACCCGTACCGAGGGCCGCATTTATTTGTCGGGCGTGCAGGCCTTGGTGCGTCTGCCGCTGATGCAACAGATGCGCGACCGCGCGGCTGGCATCAACACCGGCGGTTTCATCTCGGGTTATCGCGGCAGTCCGCTGGGCGGCTTTGATCTGGAGTTGTGGAAAGCCAAGAAACATCTGGCCTCGTCGAAAATCGAATTTGTGCCGGGTCTCAACGAGGACCTTGGCGCGACCATGGTCTGGGGCACTCAGCAAACCAATCTCTTTGAAGGCGCCACCGTCGATGGCGTGTTCGCCATGTGGTACGGCAAAGGCCCCGGCGTCGACCGCAGTGGCGACGTGTTCAAACACGGCAACGCCGCCGGCACCTCGAAGCACGGCGGTGTACTGGCGCTGGCCGCTGACGATCACGCCTGTCGCTCATCGACCTTGCCACACGGCTCCGAGCTGGAGTTCGTCAGCGCGATGATGCCGGTGCTGAATCCCGCCGGTGTGCAGGACATCCTCGACATGGGCCTGCTCGGTTGGGCGATGAGCCGCTTCACCGGCCGCTGGGTGGGCTTCAAGACGATTGCCGAAACGGTCGAGTCCTCGGCTTCCGTCAACGTCAATCCGCATCAGCTCGACATCGTGCTGCCGACTGACTTCGAGATGCCGAGCGGCGGACTCAATATCCGCTGGCCGGATCCGCCGCTGAATCAGGAAATGCGCCTGCACCAGTACGCCGTGCAGGCGGCGGTGGCGTTTGCCCGCGCCAATCGCATCGACAAGACGGTGATCGATTCGGCCAATGCTCGCCTCGGCATCATCACCACCGGCAAGAGTTATCTCGACGTGCTGCAAGCACTCGAATATCTGGGTTTGGACCGCAAGGCCTGCGAAGACATCGGCATTCGCGTCTACAAGGTCGGCATGACCTGGCCACTTGAGCCCGTCGGCATGCGCGAGTTTGCGCGTGGGCTGGAAGACATCATCGTGGTCGAAGAGAAACGCTCGTTCATCGAATCGCAGATGAAGGAGTCGATGTACAACTGGGAACATTCGACGCGGCCCAGCATCGTCGGCAAATACGACGAATCCGGCGCATGGATCCTGCCCAGTACCAACGAACTCACACCGGCTCGCATCGCCCGCGTGATCGCCGGCCGCGTCAATCGTTTCTTCAACAACGAAACGATCACGGATCGCCTGAAGTGGATCGCCGCCAAGGAGCGCGAACTGGCGGTACCACGCGCCGATTTCCCGCGCGTGCCGCATTACTGCTCGGGCTGCCCGCACAACTCTTCCACCGTGGTGCCGGAAGGTTCGCGTGCACTCGGCGGTATCGGTTGCCACTACATGGTCACCTGGATGGACCGCAAGACCGACACCTTCACCCAGATGGGTGGCGAAGGCGTCACCTGGTGTGGGCAAGCGCCGTTCACCGAGACGCCGCACGTGTTTCAGAACCTCGGCGACGGCACCTATTTCCATTCGGGCTCGCTAGCCATTCGCCAGGCGATCTCGGCCAAGGTCAACATCACCTACAAGATCCTCTACAACGACGCGGTGGCGATGACCGGCGGTCAGCCTGTCGACGGCACCCTGACCGTGCCCGACATCTGCTGGCAGGTGCGTTCGGAAGGCGTGGACACCATCGTCGTGGTCAGTGATGACATCGGCAAATGGTCGAAGCCGGAAATCTTCCCGGCCGGCGTGACGTTTGAGCATCGTGATCAGCTGGACGACGTACAGAAGCGCCTGCGCGAAGTGAAAGGCACCTCGGTACTGGTGTTCGATCAGACCTGCGCCACCGAAAAACGCCGCCGCCGCAAGCGCGGCAAGATCGAAGACCCGCAAAAACGTGTGCTGATCAACTCGCTGGTTTGCGAAGGCTGCGGCGATTGCGGCAAAAAGAGTTTCTGCGTTTCCGTGCTGCCGAAGGAAACCGAGTTCGGGCGCAAGCGCGAGATCGATCAAAGCGGCTGCAACAAGGATTATTCCTGCGTCAAAGGCTTCTGCCCCAGCTTTGTGACCGTGCACGGTGGCCAGTTGAAGAAGCGCAAGGGCGTCAGCGCGGCCGAGCGTTTCGCCAAGCTGCCGATGCCGACCCTGCCGTCGCTGGAGCGGCCCTGGAACATCCTCATCACCGGCGTCGGTGGCACCGGCGTGGTCACCATCGGCGCCTTGTTGGGCATGGCCGGGCATCTGGAAAACAAGGGCGCCACTGTGCTCGATCAGACCGGGCTGGCGCAAAAAGGCGGTGCGGTCACCACCCACATTCGAATCGCGGCCAAACCATCCGACATTCACGCCGTGCGCATCGCGGCTGGCGAAGCCGACCTGGTGCTCGGCTGTGACATGGTGGTCGTCAACGACTACTGGGCGCTGTCGAAGATCCGCGCCGAGCGTTCGCAAGTCGTGCTGAACACGTATCAGGCGATGCCCGGCACCTTCACCACGCGACCGGACATGCAGTTTCCGGCCGAGGGAATCGTCGACGCGGTGCGCACTGCGCTGGGTGGTGCGGAGCCGTTGCAAATCGACGCCACCGCGCTCGCCACCGCGCTGTTGGGCGACTCGATCGCGGCCAATCTGTTCATGCTTGGCTACGCCTGGCAGAAGGGCCTGGTACCGATCAGTTTTGAAGCGATTGATCGCGCGATCGTGTTGAACGCGGCGGCCGTCAGCATGAATCAGCAGGCCTTTGCCTGGGGTCGATTGGCTGCCGAAGACGTGCAAGCGGTGCGCGAAGCCGCCGGCCTGGTTCCGCCCACCGACGAAGTGACTCCGCTGCCGCTGGATGACGAGCGGGTCAGCAAGACCTTGGCAGACCGCATCAGCCGCCGCGTCAGCTTCCTCACCGATTACCAGAACGCTGCCTATGCAAAGCGATACAGCGATCTGGTGGAGCGCGTGCAGGCAAACGAGCAGAAGTCCGTGCCCGGCTCGACTGCCCTGACCGAAGCGGTCGCCCGCTACGCATTCAAGTTGATGGCCTACAAGGACGAATACGAAGTGGCCCGCCTGTACACCTCAGGCGACTTCATCCGCCGCGTCGAGCGCACGTTCGAGGGCAAGTTCAGCCTGCACTTCCACCTCGCCCCGCCACTGCTCGCCAAGAAGAACGGCGAAGGCCACCTGATCAAGGCCGAGTACGGCTCCTGGGTGTTTGGTGCGTTCAAGTTGCTGGCCAAACTCAAAGGTCTGCGTGGTACTGCCTTCGACATCTTCGGCCGCACCCACGAACGCGTGATGGAGCGCAGCTTGATTGTCGATTACTTCCGAGGGGTCGACGAATTGCTGGCCGGCCTCAATCCCGGCAACGCCACCCTGGCCGCACAGATTGCTTCCATCCCTGAACTGATTCGCGGGTTTGGACATGTGAAAGAAGCACATCTCAAGGATGCGCTGGCGAAGCAGGCGGAGTTGTTGGCGCGATGGCGGATGCCAGTGGTGGCGCGGGCCGCCTAGTGGTTGGTTGAGGTGGCGCTCGCTGGCGAGCGCTGGACGGGCCATCAGTTGCCCGTGGGAACAGTCATTTCGGCGAAAGCGGGAATTTCGCTGCTTGCTTCTCTCGCTTGTTGATTGCTCCGCAGGGTTTCGTCCACCTCAGCACCGCGAGGTGGACGAAACCCTGCGGCAAGCCATCTCAACGCGAGTGAAGCTTGAAAAGTTGGATTCCGGCCAACCCCGAATGACAAGCAGAACGAACAGCACCCCCGGCTGCCGCCGGAACACCGCCCCTCACCCCTGATCCAATCCCGGCAACTCATCCACCACCCTCTGCATGCGCGCATGCGGGTCACGGCATTGCAGCAGACGTTGTTGGGCGGCGGTGTCGAAGGGGAGCAGTTCGGCGAGACGGCAGCTGACCCATTGGGCTTGGTCGAAGCAGGCGCGTGGGGCTTTGGCGTGCGGGCCGCCGACCTGGGCGAGAATGTGGTCCAGCAGTTGCACCAGCAGGGAGTGCTCGGGGCGCACAACCGCTGCCGCGTCGTCTTCGATGTACTCGACTTCGCCGACGATCAGGCCGTTGTCGCGCACCTTGGTGCGCTCGACGTGAAAGCGTTGCCCGCCTTCGCAGCGGATGCCGAGCATGCCATCGGGAAGGGTATAAAAATCGATGATGCTGGCGGTGGTGCCCAGCGCCGCGGGACGCATCGGCAGGCCGTCCTCGCTGCCGCCCAGCAACAGACAGACTCCGAATGGGCGTTGCTCGCGGGTGCACAGGCGGACCATGTCGAGATAGCGCGTTTCAAAGATGCGCAAGCGCAGTTCGCCGCCGGGAAACAGCACGGTACGAAGTGGAAACAGCGGCAGCTCATTGGCTTTCATTCGACTTCGTTCCAGTTCCAGTTCCAGACAAGCCAGAGCCTGCCTTGCTGGAACTGGAACTGGAACTGGCTACTCCTGGTCGCAGTATCAATCGCGCGCACGCACCATCGCCGCAAAACGCGCAGGCGCGTCCTCGAAGCCGCCGTTGGACATGAACACCACGTCGTCGCCACGTTGCACCCGCGCGTCCAGTTCGGCGAGCAGCGCGTCGACGCTGGCGACGGCAACGCCTTCACCGCGCAGGCCGGCGACCACCGCGTTGGCATCCCAGGGCAGTTCGGCGCGACGCAGCATCACGACCAGATCCGCATCCGCCATCGACGGCGCAAGTTGGGCAGCATGGGCGCCGAGACGCATCGAATTGCTACGTGGTTCCAGCGCCACCACCACGCGTCGGCCACCGCCTGCGCGCAAGCCGGCCAAGGTGGTTTGAATGGCCGTGGGGTGATGGGCGAAGTCGTCGAACACGCGAATGCCACCGTGCCCGGCGAGCAGTTCCATGCGCCGCTTTGGGCCACGAAAACTGCTCAATGCCGCGAGTGCGTCATGGACCTTGAATCCTGCCGCGTGGGAGGCGGCCACGGCGGCCAACGCATTCATCACGCTGTGCCGACCGAGCATCGACCAGCGCACTTCGCCGATGACCTCACCATCCAACAACAGCCTGAACGCTGAGCCATCCGCGTTGATGAGCTGGGCTCGCCATTTCGTGGTTACCTCAGGGTCGATGGCAAAACGCTCCACCGGTGTCCAACAGCCCATCGCCAACACCTCGGCAAGCGCCGGATCTTCGCCGTTGACGATCAAGCGACCGCCGCTGGGCAAGGTGCGAATCAGGTGGTGGAACTGGGTCTTGATCGCCGCCAGATCGGCAAAGATATCGGCGTGATCGAACTCAAGATTGTTGAGAATCGCGATGCGTGGCCGGTAGTGCACGAACTTGCTGCGCTTGTCGAAAAACGCGGTGTCGTATTCGTCGGCTTCCACCACGAAGGCCTGACCGCCGCCCAAACGAGCGGACACCGGAAAGTTGCCCGGCACGCCGCCGATCAAGAAGCCCGGATCGCCGCCGCAAACATCGACGATATGGGCAAGCAAGGCACTGGTGGTGGTCTTGCCATGGGTGCCTGCGACTGCCAACACGCTGCGCCCCGGCAACACGCGTTCGGCCAACCACTGTGCGCCGGAGGTGTAGCTCAAACCCGCTTCAAGCACATGCTCCACCGCCGGATTGCCGCGCGACAGCGCATTGCCCACCACGACCTGCTGCACGTCAGCGGCGATATTGGCCGCCGCGTAGCCGCTGCACAGTTCGATCCCCAATGCCTGAAGTTGCGTGCTCATCGGCGGATAGACCGCCGCGTCGCTGCCGACCACGTCATCGCCAAGCTCACGCGCCAGTGCGGCCAGACCGCCCATGAAGGTGCCGCAGATGCCGAGGATGTGCAGTTTCATCGCGTGCCGTCAGCCTATGAGGATCACGCGGCGTTGCCGATCAAAATGCTGTCCAGCCCAAGTTCGAACAGAAACAATCCGAACACCAGCAGCATTGCCGGCAGCCGCGGCCAATCCAGCGCGTGGCGGAAAATATGCCCGCCGATGACCAGCTTCCAGCTCAGCATGGTCAGGGTGATCAGACTGAACAGGGCCTGTTGCGGCGTCGGCTTGGTGCCGGGCACGAAGGCGGGCAGGTCGGCGAAAAACAGCGCCATCGGCAGCGACACCGCCGACAGCACCAAGCCAGCACCTGCCAGCGCAGTGAGTGTCTGCACGTAGCGCGAGCGACGGTCTCGCAGTCCCAGCAACAGCCATGGCATCAGCAGCAACAGGACCAATGACAGGAAGATGCGCGGCAGCGCCTGCGGAAAATCGATCAGGGTGGTGTAAAGCAGGTCGATACCCACCCCGGCGACGATCAATCCGCGCGCCAATGCCGGTGAATACGGCAGATCCTGCGGCGCCCGCCGCAACAGACAGAGTTCGAGCAATTGGCTGACGATGGCTGCCATCAGCGCCCTTCGACCGGAATGAAGTGACGCCGCGCTGTGCTCAGGAAACCGCCGCCACTTTTGCGCCCGCGGTTTGTGAAGCAATCGCGGCCAGCACGCGCGCCAGCACCTCTTCCATCGCGCCGACGCCGAACACGCAGACCAGCCGATTGCTGCTGCGGTAGTAGTCAATCACCGGCGCAGTTTGATCTGAGTACACACGCAGTCGGTTGCGCACCGCGTCCGGGCTGTCGTCGGCGCGGCCTTCGGCTTGCGCGCGACCGGCGATACGTTGAATCAGCAGTTCGGTGTCCACATCCAGCTGCACCGCGATATCGACCGGCTGACCCAAGCGATCCAACAGCGCATCCAGCGCATTGGCTTGAACCAGGTTGCGCGGATACCCATCCAGAATGAAACCGTTGGCTGTGTCGGGTTGACGCAGACGGTCTTCGAGCATGCCGAGCACGATGTCGTCAGACACCAGCTCGCCACGTTCCATCACCGTCTTGGCCTGCAAACCCAGCGGCGTGCCTGCCGCCACCGCAGCGCGCAACAGATCGCCGGTGGAGATGTGCGGCAACGCCAGTGCCTCTTTCAGCCTGGCTGCTTGCGTGCCCTTGCCCGAGCCGGGCGCCCCCAGTAGTACCAGTCGCATGCTCGATCGTGTCCTGAATGGTTGGCGCGCTTAACGCAAGCCACGCGCGAGACCTTAAACTCGTCGGCGACCCCGCAGCGCATTGAACGGACACGCTAACTGCTGGCATGGGGCAAGTCAAACCGCGCTGCTGCGCGCAAAAACCAAGGGAATCCACGTGGGCCAAGGCACTCTGTTATATGCACAATCCGGCGGCGTCACCGCCGTCATCAACGCCACCGCCGCCGGCGTGATCGAAACCGCGCGCAGCAACAAGCTGCGTGTGCTCGCCGCAAAGAACGGCATCATCGGTGCCTTGCGCGAAGAATTGATCGACACCCGCAAGGAATCCGTCGCGGACATTCGCGCGCTGCGTCACACACCCGGTGGTGCGTTCGGCTCCTGCCGCTTCAAGCTGAAGGCGTTTGCCGAAAACCGGCCGCAGTATCAGCGCCTGATCGATGTGTTCCGCGCCCATGACATTCGCTACTTCCTCTACAACGGCGGCAACGATTCGTCCGACACCGCCAACAAGCTGTCGATGATCAGCCGTGAGCTGGGCTATCCGCTGGCCTGCATCGGTGTGCCAAAGACGGTCGACAACGATCTCGCCGTCACCGACTGCTGCCCCGGCTTTGGTTCGGTTGCCAAGTACACCGCGGTGTCGGTGTTGGAAGCCAGCCTGGACGTGGCTTCGATGGCGGAGTCTTCGACCAAGGTCTTCGTGATGGAAGTGATGGGTCGCCACGCCGGCTGGATCGCTGCCGCCGCCGGCATGGCCCAACGCGGACCGGATCAAGCGCCGCACCTGATTCTGTTTCCCGAGAAGCGTTTTGATGAGGATGAGTTTTTGGCCAAGGTCAAAGCCACGGTCGAGCGCGTCGGCTGGTGCACAGTCGTGGTGTCGGAAGGGCTGCGTTGGCCGGATGGGCGGTTTGTGGCTGAGGCTGGCAGTGTCGATGCGTTTGGTCACTCGCAGCTGGGCGGTGTCGGCCCGACCATTGCGCAGCGGGTCAAGGAACGCCTCGGCTACAAATTCCATTGGGCGGTGCCTGATTACCTGCAACGCTCGGCGCGCCATCTGGCCTCCAAGACCGACGCCGAGCATGCCTACGCCGTCGGCAAGGCAGCGGTGGAATACGCGTTGGAGGGAAAGAACGCGGTGATGCCGATCATCAAGCGCTTGTCCGACGCACCGTATCGCTGGCGCATCGAACCCGCGCCGTTGTCTAAGGTCGCCAATCACGAAAAAGTGCTGCCGAAGAATTTCATCCGCAAGGATGGTTACGGCATCACCGACGCGGCGCGGCGCTATTTCGAGCCGCTGATTCGTGGTGAAGACGCCCCGCCGTATGGCAAGGATGGCCTGCCGAAGTACGTGACCCTGAAGAATGTGGCGGTGGCGAAAAAGCTGCCCGAGTATCAGATCAAGGACGCATGAATAATCACTGCACGCAGCGGGGCGGACCGTCTACTTCTCGAGTGCTACGGACTTGAGTGCGGAAATCGTCAATCTGGATCGGCTGCGGCGCAGTTGTGGGCAGTGCTCGTTGCAGGTGCTCTGCCTGCCGGCCGGCATCGGCAGCGGCGACCTCCAGCGATTGGACGAAATCGTTCGCAATCGGCGGCCATTGATGTCGGGCGAAAATCTGTTTCGCTCCGGGCAGCCACTGGGGTCGCTGTATGTCGCCCGCGAAGGTGCTTTCAAGACGGTCGCGACCAACGAGGATGGCGAGAGTCAGGTGATTGGTTTTCACCTGCCCGGCGAGTTGATGGGTCTGGATGCCCTCGGCAGCGGCTTCCACGCCTGCGACGCGCAGGCGCTGACCCGCGCCACGGTCTGCGAGGTTCCCCTGGGCCAGCTGGAATCCATCTGCACCCAAGTGCCGGGCCTACAGCACCAGCTGTTGCGAATCATCGGTCAGGGCATCAACCGCGACCAGACTCACATGGAGATGCTGGGTCGCAAGCAGGCGAACGAGCGCCTGGCGCTGTTTCTGCACGGGCTGTCCGAACGCTATCGCCTGCTGGGTCGACCCGCCGACATGTTCATGCTGCCGATGAGCCGCGTCGACATCGCCAGTTTTCTCGGCATGGTGATCGAAACGGTCAGCCGTACCCTGACCAAGATGCAGGACGAGGGCATGATTTCGGTGCGCGGGCGGCAAGTGAATATTCTCGACCCGGCGCGGCTGGAGGCGATGGTGCATGGGTTGGGCAAAGCGGCCGTGGGTGAGTTGAGTTCTGCGCGGCGGTAGTGGTGCGGCGCTCATACGATGCTTGCGTGTTCCTGATTGGGCTCGATCCTCTGCATTGACCTCGATCCTCAGCTGGCAACTTGGCGAAGAAGGGCTCTGGCTCGTCATTCCCGCATGCTTTTGGCGGGAATCCAGAGACTGGCTTCTGCTGTTCGTGCGGAACAGGAGCAAAAAGGCGCTGGATTCCCGCCTTCGCGCGCCAAGGCGGGAACCCAGTGACTTGCATGGCGCAAGGCGCTGGGCCCCCGCCTTCGCGGGGGCGGCGGCATTTGGAAACAAGCGCAATGCCCTGCGGTTATTGCGCCCTACGTGCGGTATGGACTCCTGCGTCAACTCCGCGCAGCGCTAAACCGAGCGACAGCCAAGCGCTACCAACACCGTGTGGATGGCAGGTTGGCCGGCAAGCCACGGCCCCGCCATGGTCAGCAGTCCGGCCAACGCGATCAGGCTCGCACCGGCCACGCGCCAACTGCGCCGCTTCAGCAACGCGGTGAGTCGCGCTCCACTCCAGGTCAGCGGCACCATCGTCGCCAGGGTACCGAGACCAAATGCCAGCATCAGCAGGCCGCCATGCAACGGGCTGGCCTCCAGCCACGCGGCCGCCAGTACCGTGGTTGACAGGCCGCAGGGCAGCCAGCCCCAGAACATCCCCAATACCCATGGCCGCAGCGCTCCGGAGGCCGGCACCAGGCGTGCCTGTAATGGTCGAATCAAGCGCCAGAAGCCGCCCGCGCCGCGGCTGACGAAGCCCAATCGCGTCGGCCAAAGGATGCGAATCGCGGCGAGCAACAGCACCGCGCCCATGGCGACTCGCAGGCTGGTGGCAAGGGTCTCCGAACGCGACAGCACCAGCAAGCCACTGCCAAACGCGCCGACAATTATGCCGGCCAGCGTGTAACCCAGGACGCGACCCGCGTTGAGCGCGAAGGCGGAAGCAAACCCCGGTTGTTGCACGGTTGCCGACAGACCGGTGGCGATGCCGCCGCACATGGCGACACAGTGCAGGCCGCCGAGCAGGCCGGTGAGCAGGGCGGCGCTCAGGGTGAGCAGGTCCAGCGGCATCAGTGTTCAATCACTCGGGATCGCGCTGGTCTCGACGGGGCACAGTCGGCGGCAGTAGCGGGTGTTCGTCGTCACCGAGGATGTCCAGCGCTGGCGTATCGAGGTCATCGAACTGGCCACGCTTGACGGCCCACAGGAAGGCGCCGATGGCCAGCACCAGCAACAGCAGGGAAATCGGAATCAGCGCCAGCAGAATGTTCATGGCTTAACGTGAAAGAGATTCCGGTTCGTCACTTTTCTCCCTCCCCGATGTTCGGGGAGGGCCGGGGAGGGGCTAGGAAGCACATAGCTCTTGCTGACGATCATGGTGCCCGGGACTTTCATCTTCCGGGGTGGATGGTCACCATGATCGATAGTGTTACCAAGCTTGCCCAGACGCAGCGCATTGGCCGTAACCAGCAGTGAAGACGCGGCCATTCCCAACGCTGCAATGCCCGGGTTGACCCAACCCATCGCCGCGAACGGTAGCGCGACAAGATTGTAGGCCAGCGCCCAGATCAGATTCTGTTTGATGATGCGTTGACTGCGCCGCGCCAGCGCGACTGCCTGCGGCACCCGCTGCAGCGATGAACCGGTCAGCACCAGGTCGGCGGCGCGATGGGCCAATGGCGCGCCATCGGCCATCGCCATCGACACGTCGGCACCCGCCAGCACCGGTGCGTCGTTGATGCCGTCGCCCAGCATCAGCACGCGGTGACCGTCGGCCTGGAGCGCGCGCATGGCGGCGAGTTTGTCTTCCGGCGTCTGCCGAGACTGGAAGGCCTCGACCCCGACCATCTGCGCCACGGCTCGCACCGCCTCGGCGCCATCGCCGCTCACGATTCGCGGAGAGATACCCAGTGCGCGCAGCGCGGCAATTGCGGCTGCGGCATCGGGGCGCAGGGTGTCGCTGATGGTGAAGCGTGCGAACGCCTGCTGCCCATCACCCAGCCAGACCGCGCCGTCGTCGCTGCCCGCGCAAGCAAATTCGGCACGGCCGAGTCGGTAACTGCGGCCACCCACTTCGCCGGTGACGCCATTTCCAGCTACCGCCCGAACGCACTGCGCCGCAGGCGCATCGACGCGCGCAAATGCGGCGGCGATCGGATGGCCCGCACCCTGTTCCAGTGCCGCAGCGATCCGTAACCAGTGCTCACTATCGCCGCCGTCGACAGCGGTCGCTTCGACCAGTTGTGGTCGGCCGTGCGTCAGCGTGCCGGTCTTGTCGAGCAACACGGTATCCACGCCTGCCAGCGATTCCAGCGCATCGGCGCCCAGCGCCAGCACCCCGATGCGCGCCAGGGTGCCGTGTGCGGTCGCCAATGCCGCCGGAACCGCCAGCGACAGCGCACACGGGCAGCTCACCACCAGTACTGACAGGGCCACCTCGAAAGCGCGCTGGGGTTCGATCTGCCACCAAGCGAAAAAAACCAGTATTGCGATGACGGACAGCGCCGAGACGAAGCGTGTGGCCACCGCGTCGGCGAGCCGTGCCACCCGCGGCCGCTGCGCTTGCGCACGCTCGACGGCACGCGTGAGTTGCGACAAGCGGGTGTCGCTGCCGATGCGCAGCACCTGCACGCGCGCGGCCGATTCGCGACAGATGCTGCCGGCATACAGCGTGTCGCAGGGTTGTTTGAGCACCGGTTCGGACTCGCCGGTCAACAGCGATTCGTCCATGGATGCTGGCGCGTCCAGCAACTCGCCATCGGCAGCCACCACCTCGCCGGCGCCGGCCTCCACGCGGTCGCCGACGACCAGCGCAGCCACGGGCACCTGTTCGCGACCGCCTGCAGTGACTCGCCACGCCAGCGCCGGCTGCGCGCGCGCCAGCGTGTCCAGTCGCGCGCTGGCCTTGCGCCGCGCCATCTGCTCAAGAAAGCGCGCGGCGAGCAGGAACAGCACGAACATCACCGCCGCGTCGAACCACACCTGAGTGCCACCGCGGAGGGTCTCGAACAGGCTGGCGAAGTAGGCCAGCAGTACCGAGGTCGCCACCAGTGTGTCCATGCCAGGACGGCGCTGCCGCAGCTCCACCGCCATGCCTTTGATGAAGGGCCAACCGGAAAAGAACACCACCGGAGTCGATACCAAGAAGGTGATCCAGCGGAAAAAATCCCGTGTCGGCAGCGCCATTTCGCGCGCCGTATCCAGATACAGCGCTTCGGCAAACATCATCGCCTGAGTGGCACCCAAGGCGGCCACGCCGAGGCGCGCAATCAGCTGGTTACGCTCGCGTCGGCGCGCGCGCTCGGCCGCCTCGCCTTGTGCAAGATGTGGCACAAAGCCGAGCGCCGCCAAGCGCACCAGCAGCCGCGAAAGGGGTGCGCGCTGCGGATCCCAGGTCAAGCGCACGCGGCCGGTGATGGCGTTGGCGGCGACCTCGATGACACCGGCTTCGCGCAATAGCGCGCGATCAATCAGCCAGGCGCAGGCGGAGCAGCGCATGCCCTCGACCACGACCGTGATCTCGCTGCCGGCATCCGTGTGAGTCACATGACCGGCCTGCACGTCGGCGCGATCCCAGGTCAGGAAGTCGCCTGCATCCTGATCTACACATGTGCCTCCCACTCGCGCGCCATCCGCGCCGCGCAATCGGTAGTAGTCGCCGAGTCCCGCATCACGTATCCACCGCGCCGCCGCGCCGCAGCCTTGGCAGCACACGGCGCGCGCCTGTCCATCGATATCGACCGTCGGCGGGGTGGTGGGCAGTGTTTCAGCGCAGTGGAAGCAGAGCGCGTCTGCCGCCGGGTTCAGGTCACTGAGAGCGGTCAACGTGAGCATGCCGGCGCCGTCATGCCAGCGCGTTCATTGCACCGAAACCGCCGGCTGAAAGACAACTTCAGTGGCGCCTGGACGATAGCGCCCAACCAGGCGCCAGCTGCCGTCCGCAGCGAGCAGGCGTACGTGCCAGGCTTCCTTGCTGGCGAGCGTCCCGTCGACACGCCAGCCGCGTGGATCCGGCGTCAGCGGCAGATCGCGATCCAGACTGCTTTCGATCGGATGCACAAGTTGCAATTGCGGAGCCAGTGGGCCGGCCGCAGGCATCACCGCCACCAGCAAGGTGTCGCCGTCCGCCCACAGGCGGGCGCTCAGCCCCAGTCGCGATGCGGCCTCGTCAGGCGCAAGCGAGGTCACTTGTACCTGCGCTGTCCGCCGCACCAGATCGGGATTGGTATCCACCCCGCTCTCGCTGGCGGCGAGCCACAGCGTCCAGAAACCTGCGACCACGGTGGCGGCGGGGATCGCGATCATCAGCCAGGCCACCGGATTGCGGCGCCACTGTTTTTGCACAGGTTGCACGTTCATGGCTGCGGCCCAAAAAACCGCGTCTCCTCTTTGACTTGCAGACTGCCGTCCGCATTGCTGACCACGAAGCTGACGTCCATGCGCCCTTTGGCGACATCGGCGGGAGCGGTCAGGGTCACGCCCACGGTCAGCACTTCTTCGGCGGCAGCGGGATGAATCGCGTCGGCTTCGACCAGACGGATGCCCGCTGCGCCTTCGACGCGAATGGTGAACGTATGCGGCTGCATGTCCTTGTTGACGATGCGCAGCATGTAGGCGTTCTCGATCTGGCCGTCGGCGGCCACCCGATACAGCGCGTTGCGGTCGCGCATCGCGTCCACCAGCAACGGCGTGCGGGTGGCGATGCCGTAAGCGAATCCGATCAGCAAGCTCAGCAGCAGCAAACCATAGACGATCACCCGTGGGCGCAGGATGCGCGAGGCCTTGCCTTCCAGATCATTCTGGGTGGTGTTGCGGATCAGCCCACGCGGGTAGCCCAACTTGTCCATCACCGAGTCGCAGGCGTCCACGCAGGCACCGCAGGCGATGCACTCGTATTGCAGGCCATTGCGGATATCGATGCCGGTCGGACACACCTGCACGCAGATCGTGCAGTCGATGCAGTCGCCAAGATCCGCCGGTGCGCTGATCACGGGAGGTGGCGGCAAGTGGGTCTGCGCATCGACGACCAAACCGGTGGTGGCGCGCGCGCCTGCTTTCAGGTCGGCGGCGCTGCGGTGCTGCGCCGCATGCACCACGGCGCTGATGGCGAGATCCATGCCCAGCAGGCCGCGCGCGCGCTCCAGCACGCTGCCCAGCTGGCCCTTCTTGCGCGAGCCACGCGGCTCGCCGCGCATCGGGTCATAGGCGATGATCAGGGTGTTGCGATCAAACATCGCGCTTTGAAAGCGCGCGTACGGGCACATGTACTTGCAGACCTGTTCACGCAGCACGCCGGCGTTGCCCCAGGTGGCCAGCGAATAGAACAGTACCCAGAACAGTTCCCAGCCGCCCCACTCAAACGGCGACAGGCGCGCGGCCAGATCGCGGATCGGCGTGAAGTAGCCAACAAAGGTAAACCCAGTCCACAGCGCGAACAGCAGCCACAGCGCGTGTTTGCTGCCCTTGCGCACGATCTTGTCGCGGCTCCAGGGCGCGGCATCCAGCTTCATCCGCTGGTTGCGATCACCTTCGGTCCAACGCTCCATCCACATGAAGACTTCGGTCCACACGGTCTGCGGGCAGGCGTAGCCGCACCACAGGCGTCCAGCGAGGGCGGTGAAGAAAAACAGCGAAAGCCCGGCCATGATCAGCAGCAGGGCGAGATAGAAAAAATCCTGCGGCCAGAAACTCAGACCAAACACGTAGAACTTGCGCGCGGGCAGGTCGAACAGCACCGCTTGGCGCTCGCTCCCGTCCGGCCCGCCCCACTGCAACCAGGCAAAGCCGTAGTACATGCCCAGCAGCCAGATGACCGCGGCCTTGCGCAGGCGCTGGAAGCGACCGTCCTGCTCGCGCGGATAGATCTTCCGTTCGGAGACGTATAGACCTACTTCATCGACGAGTTCAATGGGAATGGAGCGGGCCACGCGACGTCAGTCCTTCGCCAGCGGCGTGTTGAACCGACTGGCAGGCCGCAGCAGGATCCAGGTGAACAGACTGCTGCTGGCGGTGCTGGCCCAGAACATGAAGAAGCCGAAGGTGTAGCCCACACCGCGCTGGATATCCAACTCCGGAAATGTCAGGTCACGCAGCAGCAGCGGGTCGACGAAGGCGAAGAACACCATCGTCGCCACGCCCGCCGCGAAGAAGCTCGGCCACAGGATCGCGCCCAGCCGCTGTGCCAATGGCCGCGGTGGGTGATCGAAGCGCGGCTCGGCCGCGACCTTCATGGGGCAGTCGCTGCCGGCTGCTCGCCATGCGACAGCGACCAGACGTAGGCGGCTGCGATGCGCGTGCGCGTCTCGCCGATGATCGGCGCATGTGCGGGCATCATGCCGTTGCGGCCATTGATCACGCCGCTGCGGATGGTGGCGAAGTCCCTGCTGTACAGCCAGATGTCATCGGCAAGATTCGGCGCACCCAAGGCGACGTTGCCTTTGCCCTCAGCGCCATGACAGGCAGCGCAGACGCTGAAGCGGGCTTTGCCGGCGGCGGCGAGTACGGGGTCGGCCTTGGTGCCGGAGAGACTTTGCACATAGGCGGCGACTTCGGTGACCCCAACCTCGCCTCCCACCACCGCCGCCAGTGCCGGCATGGCCGCCTGCCGCCCGTGCAGGATCGTGGTCAGGATTTCCTCCGGGCTGCCGCCCCATTGCCAGTCGTCATCGGTGAGGTTGGGGAAACCCTTGCCGCCGCGTGCATCCGAGCCGTGGCACATGGCGCAGTGGTTGGCGAACAGGCGCGAGCCAAACGCCAGTGCTTCGGTGTCCTTGGCGATCTCGTCGATCGGCATGCCGTCGAAGCGGGCGAAAGCCACCGCCAGCTTGGCATCGGCTTCCGCCTTGTCGGCGTCATGTTCTTTCGCCGAGCTCCAGCCCGAGGCACCGGCAAAGTTGCCCAGGCCCGGATACCAGATCAGGTAACCCACCGAGTAGAAGATGGTCAGATAGAACAGGTTGATCCACCACTTCGGCAGCGGCTTGTTGTACTCGGTGATATCGCCGTCCCAGACGTGGCCGGTGGTTTCGGAGGCCTTGCCGTCGACTTTGCGTCGCCGCGCCGTCCACCACAGCAACCACGTCGTGGCGACGATGTTGAGGACGACCAGAAAAATGACATAGGCGGACCAGCCGGGAGTCATGGAATGTTCTCGTTCGAGTCTTCAAGAGGAATGCGGGCGGCGGCATCGAACTCGGGCTTGCGGTTCGTGCTGTAGGCCCAGGCGACGCCGCCAATGAAGGCGAGCAGCAGGACGACGGTGCTGATGCCGGCGATCATCTGAGTTATCCCTTCGGTGCGTGTTTGCCCAGCGCCTGCAGATAGGCGATGAGCGCGTCGAGTTCAGACTTGCCAGCCACAGCGGCAGCAGCGCCGGCGATCTCTTCATCCGTGTATGGATCGCCGATGCTGCGCAAGGCACGCATGTTGCGAGTCACCGCTGCGGCGTCGACCGCCTCTTCGGCCAGCCACGGATAACCCGGCATGTTCGACACCGGCACCACATCGCGCGGATTGATCAGGTGCACGCGGTGCCAGTCGTCGGAATAGCGATCGCCGATGCGGGCAAGATCGGGCCCAGTGCGCTTGCTGCCCCACTGGAACGGCCGGTCGTATACCGATTCGCCGGCCAGCGAATAGTGGCCGTAGCGTTCGGTCTCGTGACGCAGGGTGCGCACCATCTGCGAATGACAGTTGTAACAACCCTCGCGGACATAGATGTCGCGGCCGGCCAGCTGCAATGGCGGGTAGGGCTTCACGCCCGGCAGCGGTTGCACGGTTTCGGCCTGATACATCAGCGGAATGATCTCGGCCAGTCCGCCAAAGGAGATGACGACGGCGATCAGCAGTGCCATCCAGCCGATATTGGTTTCGATTTTTTCGTGGCTCATGGCGATGTCCTCAGGCGTGGCTGACGGCAGTGGCTGCTGGCATCAGCACCGGGGTTTCGACCAGGCCCTTGGCTAACTGGAAGGTGCGCACCACGTTGATCACCATCAGTGCCATGCCGATGATCACCAGCACGCCGCCGACGAAGCGGATCAGGTAGTACGGATAGTTGAACTTGACGATCTCGGCGAAGGCGTAGGTCAAGGTGCCGTCGGCATTGCTGGCGCGCGCCATCAGGCCCTGGCCGATGCCCGCCACCCACATCGATGCCGCGTACAGCACCACGCCGATGGTGTGGACCCAGAAGTGCTGATCGATCAACTTCATCGAGGCCATGTCTTTCAGGCCCAGACAACGCGGGATCACCATGTAGATCGAGCCGATGGAGATCATCGCCACCCAGCCCAAGGCACCGGAATGCACGTGGCCGATGGTCCAGTCGGTGTAGTGGCTGAGGGCGTTGACGGTCTTGATCGACATCATCGGCCCCTCGAACGTGCTCATCATGTAGAACGAGATGGCGACGATCATGAATTTGATGATCGGATCGCTGCGCAACAGGTGCCAGGCACCCGACAGCGTCATCACGCCGTTGATCGCGCCGCCCCACGAGGGCGCCAGCAGGATCAGCGAGAACACCATGCCTACGCTCTGCACCCAATCCGGCAACGCGGTGTACTGCAAGTGATGCGGACCAGCCCACATGTAGATGGCGATCAGCGCCCAGAAGTGGATGATCGACAGCCGGTAGGAATAGATGGGTCGGCCGACGCGGCGCGGCACGAAGTAATACATCATCCCGAGGAAGCCGGCGGTCAGAAAAAAGCCGACCGCGTTGTGGCCGTACCACCACTGCACCATCGCATCCACCGCACCCGAATAGATCGGATAGCTGTGCATCGGCCCGGCAGGAATGGCGAGCGAGTTGACGATATGCAGCAGCGCCACGGCGATGATGAACGCGCCGTAGAACCAGTTGGCGACGAAGATATGTTTCACCCGCCGCTTGACGATGGTGCCGAAGAACACCACCCCATACGCCACCCAAACCAAGGCGATCAGAATGTCGATGGGCCAGGCCAGCTCGGCGTATTCCTTGCCTTGGGTAAAGCCCAGCGGCAACGAGATGGCGGCGGCCAGGATCACCAGCTGCCAGCCGCAGAACACGAAGGCCGCCAGGCCATCCGAGAACAGCCGCACGTGGCAGGTGCGCTGCACCACGTACAAGCTGGTCGACATCAAGGCGCAACCGCCGAAGGCAAACACCACCGCGTTGGTATGCAGGGGTCGCAAGCGGCCAAAGCTCAACCATGCGGTGTCGAAGTTCAGCGCCGGCCAATACAGCTGGGCGGCGATCAACACGCCCACCAGCATGCCGACGACGCCCCAGACGACGGTCATCACTGCGAATTGCAGCACGACCTTGTCGTTGTAGCTTTCTACCTTGTTGTCCAGCGTCATCGGAGCGCCCTTGGTTGCTTGTCGACGAGTATGGTCAGGCGACAGCGAGGCCGACTTGACCCAAGTCAATTCGCTACTTGATTGGCCCTAAACCTCAGTGAGTCCCTCCCGCGAACGCGCACTGCTGTCCGGGGAAATCGAGCGCCAGGTTTGCGAAACCAAACAACGAAGCGTCGCTCCCGCGACTGTGAGCGTAGCGAGCGAACAGCGAAGCTGGCCCGTAGGGCGAGCGCGCAGCGCGAGTAAGGCGGGAACCCAGTGACTCGAATGCCACATGGCGCTGGGCCCCCGCCTTCGCGGGGGCGACGAGCTTTGGCATCAAGCACACGCGATCACACTTCGTCAGCCAAGCATTCGATTGAGAATTTCCCCGGACAGCAGTGCGCGAAGGCGAGAATCCAGCGCCCATTGCACCTTGTCCTCATGGACGGCAGATAAGTTCACTGGATTCCCGCCAAAAGCACGCGGGAATGACGAGCTGAAGCTCAGGGCCAATCAGACAGGATTTTTCCCAGACCTCAGTCTGGCGTGGGCATGCTGCGTTCAATCAGCAAGGACTTCATTGCGGAGAGGAACGCCGGATCGGGCACAGCTCCCAATCGCTCGCTGCTTGCAACGACCCTGCCTTCGGCGTCCAGCAAAACCAGCGCGCTGGTGTGGTTGAACTCACCGTCCGCCAGCGCGCGATAGCGCACGCCGAGCAAGGCGGCGACTTTGCGCACGCTCGCGATAGTTTCGGTGCGTGCAAGTGTCCATCGCAGCGGATCGAGCTTGCGCTGGTTTGCCACCGAGGCCAGCGCCGCGGTGTCGTCGCGCAGCGGGTCGAGGCTGATCAGCAGAATGCCCAGCTGAGCGCGCTCCGCTTCTGAAAGCGCGTGCTCCACGCCCTTGGCACTGTCGATGATCAATGGGCAGACATAACGACAGGAGGTATAGAACATCGCTACCAGCTGCACTTTGCCGCGACGATCAGCCAGCGTGAAAGCGCGGCCGCTGTGGTCGGTAAAGCTGTCCTCCAACAGATAGATCGAGTCGGTCGGCAACGATTCGCTGGCCACCACGGTGAGTGGCAGCGCAAGCATGAAAACGGCCAACAGACGGCAAACGAGGGCTTTCATGGAGTCACTCCCGAAGTGGGACCAGCGATTGCTGGAAGCGTGCGCGCGCAGCGAAATCCCAGGTTGCGTGTGGTGTCGTGACCTTCCAGCGCGGACAACATCGCCACCCGCATGAGTACGGCGTAGTTCTCGCGGTCGTCCATCGACAGCGCGCCGGCACCACAAAAACGCAGTTGATCGGGATCGCCCTGCTCGCGGTTGTCGCCGGAGACCAGCATGGATGAATAATCCTCCACCCACTCCCAGACCAGGCCGTGCAGATCCTGCACGCCATGCACGTCGGCAGGCGTTTGGCCCACTGCGGGCAACGCGGTTCCCGACGGTACCGAGTACCAGGCCAGAATCCGCTCGCGCCACGCCGGGTCACTGCGCGCATCGGCGCGGGTGGCATCGGCTGCAGCCGCGTATTCCCACTCCGACCAGGTGGGCAAGCGAGCATCCAGCGACTCGCAGTAGGCCTGCGCGGCAAACCAGCTCACCTGCACGACCGGCTGCTCAGGCGTCACCTTGTTGCCCAACTCCAGCGGCCCGCTCCACAGCTCCAGGTAGCGGGATTCAGCGAAGATGACCGGCGCACGACCGCGTTGCCACGACGGATGCTGTTTCACGAACGCCAGAAACTCGGCGTTGCTGACCGGCCGGCGCTGCAATTCAAATGGCGCCACCTGCACCGAACCCTTGCTGTCTTCATAACGAAGTACCGAACGGAACTCTCCACCGGGCAGGTGCGCCCAGCCCGGATCGGCTGCCGCCAGCCGTGGAGCCAGACACAACAGCAGTGCGACGGCGCCGCGCATGTCAATGCGCCGCGCCTTCCGGGCGCTCGGTGCCGGCGCGGACTGCGGCCACCTCGGCCTGGGTCACCTTGCCGCCACCGTTGTCCCAGCTGGTTTTGACGTAGGTCAGGATGTTGGCGATCTCATCATCGGTCAGCTGGCTCATCGGCGGCATCACCGAGTTGTAGTCTTGACCATTGACCTTCACCGGGCCGCTCAAGCCGTTCAGCACCACCTTGATGAGTTCGGCATTGCCCTTCGCCAGATAATCCGACTGCGCCAGCGGCGGGAACACGCCCGCCATGCCCTTGCCGTCGGTCTGGTGACAGGTTGAGCAGGTGCCGGCAAACAGTGCCTCGCCGGCCTTGGCTTGGCCCTCAACGGTAAGCGTGCCAGCCTTCTCGGCCGCTGCTGCACTGGCCACGGGTGCCATGCTCGCGGCCTTGTCGCCTAGATACGTCGAATCGACTTCCTTGCCCGAGTAGATTTCAAGATTCGCTTCGCCCTCGATCTTCATGATCGCCAGCGCGCCCTTGTTGAAGGCGCGAAACAGCGAGTGGTCGACCACCACGT
Organism: Pseudomarimonas sp.; assembly: GCA_052390415.1. Classification (GTDB taxonomy): domain Bacteria; phylum Pseudomonadota; class Gammaproteobacteria; order Xanthomonadales; family Xanthomonadaceae; genus JANNWF01. The sequence continues at coordinate 55,385 of JBQTGY010000027.1, read as the reverse complement.
AGCTGCCCGGTACCTCGGTGCGGAACTCGGTGATCGCCGCACCGCCTGCAGGGATAAGCGTGGTCTGCACATTCTCCTGAAATTTGGTGCCGCCCTCGAACCAGACCTTGTCGAAAATCTCACCGATGACGTGGAAGCTGGAGATCAGATTCGGGCCGCCGTTGCCCACATACATGCGCACGCTTTCGCCGACCTTGGCCTTGAGTGCGTTGTCGCCGGTGAGCGCGCCTTCTGAGCCATTGAACAGCACATACGTGGGGTTCTCGTCGATCGCGCGCTGCATGTCGAACGGCGCGTGGCCTTTCTCGCGATATTTGGTGGTGGTGTAGAAATCGCCCTGCATGACGTAGAACTCCTTGTCCACCGGCGGCAACCCTTCCGGTGGCTCGATCAGGATCAATCCGTACATGCCATTGGCGACGTGCATGCCTACCGGCGCGGTGGCGCAGTGGTACACGTAGAGCCCAGCGTTCAGCGCCTTGAAGGTGAACTGCGAGCTGTGGCCGGGTGCCGTGAAGCTCGACGCCGCACCGCCACCGGGACCGGTCACGCCGTGCAGGTCGATGTTGTGCGGCATCTTCGAGTCGGGATGGTTGTTGAGGTGGAACTCGACCGTGTCGCCTTGGCGCACACGGATGAAGCTGCCGGGCACGGTGCCGCCAAAGGTCCAGAAGGTGTAGGTGACGCCCTCGGACATTTCCATGTCCACTTCCTTGACCTCCAGATTCACGATGACCTTGGCTGGTGCGGTGCGGCCGGTGGCCGGTGGCACCAACGGCGGGCTGGTAAGCACGGCGTTGACGGGTTCACCTTGCGGCGGGCCGAAGTCGCCCTTGGCTGAGCCGCCGGTATCACCTTCGGCCGCTGTCGCAGCCTTCACCGGCGCGACCGCGCTGGAACGGGAGACATCGCTGCCGCATGCGGCCAGCGTGAGCGACGCCGCAATGGCGAGGGTGAGCAGTTGACGGTTCATGGATCGGTCTCCAGACAAGGACACAAGGGCGAGTCCAGATCCAGCGTGTCGCTTTTGCCGATCACCTTCGATGATCTGGATCAAGCGACTCCCAATCTCCGCGCAGCAAAGTGCGCCTGCGAACGTAGTCGCCTTGTACCAAAGTGAGGTTGGCTTGATCTGGCTCAGGGTCGCCCGCTCCGATAGCAGCCACGATGGCAGTCGGCCCGGTCAAGGGTGGCGACGGGAAACGACGATGAAGCGAAACCGAGTGGCCGCCGCCGTACTGGCGTGTTCTGCCTGCCAAGGCGCGTCAGCGGTTGAGCATGATGCCGGCACGTGGATCACCCACCTGCGCTATCGACACGAATCCGTGCAGGACGATGCCTTCGTGCGACACGCCTCGGCCGACACCTTGCGTCTGCGGTTGGGCTGGAGTCAGCAGTACGCTTCCGGCTTCGCGCTGGGTTGGGAAGCTGAGGGTGTGGCCGAGTTGAGTGATGATTTCAACTCAGGTGCAAATGCCGAGACTGCCTTCCCGGTGGTAGCAGACGCACGCGCCCTGGAGCTCAATCAAGCCTGGGTTGCCTGGCGCGGTGAGCTTGCCAGCGCCACGCTCGGTCGCCAGCGCATTCTGCTGGACAACCAGCGCTTTGTCGGCAACGTCGGCTGGCGCCAGAACGAGCAGACTTTCGACGCGCTGGCGCTCGATGTCTCGCCGTCTGCGAGCATGGCACTGCATTACTACTTCCTTGATCGCGTGCATCGCGTCGCTGGCGACGAGGCCGTCGATCCGCTGGCGCGTGAGCGCAATCTGAGTGGGCATCTGGCCAACGCTGCCTGGACGTTGCCGCTGGGCAGTTTGGTCGGCTACGCCTATTGGGTAGAGGATCACGATGTCGCAGTCGCATCGACGCAAACCTTCGGCATGCGTTGGACGGGCAACCGCTCCTTGCGATCGTCCACTTTGGCTTGGCAGCTGGAAGCAGCCAGGCAATACGACCATGCCGACAATCCGCGTGCCATCGACGTCGGCTATTGGCTTGCCGAAGCGGCGCTGACGCAAGGCCGCCTCACCGGAAAGCTGGGTTGGGAACACCTCGGCAGCGACGGCAGCGGCGCGCTACAGACGCCGCTCGCGACCCTGCACGCCTTCAACGGCTGGGCCGACAAATTCACCACCACGCCGGTCAACGGCCTCGAAGACCGCTACCTGCTGGCCACCGGCAAGACCGGCACCGGTGGTTGGCAGGACAGGTTGATCTGGACCATCGCTTGGCACGATTACCGGGCCGAACGCGGCGGCGATCGATACGGCTCCGAGTGGGACGCCTCGCTCGCTTTTCCATTGCCCGGCGGTCTGATGGGTTTGCTGAAGCTGGCGGATTTCCGCAGCGACCGCTTTGCTCGTGATACCACCAAGGCGTGGTTGCAAGTTGAGTGGAGCTATTGACCCGAGCGGCTTCTGCTCAACCGATCAGCCCCTTGGTCATTTCCGGCAGGTGGGCCTGAGCTAGACTTCAGCGGTCTGTTGAACTGATCGTTTGATCAGCCCCCGCTATGTAAGGCGTTCGCCGCCATGACCGGAATCGCTGGACGTTTTGACCGGTGGCTGCCAGCCGCGGCTCGCGGCAATCCGGAAGCAAGACTTCGCTACGCCCTCGTGTTCGCCTTTGCTGCGTTTGAGATGTTCGTCACCAGTTTCGTGTTCGTAACGGAGTTGGTTTGGGGCACCCCGGCACTCGGGTTCATCAGCGCCATTGCCGTTGTCGCGATTTTCGCTGTGTTGATCGGTCTGGTTCGTGGTGGTGATGTCGATCGCAGTGCATGCGCGCTGATAGTCGTGCTCTTCACCGCGGTGACCGCGATCAATTTCAGCACTGCAGGACGCTCGCTCGGCGCCAACATCTCGCTGCCCACGCTAGTCCTGTTCGCCATCCTGATTTCAACGCCGCGGGTCGGAGTGTTGTGGACCATTCTGACCGTGGTCCAGATCCTCGCCGTGGCGTATTTGAAGCGCTCCGGGTACGAGCCGCCCATCAATCCAGATCCCGAGTGGGTCAAGTCGGCAACGGATCGAGTTCCCTTGTTCTTCAGTCTGGGCTCGGCGGTGATTGGTGTCCTGATCCAACACGCCTTGCAGCGCTATCGAAATCTGTTGCAGGAGGCTCACACCGCGCAGACGGTGGCGCTCACTGCCGCTGAAAGCAGCGCTACTCGTTTCAACGATTTCGCCGAGATCGCTGCCGACGGATTCTGGGAAACCGACGCCGAGCTGCGATTGACTTACGTATCCCCGAGCTTTGCGCACGCCATCGGGTTGGCTGTATCGCAAATGCTGGGCCACACGCCGGACTCCGTTTGGCGCAAGCGATTTCCGAGCTCCCCGGACCTTGCCTCCTTCATCGAGCCCATGCGCAATCGGCGAGTCTTCGACAACCAGCGCTTGTCTATCCTGGGTGATGACGGAGTCAGACGTTTGCTGCTGAATCAGGGACGGCCAGCGTATGACCACAGCGGCCGATTCAGCGGCTATCGTGGCGTCGTGCGTGATATCACCGCGCAGGACGCGGCTGAACGTGCGGTACGCAGCAACGAGCGACGATTGCGCCTGGTTACCGACAATCTGCCCGCGCTGGTCGCCTATATCGATCACGACCAGCGCTATCGCTTCGCGAACGCGGCCATTGGCCGCACCTTCGGAGTGGATCCAGCGAGCATGATCGGCCGCAGCATGCGCGAGGTGCGCGGCGAAGCGGTATATGCGCTGCTAGCCGAGCACGTGGATGCGGTGCTGCGCGGCGAGCTGGTCAACTTCGAGGGCAAGGCTCCAGGCAAGGACCGCGATTACTACTTTCAATCAAACTACGTTCCTGACATCGACGGCAACGGCAACGTGCGCGGCTTTTACGCCATGACTTTCGACATCACCCCCCACAAGGATGCGGAGTTGCGTTTGGCTGCCGGCGAGCGACGGCTGCGCCTCATTACTGACAATTTGCCGGTGTTGATTGCCTACATCGATACCGAACGGACCTTCCGCTTCAACAATTCCACGTATGAAAAGTGGCTGCAGCGGCCGCTGGATGAAATCACCGGACGTCGCCTGTCCGAGGTCTATAGCGTCGATACCTACGCAGAAATCGAACCCTTCATCGAGCGTGCGCTGGCGGGCGAGCACATCAGCTTCGAGTTGGAGCCGAAGGACACCCGAGCCCGCCATGTGCATGTCACGTATGTGCCGGATGTCGGCCCGTGCGGCAAGGTGCTAGGCATCTATGGGCTGATCCACGATGTGACCGCGGTCAAACAGATCGAAAGCCAGCTACGGACTTTGGCTCAGTTTGATGCATTGACGGGCTTGCCCAATCGCAATCGTTACAACGACAAGCTCATTGATGCGATCGCTCGCAGCGAGCGCTCGGGCCAGCTCATGGCCCTGATGTTCCTCGACTTGGACCACTTCAAAAGCATCAACGATAGTCTGGGTCACAACGGTGGCGACCAAGTGTTGCAGGAATTCGGCCGCCGGCTCACTGGCTCGGTGCGCCAAGTCGACACCGTGGCGCGCTTGGCCGGCGATGAGTTTGTAATCATTCTCGAAGGCCTGCACGCGCCCGACGAGGCGGCCGTGGTCGCGCACAAGATTCTGCAAGCAATGGCCCCGCCGTTCGCGATTCTTGGGCACTCAAAGCGGCTCTCTACCAGCATCGGTGTTGCCATACGCAGGGCTGGCGAGATCGACGGAGCTTCCTTGCTGAAGCGCGCTGACGAAGCGTTGTACGCGGCCAAAGCCAGCGGTCGAGGCGTGTTTCGTCTGGTTGAATAAGACGTCCGCAAGGGTTGCGGTTGCCGGTGCCTCGGTGGATACCAATCGCAGCCGGCGGCGGTGAAAAATGAATACAGTCGATCAGGCGACCCAACCGCACTTGGATGCAGCCTTGGTGAACCGCTGACCTATCCACTCAACTGCTCAATCCCTGTAACAGCCCCAGCGGGTGGTGAGTACGCGCGACGAAATAGATGAAGACGTAGATCGCCAACGCCGCGACGTAGCCGATGGTTTGCGCGCGTCGGCTGCGCGCTCGCTTCAACGCCAGGCTGCCCAGCACGACATATACGACCAATAGCGTCAGCTTCACCGACAGCCACGGCACCACCAAGGGATTGAGCTTGAGTGCGGTCAGCAGCATCAGCGCCGCGGTCAGTAGCGCAGTGTCGATGCTGTAGCTGAGATAGCGCAGCGGCGCGGCCATTGCCCAGCGCGCACCCGCCAGCACCGCCGCGCCGCGCAGTGCGAACAGCAGGCCGCTTGCGATCACGCAAGCGACATGCACTGACTTGATCTGCGGGTAGAACTCGATCATCGGCTGGCGTCATTCAAGGGGGCGCTATTCGGGCTTGCCATCAACCCGCGGGGTGGCATAGATCCACAGCGAACGCAGCACCCAAGGCGTGAACACCGCCAGCCAACCGACGCTTGCTGCCAGCATCCAAGGTGCAGGATCGGGGACCAATTCGGCAGCCACGCGCAGTACCGCCACCAGTTGCATGCCGATGAAGGCGAGCGCCGGGATGCGCCCCAGTTGCAGGGGCCGGCCCGAATGGCCCTGGGTCACCCGCGTCACCATCGCCACCAGCAGGCTGCCGAAAAAGCCCACCGACAGCGCGTGCACCGGTGCGCGGCCAAGGGCGAACTCGCCGCTGGCGGCAAACCACAGGCTCTGTGCGAGATACAGCGTCAGCGCGATGGGTAGCCAGGCGAACCCGACAAACAATACCCGCAGCAGCGGCGGCATCGGTCCGCGTGGCCACCAGCGCCACAGTGCATACGCGGTGAGAGCGAGCATCGGCGCATCCACCACCCACAGCCAGTGATGTACGTGCAGCAACTCCAGCGCCAGATGCGCCACACACAGGGGCCAGAGTGCCGCCAACCAGGCTAGCGGCCGCCAAGGCTGGTAGCCCGGCACCACGTTGCCGGCAAAGAACGGGAACATCCGGTGCGCGACCGTGGCAAAGATCGGTAGCAGCAGACCGAAGCTGCCGATCTTGAGCATGGCAAAGGCCAAGCGCGGATTGGCGGTATGCAGGAAGCCGACAAACGCCAGCAGTCCGGCCAAGCCCATCATCAGCGCGGCAAAACAGGATCTGGCATGCCAATTGCTGCCGCGGTCGCGCCATAGCCAGCCGCCCAGCACCGCCATGCCCGCAATCCAGCCCGCCAGTGTGTTCAATACGCCGATGTGGATCCACACATCCGAACCCATGGCCAACCCGATCAGCGTCAGCACCTGCCCCAACAGCAGCCCCAGGCCCACCGGCAGGTAGTGCCAGCGACTGGCCTCGGTCTGTCCCATCCAACGCGGAAACACGGTCAGCAGGAAGCCGAAGATGAAGGCCGGCAGCACCTGGTACTGCATGATGAATCCGTGCATCCAGCCAGCCGGCACCGACGGCACCGGCATCCGACCGCCCAGCCACGCGGTCCACCAGGCCATGGCGGCCAGTACGCTGAAAGCACCGATGAAGAACAGCAATCGGTGCGGTGCAGCAGCGATGGCGGTGAGCAGGAGCGCGCGCGGGCTTGATGTGTTTTCCATGGGGAACATGCTGCGTCGTGCTGCTCGTCGTCGCCTTGATCCGCATCAGGCCTTCGCCAATCCTTCTCAGCGATCGCTGCGACGGCCAACAAAAAGGGCTGCTTGCGCAGCCCTTTCTGGAGACTCCCACCCGCGAAGTGTGATCGCAACTGCTTGATGCCAACGCTCGTCGCCCCCGCGAAGGCGGGGGCCCAGCGCCTTGTGGCATTCAAGTCAAAGGGTTCCCGCCTTCGCGGGGGCGACGCTTTGTTGTTCGGTTTCGCCAGCGGGGCGTTCGACTTCCCCGGACAGCAGTGTGCCTTCGCGAGAATGACGAGCTGAGGCTCAGGTAATCAGAGGCTGTTATGGCTTGATACTGACCCCCTGCATCATGGCGGGCATCGCGTCGGTCTCAACGGTTGATTTGTAGTGAGCAATCCACAGCCTTGCCACAAACCACGCCAGCGACAGCGCGCCAACGCTGAAAATGGTGTCGCCGGGAACCCGCATCCACACCAGCATCTCGATCAGTGGCTGCTGCATGAAGTCAGCCGAGCGCGCGTACCAATAGCCTTCGTTGATCGCGGCGTTGAGTTGCAGGATGCCGATCGGCAGCAGGGTGAGCAGGGCCATGCCGACCAAGCCGATGTTGAGCGCCCAGAATGCGGTGCGCAGTGGTGCATCCGGCCAGATCGCGTGCGGCTTCAAGCCACGCAGGCAGAACAGCATCAGGCCGATACCCAGCATGCCGTACACGCCAAACAGCGCGGTGTGACCGTGCAGTGGAGTCAGATTCAGACCCTGCATGTAATACAGCGGCAGCGGCGGATTGATCAAAAAGCCGAACAGACCCGCACCGACGAGATTCCAGAACGCCACCGCCACGAAGAACAGGATCGGCCACTGGTAGCGCTGCATCCACGGCGTGGCGTGGCCCAGCTTGAAGGTGTGGTAAGCCTCGAAGCCGACGTAGGCCAGCGGTACCACTTCCAGCGCCGAGAACGAAGCGCCCAGCGCGATCACCGCCACCGGCGTGCCGGTGAAGTACAGATGATGCAGCGTGCCCAATACCCCGCCGGCCATGAACACGATGGTCGCGAACAGCGTGGCCATCGTGCCGGTGCTGGTCTTGATCAAGCCCAGCTTGGTGAACAGGAAAGCGACCACCGCGACGGGGGAGACCTCGAAGAAGCCCTCCACCCACATGTGCACCACCCACCAGCGCCAATACTCGACCATCGACAGGTGGGTGTGCTCACCCCACATCAGACCAGCACCGTAGAACAGTCCGATGGCGACGGTGGACAGAAACAGCAGGGTAGTGATCGATTTCGATTCGCCGCCTTGGCGGATCGCCGGCACCAGACAACGCCCCACCAGTGTCAGCCAGATGCCCAGACCCAGGAACAGGAACCACTGCCAGAAGCGGCCCATGTCGACGTATTCCCAGCCCTGGTGACCCCACCAGAAATTGTTGGCCAGACCCAGCTTCTGCATCACCGCAAACCACTGGCCGACGAACGAGCCGACCACGATGATGATCAGGCACACCCAAAGCACGTGCACGCCCAGCGCCTGAAATTTCGGCTCATGGCCGGAGATGGCCGGGCCAATATATAGACCCATCCCCAGCCAGGCGGTTGCGATCCACAACACCGCCAGTTGCGTATGCCAGGTGCGCGTCAGCGAATAGGGGAGATAGTTGGCGAGGGAGAATCCGTAGGCTTCCTGCCCCTCGACCTGATAGTGCGCGGTGATCGCGCCGAGCAGGATCTGCACCAAAAACAGCGCCATCACTACCCAGAAGTATTTCGCGGTGGCCTTCATTGATGGCGTCACCACGACGGCGGCCAAGGGGTCGGTGGCCGGCAGTACCAGCGGTGCCTCTTCGCGGCTGTGGGTGACGGCGTAATGCCAGCCCAGCAGCGCAATTCCCGCGATCAAGAACAGCACGCTGAACACCGACCACATGAATAGATTGGAGGGCGGCGTGTTGCCGACCAGCGGCTCGTGCGGCCAATTGTTGGTGTAGGTGATGGCCTGGCCCGGGCGCTCGGTGACCGCCGACCACGCGCTCCACCAGTAGAACGCCGTCATCGCGCGGCGGTGATCGGCATCGGGCACGGTGTTGTCCTTCATCGCATAGTTCTCGCGCAGCACGGCGGTCGCCGGATCGTTGCTGAACAGGCTCTGGTAGTGCGCGGAGACGTTGGCGATGGCGATGGCGCGGTGATCGCTGATGCTGACCGTGCCTGAAGTCGCGTCATAGGTGTTGGCGCGTACCTCTTGCTGCAGCCTGACGGACAGCGCCGCTTGGGTGGCGGCATCCAGTGCGGCGTAGGTCGGTGCGGCATGATCGCGGCGGGCCCACTGGTCGAGCACGTCAACCGCCTCGCGATGCAGCCAGTCGGCTGTCCAATCGGGCGCGACGTAACTGCCATGGCCCCAGATCGAACCCAGCTGATGGCCGCCGATGGACTGCCACACTTGCCGTCCGGTCTCGATATCAGCGCGTGTGAAAACCACATCTCCCGATTCGGAAATCACCTGCTCGGGGACGGGGGGCATCTCGCGGTGAATCTCGCCGCCCACCCACAGCAGCACCGAAAAAGAAATCACCAGCAAGACCGCGAGCGCGGTCCATAGTTTGCGTGTGCTGCTCATGACAACGCTCCGATTCAGGATGTTGTCATGCTGTTCGCGCTGCGCACGCGCGGCGCTGATTCAGGTCAAGTCGGCGCTAGTTTCTCAGCACGGCCTTGGCGAGCGCCTCGATGGCGACCGGGTTGACCAGCTCCAGCTCGCGTCGGTCAACGCGGATCAATCCCTCGCCCTGCAATCGCTTGAGCACGCGGCTGACGGTCTCCGGTGCCAGTCGCAGATAGTTGCCGATGTCGGTGCGGGTCATGGTCAGATGCAGCCGTGTGGCCGAGAAACCGCGTCGCGCATAGCGTCGCGACATGGCTACCAGAAATGCCGCCATGCGCTCATCGGCGCTGAAGTCGCCCGCCAACAGCGCCGCCTTGCCGATGTCCTCGCTGAGCAGGCGAAACAGCTGCGCCTGCAGGCCCGGCAAGCGAGTCGCCAGCAACGCCATCTTCGGGAACGAGAATCGGCACAACATCACCGTGTCCAGGGCGACCGCACTGCAAGGGAAGCGCGATTGACTGATCGCGCTCAGGCCAATGATCTCGCCCGGCAGGTGAAAACCCAGCACCTGCTGGTGGCCTGCGGCATCCAGCACGTAAGTTTTCACGGTGCCCGCGCGCACCGCCGCGATCACGTTGAAGTCGTCGCCTTCGCGGAAGATGTGTTCGCCCTCGTGAAACGGACCGACGTGCTCGACCAGCACATGCAGGTCAAGCAACGCGGATTTATCGAAGCCCTGCGACAAGCACGCCGTGGAGAACGCACAGGTACTGCAGAAGTGCAGTTGGTCGCCGTCATCCGCCGCGACGGGCGAGGGCAGTGGCCGACGGCGCGAGCTGGCGATCACCGGTTGCGTCTCGACCGCGAGCTCAGATGACCTTCGAGAAACGGGTCGACAGGGCCTGAGGTTGTTGGAGGTAGCGGTCGAAACATGCCGCGATGATACGGAGCAGCAGCCGACCGCGCGATGTCACCCGCAACGCGCGCGGGTGGCGCTCGATCAGACCATCGGCCGCGAGCGGCTGCAGGCGGATCAGGTCGTCACGAAAATAGGTCTCGAACTCGATCTCGTGGCGTTGTTCCAGCGTCGCGAAATCCACTTCTCCGTGACACATGAGCTGCTGGATCAGGTCGGCACGCAGCAGGTCATCGGCGTCCAGCGTCATGCCGCGCCAGGTCGGCAGGCGTCCGGAATCGATGGCGAGTTCCCAGGACGGCAGATCGCGCGGATTCTGACTGTAGCTGTCACCCACGTGGCTGATCGAACTCACGCCCAGCCCGATCAGATCGCAGTCGGCGTGGGTGGTGTAACCCATGAAGTTGCGGTGCAACTTGCCACCGTCCTGCGCCAGTGACAGCTCGTCGCCGGGCAGGGCGAAGTGGTCCATGCCGACGTAGCGGTAGCCAGCGGCGGACAGCTTTTCGATCGCCAGTTGCAGCAGGCCCAGCTTGTCTTCCGCACTCGGTAACTCGGCCTCAACGATTCGCTGCTGCGGTCGAAACAACTGCGGCATGTGCGCATAACTGTAGACCGCCAGGCGGTCGGGCCGACTGTCGATGACCGTGTCCAATGTCCGGCCGAAGCCTTCGCGAGTTTGCCGTGGCAGGCCGTAGATCAGGTCCACATTCACCGAGCGGAAGCCGTACCGACGGCAGGCGTCGATCACGTCCTGAGTCTGTTCGACACTCTGGATGCGGTTCACTGCCTCCTGCACCGCAGGATCGAAGTCCTGAACGCCCAGGCTGGCACGGTTGAAGCCCATGAAAGCCAGCGCCTCGATGTCTCCGGGGCTGATCCGCCGCGGGTCGATCTCGATGGAAAAGTCGCGCGCCGGGCTGGGGCTGAAATGGAAATGGCAGCTCAGCGCGTCCAGCAGCTCGCCGATCTGGCCCGGTGCGAAGAAGTTCGGTGTGCCGCCGCCCAGATGCAGTTGCATGACCTCGCGATCACGGTCGAACTGCGGACCCAACATCGACGCCTCGCGCTGCAACCGCGAAAGATACGGCTCGGCCCGCGCCGCGTCGCGGGTAATGATGCGATTGCAGCCGCAGTAAAAGCAGGGGCTGAAGCAGAACGGCAGATGCACATACAGCGACAACCGCCGCGGTATCGGGTCGTCATTGCTGAGATTGGCCGCCTGCCGAAATTCTGCCTCGCCGAATCCTGAGTGAAGCTGTGGCGCGGTCGGGTAGGAGGTGTAACGCGGACCGGGCCGGTCGTAGCGGCGTAGCAACTCGGCGTCGAAAGGCGGTAGGGAGATCATGCTGCGCAGTCTGGGTGGTCATTGCCAGCCCGTCTTTGACCTCGATCAAGTCCCGACTCTGCTGACTAAACGGATCGTGTTGGCGATGCGCTGGCCGCGTGCAGCCCTCAAGACCCCAGCCGCTGCGTACCGGTCAACCGACCGAAGCTCCTTTTGAAATCGATCTTTGACTCGTGTGACCATTTGCTTGTTCGATAGCTATCCGCGCTACGGAATTGTTGGAGGGTTCAGCCATGCCCACAGTCGATCTTGATGACCTTGAGCAGGCGCTGGAGTGGGTCAGCGGGGCAATGGCTTTTGGAAATGCCGCTTACGTCTCCCGCGAAAGCGGAAAAATCTTCTGGACTGGCGACGCTGTCGATGACTTGGAAGAGCTTCCGGAGGATTGGGAGGACGGCACCATCTACGTCGCCGTTCCAGATAAGCGGGATCTCGATCTCGGCCGCGAGCTGGCCCTCGAATTCATCGATCAGAAGCTGCCATCGGCGTTCTCGGAAGTCGCAGATATTTTTCAACGTCGTGGCGCCTATCGGCGCTTCAAGGACGTGCTCGAACGCACCGATCTGCTGACCGCTTGGTATTACTTCGAGCGAGCTGCCACCATGCAGGCGTTGCGGGAATGGGTCGAGTCACTTGGATTGGAAGTTGGTGTGGGCAAGGAGCGGCCAGACGACCAAGTGACCTGACCTGGATTCGCTGCACCGAGGAGCGGCTTGCTTGGTGCTGACGGTGGCTCTGCGGAGCGAGTACCTTGAGCCAGACGGTGTTCCGCGCAAGGTCGCGGTCACGCTGCTGGAAGGCATCGAGACGGCCGCGCCGCGCTCAGAGCAGGTAGCGGTAGATCGCGTAGCCCCAGCTCAGCCCGAGGCCGAGCAGTGCCAGCCAGCAGGCCAGGGCCAGTTCGACCGCATCGTTCTCCTCACGTCGCAGCAGGAAGAACAGCGCCAGCGCTGGCAGTGCGTAGCGCGGTTCAACCATCCACACCGGCAGCAGCGACAACACCATCGCCACGTGCAGCGCGAGTGGCTGCGGGTCGCGCAGGGCGGTGAACTGCAGGGTCGCCAGTGACCAGGTGATCGCCACCAGGCCCAGGGCGCGTGGCCCGGAATTCGCCAGCCAGGCGATGAAGCCGTTGTGCAGGATCGCCTCTGGCGCGATCTGATTGTAGGGATGGTCGGGCGCGAAGCCGAACCAGAACAGCAGCGCTGTGGCCAACAGCGGCAATCCCAGCAGCGGCCGCGCCCGCAGGCCAGCGACGATGCGCGGCACGGCGGCGAGCTGCAGCGGCAGCAGCACGATCCAGGCGTAGAGCAAGGCGAACATCAGGTTGTGCGGTGTAATCCGGCCGGTCGGATGGGAGTCGCGGTCACCGATTGCAATGCCACCGTTGCAGAGTACGAAAGCGCCGAACGCCGCCAGCGCCAGGGCATGCGGAAGCAGCCGGACGACCCGCGTGCGCAGCGGCTGGCCGGCACCGGCGCGCAGCTCGCGCAGCGCGAGCCAACCCACCCAGACGACTGAGGTCTGCCGCACCAGCGTCGACAGCACGGCGCCAACCAGCGCCAGCACGGGGCGACGTGCCATCGCCGCCGCCGCTGCAACCAGCAGCGGCACCAGCGCGACGATGTCGGTGTAGAGCAGGAACAGCAGCGGCGCCACTCCGGGCAACATGGCCAGGCCGAAGCTGCGGCGCGCCGCCTCCAGCGTGCTGCCGCCGCTGGCGCGCACCAGCCAGTAGCCGGCGGGGATCAGCCAGGCCGTGAACAGTACCGACCACAGGCGAAGCATCGGAACATCGGGCTGTTCGCCCGCGACCAGCCAGGGGCCGCTCAGCCTCGCCAGCAGCGCGTGCCAGAAACTGAAGGTGGTCAGGCCGGGCTGCGGGTCGGGGTTACCCTCGAAGTGACGCATGACTTGCAGGCCGTGCGCGCCTTCGTCGAGGATGACCGGCGCGCCGTGGAACACGGCGATGCCGGCCAGCAGCCAGACGGCCGTCGCCAGCACCCACAGCCAATAACGCATGCCCGCACCCGCAGCCTTCACTCCGCTTCGCCTCACGCCCTGCCGCGGCCGCGCGCCGGCCGGCGAGCGTACAGCTGCCTGCGATGACTGACAATCTGCGGTCGTGGCGGACTGTCGATGTCGCCTTTCTGATCCTCTGTATCGGCTTGTCGCTGGCCTGGGCGCAAGCGGCGCTGCATGTGGCCGCGGTCGCCGACACCTGGCGCGACCTGTATTTCGCCCAGCGAATCGCCAGCGGCGCCGAGTGGCCGCTGGTCGGCCCGGTGATCGGCAACCTCGGTCACCTCGGCCCGCTCTGGTACTACACGATCGGCGCGGCCTTTGCCCTCGGCGGCGCGCCGGCCGTGCTGTGGACGACCGGCTTGCTGTCGGGCCTGAAGTTTCCACTGGGCTTCCTGCTTGGCCGACGGCTGGGCGGAACATGGGCCGGTGGCCTGTTCGCGCTGGCACTGGCGGTGCCTGGCTGGTCGATGTTCGAGCTGCTCTGGCCGACCCATACCAGCCTCGTGGCCAGCACCCTGCTCGGATTGGGCCTGATGACGCTGGCCTACCGCCAACAACCGTCGCTTGCCCGCGCGACCGGCTTGGGTGCATGCGCGATGCTGGCGCTGCATGCGCATCCGACCACGCTGTTGCTGGCTGCGCTCGCACTGATTTTCGGCGTTCAAGCGACGGCAGTTTGGCCGCAGCGACTTCGCGATGGTGCCCTCGCGGGCGTGGTGATGCTGTTGCCGCTGTTGCCGCACTGGATCCAGCAGGCAATCGCCGTCGATGCGAGCGAGCTGTCGCGGCTGTCCGGCTACGTCGGCGGGGAACTGCAGATCGATGTCGTCGATCGGCTGGGACCCTTGCTGCTCGGCCTGTTCTGGGGCGGACCGGAAATGCTGCTGCGACTGTGGCTGGCGGCGGGAGCGTGGGCAGAGGCTCTGCTGATCCTGTATCTGCTGGGCCTGGCGCTGGCCGCTTTCGGCGGCTGCGCCAACGTTGCGATCAGAACGCGTTTTTTGGCGCTGCTGGCGGTGCTTCTGGCGCACTCTGTTTTCGTCCTGATGCTGCGGCCTTACACGCCATTCTGGATGGCCCATGCGCATGCGCCGCTGATCGCCGGATGGTTGGCCCTGGGCTGGTTCGGGCTGTGGCAGCGCTGGCGCTGGTTGCGGCTGCCGCTGGTCGCGGTGCTGCTCAGCGCCGCGATCGCGCCGGTGCTGCTGTTGCGGCTGGCCATCACCGCGCCCGAGGTGGTCGACTACCCTGTGTATCCGTCCTCGGGTGCCGGCCTGATGGATGTCGCCTCGGTGCGCGAGGGCAGCACGCCGATGCGCGCCACGCGGCTGCCGCTGCGGAACATGGCGCCGCTCGGTGCAACCCTGTGTGCTCCGACCGTCGCCTATGGTCATCTGGCCAGCTGGCTCGACGAGAGCTTTGGCGTCGGACCGCGCCAGGCCTGCGGCGGCATCGCCCAGATCCTGCTGGGCGGGCCGCCAGTACCCGGACATGCGCTGCTGGCCGGCCTCAGCGAGCCGGCGGCGCGGGCGGGCGGTATGAGTGCGACGACGTCAGGACTGTGGCTCGGCAAGGTCGATGCGGTTTGGAGCGCTGGCCAGGCGCAGGCGATCGTCAACGGCGGCCGCTTCCCGCCCCGCGATCCGCTCGACCTGCCGGCGTCTCGGACAACGCTGCAGGGCAATACCTCGGCTGGAGCATTGTTGATGGTCGCGGCGCGCACCGGCGACCGGCGGCCATTCGTGGCGCCACACGTCCTCGCGGCGGGCCATCCGGTTACGCCGATCTTCCAGGATGCCTACTTGCTGATGTATCGCTGCGTCGGCTGCGGCCAAGGCGAGGTGGCGTGGTCGCTGCACTTCGAAGCGCTGTCGCCCTTCATCGACGTGCTGGTGCTGGATCCGCAGCCTCGTGAACATTGAGGAGCTGAGGAAGCGACTAGACCCCATCGGAGCCCCACAACTGCACACCCGGCAGTCGGGCTGCCTTGGCATCGAAACTCAGCATCGGCGCACGCTCGGCATTGGCGCACGCGCCTGCGTGCAGGCAGTCAGCGAATTCTGCGTTGCCTTGGCGGAACAAATGCAGCGCCCGCTCCAACGCTTGCTCCGACTGAAAATCCAGTTCCTCGGTTTCGAGTAACGCATTGAAGGTCATCAGAACCGTGGACTTGTCGAACCCGTAACGCGAGCGCAGCACCCATTCCAGTTCCAACGCCACCGTAGTGGGAACAAACAGGCGTTCGCCACCCGCACGCATGGACTCAAGCACCTTCAACACCAGGGCGCTCTGCCGCACATCGTCGTCCACCAGCCAGCGCACCAGCACATTGGTGTCCAGCCCGGGCATCAGCTGCGACCAATGCTCATATCGCCCAGCGCCACCTTGCGCTTGCCTCGCACGGGCTTCAACAGCCCCTTGAGGTCGATGATCGAGCGCGTCTTGTTGCGCATCACGGTCGTGCCATCGTCCAGCCGCGTAAAGACCACACGCTCACCCACGCTCAGACCCAGCGCTCTGCGAATGTCGGCCGGAATGGTGATCTGCCCTTTACTGGTCAGCCTAGCTTCGGACATAGGAGGCTCCTTACATGTGACTTAACTGTAAGGAGTGAGTGGGCGGCTCGCAAGCTTGGTGTCAAACGATTCAAAACTTGCGCAGCAAATTCTTGCGATGAGCAAACTGAGTACCGTCGGCGAGTTCGGCCTGCCTTCAAATTCAACTCGCCGCTGTTGGCGCAATGCCCTACGGCTCATACGCCCGCCGGTGCTTGCCCACCGCTTGATTTGCCGGTAGTTGCACCCACGCCCGACAGCGATCCCTGCCTTTCGGCCATTGCGCCCGGCCAATCTGCGCCTCACGCCGCCCTCATTAGCTATACTTCGCGCCCTTTTGCCCCTTAAGCATTCGTTCACTCACTCTTGGAGGTTTCATGTTCGAGCAATACGGCCTGGAGATTGCGCTTGCGGGCGCAATCCTTGCCCTCGTCTACGGCGTCATGTCGATTCGCTGGGTGCTGGCACAACCCGCCGGCAATGCCCGCATGCAGGAAATCGCTGGCGCTATCCAGCAAGGCGCACGTGCGTATCTGAATCGACAGTACAGCACCATCGCCGTGGTTGGCGTGGTGTTGTTCGTGGTACTTGGCTTCGCGCTGGATTGGTACTCGGCGATCGGCTTCGTGATCGGCGCGGTGCTCTCGGGTGCGGCGGGTTACATCGGCATGAACATTTCGGTGCGCGCCAACGTGCGTACGGCTGAAGCGGCGCGGCACGGCATGGCGAAGGCACTGGCCGTCGCGTTCAAAGGTGGCGCGATCACCGGCATGCTGGTGGTGGGTCTGGGCCTGCTCGGCGTCGCTGGCTACTTCGCCATCTTGTTGAAGATGGGCATGCCGCAAGACAAGGCACTGCACGCCTTGATCGGTCTGGCCTTCGGTTCGTCCTTGATCTCGATCTTCGCGCGTCTGGGCGGCGGCATCTTCACCAAGGGTGCGGACGTCGGTGCCGACCTGGTCGGTAAAGTCGAAGCTGGCATCCCGGAAGATGACCCGCGCAACCCGGCGGTGATCGCCGACAACGTCGGTGACAACGTCGGCGACTGTGCGGGCATGGCGGCTGACCTGTTCGAAACCTACGCCGTGACCCTGATCGCCACCATGCTGCTGGGTGGCCTGATGGTGGCCGAAGTGGGCCCGAATGGCGTGATGTACCCGCTGGTGTTGGGTGGTGTGTCGATCATCGCGTCGATCATCGGTACCTGGTTCGTCAAGATCGGCAGCAGCGGCTCGATCATGGGCGCGCTGTACAAGGGCGTGATCGTGTCAGCGGTGTTGGCGGCGGTGTTCTTCTATCCGATCACCACGTCGATGATGGGCGATGGCGCGATGGGTCTGTACTACTGCTCCTTGATCGGTCTGGTCCTGACCGGCTTGCTGGTATGGGTCACCGAGTACTACACCGGTACGCAATACAAGCCGGTGCAGGACATTGCTCGCGCCAGCACCACCGGCCACGGCACCAACATCATTTCCGGCCTCGGCATTTCAATGAAGTCGACCGCCGGTCCGGTGATCCTGGTGTGCGCGGCGATCTGGGGTTGCTACGAGCTGTCCGGTCTGTATGGCATTTCCATCGCGGCGACGTCGATGTTGAGCATGGCGGGCATGATCGTCGCCCTCGACGCCTACGGCCCGATCACCGACAACGCCGGTGGCATCGCCGAAATGAGCGAGCTGCCGCCGGAAGTGCGTGCGGTCACCGATCCGCTGGATGCCGTCGGCAACACCACCAAGGCCGTCACCAAGGGGTATGCGATTGGCTCGGCCGGTCTGGCCGCGCTGGTGCTGTTCGCCGACTTCACTCACCAGATCGATGTGCAGGAAGCGGCCAGAAACGCAGCGGCTGGCGTGGCGCATGCCGCCATGACCTTCGACCTGTCCAATCACCTGGTCATCATCGGCCTGTTGATCGGTGGCCTGATTCCGTATCTGTTTGGCGCAATGGCGATGGAAGCGGTCGGCCGTGCGGCCGGCAGCGTGGTGGTGGAAGTTCGCCGCCAGTTCCGCGAGATCAAGGGCATCATGGAAGGCACCGCCAAGCCGGAATACGACAAGGCGGTCGACCTGCTGACCAAGTCGGCGATCAAGGAAATGATGATCCCGTCCTTGTTGCCAGTCGCCGTTCCTGTGCTCGTCGGTCTGTTGCTCGGACCGCAAGCGCTGGGTGGTTTGCTGATCGGCACCATCGTTACCGGCCTGTTCGTCGCCATCTCGATGACCACCGGCGGCGGCGCCTGGGATAACGCCAAAAAGTACATCGAAGACGGCCACCACGGCGGCAAGGGTTCTGAAGCCCACAAGGCCGCCGTCACCGGCGACACCGTCGGCGACCCCTACAAGGACACCGCCGGCCCGGCGGTCAATCCGCTGATCAAGATCATCAACATCGTGGCGCTGCTGATGGTGCCGCTGCTGTAGGTGCCTTTGTTGTAGGGCGACTGCTGTAAGCCGGAAACCTAATCCGCCAGCGTTTGGGCGATTTGCAGGGGATGGCGGGTCAAGACCCGCCCTACCAAGCCTTCGATGAAAAGCCCCGCTTCGGCGGGGTTTCTCGTATCAGCTTGAAGGAAACAAAATGGCATCCAAGCTTGGTTCTGGCTGATAGACACTGCGTTTGCTCGATTTTGACTGACGCAGCCATCCGCGATGCACCAAGTCGAGCAGGTCTTTGCGGGCAGTCATGATGGATACCCGATGTGAGTTGGCATGCGATTCATGGCTGTAAAGCGCGTCGGAATGTCGCAGCGCGTGGTCCAACAATGCGAGCTGTCGGTGATTGAGGTCGTCGCGGCCCCGCAGTTTTTGTCGAAGCACCCGCTGTGCCCGGCTCTTGCGCTCGACATAGTCGAAGAGTGCGTCGACGGAGCGATCCAGCACATCGAGCTGTTGCAAAACGAAGTAGGTGGAATCTTGCGAGTCACTCTCGACTTGCTGGTAGGCCAGCTCGTAGGGGTGTCGTTGCTGATAGAGAAGCCGCGAAATGGAGAAATATTCGGCCAGCCAGTAGCCGCGATGCAGCATCGACCAATAAAACAGTGCCCGCGCCGTGCGCCCATTGCCGTCGTAGAACGGGTGATCGTAGGCAAGCTGAAAATGTAGAAGTATCGAGCGCACGAGTGGGTGGACGAAGCGCCCGTCCACCACATCCGCTGCGTTGGCGAAATCGATTAGCCGCGCCATGCGTTCAGGAAGTTGCGCCGCAGGCGGCGGCGAATACACAACGCGGTTCAGGCGTCGGTCGAGGATACAGACGCGTTCTTCACCCTCTTCTTGCATTCGTCCGGCCTGCTCCGGCCGGTCGAGTGTTCCGTCGGTCAGGATTCGGTGGAGTTCGAGCACGCCCTCAAGACTCAGCGGCTCGCGCGCAAGCTCGCGCAGCCGCAGCATCGCGCGATAGTTGTTCAAGATCATGCGCTCGTCTCGATTCACCGGTTCGCGCTGTGAGCGCAGCATGTCCTTTGCCGCCTCGCGCGTGCTGACGGCGCCTTCGAACAGGCTGGAGTGGATCGCTTCCTCCATGAGCGAGCTGGCGATGAACTGATCCCTCGTCGCCGGGCTGTTTGCGGCTTCCGGTAAGGTCAATCGGCCGGCGAGCAGACGTTCCATCCTCGCCAGGCCTGCATCCACTCGCGCGTGACGAGTCAGGCTAGCCGGACTGCCATTCGTCGCGAGAAGTTCGGGAAAGGCCAGCCGGTTTGCACTCCGCTTGAGCTTTAGCGCGAGCCACCATTCGCGCGGCGTAAGCCCCGGCGGGGGCGTCAAGTGACGCAACTTGTCCCAGTGCAGGTAGTCGTCGTCGCTGAGGCGCTGGGCCGCATCGAAGACTAAAGTGAGCCGCTCGGCCGGCAATGACCGCCAGTCTTCCTCACGAGGTGCGGAGGGAATCGGCTTCATTTGCTTAAAGTGTTGTAAACATTTTAAGCAAACTACCCCAGCAATGTCGCGTCTGCAAGTTGACCCCGTCCTTCCCTCGACTACGCAAATGGGTTGTGGCGAGAGCACCAGTGCTATGTTCTTCGCGCTTGATCCTCCAAAAATGGGAGCACTTCATCAAGAATCCATCCAACCCCTCCAGTGGCCTAGGTCGCGATCTGCACGGTGCCAGCCAGCTGGTCATCGACGCGGTCACCGGAGTGACCGATATCGTCGAGGACATGCATCGAACCATTGCCTCGTTGGCACCGCCCATCGGAGCGCCGCGGGTGGGTCCTGCCAGCGGGATCAGCGGGTTGGTGTATCGCAGCGTGCGCGGGATCACCCGCGCGGTGGGTGTGGGCTTGGATGTGTCGTTGAGACGCTTGGCGCCGCTGTTGGACAAACAACCGCTGCCGCCGGTCGCGCGTGAGGCGACATTGGCGGCATTGAATGGCGTGTTGGGTGACTATCTGCAGGCCAGTGGCAATGCGTTGGCGATCCGCATGGAATGGCGATCCGATGGTCGCGCCTTTGCTCCGCGCGCAGCCGACGGTGGCGCTCCCGCCGCTTCCACCAACAAACTGGTACTGCTGATCCACGGCCTGTGCATGAACGACCGCCAGTGGTTTCGCGCGGGTCACGATCATGGTGCGGCGCTGACATCACTCGGTTACACGCCGATCTATCTGCGCTACAACTCAGGCTTGAAAGTCGCCGACAACGGCCGTCAGTTGGCCGCTGCCATTGACGATCTGCTTGCCGCTTGGCCGCTGCCGGTCGATGAGATCGTCCTGCTCGGACACAGCATGGGCGGCTTGGTCGCGCGCAGTGCGATCCACTATGGCGCGACTGCACATCGGAGTTGGCTAGCCAAGCTGAAGAGTCTGATTTGCCTGGGCACGCCGCATCTGGGTTCACCACTGGAACGCGCCGGCAACAAGGTCGACATGCTGCTCGGCTTCAGTCCCTACAGCGCGCCGTTTGCCCGCTTGGGCATGATTCGAAGTGCCGGCATTCAGGACTTGCGCCATGGCCGGGTGGTCGATGATGTGGCAACCACCGCCGTGCTGCCGCCAGATCTTGACCTGTTTCTAGTGGCGGCAAGTCGGCAAACCACCGCTGACATCGGCAAGCGGCCAGCGGGAGACGGTCTGGTGCCGGTCGACAGCGCACTGGGCGTGGATGCCGATCCCAGCCGGGAATTGAAGGTGCCTGCGGCACACCGGGTGACGGTGTATGACCACGATCATTTTGATTTGTTGAGCAGTGCCGAGGTGGCAGCTCATTTGCAGCGGTGGCTGGGTGCCTAGTGTGGCAGGGTGCAAAGCGCGGCGCTGATTGCACCCGCCCTGACCGCCGCTGGAGTGTCGGCTCAGGATGCCTCGCGTATGCTTTTCAGCCTCGGCGGAACGCGGGTTCCGTTTGCTCAACGGTGTTTGATCGACAGGAGTGAATCATGGGTCTGGATCTGGTGCCTTCGGGCCGTGCGGTGCCTGACGAAATCAATGTCGTCATCGAAATCCCCAAAGACGCCGAGCCGGTCAAGTACGAGGTCGACAAGGCCACCGGGGCCATTTTCGTTGATCGGATTTTGTCGACACCGATGCGCTATCCCTGCAACTACGGCTATGTGCCGCACTCGTTGTGTGGCGATGGCGATCCCGTCGATGTACTGGTGATCCTGCCGCTGCCGTTGATTCCGGGCGCGGTGATCCGTTGCCGTCCGGTGGGTGTGTTGAACATGGTCGATGAGGCCGGTGGTGACGAGAAAGTGTTGGCCGTGCCGATCGACTCGGTATTCGCCGGTTACGCGCACATCCACGACATCGGCCAGGTGTCCAGCCATTGGCTGGAGCGCATCGGCCACTTCTTCGAACATTACAAGGATCTGGAGAAGGGCAAGTGGGTGAAGCTCAATGGTTGGGGTGATGCGGCGGACGCCAAACGCATCATCAGCGAGTCGATCACGCGCTTCAACGACGAGCCGGACAAGCCGAATTTCTGAGGCATGAAGGATTCAGCACTTCGCATCCCGCGCCGCCGCAATCCTCTCCTCAACGTTTCAAAGCGGAATTCTCCCAGTGCAACCCGATCTGCCTGAGCACTCACGTCCCACCGATGCGCCGCGCGAGCCTGTCGGTGCTGACGAAAACGACACGATGATCAGTTCGCCGGCGGCCGACGGGCAAGGCGCCGCGTCGGCGGCAGCAGTCAATTCGCTGCCCGAACAGATCGGCCCTTACGTGCCCTTGCGCCTGCTGGGTGAGGGCGGCATGGGAACGGTGTATCTGGCTGAGCAGCAACGACCGCGTCGGTTGGTGGCATTGAAGCTGATGCGCAGCGGCCACTTTTCGTCCGAGTTGAGCGAGCGTTTTCGCCGCGAGGCAGAGTTTCTGGGCCAGCTCGAACATCCCGGCATCGCGCGCATCTTTGATGCCGGTGAACATCCGACTGCGAGCGCCCGCATTCCGTATCTGGCCATGGAATACGTGGATGGCACCAGCCTGCGTGAGCACTGCCAACAAACCAGCGCCAATGACCGCACGCGCTTGCAGTTGGTGGCGCACGTGGCGCGCGCCGTGCATCACGCGCATGTGCGCGGCGTGGTCCATCGCGATCTGAAACCCGGCAACGTGCTCGTTGGTGCAGATGGTCAGCCACGTGTACTCGACTTCGGCATCGCCTTGGCGTTGGGCGAAGAGTCCGACCCGCAGCGGCTGACCCAGATGGGCGAGTTGGTAGGCACCTTGAGTTACATGAGTCCCGAGCAGATCGGCGGCGATACCCGGCGGGTCGATCAACGCAGCGATGTGTATGCGCTGGGTGTGATCCTCTATGAGTTGCTGAGCGGCGAGTACCCGCACGCTCTGCAAAACACCTCGTTGATCGAGGCCGCGAGGATCGTTTCCGAGCAACCGCCACGTGCGTTGGCCAAGCGCCGTCCAGAGCTTGCAGGCGACGTCGATACGCTGGTGATGAAGGCGCTGGAAACCGATCGCGACCGTCGTTATCAGAGCGCCGGCGACTTCGCCGACGACATCGAACGCTATCTCGAAAACCGCCCGATTCTCGCGCGACCGGCCACCGCGACCTACCTCACTGGCAAGTTCTTTCGGCGCCATCGGATTGCCACGGCGGCCGCTGCCGTCGTCCTGCTCAGCTTGCTGGCGGCGGTCGGCGTGTCACTGCATTTTGCGATTGCCGAAGCGCAAGCCAGGCGCGAGGCGGTGGCGCGTGCCGAATCCAACGAAGCGGTGTCGCGCTTCCTGATCGACATGCTGACCAGCGCTGATCCCGAACGCAGCCTGGGCAATCAGTTGACCTTGCGACAAGCACTCGATGGCGCGGCCGATAGCGCGTCGGCCACCTTGAGTGAGCAGCCTGCCGTGCAGGCGCAGATCAAGGGCACCTTGGCAACGACGTACCGCAGCATCGGCGAGCTGGATCGCGCCGAGAAGCTCTATGCGGAAGCCTTTGCGCTCACCCCTCAAGGCAACGACGAGGTTTCCATGGACATGCGGCTGGGCCTGCTCACCACCTGGTTGGATGCCGGTCGCAACGACGAAGCCTTGGCCGAAGCCGAAGCGATACTCAAGGCGACGACGCAGCGGTCGGCGCTCAACGAGCAGCGGCTGCACATGCAACTGGCGCGAGGTCGCGCCTTGCTTGGCCTGGGACGCAATGACGAAGGACTGCAAGCCTTCCGCGAGGTGAAAGCGGTCAGCGATGCCAATCCCCAGCTCGATCCGGAAATTGGTATTGCGGCGCGCCACAATCTGGCCAGCGCGCTGCGCACCACCAGTGCGTTTGCCGAGTCGGAATCGATGTTGCGCGAACTGCGCACCATCCGCGCGGCGCGGCATGGCGAAGACCATCCGCAGACCTTGTTCACCCGCAACAATCTGGCCGCCGCCATTCAACTACAAGGCCGCGACGCCGAAGCCGAAGCCGAGTTCCGCAGCGTGCTCAAGGCTCGTCAGCGGGTGTTGGGTCCCGAACATTTGTCGACGCTTGCCACCACGCAAAACCTTGCCAACTTGCTGATCCAACAAACGCGGCACGCCGAGGCCGAGCCGCTGATCCGGGGTACGGCTGAAGTCACCGAACGTGTCTTCGGCGCCGAACATCCGCGCACCCAGATGGCGCAGAACTCGCTGGCCTATCTGCTCGAAGACCTGGGTCAACTGGATGAAGCCGAGGCCCTGCATCGACGCATCCTGGCGCTGCAGAATGCCCGCCTGGAAGCTGGCGAATCGATTGACTCGGAGCTGCTGGCGACACGCAACAACCTCGCCATGTTGCTTACCCGCAAGGGTCAGTTTGAGGAGGGCTTGAGTCAGTTCGACATCCTGTTGAAGGCGGCGCTGGCCGCCCTTCCCGAGGATCACGCCTACGTCGCCATCTTTCGCAGCAACTATGGCGACAGCTTGAACAAGGCGGGCAAGCCGGCGTTGGCGCGGCCGCTGCTGGAAGCGGCATTTCCGATTCTGGAGAAAAGCATGGGCGCGCAACACAAACGCACACGTGATGTCGCAGAGCGCTTGGCAACGACCTACAGCGCGCTGGGTTTGACCGATCAAGCCAAACGTTTCGCCGCCATCGCCGCTGGCTGAGGTGGAAATCCTGCGGCTCGAGGAGCGCTTTGCCGTCGTCGCCAAACCCGCTGGCTTGATGGTCCACGACAGCAAACTGGCGCGCGGCGAAACGGATTTCGCCGCTGATCAATTGCGCGAGCAATTCGGCAAGCCGATCTTCCTGGTGCATCGACTGGATCGGGCGACCAGCGGTTGTCTGCTGCTGGCGTTTGATCGTGAGGCCGCCAGCGCGTTAGGCAAATCGCTGATGGCGCACGCCATCCAGAAGGACTATCTGGTGGTCTGTCGCGGTTGGCCAGCTGCAAACTTCAGCGTCGATTACCCACTCGACGGTGGCCCCGGCAAACCACTGAAAAAACCCGCGACCACCGAGTTCAGTGTGTTGGCAACCGGCGAGTTGCCCGAACCCGCTGGTGGTTTCGAGACATCGCGTTTTTCGCTGCTGCAGGCACGCCCACTCAGCGGTCGTTTCCGCCAGATTCGCCGCCACCTGAAACACGTCGACCATCATTTGATCGGCGATACCAGCCACGGTGATGGGCTGCGCAACCGCATGTTCCGCATGCGCGGCGTGCATCGCATGTTGTTGCACGCGTGGCGCTTGCAGTTTCCGCATCCGGAAAGCGGCGCGGCGGTAACCGTTGAGGCACCGACTGAGGGTGAGTTCGCGAAGGCGATGGGGCTATTTGATTGGGTGATTCCGGACGCTGACACAGCGGCAGACACCATACAGCGCTAGACTTCGGGTCCTGCTTCTGTCCAGCTCGTCGCCATGTTGCGCATCACCCCATCCATCGCCATTCCTGACGACGAATTGGTCGAACGCTTTGTGCGTGCCAGTGGTCCGGGTGGACAGAACGTCAACAAGGTATCGACGGCGGTTGAGTTGCGTTTTGACGTGACGCAATCGCCATCGTTGCCCGAGCCAATGCGCGTGCGCTTGTTGGCGCGGCGGGATCGGCGCATCACCGACGAAGGCGTGATCGTGCTGATGGCGCAGCGTTATCGCACTCAGGATCGCAACCGCCAGGACGCACGCGAGCGCTTGTTGACCTTGTTGCTCGCGGTGTTGAAGCCGCCCAAGCCGCGCGTCGCGACCAAACCGTCCAAAGCATCAAAGGAGCGTCGCTTGAGCAGCAAGCGCGAGCGCGCCACCGTGAAACGTCAGCGCGCGGGGCGCTTTCCCGACGCTGATCCATGAGTTCGAACTCGGGCTCAGCGAAAGGCGCACTACCGCCGCTACCGGACTTGCCACCGCAAGCACCAAAAAGAAGAGGTGCCTTCGCGAAGGCGCTGGGTCGCGGCATTCTGCGCATCGGCGGCTGGCGCGTGGTTGGCGAGTTTCCGGACTTGCCGCGGCTGGTCATCATCGCCGCCCCGCATTCCTCAGCTTGGGATGCGATCTGGGGTCTGGCGGTGAAGTTGGCCTTGGGCATCGAACTGGTGTTCATGGCCAAGCGCGAGGCCTTCATCGGCCCGGTCGGTTGGGTACTGCGTTGGCTCGGCGGCATTCCGATTGATCGCAAGGCGCCGGGTGGAATTGCGCAGCAAATCGCCGGCCGCATGCAGAGCAGCGAACGCATGTGGTTTGCACTTGCCCCCGAAGGCACCCGCCGTCACGTTGCCCGCTGGAAAACCGGTTTCTGGCACATCGCCCGCCGCGCCGATGTGCCGGTGTTGTGTGCCTGGTTTCATTACCCCGACCGCACCATTGGCCTCGGCCCGCTGGTCGAATTGACCGATGACGTCGACGCCGACCTTGCTCGCCTGCGCGCGATTTACGCGCCGCATAGGGGTAAACACCGCGGAGTGTGAGTCAGCCGGTGCAAAGCAAGGGTTGCATTCACTGCGTGTGTGCAGCAGCGCCTGTGAAAAGCCCATCGCTACTCGCTCGGCTGCGTTGAACGGTTGCTCAGCCCGCTGCCGAGATGTGTGCGTGGGCGTACCGAAATGAGTGCATGCCCCGCCTATCGTTGACCACGTTACAGCGCGTCTGAGCCGGTGCTGCCCTCTCCCCCGAGGAGCTTTTGTCTTCTACCCATGTCGACGCCAGCGTGGCACGGACTCAAGACTCGGCCTGTTGGCAGGCCGCTGGCGTGCCAACAGGTTTTTTGGACTTGCCTGAGCCAACCCGAGTTCGCTCGCTGAGCACGGGAGCAGCCCAATCCTGCCGTAGGTGTGTTTGCGGCTCACGCCGCGATTCGGTTGTGCAATGCGGGATGAGCAGTCACACTTCGCGCCCTTTTTCGCTGGCGGTCGGCCGATGTTTTCGCGCTGCATCTTCATCCTTTTCTGCCTTGTGCTGTCCACGTCCTGTCCAGCGGGCGAATCCATTTTGATACTCCTCGACTCGACTGCCAGTGAGCTCAACGGATCACTGCAGATGGCCAATGCCGAGCCCGAGGCACTGGATGGTGGCTCGCGAATGTGGGCCCCCCCGAGTCTCGGCAAGGCACTGGGAAATTCAGCCGCACTCTCCGCCGGGCAACTGGTCGGCGGACCGTTTGGTGCCCTGGTTGTGGCGGGTGCACAGCAGGATGCCAAGCAACGCGCCAGAAATGCGCCGCTCGCCAATTTGAAACAGGTGCTTGAGCAGGAAGAGTGGCTGCGCAAACTGTGGCGGCAGGTCCTGCAAGACGAACTGGCAAGCCACGGGTTGCAGGTCGCGAAAACGGTCGAGTTGCTGCGTGCCGCGCCGGGCCATCTGCAGCGTGCGCGCGCCGAAGTGGACGCTCCGCACGCACTCATCATTCAGTCCGCCGAAGTCGAGGTGCGGCGACCCTTGGTGGCGCTTGGGATTGATGATCGTCAATTGATTATTGGATTCAGTGCTCGCCGCTACGAACTCTCACGCCAGCGGCATCGCGTGCGCAGCGTGCGTGACCTGGTTTATGTCGGCACCGTAGTTCCAGAAGGCGAAGAGCCCATTGCTTACTGGACAGCCGACGACGCAAGGATCCTGCGTAAGGAAATGCATTTGGCTGTGACGACCCTGCTCAATTTGGCCTTGGCCGAAGAGGAGTTTCCCGAAGCGGCTAAACGGAAAGAGTTTGTTGACGTGCCGGTCGGCGGAGTCTCGCGTCGCTTCTCTGGTCGACTATGGAAGCAGACTGAACACATGGCCTTGCTGCGGCAACGCGGGGATGCGGTGACTGTCATCAGCCTGGCAACCGCTGCCGCACTGCCTACCGCAAAGTCTCCGACTCCGGACATGCCGGCTCCCAATGCCGGCAATTGAGGTCGTACGGGTGGCCGTGGAATTCCGGTGATGCCCCAATCCGAGCGCCTCGTCACCGCTCCGACGCTCCACCCTCAAAATAATCGCGGCGGGTAAACAACTCCGGCTTCACCAAGTCCACAAATGCGCGTGCGTGTGGGCTCAGATATTTGCCTTTGCGGATGACGATGCCGTAGCTGCGCGGTGGGAAGAACTCGCGCAGGTTGCGGATGGCGAGCACGCTGCGGTCGGTTTCGGTCAGGCAGATGCCGGTGACGATGGAGATGCCCAGGCCCATCGCGACGTATTGTTTGATGACTTCCCAGCCGCCGATTTCCAGCGCCACGGTGTAAGGCACGCGACGCTGTTGAAACACCAGATCGACCAAGCGATAGGTGGTCAGACGCTTGGGCGGCAGGATCAAGCCATAGGGCGAGATGTCGGTGAGTGCCAGCGCCGAGCGTTTGGCCAGCGGATGTTCCAATGGGGTGATCAACATCGGATCAAAACTATGCGTGGCGGCATAGTCGATGTCATTGGGCACATCGAGCATCGAACCCACGGCGAGATCGACCTCATCGGATCGAATGCGCGCCAAGCCATCGACGCCGGTGACGTTGTGCAACTTCAGTTGCACCTGCGGATAGGCTTCGCGAAACGCGGCCACCAATGGCGGCAGCAAGTACAGGATCGTGGATGAGCCCGCCGCAATGTTGAGTTCGCCGGCGTCCATGCCTTTCAAACGGCCGCGAAATTCGCCATCGATGCCATCGATGCCATCGACCAAGGGCCGTGCCAGTTCGTATAGCGCCTGGCCCTCGCGGGTCATGCTCAAACGCCGGCCGATGCGATCAAACAGGCGCACCTTCAGTTCGCGTTCCAGCGCACCCAGTTGCAGGCTGACCGCCGGCTGGCTCAAGAACAAGGCCTCCGCCGCGCGCGTCACCGAACCCAATCGCGCCGCGTGACAGAACGCGCGCAGCTGCTTGATGCGGTTGCCTTTGTAGTAGTGGGGGCGGGAGGGCATAAGACGGTGGTTGATGTGTCAGGCGAGGTCGTACCCTCACCCCAACCCCTCTCCCGAGGGGAGTGGGGCTTTGATGCGCGGACTCGCAGCTCTTGAGCCCCTCTCCCCTCGGGAGAGGGGTTGGGGTGAGGGTACAACCCGCCCCAAAGCACTCATATTCGTCATGGCCGGCATCTTAGACATCTGATTTCACACTAGTATTAACGAAGCAAATACTAATCATTGAAACATTTGTCTTTGCGATAGTCGAGACAGAGGACTATGGTCAATGCCCGAATGTTGCAGTGCAGCGGAGAACGTCGATGGTTGCAGTGATGAAACAAGCGAGCGGAATCCGTATCGAAGCCACTGCAACCGCTGGCGTGGACGAGATCCTCACGCCGGCCGCATTGGACCTGTTATCCGAGCTGCATCGACGTTTCAATCCGACCCGACTGAACCTGCTCGCCGCCCGACAGGCGCGCCAGCAACGCTTCGATGCCGGCGAGTTGCCGGACTTCCGCGCCGATACGCGCGCCATCCGCGCCGCTGACTGGGCCGTGGCTCCGGTGCCCGCCGCGCTGCAAGACCGCCGCGTCGAGATCACCGGGCCGGTAGATCGCAAGATGATCATCAACGCGCTCAACTCGGACGCCAAGATGTTCATGGCGGACTTCGAGGATTCCACCAGCCCGACCTGGCCCAATCTGATCGATGGCCAAGTCAATCTGCGCGATGCCGTGGCTGGCGACATCACAATGACCAGCGAGACCGGCAAGCACTACGCGCTGAAGGCCGACGCCAGCACGGTGTTGTTGGTGCGCCCACGCGGTTGGCACCTCGATGAAAAACACGTGCTGGTCGACGAGCAGCGCTCGTCTGCCAGCCTGTTCGATCTTGCGCTGTTTGCCCTGCACAACGGGCGCGCCTTGCACAGCCGAGATCGTGGTCCTTACTTCTACTTGCCCAAGCTGCAAGCGATGGAAGAGGCCGCGTTATGGGACGAGGCGATGACCTTCATCGAGGTGCGTCTCGGCCTGCCCATCGGCACCATGAAAGTGACCGTATTGATCGAGACGCTGCCCGCCGCGTTCGAGATGGACGAGATTCTGCACGCGCTGCGTGGCCGCATCGTGGGTCTCAACTGCGGGCGCTGGGACTACATCTTTTCCTACATCAAGACCTTCCGCCGCCATTCGGATCGGGTGCTGCCCGAACGCAGCCAGATTCCGATGACGGTGACCTTTCTGAAGGCCTATTCGGAGCTGTTGATTCGCACCTGTCATCGGCGTGGTGCGCACGCGATGGGCGGCATGGCGGCGCAGATTCCGATCAGCAGTGATCCGGTCGCCAACGAAGCCGCGATGACCCGGGTGCGTGCCGACAAGTTGCGCGAAGCGACGGCCGGACACGACGGCACCTGGGTGGCGCATCCGGGGTTGATTCCGATTGCGCAGACGATCTTTGATGAACACATGCCGGCGGCGAACCAGGTCGCCAGCAAGCCTCGCCTCGACGTGTTGGCAGATCGCGATGCATTGATCGCGCCGGCGACAGGCAGTATTTCTCGCCTCGGCTTCTTGAACAACATCGACGTCTGTGTGCGCTATCTCGCCGCTTGGCTGGATGGTCTTGGCTGCGTGCCGATTCATCACCTGATGGAGGACGCCGCCACCGCGGAGATCTCGCGGGTGCAGTTGTGGCAGTGGTTGCACGTGGGTGGCTTGCTGCTCGACGACGGAACTTCAATCAACTTTGCCTTGTTTGATTTGGCGCTCTCGGGTGTTGCCGAACGCCTGCCGGAATCGGGTATGCCGGGACAGTCTCGAATTCCTGAGGCGGTCAAGCTGCTTGGTGAGCTGACGCACGCGTCAGAACTTGCCGACTTCATTACCTTGCCGGCGTATGCGCGGCTGGCATAAAGCCAGCCCCTCTCTCCCACTTTGAAGCCCCTCTCCCGAGGGGAGAGGGGTTGGAGTGAGGGTACGACCCGCCACCAACGCCCGACTAGCCTTTCCAACGCTTTACTCCTCGCATGACCCGTACCCTCACCCCCGACCCCACTCCCGAGGGGAGAGGGGAGCAAAGCCCTCATCCCCGCCTCTCTCTCCCGAAGGGAGAGGGGAGCAAAGCCGAACCCTCCCACGTCAAAAGGCCCCACCATGAAAAACTCACTCCCCACCGCCGAACAACTGCAACTTGACTGGAACAACAACCCGCGCTGGAAAGGCATCACCCGCGGCTACACGGCGCAGGACGTGGTGCGCCTTCGTGGCTCGGTGCATATCGAACATTCGCTGGCGCGGATTGGTGCGGAGAAATTGTGGAAGTCGCTGCACAGCGAGCCCTTCGTCAACGCGCTCGGCGCACTCACGGGCAATCAGGCCATGCAGCAGGTCAAGGCTGGCCTGAAGGCAATCTATCTGTCTGGTTGGCAAGTCGCTGCGGACGCCAACCTCGGTAGCCAGATGTATCCCGACCAGTCGCTGTACCCGGCCGACTCGGTGCCGGCCGTGGTCAAGCGGATCAACAACACCCTGCTGCGTGCGGATCAGATCCAGACCAGTGAAGGCAGCGGTGACGTCGACTTTTTGCAGCCGATCGTGGCCGATGCGGAAGCCGGCTTCGGTGGTGTGTTGAACGCGTTCGAGCTGATGAAGGGCATGATCGAAGCCGGTGCCGCCGGCGTGCATTTCGAAGACCAGCTCGCCTCGGTGAAGAAGTGCGGTCACATGGGCGGCAAGGTGCTGGTTCCGACCCGCGAAGCGGTCGAGAAGCTGGTTGCCGCGCGTCTGGCGGCGGACGTCATGGGTGTGCCGACCTTGATCGTTGCGCGCACCGACGCCGAAGCAGCCGATCTGCTTACCTCCGACATCGATCCCAATGACACCGCCTTCTGCACCGGCGAGCGGACCATGGAAGGTTTCTACAAGACCAACAATGGTCTCGACCAAGCCATCTCACGTGGACTTGCCTACGCGCCTTATGCCGATCTGGTGTGGTGCGAAACCGGCAAACCGGATCTCGAATTCGCGCGCAAGTTTGCCGAAGCCATCCACGCCAGGTTCCCCGGCAAGATGCTGGCCTACAACTGCTCGCCGAGTTTCAACTGGAAGAAGAATCTCGACGACGCCACCATCGCCAAGTTCCAGAAGGAAATCGCCACCTACGGCTACAAATTCCAGTTCATCACTCTGGCCGGCTTCCACTCGCTGAACTACGGCATGTTCAACCTGGCGCACGGCTATGCGCGCCGGCAGATGAGCGCCTTCGTCGAGTTGCAGGAAGCGGAGTTCGCGGCGGCCGAGCGTGGCTTCACCGCGGTCAAGCACCAGCGCGAAGTCGGCACCGGCTATTTCGATGCGGTTACCCAGACCATCCAGGGCGGCAAATCCTCGACGACCGCACTGAAAGGCTCGACCGAAGAAGAGCAGTTCCATGAGGAAAAGACGGCCGCCTGATTCGCAGCTTCCCGATCAAGAGATTGCAAAAACGCAAACGGCCGAAACGATCTGCTCCGGCCGTTTGCTTCAACGCTCTCTGTTCGAAGCGTTAAGCGCTGCGTCTTGCGCTTGACGCGCTCTGCGGTTATCCGGGCATGCGGCTAAGCGCCACCGCGCAGGCGCAGATGACGCTTGTATCTGGCCGACTTCAGCAGGGATTGCCCTCGACACCCGGAATGCAAATTGTGCGAATTTGCTCTTCTGTTTCCTCGCGAGCACGCAGTGCGCGCTCTTCGCGCTCGGCCACCGTCATGCATTCGGTTTTCGCCAAGCGACTGCCGGTGACCGCCTCGAGCTTGCAGACCTTACGATTCTTGTCGTCGTTACGTATCGCGGCGGTGAGCGTTTCCTGCGCGTTGTAAAGATCGATGCGCTCTTCCGGTGGCAGTTCCAACGCGCTGCCGTGGCCCTCGAGCAGCTCAGCGATCACGTCACGGGCCCTGTTCATGCGGCTGATGTCACCACGCTTCAAGCGGCCATAGTCGCCGGCCCTTGCCAACTCCAGCGTTTGATCGATTTCCTGCACGAACGCCTCTGCATCAGTGATGCCTGCCGCCCGCGCATTGGCGCGCTCTTCCAGCGTTGACGGCTCGGCAGGACCCATCAGATTGGCCTGCGCCGACAGCGAGAAAACGCCCAGGATGGCGGCCAGCAAAATATGTGTTTTCATTGCGCGTTCTCTCGGTTTTGGTCACCCGCAGCTTACGAATCAGGCTTGCGGATGACAAGTACTGTCGTGTAGAAGCGCGCTCCGTGCGCCGAACCTTGTTTTGCCGATGCCCGGAGCGCAGGCCTGACGTGCCCACCCCCGCAAACGTCGCGGTCGGTGCAGCGGCTAAAAGACCGACAACCCGGTACGTGCCGTAAGCCGTTCCAGCGCGCGAATCCCGAGCAAGGAATTACCGGTCGCGTCGAGGCCGGGCGACCAGACGCAGACGCTGAAGTGCTGCGGCAACACGGCGAGGATGCCGCCGCCGACACCACTCTTGGCGGGCAAACCGACCCGGAACGCAAAGTCGCCGACCGCGTCGTAAGCACCGCAGGTCATCATCAGCGCGTTGACGCGTTTGGTCTGCTGTGGGCTGAGCATGCAGGTGCCGTCCGGTGTGCAACCGCCGTTGGCCAGAAACAGCCCGGCGCGCGCGAGTTCGCTGCAGGTCAACGCCATCGCACAATGATGAAAGTAGGCATCCAGCACCGCCTGCGGATCGCCACGCAGATTGCCGAAGCTCTTGATGAACCACGCCATGGCGGTATTGGTGAAGCCGGTATCGCGTTCACCTTCGGCGACCTCGATGTCGAAGTCGGCATCGGCTGCATCGCTGAGATCACGCAACAAATCGAGAAAGGTGCCCTTGGCATCAGCCAGCGCTTCCAGGATCACGTCGGTCACCACCAGCGCGCCGGCATTGATGAACGGATTACGAGGGATGCCGCGCTCATGTTCCAGCTGCACCAGCGAATTGAAACGCGTGCCCGAGGGCTCGCGACCGAGACGTGTCCACAGGTCATCGCGCGCGTGCTGCATCGCCAAGGTCAGTGCAAAGACCTTGGAAATGCTCTGGATGGAGAAGCGCGTATCGGCATCACCCGCCACATGCAGCTTGCCATCCACCGTGACCAGCGCCATTCCGAATTGGTTCGGATCCACACGCTTGAGTGGCGGAATGTAATCCGCCACCTGACCACTGCCACGCAGCGGGCTCAGCTCATCGATGATGGATTGCAGAAGTTCGGTGTAGTTCATCGATGGCTGGCCGGCTGGGTTCATATGCGAGCTTCAGTTGAGGACGTCGATCCTGCAGTTTTGGAAGTCTTGCATGGTCGAGGCTGCCATCGCACAGTCGTAGTCGCCACGCGATACCGAAGTGGAGGCGTCGCACTGCTGCACGGCTTGTTCTGCAGCTTCGACGAAGGCATCCGCCGGCATGCCGGACAGTTCCCGGCTCTTGTCGACCATTGCTTGGCATTCGCTGGTGGACAGCCCGCCGCCTTGCGCAGCATCGGAGGCTGAAGAACTGCCGCCCGGCGAGCATGCCGAAGCCAAAATGGCGGTCATTGCCGCCAAAACCATATGCTTAGTCATTGTTTTCCCATGGGATCGAATTGGAATCCATTGATGCAACCAATGCCTCACGCCGGCCCTGGTAGATTCAAATGGCGCGCGAATTCTAGTCGGCCGGTGCGTCAATGACTACCTGGATTCCGCATTGCATGGAGGACGGCTCCGCAGTTGCGGACAGGCCAAGCGCGGCCCGCTGTCGCAACACCAACTTGCGTTCCTCGGTGAACGACCACCAATTGCGCGCTTCGCCGCCGTCAACAAAGTGTGTCACCGACATGAACACGTCGATGACGCAGGGGTCGTGACGGACACCCGTCAGTTCACACAGCTGCGTGTACATCGCGAAGGGACACCGGCCGGCCAATTCACTCGGCCGCTGAATTCCGAGCAAGCGCAGATCCGCTGCACCAGCCTTGCCTATGTTGGGCAAGTCGGTGAGTGAATGCAGATGATTGCGATCAACTCGTGAGGGATGCACAGGGGGACTCGCCGATGCTCGGGACAGCGTGTGTTTACGCCATCGCCTGGCGTTGCAACGCGGTGTCGGTGAATTGTTGAAACACCGCCACCTTGCCGTGTTGCAACTTCCACACATGCGCGAATGGCGCCTGGAAGGATTTGCCGGTGGCCTTGCAGGTGGCGCTGTAGTCGCCCAGCACCACCACGACCTCGTCACTGGCCACGGTCTCGCGTGGGATGGCCGTATAGCCATCCCACTCGCCGACGATGCGCATGAACACGCCTTCGAGCACGGCCGTGGGGCCAACGTATACGCCGCCAAACGGTCCTCCTTCGGCTTCGGTCCAAAACACATCAGGCGCCAATGCGCCGAGCACCGCGGGCACATCACCCAGGGCAAACGCAGCGTATATGGCATGCACGGTGTCGGTCGCAGTGTTCACGGATGCAGTCCTCAGTGGTCGGTTCGAAACCCTTGTACGCACGCTCAAGGCAGACCAGAGGCAGTCAAATCGCAGGCTGTCTCCGGCTTGCCAATCCCTGCTCAGGGCGCCTCGAATCCATTGCTGAAGATGGTGTTGGTGGGCAGGGTGCCGGTGATCAAGAACACCGTGGACGTAGTGGGGTTTATGGAGGTAGTAGCAACGTAGACATTGCCGACGGCATCTTCACCGAAGCTACGTATGTTGCCGCCACTCGTGATCCACGTCTGCTGACTCCACCCGCCGCCTTCGGCCTCCGTGGCAACCCGAATGATGCCTTCGCAAAAGTCGCCAAAGAAATACAGGCCTTGCAGCGAAGGCGCCGGACCGCGATAGCGATAACCACCGGCGATGGAGCAGCGGCCGCCGCCGTGGTCGTACTCGAAGATGGGGCCATCGAATACCGAGGGCTGGTCGCAGACCGGCGCATTGGTGAGGTTGGACAAGGTGCCTTCGCGACAGCGCCAGCCGTAATTGCGGCCGCCCTGGGATGATGAAGACTCAAAGTTGACCTCTTCGCGCGCGCCTTGGCCGACGTCACCGATGTACATGTCCTTGGTCTCGCGATCAAACGAGAAGCGGAACGGATTGCGCAATCCAAGTGCCCACACTTCGGCGCAGTTGGAGGTGGTGCTGGCGAACGGGTTGTCACTGGGGATGGCATACGGTGCGGAGCCATCGGCAGCATCCGCGCACAATCGATTGGCACCGGCCGGCGTGGTGTTGTCGACGTCGATGCGCAGCATCTTCCCCAGCAGCGCGCGCGAAGGACCACGACCGACCGGACCACAGCTGGAATTGTTGGGACAGCCGACCTGGCCGTCATTGCTGACGCCGTTGCAAAGTTGGGCGGGATCCAGGGTCTGACTGCGCGCGCAGGGATCGTTGGCGCTGCCGCCGTCACCCATGCCGATGTACAGATATCCATCACCGCCGAAATGCAGATCGCCGCCATTGTGGTTGCTGAAATCCTGACTGATGGTCAGCAAGGTGGTGAAGGTGGTGGTATCGGCCAGATCAGGATTGCCAGCCGAGGTCAGCACACGCGCGATGACGGTATTGCCGCCGCCGTTGGTGTAGTTGATGTAAACCTGCCGATTGCTGGCGTAGGCGGGATGAAACGCCATACCGAGCAGACCGCGCTCATTGCCCGAGGTGAATCCGCCCGGCGGCACAAAACAACCTGCGGCAGCCGATGCGCACAGGCGCAACCATGGCGTGGCATTGATTGTGCTGCCCTGCAAAATGCGCGCGCGACCGCTTTGTTCCAGCACCCACAGTCGAGAGCCCGGTGCCGGTGGCGCACGCATGGCGGTGATTTCGGTGAAACCGCTGGCCTGCGGCACCAAAGTCAGGTCGGGCGGCAGTTGTGCCAGTGCCGGCTGAGCGATCAGCAGGGCCAAGCTTATGAGCATTGCATTCAGTTTCATGACAAAACCTTTGACAGAAGCGAGGCGCGAAGTGTGCCTCAGCGGCAAGGGTTACCCAAGTAATCTGAACGAATCGTTCATTTGTTCTGCAAACCACGGCGATAGCCGATGGCTTCGGCGAGGTGCGGCCGCTCGATGCGCTCGACACCAGCGAGGTCGGCAATCGTGCGCGCCACCCGCAGGATGCGTTGCGCGGCGCGGGCGGATAACTGCATGCGTTCCATTGCCCGTTCCAGCAGATCGCGGGTCGGCACATCCAGCGCCGCAAGCCGCGCCAGCTCGCTGGGTGGCAGTCGTGCATTGATGACGCCTCCGCGTTGTTGTTGGCGTTGACGAGCTGCGTCCACACGTTGCCTGACCGCCGCCGAGGGCTCGCCCGGCGGCGACTCCGCACGCAGCTCGGCCGGCGCTACGCGTGGCACTTCGACGATGACGTCGATACGGTCTAGTAACGGGCCGGAGATACGGCCGCTGTAACGCGCTATCTGTTCCGCACTACAGCGACAGCGCGCCGAAGGATCGCCTGCCCAGCCACACGGGCAGGGATTCATGGCAGCAACCAGCTGAAAACGGGCTGGGAACTCGGCTTGGCGGGCGGCACGCGAAATGCAGATGCGGCCAGATTCCAGCGGCTCGCGCAGCACTTCCAAAACCCGCCGATCCCATTCGGGCAACTCGTCCAGAAAAAGAACGCCGTGATGCGCCAGCGAGATTTCGCCAGGGCGCGGCGGTGAGCCTCCGCCCACCAGCGCGACGCCACTCGCGGTGTGGTGCGGGCACCGCCAGGCCGGGTCGCGCCAGCGCGCAGGATCCAGCGGCAAGCCAGCGATGGAGCGCACCGCCGCGGCTTCCAACGCGTCCGCTTCCACCAGCGCAGGCAACAAGCCGGGCAAGCGCGCCGCCAGCAGACTCTTGCCGCTGCCCGGTGGTCCGATCATCAGGATGTGGTGGCCGCCGGCCGCCGCGATCTCCAGTGCGCGGCGTGCGCGCGCCTGTCCACGCACGTCGGCGAGATCCGGAAAGGTCGATCCGGCATCAACCGCAGGCGGCGCGCTGGGCGAAGCGAGTGCCAGCTCGCTACGCAGGAACGCACACACTTCGAGCAAACTGCGCGCGACGCGGACGTCGTCGCTGCCGGCCAGCGCCGCTTCGTCAGCATTCGCCAGCGGTACCACACTGCTGCGTCGATCACGTCGCGCGCCCAGCACCGCCGGCAACGCGCCTTGCACAGCACGCAATTCGCCAGTCAGCGCCAACTCACCGATAAACTCGATGCCGGCCAACGCGGCCTTTGGCAACTGGCCACTGGCGGCAAGGATGCCAAGCGCGATGGGCAGGTCGTAACGCCCGCCTTCCTTGGGCAAATCCGCCGGAGCCAGATTGACGGTGATGCGTCGCGCCGGCACTTCGAAGCGGGCGCATTGCAGCGCAGCGCGGACCCGATCTTTGCTCTCGCGAACCGCCGCTTCGGGCAGTCCCACGATCGACATCCCGGGCAATCCGCCGGCCAAATGCACTTCGACTTGCACGGCCGGCGCATCGACGCCGCATTGGGCGCGGCTGTGAACGATGGCGAGCGACATGGTCGGGGCACTTCACGGCAAGCGAACACACACCGCGGCGGCAATGCGCCGCGGTCAGCGTCCCCTTGAGCCGGCGTCAGTTGCGGGTAATGGTCGAACACGCCAACAGGCGCGCTTCGACATCGACCACCATGCGCTCAATCAAATCCAGCTTTTCGCGGGTGCGCAACAGCACCGCGCGCTGCACATCAAACTCCTCGCGGGTGACCAGATCAAGACGACCCAGGCCGGCTTGCAAGGCAGCGCGAAAGTTTTTTTCCAGATCCCCGCGCGCCTCCTGCAATCCCGGCGGAACCAGGTCGCTGAGGCGCTGGGCGAGGTCGTCGATGGACTTGAAATCGATCATGGGGAATTTCCTTGCTCAACGTGAGCGTGATTGGCTTTGACCCCCTCCCCGATGTCCGGGGAGGGTTGGGGAGGGCTGGGAGGGGTGAGGAAGTACATTGCTTTCTTGACGGTCATGTTGACGTGGAGTTGGATGCATTGGTCGGGCAGGTCGCCATGACCGTCAGGTGCAGGACAGCCTATCCGGCCGTTCTGACTTGCGCCGTCGGCCGCTTCCGGTCAGATGTGTAGGAAAAATCCTACGCCGTGATGACACCTGAGCCGCTGCGCTGGACTATGCTCCGCAGCAGCCCACGTCAGTCAGGCT
Source organism: Pseudomarimonas sp. (assembly GCA_052390415.1). Taxonomy (GTDB): domain Bacteria; phylum Pseudomonadota; class Gammaproteobacteria; order Xanthomonadales; family Xanthomonadaceae; genus JANNWF01. The sequence continues at coordinate 16,446 of JBQTGY010000027.1, read as the reverse complement.
GACCATTCGCGCGCCATCGGCAGGAGCAACGCTCAGATGAAAATGATCACCGCCATCATCAAGCCATTCAAGCTCGACGACGTGCGGGAGGCGCTGTCGGAAGTCGGCGTCAATGGCATCACGGTGACCGAGGTCAAGGGCTTCGGCCGTCAGAAAGGCCACACCGAACTGTATCGCGGTGCCGAATACGTGGTCGACTTCCTGCCCAAGATCAAACTCGAAATCGCCGTCGTCGACGATCAGGTCGAACGCGTGATCGAGGCGATCACCGAGGCCGCCAACACCGGCAAGATCGGCGACGGCAAGATTTTCGTTGCGCCGCTGGAGCAGGTCATCCGCATCCGCACCGGGGAAATGGACGGTGATGCGGTGTAATCACCCGCCGGATCAAGGCGGTCGAACTACTGGTTGACAACGTGGAAACGGAGCCTCGATGACGTCCCAGGAACCCTACCCCATCGGCACCCCTGGCCAACCCTGGGGCAGCGCTGAAGTCGCCGAGTGGCAGTCTCGGCAACGGCGCCAGCGCAGTTTTGAAGATGAGGTGCGCGCACCGATCGAGCGCCTGCGTGATCGTTTTGAGGTGTTGGAGTACGGTCGCCTCGACTATCCGCCCGACGCGTATCCGCTGTTGGCGATCAAGAGTCGTGACTGCAACGATGCGCTGCCCTGGGTGCTGGTCACGGGTGGCGTGCACGGCTATGAAACCAGCGGCGTGCATGGGGCGCTGCAATTCGTCGAGCAACACGCGGCGCGGTACGCGGGTCGCGTGAATCTGTTGGTCGCACCCTGCGTCAGTCCCTGGGCTTATGAGCGGATTCACCGCTGGAATGCAAACGCGGTCGATCCCAATCGCTCATTCCGCGACAACAGTCCGGCCGAGGAGTCGGCGGCGCTGATGCGTCTGCTGGCGCCACTGAAAGACCACGTGCTGGTGCATATCGACTTGCACGAAACCACGGACACGGATGAATCCGAATTTCGCCCGGCCTTGGCCGCGCGCGATGGCAAGTTCTCCTCGCCCGGCGAAATCCCGGACGGATTCTATGGCGTGGGTGACGCTGAGAATCCGCAGCTCGAGTTTCAGCAGGCGATCATCCGCGCCGTGGCCGAGGTCACCCACATTGCGCCGGCCGATGAACAAGGCGAAATCATCGGCTCAACCGTCGTCGCGCCGGGCGTGATCCTTTACGCATTCAAGCAGCTGGGCCTGTGTGCGGGTTTGACCAACGCCCGTTACACCACCACCACCGAGGTCTATCCCGACAGCCACCGCGCCAGCCCCGAGCAATGCAATGCAGCGCAAGTGGCTGCGGTATGCGCAGCGATTGATTTTGCGCTCAGCTGATGCGTGAGTAGCGCTATGCTCAGCATCCGATCAATGCATTGGGGATGCCATGAACGTGATGCGCCGCCTGGCCGTGTTCGCTTGCCTCTCATCCTTGCTGGCCTTGCATGCGCCTCTGCATGCGGAGAGCATCCGCATCCGCGCCGACGAATGGTTGCCCTACAACGGGCCCAGCAACCAGAAGCCGCCCGGTTACATGATTGAAATGGCCACCGCGATCGCCAAGACCGCCGGTCACACCATCGACTATCGCCACCTTCCCTGGGATGACGCCCTCGAAGGCGTGCGTCTCGGCAAATTCGACTGCGTGGTCGGGGCCACTCGCAACGACGCGCCTGACTTCAGCTTCCCCGCGCAGAGTTGGGGCCTGTCGTCGGCCGCGTTTTATGTGCTCTCGGAATCAAAGTGGAAATACGACGGCATCGCCAGCCTTGAAGGCATCAAGCTGGGCGTGGTTCCCGACTATTCCTATTCCGAAGAGTTGGACCCGTACATCGAAACCCATGGCGACAATCCTGCCCGCATCGTCAAGGTCACCGGGGCTGGTCGGGTCGCGATGAGTGCTGCCTCGCGGCTGGTGAGTCGCAGGATGGATGTCTTCGTCGAAGATCCCAACGTCATGCGCGAGACCCTGCGCAAGCTGGAACTCGATCAGCGCATCGTCGAGCGTGGTCGCGCCAAAGAGGGTGACCCGATCTTCATCGCCTGCACGCCGGCCGACCCGCGCGGCGCGGCCTATGCCAAATTGTTTTCTGACGGCACCAACGCGCTACGCGAAAGCGGCGAACTGGCGATCATCCTGGCCAAGTACGGCATTGATGATTGGATGCAGACCGAAGGCGACAAGTGAGGTAACCCGAGCCCGCGGGCGGCGCAATGCCCGAAGGGCATTGCGCCAAGCTTTTGACTACCGCGTGGTTTCGACAGGCGGCTTCAACGCCGTCTCGAACAACTCAAAAATCCGCCGGTACTGGTCGTACCAGCTTTCTGCATGCACGTAACCGTGGCGTTCCAACGGGTAAGCGGCAAGTGTCCACTTGTCCTTGCGCAGCTCGATCAAGCGTTGCGATAGCCGCACGCTGTCCTGGAAAAACACGTTGTCATCGATCATGCCGTGGGCGATCAGCAAATGCCCTTGCAGATTGGCGGCGAACTCGATCGGCGATGACTTGGCATAGGCCTGTGGGTCGGTGTCGGGCGTGTTGAGAATGTTCGACGTGTACTCGTGGTTGTACGAGGTCCAGTCGGTCACCGGTCGCAGTGCGGCACCTGCGTGAAACTCCTCAGGTGCGCGGAACAAGGCCATCAACGCCATGAAGCCACCGTAACTGCCGCCATAGATGCCCACGCGTTTGGCGTCGCCTTGGTGTTGCTCGACGAGGTAGGCGATGCCGTCCTGATAATCCTCAAGCTCGGGATGGCCCATCTGCTGATAGATCGCGGTGCGCCAATCGCGGCCATAACCGGCGGAAGCGCGGTAGTCGAGATCGAGCACCACATACCCGTGCTCGACCAACATCTGGTTGAACATCTGCTCGCGAAAATAATTCGGATAACGCGCGCTGACGTTTTGCAGGTAACCCGCGCCGTGCACGAACAACGCGATCGGATAGCGCTTGCCGGGCTCCAGAGTGGCCGGGCGATACAGCTTGCCCCAGACGCTGCCGGCACCGTGTTTGGAGGGTACTTGCACGTACTGGGGCGACAACATCGCGCGTGCGCGATAGGCCTCGCTGCGGGTGTCAGTGAGCGTGCGCAGCTTGCCACCAGACGGCTTGCCTTCGGCCAGATCAAGTACCGCCAACTGCGGCGGTGCATGGCTGCTGGAAACACGCAGCGCCAGTTTCTGATCATCCGGGCTCAGCACAAAACTCTCGACGCCATCCACCGCTGTCAGTTCCACCAGACCGCTGCCATCCGCATTCACCGCACAGACTTCGTAATCGCCCGGCCAGACGCGATTGCAGAGGAAAAACGCGCGCCCACCATCGGCTGACCAGGTGACTGCACTGGCTTCCCAGCGGCCACTCGTCAGTGCCTTGGGCTTGTCGCCTTGAGCCAGCGTGTACAGATGCGAAAAGCCGCTTTCCTCAGACATCAGCCATAGCGTCTGCTGATCCGCCATCCAGCCGAATTCGTTGAAGTTCCAGTTGATCCACGCCGGGTCGGTCAGTCGGTGGCGCGGCTGCAGCTTCTTCTCGGCAAGATCGATCTCGGCAATCCAGCGGTCCTTGTTGTCATTGGCACGCAAGGCCACTGCCAGACGGGTGCCGTTCTGGTTGAAATGGGCATCCATCAACTGCAGCGCTCGTAGCCCTTCCAACGGCTTGAGTTTGGCCGTCTTGCGCAGCTCGGCCAGCGGATCACGGTCGATGCCGGGCAGTGGCTTCACATCGATCACGTGCACGCTGCCGTCGGCTAGATCAATCACATGCAGGCTTTGCGCGATCAGTGGATTGCGACCGACGCGGGTACGCACATCTTCGGCCGCCTCGTAACCACTCTCGGTGACATACAAGGGCATCTTGCCGACTTGTCCTGCCTCAGCCGTTTTCAGCTCGGTGACGGCCAGCATGTAACGCGCATCGGGCGACAGCCGCACATCCATGATCCGCAGCGTGTCGCCCAGATAGATCGGCATCGGTGCGCGACTGGGCTCGGCCTTGAGCAACTCGCGTTGGCGCACCTGAAATGCCTCGCGCTGGGCCTTCTCGCGGGCCAATGTGCTGATCAAGCGCACTTGCAAATCGCGCAGCACATCGGCTTCGGGAGCGGCTTCGGGATCCTTTTCGGCCTTGATGATGGGCAGTGCGAGGGTCTGCCCGCTCGCAAAGTCATATGCAAACCAGTCGTTGCCGACGCGCCAGTGTGCGCGCTGGTCGTCACTGGAAAATTGTGGGCTGGCTTCGACGGCCGCGCTGCGCGTCAGCGCCTCCGGTGCACCGTGGCCGGCCAGATCGCGCACAAAAACATCGCCGTCGCGAACGAACAGGGCGCGGCTGCGCGAACGATCAAACACCGGATTGGCGGCATCCAGACCGCTGCGCTCCGCATCCTCGACCGCACGCGGTGCGCTGCCAGCGAGCTCGCTGCCATCCAACTTGGCGATCCACAGATCGCGGATCACCGCGGCATCGCGGCGCGAACTGCCCGCTCGGCGAAGCGAATACTGGATGCTGCTGCCATCCAAGGCCCAATACGGCGCCTCCACCGGCTGCCCGATCCAATCGGGCTCGGCCATGATCTGCTCCAACTCGACTTGCCAGGACGGTCGTTCCGAGGCGATGGCGTGGGAGCCGCATGCGGCTGCGATGGGAAGCAGGATCCAGGCAACTGGCGAAGGGAATTGGCGCATGACGACGGCCCGATGAAAAACCAGCACGGAGGTTAGCAGGGCCGAAGCTGGCTTGAGAAAGGCAGCGGTGCTTGCTGCGCTGCTTTCGCGGCGGTGCGATTCCTCGCCACGACCAACGGAAGGCGCAGACCTAGTGGGCTGTAACGGATGAAGCGGAAGTGGGATCGCGACGGGATGGGCGTGAAGGATGCCGCTCCGGAGCGAGGCCAATAGCGAGGTAGGGTGCGTCTTGACGCACCGGCTGCGGTTCAAGCCAAGTGCTGGTGCGTCAAGACGCACCCTATGGCATGTTTGTTGGACCGAGCGCATGCGCAGCAGCCCAACGGCGGAAACCGCGATTGCTCGAGTTGGCGACGAAGCGCATCGCGGCTGCCGCCGCTCCCACAAGCTACCGCGGCGGCACCCTAGTCTTGGCCAGTGTCCGCCGGCGTGACTGAGTGCTGCAACGGTGTTCGCGCACGGCGTCTGATCTCCCGCTCGGCCCAGCGCTTCAGCACCTTCGCCTTGCGAGCGCCGGCGCGCGGATCGCGCAGCAGTGCTTGCACGCTGTCGAGCACCGCATCGACGTTCTCCGGCTGCGCGTGCTGGTCGTACGTCGAAGACCACAGGTCGATCCAGTCTTCGCTGCGTCGACCCAACTGCAACACCGCGCGGAAATAGCGTGGCGGCTGTCGTTTCAACAACACCAAGTCGAGGCCCGCCGCGAGCAAAGCCAGCGGACTGGTCACCACATCCCGCAACGCGTCGATCACCAGCTTCAATTGGAATCCAAGCACATCACGAGCCAGCACGAAGCCGCGACGATCAGGTTTTTCGCTCATGTTCGCTGTGGCCTCCATTCAGGATTTTCTGCCGCGCTCGCCTGAGGTCTGCGGCCCAAGGCATGATGCATCGGCCGCCGCAACGTGACGACGGCGTCAAAGGGGGAAGTGTGGATTTCAACATGTTGCATGGCGAGATTACCCTCGGCGCGGCGTTCGGGCTGGTGCTGGGCTTGCTGGCGCTGGCCGTGCGTGCGCCCGATCGCGCCGCCATTCGCGGCATGTTGGTGATGATTGGGCTGTTGGTGGTGCTCGATCTCGCTGGTGTCGCCCTCGAAGCGTGGCAAGTGCCGCGGGTCGCCAGTGTGCTGTCGGGCGTCGCCATCGTAGGCCTCGGCGCGGTCATCATCCGACTCGGCTGCATCATCGTGTTTCGCGCCGCTCTGCCGGCGCTGGGACTGGGCACACCGCGCATCGTTGAAGACTTGACCACCACCGCACTGGCCGCGGCGTGGTTGCTGTTCTGGTTGCACGGAGCGGGTCTGGATCTCACCAGTCTGGTCGCAACCTCAGCGGTGATCACCGCGGTGCTGGCGTTTTCGATGCAGGACACCTTGGGCAACATTCTTGGCGGCGTGGTGTTGCAGCTGGACGACTCGGTGCGGGTCGGCGACTGGGTCAAGGTCGATGGCGTCGGTGGCCAGGTGGTCGACGTGCGCTGGCGGCATACGGCCATCGAAACCCGTGATCGCGAAACCGTCATCATTCCGAATGGCTGGCTGGTGAAGAATCGCTTCCACATCATTGGCTCGCGCCGCGATGCGCGCACTCGCTGGCGGCGTTGGGTCTATTTCAATCTGGATCTCGCGGTGTCACCCAGTCGGGTGTGCAGCGTGCTGGAAGATTCGGTGCGACTGGCGGAAATTGCCAACGTGATGCAAGACCCGCCGCCCAGTGCGGTGTTGATGGACACTGCCGCCGGCTACGGTCGTTATGCCTTGCGCTTCTGGATCGAGAATCCCCGCGCCGACGATCCCAGCGACTCAGCCGTGCGCATGCACGCGCTGGCCGCATTGGCGCGACACAACATTGAATTGACCGTGGTTCAGGAAGAACGCCTGATCACCAAGGAAAACGATGCGCGCCAAGCTTCGTTGCGAGCGACAGAAGTGGCGCGTCGCAGTCGCGCCCTGGCCGGCGTCGACCTGTTTCGCTCGTTATCGGAAAGCGAGCGCGAGGCCTTGGCGGCCAACATGGTCAGCGCACCGTTTGTCAGCGGCGACACCATCACCCGCCAAGGTGCCGTCGCGCACTGGCTCTACCTGGTGGTCGAAGGCGAGGTGGAAGTCTGGTCCGAGCGCGACGGCATCAAGACCCGCGTAGCCACCCTGGATGCCGGCAGCGTCTTCGGCGAAATGGGCCTGATGACCGGCGAACCCCGCCGCGCCAGCGTGGTCGCCCGCACCGACGCGCACTGCCTGCGCCTGGACAAAGCTGGCTTCGAGGCCGTGTTGCGGACCCGCCCCGACATCGCCGATGAAGTGTCCCGCGTGATCAGCGAACGCATGGGTGGATTGACGAATGCCCAGGAGAAGGCGGCAAGCAATGGCGGTGAACGGCAGGAGGATGCGATCAGCGCGAAGATTCGGAGGTTTTTTGGATTGGAGTGAGGGGGCTGCGCTTTTTCGGCGTGCGCCGGGGCCGGGTTTGATTCTTCATTCCGTCGAAGGCCGGTTTATGGACTTGGCTTCTCTCGCTTCTCGATTGCTCCGCACGGTTTCGTCCGCCTACGGCGGCGGCCGATTCACTTTTCTTTGCTTCGCCACGAGGCGCGCAGGAGCGCGCCCGAACGCCGAAGGCGGCCCGAAGGGTGGAGGGCAGGATGCCCGACATACAGAAAAGTAACCAAAAGAAAGGCGACCCGAGCATCGCGCTTCGCTTCGCTCAGTTCCCTGCGCTGCTCGCCGGTCTCGGGCCGGCGCGACCGAGCGTAGCGAAGGCGGCCGCGAATCGGCCGCCCCCGCCCAGACCGGTGCTCAAACATGCGCGCCTTTCCCCCGAGCCCGGCTCCGCTGCTCGGCGCGATGACGGGGCCCAAGGTCAAGTGCCAGAGCAGCAACAGCAACAGCAACAGCAGCAACAGCAACAGCAACAGCAACAGCAACAGCAACAGCAACAGCAAAAGCAAAAGCAAAAGCAACAGCAAAAGCAAAAGCAAAAGCAAAAGCAAAAGCAAAAGCAACAGCAAAAGCTAAAGCAAAAGCTCCAACAGACGCGACTTCAACACTCGAAGCGTCAAGTTCAATGGAGCCGGGCGCGCCAAGAAAGCAACGGTATGCGCGGCAAACTTTCACGCTGCGCGCTTTGGCTTTTGCTCTGGAACTTGGGGTCCCCTTTGTGGCGGCGGCGGTTGGGAGATCAGGCCCGTCAGGGGTGCGCGCATGGATGCGCGCGCCTTTTTTGCCGGTACATGGATGTACCGTCAAAAACCCCTCCCGACCGCCGCGGACTCGCGGCTTCATCGCGAGCGCCACATCGGGGTCGCCTTTCTTTTGGTTACTTTTCTTTGGCGACTCAAAGAAAAGTGACTCGGCGGCCGCTGAGGCCGACGACACCTTGCGGAGAGCCAGACTAAAACGAGAGAAGCGAAAACCAACCCCGGCATTCGTCGGAACGAAAGAAAAATCGGTCCCCTTCGACCGCACGAAGCCGCCTACCCCTGTACCTCCTCCAACAACTTGAAAAACGCCCCCAACGCCTCGCGTTGCTGCGGTGGCATGTATTCAAACGTGCGCCCACGGTCGATGATTTCCCAGAAGTCCTTGTCGGCGACGCTTTCCAGTTCGCTGCGAATGATGCTGACGCGCTCGGCATTTTCTTCGCGCATGTCGCGGGCGATGACCATCGCGCGATCCACGTGCCCGACGCTGAGGTAATACGCGGCGAGTTTCACTTGCGCTTTGCGCACACCCAGCAGGGCGCGTTCCTGGCGTTTGATACGCAGGGGGCGATCCAGCTTCATGAACAAGGCGAGCATCGCGTCCTGGGTGGGCGAGTCGTATTCGTGGCCGGCTTGGCAAAGGGTGGATACGTCGTAGGCCACCGTTTCGGCGACGAAGTTGAGGGTCATGTCGAAGCTCACATGGCTGTAATAACCCATGTGTCGCACTGCTTCCAACGCAAACGCGTCGCGCCCATGGCGCAGCATCGATTGCGCCAGCAGGCGGTACTGATTGAGCACGTTGTATGCGGTGCGCACATCGCGCAGGTTCAGGGTCGCGCGCAGGTAGGAATTCATGTAACGGAACACCAAAGCGACCAGTTCGTCATCTCCGCTTTGTGCGGCCTTCTCGCCGATGTAACGGGTGTCGATGGCGATCAGGTAATTGACTTCGCGCAGGGCGGTACCGGCCTCGCCGTAGATGCTCAGGTACTGCCGCAATACCTGCCACTCGACCCAGGTGCGGCGTTTCTCCAGATCCACCAGTGACTCCGGATCCATGGCGATGAAATCCGGGTTTTCACCCAAACTGCGGCCGATGCGGAACCACTGTTCTGGCAAACGATTTTTCTGCAGTAGATAGCCGCAGGCGAAATCCTTCAGCGCGTCGACCGCGCGGCTGGCGATGATCTTGTCCTTGCCTGATACCGAGTGCGTGGCGATGTCGGTCAGCTCGGCCAACGACGCCAGCATGTCGGCTTGGCGGTCGTCGAGCACGTTGGGCGGAGTGTCGTGCTTGCCAAGCAACTTGATCACCGAGCGCTCGGCATCGCGACGAATGCGGGCGACCAGATTGACTGGCTCCAGAAACCAGAACACATAGGAAAAGTACGGCAGCATCAGCAACATGCCCAGTGAGGCCATGCTGATGCCCAGCACCAGCGATGCGACTGGCACGAAGCCATCGTGCAAGGCCACGCTCAGCCACACGCCGCACACGGCCGCGACCACGTAATAGGCGAGCACGGCCTGGTTGATGCGGTCACGCACAAACATCCGGGCGACCCCGGAATAACGATCCGAAGACAACTGCACGATGATCGCGACGACGGTGACGACGATGCCCAGCAAGGCCACCACCACCGGTGACAGCTGCGAGATCGCATCGGTGAGCATGTTGGCGTCGAAGTGCAGGTAGCGATCAAGTGCACTGCCGAGGCCGTCGCCACCGTCTCGCAGATGGTCGACCAGATACACGCTGCTGAACACGAACGTGGAGAAGCCGGCCAACATGCTGATCGGCAGCAGCCATCGGCGCATCCAGTCGGGGCGCGTCACATCCATGAGGGCATCCTATTACAGCGGCTTGTTGTCGTGTCATCGGCAGCATTGCTGCGCGCTGTCAGCCTTTCGGCACACGCCGAATGTGGGTCGATGTTTACAATCCAGAGGTTCGCCTACCCGAGATGAAAACCCATGCGCCGTGCCCCTCTGTCGCTGCTCGCAGGATGTCTGCTGATTGCCACTGCCGCCTCGGCGGCACCCACGATACCCAGCAAGCTGCTGCGATTTCCCGATATCCACAATGAGCGCGTGGTGTTCGTTTACGCGGGCGATATCTACACCGCGCCACTCGCGGGCGGCACCGCATTTCGGCTGACCTCGCACGCGGGGCAAGAGCTGTATCCCAAGTTCAGCCCCGATGGCCAATGGATCGCGTTTTCTGCGCAGTACAACGGCACCCGCCAGGTGTATGTGATTCCTGCCGGTGGTGGCGAGCCGCGGCAATTGACCTGGTACAACGATGTCGGCCCGATGCCGCCGCGCGGTGGTACCGACAATCGCGTGCTGGATTGGACGCCGGATGGTCAACACATCGCGGTGCGTATGAATCGCAATCCCTGGAGTGAGCGCGACGGGCGACCTTATCTGGTGCCTATCGCTGGTGGCATGGAGAAACCCATGCCAATGCCCGAAAGCGGCGGCGGATCGTTCAGCCCGGATGGCAGCAAGTTTGTCTACACGCCGATCGATCGCGACTTCCGCAGCTGGAAGCGTTATCGCGGCGGCCGCGCGCAGGACGTGTGGATCTTTGATCTGACCGCCAACAGTTCATTGCAATTGACCACGGATCGCGCCACCGATCACCAGCCGATGTGGCTGGGAGACAAGGTGTATTTCGTTTCCGATCGCGAGTACACGCTGAATCTGTATTCGATCGCGCCCACCGGCGGCGAACCGACCAAGCTGACCACCTTCAGTGAATTCGACGTGCTGTGGCCCAGCGCCGGACCTGGCGGCATCGTGTTCGAAAACGGTGGTGGCCTGTGGCACTTTGATCCCGCCAAGCAGACCAGCGTCGAGGTGCCGATCCGCATTCAAGGCGACTTGCCGGAAACGCTGCCGCGGTTTGTGCAAGCCAAGGATTTCATCGAGTCGTTTGCGATCGCGCCGGGCGGTGAGCGCGCGGTATTCGGCGCACGTGGCGAGGTGTTCAGCGTGCCCGCCAAACACGGCGAAGTGCGTCCCTTGAGTCGCACCCCCGATGCGCGGGAGATGAGTGTCAGCTGGTCGCCGGACGGCAAGTGGATCGCCTATCTGTCCGACGCTACGGGCGAATATGAAGTCTACGTGCGCGCCCAAGACGGCAGTGGCACGCCGCGACAAGTCACGGATGATGGCGATACCTGGCGCTTTGCACCGGTGTGGTCGCCGGATTCCAGCCGCCTCGCGTTCGCCGACAAGCGCCAACGTCTGCGGATGCTGGAGGTGACCAGCGGCGTGACCACGGATGTGGATCTGGGCACGGTGGATGAAATCAGCGACTACGTGTGGTCGCCGGACAGTCGCTGGCTGGCGTATTCGAAGGTGTCGAACAATCGCAACAACGCGATCTGGTTGTACTCACTGGCCAGCGGGCAAGCGAGTCAGCTCACCGAAGATCAAACCAGCGCGAGGCAACCCGCTTTCGATCCGAAGGGACGCTACCTGTATTTTCTCTCCGACCGCGATTTTGGCCTGACCTTCAGCGCCTACGAATTCAATTATCTCTACACCAACGCAACCCGCGTCTACGCCGCGACTTTGGCCGCCGATGGACCACCCTTGCTGCGTCCGAAATCCGACGAAGTGGGTGCGACCAGCGAGACCGACAACAAGGACAAGGACGACGACAAATCAAGCAAGCTGCCGGCAACCTTGCGCATCGATATTCCCGGCTTCAACCAGCGGGTGATCGCATTGAATGCGCCGCCAGCCAACTACGGTGGGCTCAGCGCCAATGAAGAAGGCGTGTTTGTCGCCGCCCTCGCCGATGGTGCGGAGCCGGCCGATTTGCAGTTCATCGGCCTGGATGAGGAAAAGCCCAAGTCAGTCGCCAAGGTCAATGGCTACGTATTGAGTGCGAACGGCGAGAAATTGTTGCTGCAACGTGGCCCCGACTTCGCCATCGTCGACGCGAAACCGTCTGCTGATTTTGACGCTGGCAAGCTCGATCTCGCCGGGATGGAGCTGCGTATCGAGCCGCGACGCGAGTGGAAGCACATGTTCGTCGACAGCTGGCGCGTGCTGCGTGACTGGTTCTACGACGCCGGCATGCACGGGCAAGACTGGGATGCCATTCGCGCGCGCTACGAGCCGCTGGTCGCACACGTCGGCAGCCGCGCCGATCTCGACTATCTGTTGCAAGAGCTGGCCGGCGAGTTGAACGCGGGCCACGTCTACGTCGAGAGCGGCGATCAGACCCAGGTGCCGCGCAAGCCGGGCGGATTGCTCGGCGCGGAACTGGCCAAGGACTCCAGCGGTTACTGGCGTATCGAGAAGATTTTTGCCGGCGAGAACTGGGACCCGGCGCGGCGCTCGCCTTTCACCGAGCCTGGCGTCAACGGCAAGGAGGGCGAGCTGCTGTTGGCCATCGATGGCGTCAGTACCTTGGGCGTCGACAACCTCTATCGCCTGCTGGAAAACAAGGGCGATCACGTGGTCGAACTGCGGCTTGCCGCAGCCGCTGACAAAGCAAGCGCGCGCACGGTGCGAGTGAAAGCACTGAGTTCGGAACTGTCGCTGCGCTATCTCGATGCGGTCGCGACGAAACGCCGGCGCGTGGAAGAACTTTCCGGCGGTCGCATCGGCTACATCCACGTGCCCAACACCGCGGTGGAAGGCAATCGCGAACTGTTCCGCGGCATGCTCGCTTATGCCTCGCAGGAGGCGCTGATCATCGATGATCGATATAACGGCGGCGGCTTCATTCCTGATCGGATGATCGAGCTGCTTTCACGCCAGCCGCTCAACTACTGGAAGCGCCGCGGCTTGGAACCCAATGCCACGCCGTTGCTGTCTCATCTCGGCCCCAAGGCGATGCTGATCAATGGCCTTTCCAGCTCAGGCGGTGACGCCTTGCCTTATTACTTCCGCAAGCTTGGTCTGGGCAAATTGATCGGTACCCGCACCTGGGGTGGGTTGATTGGCATCAGCGGCGGACCGTCCCTGATCGACAACGGCCGCGTACTCGCTGCCACCTTCCGCTTCCTGGATACCGATGGTCAGTGGGCGGTGGAGAACGAAGGTGTGGCACCTGACATGCAGGTCATTGATCGCCCGGAATTGGTCGCCGCCGGCGGCGATCCCAGTCTGGAAGCCGCAGTCACACATTTGTTGCAGGAGTTGGAGAAAGGCGCGGTACGGGCACCGGTGGCACCCGCAGCGCCGAGCAAGTTTCCGCCCGAGAATCTGTGAGGAGGTCAGGTACAAGCTCGTTGCAATCAAGCGCCTTCACGCTTGCACATGGCTCGTTCGCTACCCCAGCAAACGCGTCAGCACATCCCGCAGATCGGCAGAGGGCTGGTTGGCGAGCAAGCCGCGTAAGCCCGATTCGATCAATGCACGACGGTTGCCATCGAGCTTTCGCCACGGCTCGAAGGCGGTCAACAGGCGCGCCGACACCTGCGGATTGAGGACGTCGAGGCAACCGATTTGCTCGAACACCAAGGCATAACCCGCGCCATCGATGCGGTGGCAAGCGATGGCATTGTTGCGGGCAAAGCTGCCAAGGATCGCGCGCACCCGATTGGGGTTGGCGGGTTGCCAAAGTTCGGTGCTCCCGATCAACGCGCGTATGTCATCGAGCGTTTCGGGCTGCGGTCGGCTAGCGACAATGCTCAGCCATTTGTCAGTGACGAGAGGATCGTGTCGCCAGTGCTCGCGAAATTGGGCGAGTGCGGCCGTGGCGGTCGGCGCATCAACGTGGATCAGACAGGCGAGCGCGTTGAGGCGATCGGTCATGCACAGCGAGCCAGCAAAGTGCGCGCTGGCGATGCGCGCTGATGGGTCGAGCCGGGTGAGGCGATCCAGACAGACCCCGATCAAGCGCCGCGCAGCGAATGCGGACGCATCGAAACGCTGCCCCGGATGCGCGGCGCGCAGGCGCCGGTAGGCAGATTCGAAGCCATCCGCGTGGCACTCGGCCAACTCGTCGAGCAGATCTTCGCGTTGCCGCAGCAACTCATCGAGATCGATCACTTCGGTCTGATCGGCCAGCGTCCACACCTCGGGCAGGCGCTGACATTCGGCGACGAAGGCTGGGTCTTCGGTCGGGTGATTGAGCAAGTCGCCCAACGCGGTGATCAGGGCAGAACGCGCGCCAGCCGGATCGGGGCCGCGTTGCAACAGGGCATCCGTGGCCAGACATTGGATGGCTTCCCAGCGGGTGAGCGGATCGGGCTCGACCGCCACTATCCGCGCCAGCGTGGCCGCATCGCGCGACAGATGCAGACGCACCGGCGCGGACAGGCCTTGCAGGTAGACGGCCAGCGGGCGTTCGCTGACAGCGTGCAATCGCAATGCGTGAGTGGGCTGGGTGAGTTCGATCAGAGTCGCGCTGGTCTGGGCATCACCTTCGAGTACACGTTCGATGCGCGAGCCGTCGGCCGCGTACAGCGCGTAGCGGACCGGAATGTGCAGCGGAGCTTTTTCGGCGTGGCCGGCCGCAGTCGGTGTGTGCTGACTGATGGCGACATGAAAGGTTTGCGTGGGCGCGTCCCAGCACTCGCGGATCGTCAGTACTGGCGTACCGGCTTGTGCATACCAACGCGCGAACTGGCGCAGATCGCGACCACTGACTTCGCTCATCGCCGCCAGAAAGTCCTCCACCGTCGCGGCTTGCCCATCGTGCCGGAGAAAGTACAGATCCGCACCGCGACGAAAGTCTGCCTCGCCCAGCAGGGTGTGCAGCATGCGGACGATTTCCGCACCCTTTTCGTACACCGTGGCGGTGTAGAAATTGTTGATTTCGGCGTATTCGGCCGGCCGCACAGCGTGCGCCAGCGGGCCACTGTCCTCCTGAAATTGGCGGCTCTTCAACAAGCGCACGTCGTCGATGCGCTTCAATGATCGCGAGTGCAGATCGGAGCTGAACTCCTGATCGCGAAACACCGTGAAGCCTTCTTTCAACGACAGCTGAAACCAGTCACGCAAAGTGACCCGATTGCCGCTCCAGTTGTGGAAGTGTTCGTGCCCGATCACCGATTCGATGGCTTCGAAATCGGCATCGGTGGCGCTTTCGTGATCGGCCAGAACATAACGCGCGTTGAAGATGTTGAGGCCCTTGTTCTCCATCGCGCCCATGGTGAAATACTGCACGGCGACGATGTTGAAGACGTCGAGATCATAGGCGCGACCAAAGCGCTGCTCGTCCCAACGCAACGCCCGCAACGCGCATTCAAGCGCGTGTCGGCAGCGCTCGACATCACTGCGCTCGGTCCACACGCGCACCGCAACGGCGCGCCCTTCCGAGGTAGTGAACGGCGCTTCGACGCAATCGATATCGCCCGCCACCAAGGCGAACAGATAACTGGGTTTGGGATGCGGATCGATCCAACGCGCAAAGTGGCGGCCATCCGGCAGTTCGCCAGCGGCCGCGGGGTTGCCATTCGACAGCAGCACCGGATAACGCTTGGCGTTGCCACGCAGTTCCACGCGGTAACGCGCCAATACATCCGGCCGATCGATGAAGTAGGTGATGCGCCGGAAGCCCTGTGCCTCGCATTGGGTCAACAACATCGGGCCGCTGGCGTAGACGCCTTCCAGTCGCGTATTCGCTTGTGGACAGATGCGCACCGAGGTTTGCAGTACGCAGGCGCCGTTGAGTCCAAATACCGTGAGGCCTGCGGCATCGACTTGGTAACGTGAGCTGGGCAGCGGCACGCCGTCCAATCCGATGCTGAGCAAAAACAAGTCGCAGCCGTCCAGGCGCAAGTCGGTGCCCGCCTGTGCCGGGTCGGGATGCAGGCTGAGGCGCGCGTGCACCAGGGTCTCGGCGGGATCCAGATCGAATTCCAGCTCGACCTCGGAGACCCACCAAGCCGGAGCCCGATAGTCGGCAAGCCGAGTGGGTGGACGCGCGGCGGTGGCGACCGTCATGGGCGGTAAGTGACCTGAATGCGGCAAGGCGGCGGAGCCTAACACGTCGATTTTTTCGGGGGCTGCAAAGGCGCTCACGCACGCCGCCTGGCGAGCTATCATTATTCGACTGCCCGTGAACCCCGTTTCCCGAGGCTGAGTCTTGATGAGGATTCGAGCGGATGAGAATCGACGGTGCCCGCGCCTCTGATCGCGCGACTGAGTTGGTATTGGCGTATTACGCGGCGTTGAACCGTGCCGATCACGCGGGCGTATTGGCTGTGTTGTCGGAAGACGTGGTGCATGACGTCAATCAGGGCGAGCGCGAAATCGGCAGCGCGGCGTTTGCCACCTTTCTGCAGGCAATGTCAGCGAGCTATCGCGAGCACTTCCGCGACGTGGTGGTGATGTCGACCCAGAATGGCCAACACGCGGCCGCCGAGTACGTGGTCGAGGGCGTGTATCTGGAGACCGCCGAGGGCTTGCCCACCGCCAATGGTCAACGCTACTGCCTGCCGGGCGGCGCGTTTTTTGCCATCCGCGACGGTCGCATCGCCCGCGTCAGCAACCACTACAACCTGTCGGACTGGGTGCGACAGGTGGATCGGCCGCGCTCCGGGTTGTGACGATGCGGCGCTAGCCC
>JBQTGY010000026.1:0-57367 GCA_052390415.1 Pseudomarimonas sp. | reverse complement strand
GGCGTTGAAAGTGGCGTTTCGCTATTGCTGCTGGTCAATCTGGGTGCCGCGGCCGTCATTCTCTCTCTGCAGGCAAGTCTGGCGTTTGCGATCGCCGCCGCTGCGGGAACCGTCGCCGAGTATGTCTACAGCCAACTCGGCGATCAGTCAGCAGGCCGCTCTCTGGCGCCGGCAGTGATGTATGCGGTGACCTATGTCGCCATCAGCCTGCTTTGTCATTTGCTTGGTCGGCAGATGCGGGAAAGCGCGGCACTCGCAGATCAACGCGGCGTCGAACTCGCCAGCTTGTCGCAACTCAACGAACTGATCATTCGCCGCATGCGTACTGGCGTGCTGGTGCTGGATAGCGTCGGCCACGTGCGCCTGATGAATGAAGCCGCCTGGATGCTGCTCGGTGAACCCAAACCCGATCAACGGGACCTGGAGGCCTTGTCATCCGGACTGCATCAACGCTGGAAACGCTGGCGCGGCGACCAGCAGCAAGACACTGGCCCACTTGCTCTGGTGCCTGACCGACCACTTGTCAGCCCTCATTTCGCCACCTTGGCGATGTCAGACGAGCTATTTGTGGTGTTTCTTGATGACAGCGCCCTGGTTTCCCGTCGCGCCGAAGAACTTACGCTCTCGACCCTGGGTCGCTTGTCGGCAAGCATCGCGCACGAAGTACGTAACCCGCTGGCAGCTATTCATCACGCCGCTCAGTTGCTGGAGGAATCCGCCCATTTGCCTGCCACCGATAGGCGACTGGTCGAGATCGTCGTGAATCACTGTGGTCGCATGAACGACACCATCGAAAATGTGCTGGCACTCTCCCGGCGTGAGCGTTCGCGACCTGAGTCGATCGAGCTCGCGCATTGGGTACAGCGCTTCGTTGAGGAGTTCAAGACCAGTCATTTCATTGATCGCAATGCAATCCTGACGTCGGCTGGGCAGCGTCCGCTGCATGCCGTGATCGACCCACGCCAGTTGCATCAGGTGCTGAGTGCCCTGGTGCAGAACGCGCTTACTTACGGTCGCTTGCCGGATCAGCCGGCTCGAATCGCCATCTCGGCGCGACAACTCGGTTCGGGCGGTGCACCGGTGGTGGAAGTGATAGACCGCGGGCCGGGCGTTCCGCCCTCCGTGGTCGCGAGTATTTTTGAGCCCTTCTACACCACCAGTGAGTTCGGTAGCGGGCTGGGCTTGTACATCGCGAGGCAACTTTGCGAAGCCAATCAGGCGCGCCTTGACTACGTTTCTGTGGCGGGCGGCGGCAGTTGTTTTCGGATCACGCTCGCTCGCGCTCAGCCGCTACGCGTGGGCAACGACAGCCCCGACAACCTGCTGTCCGCCCGAGCATGATGTATGTTCGTGGGCACGTTGTCGCTTGCGCTATGACTCGCGTCGGGGATACTTCTAAGCAATGACGACACCACGCCCCCTGATGCGCGCCGCTCTCATCGTTGATGATGAGCACGATATTCGCGAACTGCTGTCGCTGACGCTTGGTCGAATGGGGCTGCGGGTAGACACGGCCGAAGATCTCGCCAGCGCGAGGCGCCGGTTATCCGAAAACACCTACGACCTGTGTTTTACCGACATGCGGTTGCCGGATGGATCTGGGCAGACCCTGGTCACTCACATATCCAGCCGCTATCCGGAAACTCCGGTTGCAATGATCACGGCTTACGGAAACGTCGACGCGGCAGTCGACGCCCTCAAAGCAGGCGCCTTCGATTTCGTCTCAAAGCCAGTCGACATCAATGTACTCCGAAGAATGGTGCAGCACGCATTGCAACTCGGCGAGCAGCGGCGCGCGCAAACCCAGCTCAGCAACAACAAGTTGCTTGGCGAATCCACCGCCATGCAAGAGTTGCGCAGCACCATCGCGAAACTCGCACGCAATCAAGCGCCCGTCAGCATCGGCGGCGAGTCAGGCGTCGGCAAGGAACTGGTTGCCCGCCTCATTCACGAACAGGGACCGCGAAGCAGTGGTCCTTTCGTCCCGGTCAACTGTGGCGCAATTCCAACCGAGTTGATGGAGAGCGAGTTTTTCGGCCACCGCAAGGGCAGCTTCACCGGTGCCGTGTCTGACAAGGATGGTCTATTCCAAGCCGCCAATGGAGGCACGCTGTTTCTGGATGAAGTCGGCGAGCTGCCACTGCACATGCAAGTCAAATTGTTGCGGGTGATTCAGGAAAAATCAGTGCGCCCGATCGGGGCCAATGTCGAACAGCCGACCGACGTCCGGATTCTCTCGGCAACTCACAAGAATCTGTCTCACCTCGTGCAGGACGGTCGCTTTCGACACGATCTCTTCTACCGAATCAACGTCATCGAGTTGCGAGTTCCACCGTTGCGCGAGCGTGCTGTTGACATACCTGCGCTCGCCAGCCACATGCTGACCAAGCTCGCCAGCGAGAACCGCGACGAACCCTATCGACTAAGCTCGAAGGCGCTTGACGCTCTGGTCCATTATCCGTTTCCGGGCAACGTTCGGGAGTTGGAGAACATCCTGGAGCGGGCGGTGGCGCTGAGCGAAGCCGGCGTCATTCAGGAAGCTGACCTGCGCCTACCAAGTGGCAGTCCGTATGCCGATCGGCGCAGCGCTGAGCCACGCGTGCCTTCGGTCGCGATGTCGCTGCAAAGCAGCAACAACGATGCCCTTCCCGACGTCATCGAACAACTGGAACGCGAAGCGATTCAGAAAGCATTGGAAGAGTGTCGCTACAACAAGACCAAAGCGGCGGCAAAGCTTGGCATTACCTTTCGTGCCATGCGCTACAAGCTCAAGAAACTGGGTATTGAATAGTCGGCAGACTGACGATATTTTTTCGCCACTTCGCTCAGAACGGGCCATTCTCCGCCTGTCGACATGATCCGCTGACGCCGTGAAGCATGGGTTGATTCGGAGCACTGACGACTCGCCTCGCCCTAATCCAATTGGAGTGCCTCCATGTCGCGCTGGAAAGCTGCTGGAATCCACTTTGTCCTGACCGTCGTGATCGTCACCTCGCTGGCTACGTTGATGCTGACCACGTGGTACGCCAAAGGCATGTTTCAATTTTCAAATGCAGACCGCCTGCTGCTGGTTTTGGCTGGCATCGACGTGGTTGTCGGGCCGCTGCTCACCCTCATCATCTTTCGTAGTGGCAAGCCTCGACTCAAATTCGATCTCGCGTTCATTGGCTTGGCGCAGGCGGCGTTCTTGCTCTATGGACTGCATGTGATCTGGCAGTCTCGCCCGGTGTTTCTGGTTGCCCTGCCAGAGCGATACGCGTTGGTTTTTGCGAATGAAGTACGCGACTCCGACTTGAAATCTGAAGGGGTGGCCTTGCCGCGATCACGATTGCCCTGGTTTGGCCCTGAATTGGTGGGCTCACGTCTTCCCGACGACGTCGACACCAAACAGAAGCTGATCGATGAGTTCATCGGAGGTCGCGACCTCCATGTCTTCCCTGAGTATTACCTTCCATTTGAGTCAGTCGCACCCGACCTGGTCGCAAGTTCGGAGCCCCTGAGCAGCCTCGCGGCACTGCGCGCAGAAAGTGAACGCACCAAAGTCACCGCGTCCTTGGGTCGTGGCGAAAATGTCCGCTGGGTGCCGATCATGTCGTCGCGGGGTATCGCCGTGATGGTGATTGACCCGACTTCAGGCGCACCCATCAAGGTCTTGCCCATTGATCCGCTGGCCCTTCCGAAGGACTGACGCAGAAGGTCACTCACGGACGCGAGGCGTCATCGCACCACGCTCATGGCACTCCTGCAGTTGTGACTTTTAACGCGCTACTGCTCGGCCCCCTTCATGAGGTTACAATTGGCGGCCAACGTTTTCCAATTCATTCAACTAGTTGCGCCGAAGAAATCTTCGCCTTGTGCCTTGGCACGCGCTGTGCTTACATCTGACTTGCCCGCAACGTCGACTGGCCGCAAGGCCAAGGAGTTAGGCCGACGGTCTTTAAAGGCGTCGCTGGCATCTCGTTAGCTAACTGAAATTCCACCCACTGGGGAGTTCCCATGAAGAACATGAAAGGTTTTACCCTGATCGAGTTGATGATCGTCATCGCGATCCTTGGCATCCTGCTCGCGATCGCCATCCCGGCTTACCAGGACTACACCATCCGCGCCAAGTACGCTGAGTGCATGAATGGCAATGCGCCGAACAAGCTCGGTATTGCTGAGTTCGTGATTTCCAATGGCGATTTCCCGCTCAACATCGATTCGTTCGGGGCGGTGTTCAGTTCGGACTTCTGCATCGACACCGTTTACACCCAGGCCGCCGGTGTCTCCGGCACGCTGACCATCGACAACTCGGCCGGTATCGACAGCTCGTTGGTGACCAGCGCGATCAGCACGGAGCTGACCGCCACCACCGACGCCAACAACAACGTAATCTGGACTTGCACCTCGGCCAATCCGACCGGTGCCAAGTACGCGCCATCTTCATGCCGTTAATCGCATCGACTTAAGCGTCTTTGGATCATTGACTAGCCCCGGCTCGATGCCGGGGCTTTTCATTTGCACATGAAAAAAGCACTGAGCGTACTGCTGCTGGGCCTGCTTTGCGCCCTTCCGTTTTTCCCAGGCCTCAACGGCCCCTTCATGCTCGACGACGTCGGCAACCTGAGCCGAGCACGCGCAACCAGCGGTAGTCTTCTCGACTTCGCCGATGCCGTGATCCGCAACGGATCCGGATTGCTGCATCGTCCGGTATCCAACCTTTCTTTCCTGATCAATTATCACTGGATCGGCAACGCGCCGTTTCACTACAAGGTAGTCAATCTACTGATCCACATAGGCAACGGAGCGCTGCTCTTCTTGCTTCTGGGAAGATTGATTCCAATCGTCGCCACTCGCCTGGCTTCCGAGGAATCCCGCAAGCTGGCGGCTTACGTGTCGCTCGTCTGGCTAGTGCATCCTCTACATATCAGCACTGTGCTGTACCCCGTTCAGCGCATGACACAGCTGTCTGCAACGTTCTTGTTCATCACCCTCTGGTATAGCTTGGGTGCGTTGGACAAGCTGCAGGCACCCGATACGCCGACGAGAAAGGGCTACTTGCTGGCGTTTACCGCGTTGTCGCTGATGTTGCTTTCAGTACTTTCAAAGGAATCCGGGGCGTTGATTCCGCTCATGCTTTTGTCGGTGTTGATTTTCGCGCCCTCCTCCCGCTGGAAGACGTGGGCAGCAAGCCGGCCTTCCCGAGTGTTTCTCAGCCTGACGGTTGCCCTTCCCTTGGCGCTCGGAACTGTTGGCGCAGCGCTCCTGCTACCCAGCTTCATTGACGACTATCGAGTACGCGAATTCTCCATGATGGAACGCTTGCTGACCCAGCCAGCCGTTCTATGCCACTACTTGCAAACGATCCTTTGGCCCGATATCCGATCAATGGGCCTCTATCTGGATATCTTCCAGACACGAAAGACAAACGATGTATTTGCCTGGCTAGGATTGTTGGCCACCCTTTCCACTGTGGCGCTTGCCTTCGTGCTTCGCAAACGAACACCCGTCGCCGCATTTGCGCTTTTGTGGTTTTTCGCAGCGCACGCGATGGAGTCGAGTTTCATTGCGCTCGAAATGGCTTTCGAACATCGCAACCATGTGGCGATGCTCGGACCGATTCTTTGGCTTGTCTACTGCGCGAATATGATCGCGTCGCGCGCGTTCACCAAGCGGCAACTGACCTTGTTGGCAGTAATTCCCTTGTTAGTGTTGGCAGGGCTTACCGCTCAGCGAGCCCACCAATGGTCGAACAGCAACCTGTTCACGGAAACGGAAGTCCGCAATCAACCACTTTCCACGCGTGCAAACAGCCAGATGGCGTCGCTACTCGGTGCCCAGGGCAAAATGACCGAGGCGCTGACCTTTGTCCGCAAAGCGCAGGCCTTGAAGCCTAATCAGTTCTGGCAGCGATCGTACGATCTGCATCTTTCTTGCTGGGGGGCAGCAACGAGCTATGACCTCGACTTACTGGTCTCGTTGGCGCATGCACACCCGGACGCATTTGGAATTGACGAAGCCCTCAAACCCGTTGTCATACTCATCGGAGCAAAACGTTGCCCCAGCCTCACAAGCTCACAGATGGACCACTTTTTGACCCGATTGCTTGCCGCCGTCAAATCCACCAAGCGCCTTGAAACAATAGAGAATCTTCACATCTTGCGCAGCATGTTGGCCGAAGCACATTCCGATACTGAAGCGACCAAACTGCATTTGTCTGCAGCCGCGAGCGCCAACGAGCGTGGGTTGACAGCACTCGGCCTCTTGGCCTACCACGAGCTGAATTACGGAAGTATCGAGCGAGCGCGCGAACTAGCCGACCGCTTGGAACAACGCATTCGCAAGTATCACCGTATAACGCGCTTACATGAGGTCGATGAACTACGCCTGCAAATCGAAGACGCAAGTGCTACCCAAACGGACTGAGTGCTTATCTAGGTCGCACCGTGATTCGTTGATTGGGCAAAGGTTTGCGCAACAACGTCCAAATCCCTTCATCCTCCCCTCAATCAAGGTATCTGCCAATCTCGTGCGGCGGCAGACGAATGTGAGGCGGCCGTCGAGAGCAATAAGCCGCACCATCACGCCGCCAAGTCCATCGCACTTGCCCATCGATAGGATAAGTCGGCTAGCCCCTCAGAACTAACTTTCTCATACTAGTGCCGAATTGATGAAACGGATCGCAAATATATTCGGGCTCGCACTTGGTCTTGTATTATTTGCCTACTTTCTGAGCTATGCCGCGGAACATCTAGACTTTGGTCATCTGGCGAACATGCTTGGTTCACCCGATGCTCTTCTGGGATTTTGCTCGGCGGTCGTGCTGTACTGTGCATCAGTCCCGCTCGGCGCGGTAGCCTGGAAACAGTTGTTGGCGACCCAACGCGAGTTCTGGCCCACGCCACGGCTGATTCTGATCATGGGCTCCAGCCAACTCGCAAAATATTTCCCCGGAAATATCGCACAACACGCAACCCGGTTCCTGCTTTGCAAAGCAGCAGGTATGGGCGCACGCGCCTACGTCGTTTCCTCCAGTCAAGAAGCGCTGATCTTAGTACTCACCAGCCTGGTATTGGGCAGCATCGCCCTTCATTTGTCCGACGTACAGCAAATCGCTGGATGGGGCTCGTCGGCCCTGGCCGGCGCCAGCGTCTTGCTTGCTGCCATAGGCGTGGCTGGGACAGCGGCCTATTCAAGACACCATCGCACCCGGCAATCCGATGAGCGCGACAATTGGCAAGGAAGCCTGCGAAGACTATTGGACGCAATGGCTACATTTCCGCGTTTTCGAACAATACTCATCATCGTAGTCGTTTATTCTGCGAGCCAGGTGTTGGCGAGTGTTGGGCTTTGGATTGCCGTTACGTCGACGGGAAACGATGCCCAACTGGGACTTGCGACCATCACCACAACTTTCTGCTTATCCTGGGTGATTGGGTTTGTCGCGCCCGGGGCGCCTGCGGGACTGGGTGTTCGCGAAGCAGTGCAACTACTTATACTTGGCGGCACCAATGCGCCGCCGGAAACTCTACTTTCGGTCGTACTTCTGGCGCGATTGATCAGCACAATCGGAGACGGTACAACGTTTATTGTCGCAACTTCGTGGCAAGCAGCAACCACAAGCGGACCAAAATAAAGCATTGTGATCGACCGTGCCAACGTACCATGACCCGACCCTTTCGGGTGCTTATCCAAAGCGATCGGTGACAGCCCAAGTCAATTCTGATTCGGTAAAGCCAGGTTGCGTGCTTGGCGGAGATGGCCCCAACATTGACCCGCTTCTCATTTATCAGCCGGCGCTTTTCCGGCATTGCTGTATAGCATCGCCGAAATCTGTTCAGACACCAAACCGATCAGAAATATTATGACTGAGGCGCTGAACAATAGCACGCTCATGTTGGTTAATCTGCTGTACATCATGTAGGTATAAGCATAATTCCCCAGGCCGAGACTGAAAAACGTCATACTCACAGGCACGAAGATTTTTAGGGGAGCGTATAGAGTTGCGATTTTGAATATAATCAACAAAAACCGGAACCCATCCTGCAAAGGGCGAATATGACTATGTGAATCTTTGCGGCGCGAAACTTTTATCGGATGGTAACAGACCGAATAGGCGCTCCGAAAAAATGCCATGGTTATGGTGGTGGGGTAGGAGAACCCATTCGGTAAAAGATTGATAAACTCGACGAACTTTGA
Source organism: Pseudomarimonas sp. (assembly GCA_052390415.1). GTDB lineage: Bacteria > Pseudomonadota > Gammaproteobacteria > Xanthomonadales > Xanthomonadaceae > JANNWF01. Next base: position 49,189 of record JBQTGY010000026.1, on the reverse strand, counting down.
CCGATACACCACGCGAAAGCCAGACGTCAGATCGGCGATATCATGGCCGGTCATCCACGATGCCAACTTATTATAAAAGGCATTTGCCAGACTGCGGCCACGACTGGCTTGGCCACTTGAGTCGCGAGCGCCTACCACCATGTCGTAGCCGTTTGCCAGACGCTCGAGCATCGGCGCGATATCCGCAGGATCGTGTTGGCCATCTGCGTCCAGGAAAATCAACACCTCGCCGCTCGCGTGGCGGGCTCCCCGTTTGATGGCGGCACCGTTACCCATCGTATAGGGGACTGAGAGGACCGTTGCGCCAAACTGCCGGGCAATTTCGGCAGTTGCGTCGGATGACCCATCATTGACGACGATTACTTCCGCATTTTCCGCGTGGACCTTAACACGTGCGAGAGTTTGGCCGAGGTTGGCTGACTCGTTTTTCGCGGGGATGATGACCGACAAGCGCATGCAGGCTGATTCCTTTGGAGCAGGTTGACGCCTTAAAGATACTCCAAGGCAGATCGGTCGCCCCGCAAGCTGCATCAAGAATGCGCCGGCGCTTGCGAACTACTGGGCGGGCGGCGCCCCACACCCGCAGTCGTTGCCGGAGTCTCCCCCTACTGAACTGTTTTGCGGTACATTCGAAGGACGTGGAAAATTAACTTGGGATCGCTCGAAATGAACGCAGCGCCTACTCCTAGCCTGGCGGGCATTACCGGGATAGTTCGTCGCTTGGTGCTCGATGGCCAACTGGCCGAAGTCGACGCTCGTCGAGCGATGGACGAGGCGGCCAAAGACAAACGTCCCTTGCATGCTTATCTGCTCGACAAAAGGCTGTCAACGGCGGCACAGATCGCCGCAGCCAACGCCGTTGAGTTTGGCATGCCGATCATGGATGTGACCGCGCTCGACTTTGCGACCGCCCCCATCAAGTCGGTTGACGAGAAGTTGATCAATCAGCACCAGGCGCTGCCGTTGTTCAAGCGCGGGAACCGATTGTTCGTGGGAATCTCTGACCCCACTAATGTCCGCGCTTTGGATGACATCAAGTTCCAGGCCAACATGTCGGTCGAAGCAATCTTGGTCGATGAAGATCAGTTGCGCCGCGCCATCGAGATCGCGCTGACCGTCAATGACTCCATGGCGGATGAAATGGATGACACCGAGGGTCTCGAGAACCTCGAACTCGGCGACACCGAAGACGACGACAAGGACGAGACCGGTGTCAACGTTCGCGGAGATGACACGCCGGTGGTGCGGTTCGTCAACAAGATGTTGGTGGATGCGATCAAGCGCGGCGCCTCCGATATCCACTTCGAACCCTACGAAACTGAATTTCGGGTGCGTTTGCGAATGGACGGAATCCTCAAAACCGTAGCCAAGCCGCCGGTCAAACTGACACCCAGAATTTCTTCGCGCCTGAAGGTGATGTCATCGCTGGACATCGCCGAGAGGCGCGTTCCACAAGATGGACGCATCAAGTTGAATCTATCGAAGAACAAATCGATGGACTTTCGCGTCTCCACCTGCCCAACACTTTTCGGGGAGAAAGTGGTGCTGCGACTGCTGGATGGCAGTGCCGCGAAATTGGGTATCGACATGTTGGGCTACGAGCCCCCGCAGAAACAAAGTTATCTTGATGCCTTGGCGAAGCCCTACGGCATGATCCTGGTCACCGGCCCTACCGGTTCCGGAAAGACGGTCTCGCTTTACACCGGATTGAACATCCTGAATACCGAGGCACGCAACATTTCGACCGCGGAGGATCCGGTCGAAATTCGTGTTCCCGGGATCAACCAGGTACAGATGAACGTCAAGCGTGGCATGACGTTCGCGGCCGCACTGCGCGCGTTTCTGCGTCAAGACCCTGACGTGATCATGGTTGGCGAGATCCGCGACCTGGAAACGGCAGAAATCGCGATCAAGGCGGCGCAGACTGGCCATTTGGTGCTGTCTACCCTGCACACCAATGATGCGCCGCAGACCATATCACGCCTGATGAACATGGGAATCGCCCCCTACAACATCACATCCTCGGTGACACTCGTTATCGCCCAACGGTTGGGGCGACGCTTGCATGACTGCAAGAAGCCCTTGGTGCTACCAAAGGCCGCACTGCTTGCCGAGGGTTTTGATCCGGCAGAGGTCGAGGCTGGTTTTACCTTGTACGACGCCATTGGCTGCGATGAATGTAACGAGGGTTACAAGGGCAGATCCGGCGTTTACCAAGTAATGCCCATGTCCGAGCAGATCCAAGAGATAATCCTGCAGGGCGGCAACGCCATGCAAATTGCCAAAGCCGCTGAGCAGGTTGGTGTGAATGACCTACGCAAGTCGGCACTGCTGAAGGCTCGTAATGGCATCATGAGCCTTGCTGAAATCAACCGCATTACCAAGGACTGATCAAAATGGCCGCTACCAAAGCTGCAGTCCGGGCTAAGCCCGCAGTGTCTCGTAACCCAAATCCGATGCAGCCGTTTGTCTGGGAGGGGCTGGACAAACGCGGCATTCGCATGAAAGGCGAGACCATGGCCAAAAACGCAAATCTGCTCAAAGCGGAATTGCGTAAGCAGGGAATTAACCCTGGTATGGTAAAGCCGAAACCAAAACCGCTGTTCGGTGCCGCCGGCAAGACCATTTCGGCAAAGGAGATTTCGATCTTTAGCCGACAGTTGGCCACGATGATGCAGTCGGGCGTGCCGCTGGTAACTTCATTTGAGATCATTGCTGGCGGGCAGCAGAACATTCGGATGAAGAACATGCTGGATGACGTTCGCGGCTCGCTTGAGGGAGGCTCCACGCTGGCCGAATCTTTGGCCAGACATCCCCTGCAATTCGACGAGTTGTTTGTGAATTTGGTAAAAGCAGGCGAAGGCGCGGGCGTGCTTGAAACGGTACTGCACACGATCGCAACCTATAAAGAGAACACTGAAACGCTGAAAGGCAAGATCAAGAAAGCATTGTTCTATCCGGCAGTCGTGATTGCGGTTGCGGTGCTGGTCAGCGCCATTCTTCTGATTTTTGTCGTGCCCCAGTTTCAAAATGTATTCAAGAGCTTCGGAGCCGATTTGCCCGCATTTACCTTGTTGATCATCGGTGCCTCCGAGTTCATGCAGACTTGGTGGTGGCTTGTCGGCTTGATTGTCGCCGGCTCGATCATGGGTTTGATTGAATTCAAGAAGCGCTCCAAGCCCTTTGCACATTTCCTGGACAAGCTGATCCTGAAAGTCCCCGTCATCGGGATGATCATGCAACAGGCAGCCATTGCCAGGTTTGCCCGTACTTTGGCGACCACGTTCAAGGCGGGTGTGCCTCTTGTCGAAGCATTGGACACGGTCGGTGGTGCAACGGGCAACATCGTTTATGCCGAGGCCACCGCAAAAGTAAAGAACGATGTTTCGGTTGGTTACCAATTGAATGTGGCGATGCGCCAGGTCGACATCTTTCCGCACATGGTTGTCCAGATGACCGCCATCGGTGAAGAGGCGGGTGCGCTCGACACGATGCTGTTCAAGGTGGCTGAATTTTACGAGCAGGAAGTCAATAACGCGGTTGATGCACTTTCCAGCTTGATTGAGCCGATGGTGATGATCGTCATTGGTGGCATCGTGGGCTCGATGGTGATCGGTATGTACTTGCCGATCTTCAAGCTCGCCGCGGCGATGTAGGGTTGGGCCAAGTACACGCGTGCTTGAACTTTTAACTGCCGTTCCTGCACTGGCCATTGGGGGAGTCTTTTTGTTCGGACTGCTGGTTGGCAGTTTTCTCAATGTGGTGATCCTGCGAGTGCCGCCGCGTTTGCAGTGGAGTTGGGAACGCGATAGCCGGGACTTGTTGGAGCTTGAGCCAAGTCAGGTGCCCGCACCGCCGGGCATCGTTGTCGAACGATCACACTGCCCGCAGTGCCAGCGCCAGCTGGGGGCATGGGAAAATATCCCGCTGGTGAGTTATATGGCGCTGCGCGGGAAATGCCGCGGCTGCGGCATACGCATTTCAATCCAGTATCCGGCGGTCGAGCTGCTGACTGGCCTCGCTTTTGCGGTCGTCGTTTGGCGCTTTGGGCTCACGCCACAAGCGCTGGCGGCCTTGGTCTTTACCGCCATGTTGATCGCCGCCGCGGGTATCGATTGGCGTACCACGTTGCTGCCGGATGACCTCACCCTACCGCTGCTGTGGCTTGGACTTGGTCTCAGCGTAGTGCCCGTGTTTGTATCGCCCGGCGAATCGATCATGGGGGCGATCATTGGTTATGGCAGCCTGTGGTCAGTGTTCTGGGCGTTCAAGCTGCTGACCGGCAAAGAGGGCATGGGCTACGGCGACTTCAAGTTGCTGGCGGCATTGGGTGCGTGGTGCGGCTTCAGTGCAATCTTGCCCGTGTTGTTCATCGCCTCGGCGGTCGGCGCGGTGCTGGGATTGATCGCAATCGTGATTCAAGGCCGCGATCGCGCGAAGCCCATTCCTTTTGGGCCCTACCTCGCGATTGCGGGCTGGATCCAGCTGGTATCCGGCATCGACTTCCTCAATGCCTACCTCCGCTGGTCCGGTGTCGTGGACTGATCGCAAAATGCTGGGCGCGACATTCAGGGTGCCCGTCATCGGCCTGACCGGCGGGATCGCCTCCGGCAAGTCAGCGGTACTGCGTGAGTTTGAACGCGGGGGAGCGACGACCTACGACGCTGACATGGTCGCGCGCGAATTGGTCGAGCCCGGTCAACCGGCGTTGGACGCCATTGTCCATCGATTTGGCAAGCGAATGCTGGATCCCTCAGGCCGCCTTGATCGGCGGCAACTTCGCGCGCACGTGTTTTCGGATCACGTCGAACGACGAGCACTGGAAGCGATCCTGCACCCAGCAATTCGATCAGTGCTGCGTGAGCGCTGCTTGTCTGTTTTGACCGGATATGTGGTGGTCGCGATTCCGCTGCTGGTTGAGTCAGGTCGCTACGATTGGCTCAGCCGCGTGCTTGTGGTCGACGTCGCGGATGAAGTGCAGGTGCGTCGGGTCATGCAGCGCGATGGCGTCGAAGTCGACCAAGCCCGCGCCGCGATCGCGGCACAAGCTACTCGCGCCGCGCGCTTGGCGCTGGCCGATGACGTGATCGTGAACAACGGACCCATCACACTATTGGCCCACGCAGTCGATCGACTCGACCGCACCTATCGGCGCCTGCCAGCCGTCGGTTGAAACGCGGACGCGCGAGCAGCAATCAGCTTTCCATTCGCTCCCTGAGCGCCGACTCCGCCATTGGGTGACCCAGCCAAAAACCCTGCCCTTGGTCGCAGCCGCGCTCACGCAGGATGGCGAACTGGGCATCGCTTTCAATGCCTTCCGCAACAACGGTGATTCCCAGCGAATGTCCCATCGCGATGATGGCGCTGGTCAAGGCAAGATCGTCTGGATCCTGCAGCACATCAGCGACGAAACTCCTGTCGATTTTCAAGCCGTCAACGGGCACGCGGCGCAAATGGCTTAGCCCAGAAAATCCCGTTCCAAAGTCGTCCAGCCAGACTTTGACACCACTTGCCCGCAGACGCGCCAATTGCACACTGGCATGAATTTCATCGCCGAGAACGGCCGTTTCGGTGAGCTCAAGATGCAGGCGAGAAGGCTGCAAACCTGTGCTTTGCAAGACACTGGCCACCAGCTCTGGCAGGTCGCCGCTGCGCAATTGACGGGCCGAAACATTCACTGAGACAAAGGGTGCGATGGCGTCGTCGTCACCGGTCTGGCCGGAAACCGACCAATCCCTCGCCGCAGTACAGGCTGCCAACAATACGTGGCGCCCGATCTGTTCGATCAAGCCGGACTGCTCGGCAATCTCAATGAAGGCGGTCGGTGCGACTTCACCCAGCGTCGGATGTTTCCAGCGCAGCAAGGCTTCCGCGCCCACCATCTGCCGATCAGCAAGGGCGAATATGGGTTGGTAACACACACTGAGCTCACCGCGATCCCAGGCACCTCGCAGCGCGTCTTCCAGGGCCACACTGTTGCCAACGGCTTGATCCATCGCCCGACTGTAGAAGCGCAAGCAGTTCTTGCCGGCTGACTTCGCTTGGTACATCGCGATGTCACCGTTCTTGATGAGGTCGCGCGCGTGTTGGGCGTCATCGGGAAACACGGTGATGCCGACCGACGCGCCCAAATAGACCTGTCTGCCGCGCACGACCAGCGGCTTCTGCAATTCATTCAGCACGGCCTCGGCCAGCTGATGCGCCGCGCCGCGGGCATCGATTCCGCCGACCACGGCGACAAACTCATCGCCGCCAAAACGTGCCGCCTGAGCGTGATGGTCACTCTCAAACGGAATGCACTGCCGCAAGCGGCCCGCAAACTGCTCCAGCACTTCGTCGCCAGCATCGTGACCGAGCGTGTCGTTGACCCGCTTGAAGTCGTCCAGATCGATACACACCAAGGCGACGCTGGCGCCTTCCGCGTGCGCCGAGATCAGCCGCAAGTCCAATCTCTCGCGAAAGGCCAAGCGATTGGGCAGGCCAGTCAGATGATCGCTGTAAGCCAACCGGCTCACCTCCTCCTCATGCCGGGCGATGCCTTCGGTCATGCGCAAGAACCCGCGCTGCAGGTCACCCACTTCGTCGCCACGATGCGATGGGAGGTCTACCTGATAGATCCCGGCCTCCACCTGTTTGGCGGCCTCCGCCAAGCTTCGGATGGGTTTCACCAAACCTCGTGAGACCATCAGCGAGAGCACGGCGGCGATCGACAGCAAGCCCGCAAACAACACACTCATCAGGGTCAGGCTCTCGACCGCGATAGCGCGCGAGCGTGTGGTCATGGCATCGAGGGCGAGCTCTTGCCGTTGCATTGGCGCATGCAGGGAAATGCCGACGCGAGCCCCCCCTTGCAACTGGTCGCCGATGCGGATGGGTACCGCTACTTCGAGCAGTTCCTCCGACTGCTGAACGTGCAGCTTCGAAGCCACGATGGCTTCGCCAGCGAATTCGTCACTCATCGGCTGCCCGAAAGTGGGGATATCGCCGGAACCGTCATGGATGATTCGACCTTCCGGGTCGAACACAAGTACGTAAACCACATCCGGCTGCTTCAGCGCGGTGCGCGCAATCTCGCCCACGCCGTGCAGGTCAAAATAGTAGAGCGGGTTGGCGAGACTATCGGCCAGCTGCAACGCCAGCGCTTCACCGCGCTGACGAATACCCACTTCGACCATTTGCCGCATCCCGTCGCGGCCGATCGTTGCAAGCTCTTGCTGACCTCGCCACTGTTGGCTCAACGCCGCCGCCAGCAACCCAAGGGTCAACAGCGTTGCTACCAAGGCAACTCCCAAGAAGCGCGCCTGGATGCCGAAGCGAACGGCCGGACGAACGGCGCTCATCGCTGTGACCCTCGGCTTCGGCAAGCAGTCATTCCAGCTCCGTGCGCACGCGTTTGACGCCTTCGCGGAGCCCGTCCAGTGATTTCTGCATCGCCGGATCGATGGGCAAAAAACGACTGGTACCAAAGAATTTGAGCAGCGGCTCGCGACCTTCGGGATCATCCGCCGCCGAAAGCAGAATCTGGCGCAATGCTTGCTCGACGCGTGGATCGAGATTCCCGCGTACCAGCTCCACTGCCCGCGGGTAACTGACGGTCTCGTGAATGATCATCAGATCATTCCGATACGCGAGCGGCAGCCGATGCAAATTGCCCCAATCCAGGTTGCTGTAGGCGCCGGCGTCGACCAGGCGTTTGTGTACCCAGGTCGAGATATTGTTTTCTGACTGTGCGAACAGGTAACCAACACTTTCATTACCGGGTCGATCCAGCGGCGAGAGCAACAGTTCGAGATCGAGTCCGGCACCGAGCAGATCCGCGGCGGGAGCCAGGTACGCACTGGTGGAGTTCAGGTTCTGCAGACCAATGCTGCGTCCGCGCAAGTCGGCAAGGCTACGAATGCCGCTGTCACGGCGTACGAAAATGACCGAGTGGTACGCGGACACGCCATCGCGCTCGGTCACCACCAGCACCTTGGCGCCGGTGCGGTCGGCCAGATTGACGCCAGTGCCGGCGGTCTCAGTGACCCAATCGACACGGCCTCGGCGAAGATAGCTGGCCATCTGCTGGGCATCGCTGGCCATCAGCACACGACCTTCGCGAATGCCCACCGGCGCCAATTGTGGAACCACGTAGTCCAGCAACGATTTGAGCTGGTCGTAATGCCGGCGCGGATCGTCGCTGATGCGGCCGATCACGAGCACGCTCTGGTCGGGAACCGCAGCGCTGCCCGCGGCGCGCACAGTCGGCACCAATGCCGAAAGCGCAAGCAACGAAAACGCAAGCCAAAGGCCAGTAAATCGCTTGCTCACAAGTGCGAAAGCATCACTAGGACGGGGTCGGCCAAGGGTACTCCAAGCCCGCTATGGAAGCGGCGATTCACGATGGCCGAGCTTGGGTCTGTTGACATTCATGGAGCAGGTCGCGTTGCCTCTCACAGGCTTCCAGTTGTTGGTGCGCGGCGATGCGCCTTGCTGGGCGCAAGGTCGAGCCGTGCGGCACCCGCTGGTGGCCTGTGGGGGGCAACCCTTCGGGCCGGGGTTGTGTGCCCGCAGCGCCGCGTCATCATTCGGTCGTTTATCGACATGATCTCCCTCATTCTTCCTTGCTCTGCGGGCACACAGCCCCGGCGCGACCTGCTCCATGAATGTCAACAGACCCTAGCCGCGCCATGCGCTGCGACTCGGCAAGAATGCCGCGCAGCATGCGGACTTCACGCGCATCCATGTTTGCGCGCAAGAACAGTCTGCGCAGTCGATGCATCACCGTGGTCGAGTGGCGGCCCTTGTGAAAATCGATATCGATCAAGGTCTGTTCCAGGTGTTCGAAAAAACGCTCCAGGGCCGCTTGCGTCGCAAGTGGCTCGCTCGACGAATTGCCACCCTGATCGACGGCTTCAGGCGTTGTGGCATTTGCTGGCGTAAGTGTTGCCGCAGTCGCTGAGAGGGAACCTTCCGACTCGATTCTGGCAAGCGCGGCGAGACGCAACTCGTAGGCAACCACTTGCACCGCCGCCGCCAAATTGAGCGATCCAAACTCGGCGTCGGTCGGAATGTGGATGGCCGCGTGGCAACGCTGCAACTCACTGTTCTCCAAGCCAGTGCGCTCGCGCCCAAACAACAGGGCGACTGGTCCACGCATTGCAGCGCCCACCAAGCGCGGAGCAGCCACGCGTGGCGTCACTTCGGGCAGCGCGACGCTGCGTTTGCGTGCCGTGCAGCCATACACCGTCTGACAATCGGCCAATGCGTCCGCCAAGGTTGCATGAATAACCATCTGGGTCATCACCCGTTCGGCACCGGCTGCGCGAACCTGCGATTCCGGAGCGAACGGATCGCACTCAGGCGCGACCAAATGCAGCGATTCCAGCCCCATCGTTTGCATCGCCCGGGCCGCCCCTCCGATGTTTCCGGGGTGGCTGGTACCGACCAACACGATGCGCAGCTGAACAGGGATGGGCCGGTCTAGGGTGGGCATTTGCTATCATCCGAGGCTGATTGGCCGGTCCTGTGAGTCAATTCACAGCGTCCGACCGCGTTCTTTTTATCCGCCGCATCCACCCCGGAATCCGCATGCAAAAGCCAGCGGTCAACGTCATGGTCAAAGCCGCTCGGCAGGCCGGAAATCTCATCTTGCGCCAAGTAAGCCGCTTGGAGAGCCTGAACGTGGTCGAAAAGGCCCGACTGGATTATGCCAGCGAGGTGGATGCGCAAGCCGAAGCCGAAATCATACGCGAGCTGAAACGCGCATTTCCGACGCACGCTTTCTTGGCCGAAGAATCGGGAGCCAAGGGCAATTCGCGCTTTACGTGGGTGATCGATCCGCTCGACGGCACCAGCAATTACCTGCGCGGATTTCCGCATTTTTGTATATCCATCGCGTTGCTGGAAGACGGTGAGCCTTTGCACGGGCTGGTCTACGACCCCAGCCGCAACGAACTGTTCACCGCCAGCCGCGGCAGCGGCGCCTATTTGAATGATCGGCGCCTGCGAATGGGGCCGCGCACCGAGCTTGAAGGGGCGGTCCTGACGACCGGTTTCGCGCCGCGCGAACGCAAGCGCATCGGTGCGCAGTTGGAAGTGATCCGGCAGTTGATGGAAAGTGCTGAAGATATCCGTCGCACCGGTTCAGCCGCGTTGGATCTCGCTTACGTCGCTTGCGGGCGCGTTGACGCGTATTTCGAGGCTGGCGTGAAGGCATGGGATATCGCGGCAGGCGTGCTGCTGGTGCGCGAGGCCGGCGGTCGCTGCTGCGATTTCCGCGGCAATACCGAAGCCATCATGCACGGCGGGCAAATCATCGCCAGCGGTCTGAAACTCAGTGATACCTTGCAAAGGGCCATGGTCGACTCCGGCTACGCGGCCGCGTTTGATGCACCCACACTGCTGTCCGCATCGCAGGTCGCCAGCGAGGGCGTCGCTGCCTCAGAAACGGCGAATGCCAGCGGATAACGACGCTGCTCGCGTTTCGGCGCAAAACAAGGCGCGCTTTGCAGGAATTCGATTTTTCCTGATTGCGGATGCCAGCCTGGCAATCCAACCAATGGCAGCGGTCGCAGCTCCTGCGGATCCAGCAGGAGGCGTTGCTCGCCGATGGCATTCGCGATGCTTGCCAGCGCGTCCGCCAGGCCCACTGATGGCTTTGGATGGATCACAGCCAATGCCTTGCCGACCAGTAGCTGGCCCGGCTTGAGCGCGTGTTCAAGCAGCGCGTGACCGACCACGGCGACGGCGAAGTCCGCTGCCTTGAGTCCATGAAACACACCCACCCAGTCGTGTTGATCCCACGCCTCCAAGCGGGCGGAGTCGCGCAAGACCAACACGATGCCGGCTTCGTCAAAATGGGTTAGCGCGCACTGGCCGCGAGTGCGTATTCGACTGCCAACACGCTCGATGTCCACGACCTGTCGCGCATTCAAGGCGCTCTTGATGGGGCCATGCGCGAGCCAGATCAGTGCATTCAACAAGTCATGCCAGTTACCTTCGCGGGTCGCGATGGCCGCTCGTTCGAGAATGCGGGATTCGTAATGCAAGCCATCCGCCAGCAGCGTTGGCGTTTGTGCCACGACGCGAAGTCGTCGGCCACTGATCGAATGTTCTGTGCTCGCCAGCGCGACGTCCATGTCGGCAATGCACGGCCAATTCGACGCCGTCAACCACTCACGCCACGGCTGCACATCCGCAAATATCGGATGGTCGAATGTGCTGGCGGCGACTTCCTCGCGGGCAGGGGCGCGAAAGCGCATCAGCGAGGCGCCGTCAGCAAGACTTCAGTCCTCGGCGTGTTCGACCAAGCCGTACAAATCGTGCTCGTCGGAACCCATGATTCTCACTTCCACGAACTGACCCGGCTGCAGCCCATTCTCTTCGCCGTCCTGAATCTGCACGTTGCCATCGATGCCGGGTGCGTCGGCTTTTGAGCGACCGATCGCCAGCTCTCCGTCCAAGCTGTCGATCAACACGGTTTGCACGCTCCCCACCTTTGCTGCGAGCTTGGCTGTGCTGATCTCCGCCTGCATTGCCATGAAACGTTCCAGTCGATCCAGTTTGACGTCCTCGGGCACGGGATCAGACAAATCGTTGGCTTTTGCGCCATCCACCGGCGAATAAGCGAAAGCGCCGACGCGGTCCAATTGCACTTCATCGATGAAGTCCAGCAGCATTTCAAAGTCATCTTCCGTCTCACCCGGAAAACCAACGATGAAGGTGCTGCGAATGGTCAAGTCGGGGCACATCGCCCGCCAACGGTTGATGCGCTCGATGGTTTGATCAATCGCGCCGGGGCGCTTCATCAGCTTCAGGATGCGCGGGCTGGCGTGCTGAAACGGAATATCGAGGTAAGGCAGCAAGCGCCCCTCAGCCATCAACGGAATGATGTTGTCGACGTGCGGATACGGATAGACGTAATGCAAGCGCGTCCAGACGCCCAGCTCGGCCAAACCCTCGCAGAGGGTGCGCATGCGGGTCTGATACGTGCGCTCGCGCCAGACATGCTCGGAGTAACGCAGGTCAACGCCATAGGCCGACGTGTCCTGCGACACCACCAACAATTCGCGCACGCCACCTTTCACCAGGCGCTCGGCTTCACGCAACACGTCGTCCACCGGTCGCGACACCAGGTCGCCCCGCATGCTGGGGATGATGCAGAAGGTGCAACGATGATTGCAGCCTTCGGAAATCTTCAGGTAGGCGTAGTGCTTGGGCGTTAGTTTGAGGCCATAGTCCGGCAGCAAATCCACGAACGGATCATGCCGCGGCGGCAACGCCAAGTGCACCGCATTCATCACGCTGGCGTAATCCTGCGGGCCGGATATCGACAACACATCGGGATGCGCTTGGCGGATCAGATCGGCGCGCTTGCCCAAGCAGCCGGTGACGATGACCTTGCCGTTCTCGGCCAACGCCTCACCGATCGCATCCAGTGATTCTTCGACCGCCGAATCGATGAAGCCACAGGTGTTGACGACCACCACATCGGCCGCCGCGTAACTCGGAACGATCTCGTAACCCTCGCCCTTCAATTGAGTGAGGATGCGCTCGGAGTCGACCAGCGCCTTGGGGCAGCCGAGGCTGACAAATCCGACTTTCGGTATAACAAGCGCCATTGCCGATCCACAGTTTTCGCGAAGTGCGTCGATCATTATAGGTCGTGGAGAGCGCCGGGCTGCGACGCGCTGTCGGCAACGGCAGACAGCGGGATCACCAAGCTCCCGCCGCGTGCGACTCTGGCGTAGCCTTGCGTCTCGATAACTTCGGCGCTTTATTCATGCAAATTGACGCCCCGGCATCGGCCCAGGACTTTCAGCTTCATGCAAGCTTGGCCGTCGCCACGACTCCCTTGATCGATTGGCCGCTGACAAGCTTGCGGGTGATGAACGACGCGCGTTGGCCATGGCTGATCCTGGTGCCGCGGGTGGCGGGCATGCGCGACTTGGTCGATCTGGATGCGCGACAGCAGGCAATCCTGTGGTCAGACATAACGCGCTGTTCGCTGGCCTTGCGCAAGGTATGTGCGCCGCACAAGTTGAATGTTGCAGCGCTCGGCAACGTCGTTGCCCAATTGCATGTTCACGTGATCGCTCGCTATGAGACCGACCCGGCCTGGCCCGCGCCCGTGTGGGGACATGGCGTCGCCGTCCCCTACTCCGATGCCGCGCTTGTTGTGTTCAAGCAGCAGATTGCCACTGCACTTGCCGACCCCTGAGCCACCCAATGGCAGCGATGTTCGATGAGTCGCGCTGATCCAGTCGTCAGTCGCTTGGGCGACAGTGCGCTGTTGCTGCGCTGGTCGAGTGGCAATATTGGCGCGCGTAACGAACATGTGCATCGTGTGGCGTCAGCGCTTGCGCAGGTTCGTCCGTCGTGGCTGCTGGATCTGGTGCCTGCTTTCTCCAGCCTTGCCCTCATCATCGATCCTGCAACAGATACCGGCGCCATGGACATGGCCGAGCGCTGGCTTCATCGGCAATTGACCGGCGCACTCGCCGCCGAAGCAAAACGTGTCCAGACGCGCTGCATCGAAATCCCGGTCTGCTACGCGCCAACGTTGGGGCCGGATCTCGCCGATCTTGCTGATGCTCACGGCATCACCGTCGCCGAAGTCATTGCTCGCCACTGCGCGCCGACCTACCGTGTGGCCATGCTTGGTTTTGCGCCCGGCTTCCCGTACTTGCTGGGGCTTGATCCGACATTGGCGATGGCGCGGCTGGCGACACCTCGCATCCGCGTGGAAGCCGGCAGTGTTGGCATTGGCGGCGATCAGACCGGGATCTATCCGCGCAGCAGCGCCGGCGGTTGGCGGCTGTTGGGGCGTACTCCCTTGAACCTGTTTGATCCTCAGCGTGACCCGCCCAGCCTGTTGCAGGCCGGCGACGAAATGCGCTTTGTGCCAATCGATCGCGACGCATTTGATGCATGGTCAACATGAACATCGAAGTGTTGGCAGCGGGCCTCGCAACAACGGTTCAAGACCTTGGACGTACCGGCTTCGCGGCCTTGGGCGTCAGCGTTGCCGGTGCCGCTGACACGTATTCGCTGCGAGTCGCCAATCTGCTGGCTGGCAATGATCAATCCGCCGCGGCACTGGAAATCAGCTTGCTCGGTCCGACCTTGAGATTTGTCGGCGATGCCCGAGTCGCGATGACCGGTGCCGATATCCACGCACAGTGCGATGGCGTGGCGCTCAGGGGCTGGCGCGCCATTGACCTGCCGGCGGGTTCCGAGTTGCAGCTCGGCGGCTGTCGACGTGGCGCGCGCAGCTATCTGGCCGTCCTCGGCGGTGTTCAGACTCCACGGGTGATGGGCAGCCGCGCGACGGATCTGCGCGGCGGCTTCGGCGGGTTGGAAGGTCATGCGCTGCGTCAATACGACAGGTTGCCGATTGGTCCGCACGCCGAGCTATCGATCTCACAACTGCGCATGCATCCACGCTGGGTGAATCCATTGCCCGATCTCGACTTGAGCCGTCCGGCGGAATTGCGAATTTTGCCCGGTAGCGACGCGCTCGACGCTGGCCAATCGCTGACTGCGTTTGTGTGGACCGTCGACCCACGCAACAACCGCCAGGGTATTCGACTGCGTGGTCCAGACTTGACCGCCGCCGACAGCAGCGATCGTGTCTCCGAACCGGTAATGCCCGGCACCATTCAATTGCCGCCTGACGGGCAACCGATCATTCTCGGCGTTGACGCTCAAACCGTGGGTGGCTACCCGCGCATCGCGCATGTGATTCGCGCGGATTGGCCACGGATGGCGCAACTTCGAAGTGGCGATCCGCTGACCTTTGTGGTCGTCAACCTTGAGCAAGCCGAGGCTGCATGGCGTGCGCAGTGCGCTCGACTGGCGCGAATTCAGTTGGCGCTGAGTGTGGCCACCAATAGATGAGTCTTCTCGCGGCTATCGCAGCGGACCGCGTTTCGCGACAGACTTCGACCATGCAGACAAGCATCGATTTCAATTGTGATCTGGGCGAGGGCTGCGGCAATGACGCCGCGATCCTGCCGTTCATCAGCTCGGCCTCGCTGGCCTGCGGTTTTCATGCGGGCGACAGCGCCACTCTGCGCGATGCCATCGCTGCCTGCGTCAGCGCCGGAGTCGCCATCGGCGCGCATCCTTCGTTTGCGGATCGCGAGCATTTCGGCCGGCGCGAACACGCACTGGCACCGCGCGATGTGCATGCGCTGGTGGTGTATCAGATTGGCGCCACCGCGGCGTTGGCGAACGCCGCCGGAACTCGCCTCAATCACGTCAAACCGCATGGTGCGCTGTACAACCTGGCCGCGCGCGACGAAGCCTGTGCACAAGCGATTGCGCTCGCCGTTCGCGACTGTGACCCGCAGCTGCTGTTGTATGGACTGGCCGATTCGGCCTTGACCCGCGCCGGCGAAAAATTGGGCCTGAACGTGGTCCACGAGGTGTTTGCGGAGCGGCGTTATCAGGCCAATGGTCAACTCGTCTCGCGCAGCCAACCCGACGCGGTGATCGCCGACGTTGAGCAGAGCCTGCAACAAGTCCGCTGCATGCTCGGCGAGGGCATCGTCATTGCCAATGATGGCGTTCGGCTACCCATTCGTGCGCAGAGTCTTTGTCTGCACGGCGACCGCGCAGATGCGGTGCAGTTCGCCGCCGAAGTGCGCGCGCTGCTTGAGGAAATGGGTGTCGCCGTGCGCTCGCCGCAACGGAGCACCCGATGAGCGCGGTGGTCGACTACTGGCCACTGCTTGGCGTGTTGTGGGTGGTGATCGGATTTGCCTTGCGTCTCAATCCGGCGCTAGTCGTGGTGAGTGCAGGACTGGTAACCGGCTTGGTCGCTGGCAAGTCGCTGCTGGTGGTTCTTGAGCTGTTCGGTGAAGCTTTCACTCGCCAACGCTTCTTGGCGCTGGTCTTGCTGACCTTGCCAGTGATCGGCCTGCTCGAACGGCATGGCCTCAAGGAGCACGCGCAGGCCTTCATCACCCGCCTGCGCGGAGCGACAGTCGGCCGCTTGTTGATTGCCTACCTCGCCCTGCGTCAGATCGCCGCAGCGCTGGGCCTGACCAGTCTGGGTGGGCATCCGCAAACCGTGCGGCCGTTGTTGGCGCCGATGGCTGAAGGTGCCGCACAGATCAACGGCGAACTCAGCGACGAGCAGCGCCAGCGCCTGCGCGCCTTGTGCGCGGGCACCGACAACGTGGGACTGTTTTTCGGCGAAGACATCTTCATCGCTTTCGGTGCGGTGCTGTTGATGCAGGGCTTCTTTGCCGATCAAGGCATAACACTTGAGCCGCTGCAGATTGCGCTCTGGGGCATTCCGACCGCGCTGTGCGCGTTCTGCATCCACAGCGTGAGAATCCTGCGCTTCGAGCAGCAGTTGCTGCGCGAAACGATTGCTCCAGAAACACCGTCGGCACCGCCAGCATGATCACCTTGCAATGGATCTATTGGTTGGCCGGCGGCTATTTCAGCTGGATCACATGGCGAGCCGCACGCGACCTGCACAACCCGCGTCGCTTCAGCACCGCACTGTTCTGGGGTTTGTTGGCCGTGGCGTTCCTGATTGGCGAGCGACTGCCTGCCCTGTGGATGGGTGTGCTGGCGGTGGCGCTGGCGGCCATCGCCGGATTCGGCGGTCTGCGCATGGGCCGTTACGAACAATCCGAGGCCGAGGAAAAGCGCGCCGAAGCGCAGCGGTTGGGCAACCGATTGTTCTGGCCTGCGCTGCTGATTCCGTTGGTCACCATGCTGTTGGCGGTGGTACTCAAGGATGTCGAATTCGCCGGCTTGCGCTTGCTCGGCACCGAACAGCCCACCATCGTCGCGCTCGGTGTCGCTTGCGCCGTGGCGGTGGTCGCGGCGTGTCTGTTGACGCGACAGTCGCTGGGCTCGGCGGTCGAACAATCGCGGCGTTTGCTCGATGCCATCGGCTGGGCCGCCTTGTTGCCACTGCTACTGGCGGCCCTGGGCAGTGTGTTTGCCGCCAGCGGAGTCGGCACTGCGGTGGCTGATCTGGTTACCCACGCCATTCCCATCGACAACCGCTTCGCCGTGGTACTGGCCTATGCCTTGGGCATGGCGGGCTTCACCATGATCATGGGCAATGCATTCGCTGCTTTTCCGGTGATGACCGCAGGCATCGGCTTGCCGCTATTGGTCACCTTGCATGGCGCGGATGCCGCATCGATGGCTGCGATTGGCATGCTGTCGGGTTATTGCGGCACCCTGATGACGCCGATGGCGGCCAACTTCAACATCGTGCCGGCGGCGCTGCTGGAATTGCGCGATCCCAACGCGGTGATTCGCGCGCAGATCGGCACTGCCCTGCCGCTGCTGGCATGCAACGTCGCACTGATGTACTTCGTCATTTTTCGCTAGCCACTCGCGCCGAGAATCCATGCCAATGAACAGCCTGCCAACCGTCTTGCTCTCGGGCTTCGAACCCTTTGCTGGCGACAACCGAAATTCTTCCTGGGACGCCGCACGCGGTCTCAACGATGAAGTGATCGCCGGCCATCGTGTCGTCAGTGTCTGTCTGCCGGTGACGTTTTGCGGTGCATTGCCGCGCTTGTTTACGGCGATTGAAAATCATCGGCCGGTGCTGGTGATTGCCGTCGGTCAAGCCAACAGTCGCTGCCGCATCTCCATCGAGCGCGTCGCCTTGAATCTGATCGATGCGCGCATCGCCGACAACGAAGGCCAGCAGCCCATCGACCAACCCATCGAGGCTGACGGTCCGGCGGCGTTGTTCTCCACCTTGCCGATCAAGCGTATGTACGCGGCGCTGCGCAACGCTGGATTCCCGGCCGAGTTATCCAATAGTGCCGGCACCTTTGTCTGTAACCAAGTGTTCTACGGCCTGTTGAGGCAGCTGCCAACAAACCTTCCCGGCGGCTTCATCCACATTCCTTACGGCCCCGAACAAGCCGCCGAAAAACCGGGTGCGCCGAGCATGGCCGCGACCTTGGTGATGGATGCATTGCGGCATGCGATTGAGGAATGCCTGAAGCCCGGTGACGATCTGCATTTCGCCGCCGGCAGCGAATGTTGAGCGAGCGAACTCACGTGCGCGGCAAGGTCACGCCGACCTGCCCCTGGTACTTGCCACCGCGGTCGCGGTAGCTGGTTTCGCAGACTTCGTCCGACTCGAAAAACAGCATTTGGGCGACGCCTTCGTTGGCATAGATCTTGGCCGGCAGCGGCGTGGTGTTGGAAAACTCCAAAGTTACGTGGCCTTCCCACTCCGGCTCAAGCGGGGTCACGTTGACGATGATGCCGCAGCGCGCATAGGTGCTCTTGCCGAGGCACACCACCAGGGTCGAACGCGGAATGCGGAAATACTCGACGGTGCGTGCCAACGCAAAACTGTTCGGCGGGATGATGCAGACATCCGACACCACATCGACGAAGCTCGACGGATCAAACGCCTTGGGGTCGACGATGGTTGAATTGATGTTGGTGAAAATCTTGAACTCGCGCGCGCAGCGCACATCGTAACCGTAGCTCGATGTGCCATAGGAAACGATGCGCTTGCCGTCGACACCTTGTTTGATTTGACCCGGTTCGAACGGCTCGATCATCGCGTTCTGTTCTGCCATCCGCCGAATCCAGCGGTCAGATTTGATGCTCATAAGTGACTCCGAAACTTAGGGTTATGTGGTGACGTCAACGCCTGGGTTGCACTGGTGCCAGGCTGCGCTTGCCCTTGGAGGGACGCGCTCCTGCGCGGCCGCTCCTGATGTTGCTCCAAGAGGAGCGCCGCAGGAGCGGTCCCCTCCCTCCAACAGCGCAGGGAAGCAGCGCCGCAGATGCGGCGCCCTCCAACAGCGTAACGAAGCAGCGGCGCGCGTCTGGAATTTGCCACTGAAACTGCTCAATCCGAACGGACAACTGGAACTGTTCCTCAGGTGTTCTGCATCACGATTTCAGGCAGCCCAAACGACTTGTTGCGCGAGCGCAGCGCCAGTCGCGCGGCCATGCTGCGGGCGATGGTTCGATAGGCCAGCGTAGCGGTCGAATCCGGGTGGCTAGCCACAGTAGGAAAGCCGCCGTCGGCTTGCTCGCGAATGGACAGTTCCAGCGGCAGCGAACCCAATAGCGGCACGCCGTACTGTGATGCCATGCGCTCGCCGCCGCCGCTGCCGAAAATGTGCTCGGCGTGCTGGCACTTCGAACAGATATGGATGGCCATGTTCTCGACGATGCCCAGTACCGGCACTTCCACTTTCTCGAACATCTTCAGCGCGCGGCGGGCATCCAGCAGAGCGATGTCCTGCGGCGTGGTGACGATAATGGCACCGGACACCGGCACCTTCTGGCACAGCGTGAGTTGAATATCACCGGTACCTGGCGGCAGATCGATAATCAGGTAATCCAGCGTGTCCCACAGGGTTTCGGACAGCATTTGCTGCAAAGCCTGGGTGACCATCGGCCCGCGCCAGATCATCGGCGTTTCTTCATCAATCAACAGACCAATCGACATGGCCTGCAGGCCATGACCGAGCTTGGGCGCGATGTGCTGGCCATCGGGACTGTCCGGCTTGCCCGATAGACCCAACATGCGCGGCACGCTGGGACCGTAGATGTCGGCGTCCAGGATGCCTACGCGCGCACCTTCGGCTTGCAGTGCCAGGGCGAGATTGACTGACGTGGTCGACTTGCCCACACCGCCCTTGCCTGACGCCACCGCTATGACGTTTTTCACGCCGGGCAACGGGCTCAGGCCTTTTTGCACTTCATGCGCGCTGATCTTGCTGGTCAGATCAATGATCACCCGCTCGGCCGGCAAGGCCGACGCGGTTGCCACGGCGCGGCGCACGTCGCCAATCAGTGCGTCGCGCCAACCGGCCAGCGGGTAACCCATCTGCAGGCTGACCCGAAGCATGTCGCCGTCGCGGCGCACCGCTTTCAAACTGCCCGCAGCGAGCAGATCCTTGTCCGTATTGGGGTCGGTCAACGCCGCCAAGGCCTGGCGAACGGCGGCGGTAAGAACGGTGTTTGCGGTGTCTTCGATGGCCAAGGAGGCTCCGGCAGCAAGTAAGATTCGACCGCTATTGTCGCCCGTCGGGCGCGTGCTGCGGTTAATCGGATCGCTAATGGGATGGCTGGTGGATAATTGGCCACCCACTCACTGATCTGCACGCAATGTCTTCTGCCCCGCTGCTCGTCACCTGCGCCCTGCCCTACGCCAACGGCCAACTGCATCTTGGCCATCTGGTCGGCTACATTCATGGTGATATCTGGGTGCGCGCGCAGCGGATGGCCGGGCGTACCGCGCATTTTGTGTGTGCTGATGACACCCACGGCACACCGATCATGCTGGCGGCCGAAAAGGCTGGACTCACGCCGGAGCAATACATCGCCGACATCCAGGCCGCGCATGAGCGCGACTTTGCCGCCTTCGCAGTGGATTTCGACTGGTACGACTCAACGCATTCGCCGCGCAATCGGGCGCTGACTTCGGGCATCTACGAAGCGCTCAAACGCGGGGGTCACATTGCCAGCCGTCCGGTCGAGCAGTATTTCGACCCGATCCGATCCATGTTTCTGCCAGATCGTTACATCCGTGGCGAATGCCCCAACTGCGGCACTGCTGACCAATACGGCGATAACTGCGAGAGTTGCGGAGCAACCTATGCACCTACCGAACTGAAAAATCCGCGCTCGGTGGTGTCAGGTGCTACACCCGAACTGCGCGAATCCGAACACTACTTTTTTCAACTCGGCGATTTCTCGGACGTGCTGAGCGCCTGGCTGCTTGGCGACATGGCACATGTCGGCGTCAAGGCCAAGCTGCGTGAATGGCTGGACTCAGACGGTGGGCTACGCGACTGGGACATTTCGCGCGATGCACCGTATTTCGGCTTTGAGATTCCCGGCGCACCAGGCAAGTATTTTTACGTCTGGCTGGATGCTCCGATTGGCTATCTGACCAGCTTGCAAGCGTTGGCAGAAAGTGGGAAGCGTGCGGGGTTTGGCCCCGCCGAACTCGCGGGCTTGATGAAACCCGGAAAGCACGCTGAGCTGCACCATTTCATCGGCAAGGACATCGTCAACTTCCACGGCCTGTTTTGGCCAGCGGTGCTGAATGGCGCGGGCCACCGCTTGCCCGAGCGGCTGCACGTCAACGGCTATCTGACGGTGAACGGCGCCAAGATGTCCAAGTCTCGCGGCACGTTTATCGAGGCGCGGACGTATCTGGACGTCGGACTGGAGCCTGAGTACCTGCGCTACTACTTTGCCGCGCGTTCGTCGGGGGGTGTTGAGGATCTGGATCTGGACCTCAAGGACTTCGCCGAACGTGTCAATGCCGATCTGGTCGGCAAGTTCGTCAATATCGCCAGCCGCTGCGCCGGGTTTATCGAGAAGCGATTTGGGGGGCGTTTGGCTGTTGTGTTGAGCCCCGCCAGCGCCGAGCTGTTGCAAGCGGCTTATCAGCGATTGGCCAACAGCTGCGCTGGCAGTGACGGCGCGTATGCACGTGGCAATTGCGGCGCTGCGATCCGAACGATCATGGCCGAGGCCGATCTCGCCAACGCCTTGATCGCCGAAAAGGCACCGTGGTCGCTGGCGAAAGACCCTAGCCGCGAGAGTGAGCTGCACGATGTGTGCTCGCTGGCGATCAACCTGTTCCGGTTGCTGGCCGGATTTCTTGCACCGATTCTCCCGCGTACCGCTCAGCGCGCGGGCGAGTTCCTGAATCAGCCTTTCGATCAGCTCGACTCGCTTGCATCACCGCTGCTGGGTCACGCCATCAAACCCTATCAGCCCCTGCTCACCCGCATCGACCCCAAACACATCGAAGCCATGATCGAAGCCAGCAAAGCCACACTGGAGTCCACCGCAGCGCCCGAGGCAGCTGCTTCTGTGGGACCCACAAAAGCGGCGGCTGTTCCTACGCCGGCCACCATCGCCAGCGTCGCCGGCGCCACTACTGTTGGCATTGAAGACTTCGCCAAGCTCGACCTGCGTATCGGACGCGTGCTCGAGTGCGCCTTCATCGAAGGATCGGACAAGCTGCTGCGCTTCAAGCTCGACGCCGGCGATCTGGGCGAGCGACAGATTTTCTCCGGCATCCGCGCGGCCTATCCCGAACCACAAAAACTGATCGGCCGCCACGTCGTCTTCATCGCCAACTTGGCCCCGCGCAAGATGCGCTTCGGCGTCAGCGAAGGGATGATTCTGTCGGCGGGCAGTGGCAGCGGCGAGCTGTACCTGTTGGCCGTGGATGCGGGCGCTGTCGCAGGGATGGCGGTGGCCTGAGTCGGTGGACTCGCATGCCCTGAGCCGATATGCCCGACCTAGCCCTTACCCTCATCGGCGCGGTACTCGTCAATAACTTCGTGCTGGTGAAGTTTCTTGGCCTGTGTCCGTTCATGGGCGTGTCGAACAAGCTGGATTCTGCTTACGGCATGGCGTTGGCGACAGGCTTTGTGTTGACCTTGTCGGCTGCCTTGGCGTGGATGGTGCAGCACTGGTTGCTGGCACCGCTGGGTCTCGACCACCTGCGCACCTTGACCTTCATTCTGGTGATCGCTGCGGTCGTGCAGTTTGTCGAGAGCGTGATGAAGGCGCGCAGCCCGTTGTTGTATCGGGTGCTCGGGATTTTCTTGCCCTTGATCACGACCAATTGCGCGGTGCTGGGGGTGGCCTTGCTCAACGTGCAAGCGGAGCGATCGCTGCTGGAGGCCATCGTTTTTGGATTTGGCGCAGCGGTGGGATTCGGCTTGGTGTTGATCATGTTTGCGGCGATGCGCGAGCGCTTGGAAGCGGCCCCGGTGCCCGCCAGTTTTCGTGGCGCGCCAATCGCGTTGATCAATGCCGGCATCATGGCGCTGGCGTTTCTGGGATTTGCGGGTTTGGATCGCGGCTGATGCTGCTCGGGCTGTTAGCCGGCGTTGGATTGGCGCTAGTCCTGGGCGCAATTCTCGGCTTCGCCGCGTATCGATTTCGCAGCGAGGGCGATCCGGTCGCGGATCGCATTGACGCGATCTTGCCGCAGACGCAATGCGGCCAATGCGGATTTCCAGGCTGTCGGCCTTACGCGGAAGCAATCGCGCGCGGCGAGGCCGACATCAACCAATGCCCACCCGGTGGCGAAGCAGGCATTCGCGCCCTGGCCGAGTTGTTAGGCCGCGAACCGGTTGCGCTCAACGCAGACAACGGAATCGAAAAGCCCAAACGCCTGGCCTTCATCCGTGAAGCCGAATGCATCGGCTGCACCAAGTGCATCCAGGCGTGCCCGGTGGACGCCATCATCGGCGCACCGAAGTTGATGCACACCGTGGTGGCTGATCTGTGCACTGGCTGCGAGCTATGTCTGCCGCCCTGCCCGGTCGATTGCATTGACCTGATTCCGATGCCGGTGACGCTGGCGAATTGGCGGGTGGCTGCCGGACCAATTGCGACGGTGATGTTGGACTGAAAGTCCTCGCATACTAGAAAAGCAGCCGCGCGGGAGCGCGGCCCTCCTCCAAGCGGTTTTGGCTGCCGGAGGGCGCTGCTCCTGCGGCGCTGCTTTTACTCGCTGAAGCCAATTGGGCTAAACGGCCCTACCTGCGAGAAAAGCAGCCGCGCGCGAGCGCGGCCCTTCTCCAAGCGGCCTTCGCGGTGGGAGGGCGCCGCTGCTGCGGCGCTGCTTTTACTGGCTCAAGCCGATGTGCTTGCGCTCACCCGCCGTTACCGCCAAGTCCAACCGATTTTCCGGCGGCGGCAACGGGCAGGTCGAAAAGGCCGTGAAGGCGCAGGGCGGGTTGTAAGCCTGGTTGAAGTCGATGATGGCTTTGCCATCGACCGGTTTGTCGATGTAGATCATGCGGCCCGCACCATAGGTGTCTTTGCCGCTGGTGCGGTCGGCGATGATCAGGAACAGCTGCGTTTCGGTGCCATCCAGCGCTTCCAGACTGTAGGGCTTGCCGGCAAATTCGAAATGCAACACGCCCGGATTGCCGGTCGGGTCGAGTGAGCCGGTGACATTGGCGATGTCCATGGTCTTGCCGGCGGGATGTGCCACAAAGCGCGCATCCACGCGCCACGCCATGTTGACCGGATATCGATCAATGCCGACGAACCCGGTGCGTGTCTTTGCCTCCGAGTCACGCACCCGCAGCCCGCGTCGATCTCCGCGGGTAAGCAGTTCGATGCTGGAGCGTCCGGCGACGATATCGATGCGGGTGGCATCCGCTGCGGGTGCTGCCACACCGCTTTCGGCAGCCGGCAGGACGCGCAGCACGCCATTGTTCAAACTGACCCGGCCCAGATGCGCCGGCCCGGTCGCCAGCACGATGTCGTTGTCGCTCGCCGTGCCCAGGCTGTGCTCGCCCTCTTCCACCCAATGCAAGCCGACCAGCGACAACCAGCCATCTGGCGCACGCAAGCGCTGCAAGCGGGCAGTATGCCAAGCGTCGACTTCCGCTCGATGCGCGGCTTGCGGACTGACTTCGGAGGCGACGCTCGAAGGCGCGGACGTGGTCATTGCCAGCGCGACCAGACCGGCAACACAGAAACGTATGCAAAGCATCGAAACTCTCCACCATCAGGGGCTGGTTTGGCCAGCAAGTCTTGTGATCGCTTCATCGCAACACCGCGCTCAACGGCCACGCAGAAACAGGCGGTCAAGTTCGGCCATGGTAAGACGTGTCCACGTTGGCCGGCCGTGATTGCACTGGCCTGAGCGCTCGGTCACTTCCATATCGCGTAGCAGCGCGTTCATTTCGGGAATCGTCAGCCGTCGGTTGGCGCGCACGGCCGCGTGGCAGGCCATGGTCGAGAGAAGCTCGTTGCGCTGTTCTTCCACCCGCCGGGTGCTGCCCAGTTCGATCAAGTCGGCCAGCACATCCAAAAACAATTGCCGCGCATCCACACCTTCCAGCAGCGCCGGCATTCCGCGCAAGCTGATCTGCGTCGGCGCGACTCGCCGCACATCGAACCCCAGCTCGGCAAATGCCTGCGGGTTGGCCTCGACAAAATCTGCTTCACGCGCGCTGACGGCGATGCTCTCCGGCACCAGCAAGCTGAGCGCGCGTATTCCCTCGCCCGTTTGCGCCGTCTTCAGGCGCTCGTAACCGATGCGCTCGTGCGCGGCGTGCATGTCGACCACGATCAGACCGTCGGCGGATTCGCTGAGGATGAAAACGCCATGCAACTGCGCCAATGCGAACCCGAGCGGTGGGATCGCGCCGCTGCTGGTCGAGCTCGTGGGAGCGTGTGACGCCTCCGCGACGCCAGGCGCTGCGCCATACAAAGCGGCGTAGCTCGCCATCTGCTCACGGACGGGCAACGCCAGACTGGATTGAGGCGAGCCACCACGCCAATGCGGGCTGGTCGCATAGGCAGCAGCGGCCTGCGTCCTTCCCGTTACTTCATCGAACGCTGACGTGTTGTCGGTTGCTGCGGAGAGAGCGGACGTCGGCGACCCCGCCGCCGCACCCGCGCGCGTCTGCGCAAGCGCCTCGTGCAAGCTGCGAAACATGAAATCGTGGACCAACCGACCATCACGAAATCGAACCTCGTGTTTGGCGGGATGCACGTTGACATCCACGCGTCGCGGATCGATGTCGAGATACAACACAAACGCCGGATGCCGACCATGAAACAGCACGTCGGCATACGCTTGACGCACCGCATGCGTGACCACACGATCCCGCACGGCGCGGCCATTGACGTAGAAATACTGCTGATCGGCTTGCGAACGTGAGGCCGTCGGCAAACCGATCCAACCGCTCAAATGCAAGCCGGCACTCTCGTGTTCGACGGCGAGGCACTGGCTTGAGAATGCTTCGCCGAGGGCGTCGGAAAGCCGGCGTTGGCGGCCTGATACGTCGACCGCTGCACGATAGCTGCGCACGGCCTTGCCATTGTGTGCGAGGCGCAGTTCGCGCCGCATGTGCGCCAAGGCCAAGGTCCGCAGCAGCTCATCGACATGCGCGAACTCGGTGCGTTCGGCGCGCAGAAAGCGCCGCCGCGCCGGCACGCTGTAGAACAGATCACGCACCTCAACCGTGGTTCCGTGCGGATGCTGTGCCGGTTGCGATGGCTGCGGACGGCCGTCCTCTACAATGACGCGCGTTGCATGTTCTGCGTGTTCGGTACGCGAGGTCAGCGCAAAGCGCGAAATCGCGGCAATCGATGGCAAGGCTTCGCCTCGAAAGCCCAGGGTAAGCACACCTTCGAGATCGTCGAGTGACGCGATCTTGCTGGTGGCATGCCGAGTCAGTGCGAGTGGCAATTCATCCGCATGGATGCCGGCGCCGTCGTCGCGCACCCGAATCAGCCGAATTCCGCCTTCTTCAAGCTCGACATCGACGCGCATCGCGCCAGCGTCGAGCGCGTTCTCGACCAATTCCTTGACCACCGATGCCGGTCGTTCGACGACCTCACCGGCGGCGATCTGGTTGATCAGGACTTCGGGGAGCGCACGAATCGGCACGGAGGGCATCGATGATTGCAGCGGAGCGGCAGTCTACCTGTTGCCTTGCCCACCTGAATTCAAGCTCGCCAGCAACGCCTGGCGTCAAAACCTCAGCCAGGGCCGGTCGGAATCCGCAGTCGCTCACCGATCCGGACCACGTCGCCGCGCAAGCTGGTCGAGTTGGCGGCACGCAAACGCGACAACGGCACGTTGTGGCGGGTGGCGATGAGGCTCAAGGTCTCACCGCGGCTGACCACGTGCTCACGCGGCAGCGCCCGAACGTTGTTGGCCAACCACGTGCCCGGCGGCGGCTGCACTTGGAAATAATCGCGCACTCCGTCGCGGATGGCTTGCGCCAAGCGCCTGCGATAGGCCGGATCGTTGAGCTTCTTTTCTTCGCCGGGATTGGAAATGAAGGCGGTCTCGACCAGCATTGACGGCACATCCGGTGAGCGCAGCACCACAAAATTGGCGTGCTCGACATTCGGCTTGTGGGCCTTGCCGACCCGCTTCAGCGCCGACAACACGTTGTTGGCGGCATCCTGCGAGCCTTTCATGGTGGCGCTTTGCGACAGATCGAGCAGCACCGCCGCCAGCGTGTTGTCCTTGCCTTCGAACGTCACGCCGCCCACCAGATCGGATGCGTTCTCACGATCCGCCAACCAACGTGCGGCTTCACCCGATGCGCCACGCGTGGAAAGCACATACACCGATGCGCCGGCCGCAGCCTGCCGATGGAACGCATCGGCGTGGATCGACACGAACAGGTCGGCCTTGGCGTCGCGCGCCTTGCGATAGCGCTTTTCCAGCGGAATGAAGTAGTCGCCGTCGCGAATCAACACCGCTTCCATACCGCGTTCGGCGTTGATCTGATTGGCCAGCTCGCGCGCCACCGACAGGGTGATGTTTTTCTCGAATACTCCTGTAGGACCACGCGCACCTGGGTCTTCGCCGCCATGGCCGGCATCGATCGCCACAATGACTTTACGGTCGCTGGAAGGTTGCGCTTGCGCGACGGTACGCACGGCACTTGGCTTGGCGTGCTCGGGGTAAAGGTCGACAACCAAGCGGTAACCCAACTTCTCGGCGGGCTCCAACAAGAAACTGCGCGGTTTGACGCTTTCGCTCAGATCGAACACCACGCGCAAGTCGTCTTTTCCGAGCGCGCCACTGCGCACGCCTTTCAAGACACCGGCCACTTCCGCAGCCCTGAAACCGGCGCCCAATTGGCCACGTTTGACGTCGAGCACCACGCGGTTTGGATCCGTCAGGCTGAACATCTTGTAGTCCAGCGGCCCCGACACGTCGAACACCACACGGGTGTATTCCGGTCCGTTCCAAACCCGAACCGCGCCGATCTGCGCCGCCGACACCATGGCACTGCACAAAAGCAGCGCCAGGGGCAGTACACGCAACGAAGTGGGCGAAAGGAGGCTCATTGTGGGGATTGAACGCCACTGTCACCGTAAAATCAAGCAATTCCCCAATTAAATCCGTTACCTGGGCGAACTTCCTAATTTTCCGCTGAGCTATTCAGGGTCAAATCGACGTCCAGACCTGCCCATTCATGGTTGCCGAGCTGGGCCAGCCATCGCTGGCCTATCGACGATTGCGCGTGCAGGTGCGCTTCGCGGGCATTTCCCACCACCATCAATGCGACGACCAGATCCGCCTTCGGCAGACGCCCCGCACCATGTTGTGGCCACTCCACCAGCCACAGCCTGGCGCTGGCAGCGAGCTCGTCGAGAGCCAGATAGTCGAGTTCTTCGGGGTCGGCGATTCGGTACAGATCGAGGTGCGCGCATTCGCCGCCTGCGGCAAGGCGATAGCGCTCGACCAAGGTGTAGGTTGGGCTGCGGATCGGACCCTCAACACCCAATCGACGCAAGAGTGCGCGTGCGAGTGTGGTCTTGCCGGCGCCGAGATCGCCGTCGAGAAACACTACCGCGTTGATGTCAGCGGGTAGCGAGCGGGCAAGTGCGCCGCCCAGTCGTTCGGTGACTGAAGTGTCCGCCAGCTCGATTGTGATCGCCTCGCCGCTCTCGCAACCGCTCATTGCTGTTCGGCGGCATGACAGAAGGCCTGCCGCGCGCGATCACCCCGCAGCCAGGGCAACAAGTCTGAGGCCAACAAGCCGCGCTGGCCGCCGTCCATGGCCGCTTGATCACCTGCTGCTGAATGCAGGACGGCACCAAGGGCGGCGGCTTCGTAATCGGCCACACCTTGCGCGATGAGCGCGGCGATGACCCCGGTCAGCACATCGCCCATGCCGCCGCTGGCCATGCCCGGATTGCCGGCGCGAATGATGATGGTGGGCTCGCCCGGAGCGCCGATCAGGGTGCCCGCGCCCTTCAACACGACAGTTGCCGCATAACGCTCGACCAACTGATCCAAGGCTGCATAACGGTCCCTCTGCACGGCCGGCACACTGCAGTCGAGCAGACGCGCGGCCTCACCGGGATGGGGAGTCAGAATCCGACCTGGGACCGGGCGCGGCTCGGCTGCCAACAAGTTGAGCGCATCGGCATCCAGCACCAGCGGGCGTGGGTCTTCGATCAGCGCAGAAAACAACGCGCGCCCCCAGTCGGCTTGACCCAAACCCGGCCCCAGCGCAATCACCGTTGCGCGGCGCGCGATCGCAGGCAATTCGCCGGTGCGACTGGCGTGGGTCATGCATTCGGGACGCGCGGTCAGCAAGGGCGCAACGTGTTTGGTGCGAGTCAATGCACTGACCAAACCAGCACCGCTACGCATGGCCGCTTCAACACACAGGCGCAGCGCCCCGCCGGCCCCATGATCGCCGCCCACGGCCAACACATGGCCATGGTCGCCCTTGTGTCCGTTCGCACGCCGTACCGGCAAGTCGGCAAGAGCACGCGCATCGATCGAGTAGGCAGCGGGTTGCTGGTCCAGAAATGCCGCGGCAGGCACATCCAGCCCGTGCAAGCGCAGTTCTCCTACCGCATCCAGCGCAGGGCCGGTGAGCAAGCCGCGCTTGTTGGCGATGAAACTCACTGTCACCGTGGCGCGAACGGCGGCACCCGGGATCGCGCCAGAATCCGCATCGACGCCACTTGGCACATCCAGCGCCAATACCGGCCGCTCAAAGCGATTGACAGCTTCGATCAATGCAGCCGCCCGCAGCTCGGGGGCACGCGCCAAACCAATTCCGAACAAGGCGTCCACGACCACGTCGGCCACTGGCAATGGCAACCGCGGATCGAACGCCGAGACATCGCCGCCGGCGGCTCGCCAGTCAGCCAAGGCCTGTTTGGCATCCGCGCTGCGCGGAATGTCTGCGTCGAGACTCAACACGCTGACATCAAGCCCTTCCGCACGAGCGCAGCGCGCCAGCACGTAACCGTCGCCGCCGTTGTTACCCGGCCCGCATATCACCAACAGCTTGCGCGCTTCCGGCCAGCGCTCGCGCAGGCAGCCGAATGCGGCCTCACCGGCACGGATCATCAGCACGTAGCCGGCAATGCCACCCGCAATGGCAGCCGCATCGATGGCACGGACAGTGGCAGTGGAATACAGCGGCTGGGCATTGCGCATGGTCGCGATTCTATACTCGCCGCAATGAGCAGAATGCACACGCCAGCGCCCGTCGACCTCGATGCAAATGCGCTACTTGAGCGGATTCGCGCGTGGGGGGGGCAATTGGGCTTTCAGGCGATTGGCATCGCTCAGCCGAGCTTCACGGCCGATGAGGAACATCTACGACACTGGCTGGCCGCAGGTCGCCACGGCGAAATGAGCTTCATGGCGCGCAACGTCAGCGCACGAGCCAACCCCGACAAACTGCAGCCGGGCACGCTGAGCGTCATCTCGGCACGCATGGATTATTTGCCCCAAGCACAAGACGCGTGGTCGGTGCTGAACGACGCCAGTCTTGGCTACGTGTCGCGCTATGCCTTGGGCCGCGATTACCACAAGCTGTTGCGGCGGCGCCTGCAAATTCTTGCCACGCGGATTGAAAACGCCATCGGGAGCTACGGTTACCGCGTCTATACCGATTCGGCACCTGTATTGGAAAAGGCGTTGGCGCGGAATGCCGGACTCGGTTGGATCGGCAAACACAGCAACCTGATCGACACGCGGACCGGCTCGTGGTTTTTCCTCGGTGAGATCTACACCAACCTGCCCTTGCCCGCCGACTCAGCGACTACCGAGCACTGTGGCACCTGTACACGCTGCATGCCCGCCTGCCCCACCGGCGCCATCGTTGCGCCCTATCAAGTGGACGCGCGCCGCTGCATTTCTTATCTCACCATTGAGCTGGCGGGCAGCATTCCCGATGCGTTGCGCCCACTGATGGGCAACCGGATTTATGGCTGCGACGACTGCCAGTTGGTATGCCCATGGAACAAGTTCGCCAAGCTCAGTGCAGAATCCGATTTTCGTGTTCGCCACGGCCTCGATGGCTTGTCGCTGATTGAGCTTTTCAGCTGGGACGAGGAGACGTTTCTCGCCCTTACCGAGGGCTCTGCCATTCGGCGTATCGGTTGGATTCGTTGGCTACGAAATGTGGCTGTGGCGTTGGGCAATGCGCCCTATCGTCCGAACATCGTCGAAGCATTGCTCACCCGCACACAGCACCCGTCCGATCTGGTGCGCGAACACGTCGCTTGGGCGTTGGCGCAGCAAGCCGTAGGGGCTCTGCGCGCACCCATGGCGTGATAACTGCGCGGACAGCAGTGCTCAACTTCTCCCCTCTCCCGCCTGCGCGAGAGGGGCTACAAGCCGGAGGGCTCAGATCAAAGCCCAGCGCTCTGGCGCTGACAACGACGCTGGGCTGACAAACCCAGCCTACGGATCACGACGAGTCGTTAACCGGATCTCCGCCAATATCTGGCGCGTGATCGGATCCGCCACATCGGCGCTGCCGGTCAGTGCCGGCAATAGATCGCCAGCAATTTTCTTGCCCAGCTCAACGCCCCACTGGTCAAACGCATTGATGCCCCACAACACCGCTTGGGCGTAAACCGAGTGCTCGTACATAGCCAGCAGTGCGCCCAACGAATGCGGAGTGAGCGCATCCAGCAGGATCAGCGTATTGGGGCGGCTGCCGGGATAACGACGATGCGGATCGGCATGTTCGGCACCGTTGGCGAAGGCCTCTGATTGCGCCAACAAATTGGCAAGCAATGCCGCATGCGACAACGAATAAGCGTGGTCGGGATTGACGACGCCGATGAAGTCTGCGGGCACGCTGTCGGTGCCCTGATGCAGGGCCTGAAAGAAACTGTGCTGGCTGTCGGTGCCTGGCGCACCCCACACCACGGGTACGGTGGCGCCATCCACCGCCGTGCCATCGACGTGCACACACTTGCCGAGGCTTTCCATCACCAACTGTTGGAGAAATGCGGGAAGCCGCGCCAAGCGATCGTCGTAAGGCAGGATGGCCTGCGTCGCCAGACCCAACGCGTTGCGATTCCACACCGCGGTGAGCGCATGCCAGATCGGCAGATTGGCCTCGATCGGGGCGTCCAGGGCATGGTGATCCATGCTCGCTGCCCCTTCAAGTAGCTTTGCAAACCCGTCAGCGCCCAGCGCCAGACGTGCTGAAAACCCCACCGCCGACCACAACGAATAGCGTCCGCCTACCCAATCCCACATGGGCAGAATCTGCTCGCGTGGCAAACCGAACGCCATCGCTCGCTCGACATTGGCGCTGACTGCAAACAAGCGCGAGTCATCATTCAACCAGGCCCGCAGGATGTCGCCGTTGATCAGCGTTTCCTGAGTCGAAAATGTCTTCGATACC
Organism: Pseudomarimonas sp.; assembly: GCA_052390415.1. Lineage (GTDB taxonomy): Bacteria > Pseudomonadota > Gammaproteobacteria > Xanthomonadales > Xanthomonadaceae > JANNWF01. The sequence goes on along the minus strand of JBQTGY010000026.1, from coordinate 17,045 downwards.
AACACGACGGCGGTTCGGCGCGGATCCAACTGGCGCAACAGGCATTGCGCGGCATGCGCGTCGACGTTGCTGAGGAAATGCACGCGAAAACGGCCGTCGCTGTGTTCACGCAACGCATCGACGACGAAGCGTGGACCCAGATCCGACCCGCCGATGCCGACGTTGATGACATCGGTGACGTCACTTGCCACCAACTGCGCAGCCAATCGATCAGCCTGCGGCTGCACTTCCAGTGCTTGCGCACGCGCGGCCTCAGCCACCGGTCCGCGCCCCACATCGGATCGCAATGCCGTATGCAGGGCAGCACGCTGCTCGGTGGCATTGACAGTCGCGCCATCAACCAAGGCGCGAAATGCCGCTGGCAAGGCAGCGGCGTGAGCCATCTGAATCAACGCCTGCCACGCCGCTGCATCCATCCGCTGGCGGGCAAAGTTGGCATGGATGGGCCCGACTCGCAGAATCATGCGCTCAACTCGCGACGCGTCTTCGGCAATCAACTGCGGCAACGAACGGTCGACCACACGTCCGGCGTGGGCAGCAAGACGATCAATCCAGGGGGCACAACGCATGGCTTCATTTCCTCTCTGTTGCTAATTCACAACACACCAAATGACAGGCAAAAAAAACCCCCGGAGTGACCGGGGGTATAAGCGGAGTGACGATACCAAACGTGCGCCCTGTGTGGCCGGGAGCGCGCAGAGCGCGGCAGGTCCGACCACGTGGCAAAGATACAACGGCTTGTGGCAAAACGCAACACTATTTTTGCCGCTCGTCGGAAAAAAGCCACATCGAGCGTTGTCGACCAAAGGGGCGATGGGATGCTTCAACACGCCATCGCAGAGAATTGCAAACGGAAACCAGCCGAATCCTCAGGCAGCATCTGCCTCAATACAGTTGGACTTGTCACCAGCGAACCAAGTTGTCGTAGTTGGCCTGCGCAGCACAAGAAAGAGCGCCACGCAGACGATGAACTCGGAGACAAACTGGGCGCGAACAAGCCAACTGAACTGACCGTACTCGTCCACGAACGGAAAGAAAAGCAAATACAAAAACGGCGCCATGACGCAGTAAGCGGAGAGCATCTCCTTGGTATTTGGCTGCCGTTTCGAAAAAGCCAAGACAAGCCACAGCAGCGCCGAGTCGATTGCCAGCGGAAACAAGAAATCCAAGCCATCCTCGATAAACGGGGAAAGGCAAGCGTGAAAGGTAAGGAGGACCGCAAGTGCGATGCATAGGGCACGAAGCGAGGTCGGCATGATCGTTAGGTCTGAAGCTCGCTCATCGCCACATTGTCAATCAACCGAGTCGAGCCCAACCTGGCAGCAATCAAAGCCACCAGTCGTGGCTGCTGCTCCGGAAAGATCGGCCCCCACAGGCTCTCGTCCAGCCGATCCTCGAAACGCAACGCTGCGTAGTCAGGATCAAAACCGGCGTCGCGCAGACCCACCATGGCGGCAGCCTCTATCGCTTGCGCCACATTGCCTGCCGCCGCCGCAGCCAACATCTCCCCCAAACACTGGCGAATTCGAGCGGCCACTGGCCGCTGTTCGGCGGTCAGAAACTGATTGCGCGAACTCATCGCCAAACCATCGGCTTCGCGTGTTGTGGGCCCTGCGTCTATCCGCACCGGCAATGCGAAGTCGGTGGCCAGATATCGAATCAGCTGCAACTGCTGCAAGTCTTTGCGACCAAAGATCGCGATGTCAGGCTGCACCATGCACAACAACCGCAGCACAACGGTTGCGACGCCGTCGAAGTGACCGGGGCGATGCGCGCCGCAGAGCACACTGGACAATCCAGGCACCGCCACGCGCACCACGCGATCCAATCCGAATGGATACATCACGTCAACATCGGGTCGAAACAGCAGGTCGCAGCCGGCGGCACGCAGGCCAGCTTCGTCAGCGACAGGCGTGCGTGGATAGCGGGCGAAATCCTCGTTGGGTCCAAACTGGGTGGGATTGACGAAAACACTGGCGACGACACGATCAGCTTGAGTTCTAGCGCGCTCTACCAAGGCAATGTTTACCGAGTGCATTTTTCCCATTTTCGGCACGAAAGCAATTCGTTCGCCCGCCAACCGCCAGGCCGTCACTTGGGCGCGTAAATCGCCGAGCGTCGCAACGACTTGCAGAGCCGACGAAGCAGTAGCCACGGGCATCTTTTCCTCACTCAAAGCCGTGCACCAACGCTGGAAAACTGCCGTCGCGAACAGCTTGCACGTAGGCGGCGAAAGCGGCTGAAACACTCGCATTGCCAGTGAGGAAATCGCGAACGAATCGCGGCCGCTTGCCGGCAGTGACGCCCAAGACGTCGTGCATCACCAGCACCTGACCATCACAGGCAGCGCCCGCTCCGATACCAATCACGGGGATCGGCAGTTTGCTGGCAATCTCCGCCGCAAGTCCGCGCGGAACGCACTCGAGCACCAACACATCGGCACCCGCGGCCACGACTGCGTCCGCGTCAACGCGCAGTTGCGCGGCCACGGCCGCTTCGCGGCCCTGCACTCGATAACCACCGAGTTTGTGCACCGACTGCGGCGTCAGACCCAGATGCGCGCACACCGGAATATCGCGAGACGTGAGGAAATGGATGCTTTCAAGCACCGCTCCGGCGCCCTCGAGCTTGACCATCGCGGCACCGCCTTGCGCCATCAATTGGCTAGCCGATTTCAAGGCGCGCTGTGGGGTGGCATAACTCTGGAACGGCAAGTCCGCCAACAGCAGGGCCCGCTGCAGCCCACGCGATACCGCCGCGCAGTGATAAACCATGTGCTCGACGGTCACTGGCAACGTACTGGAATGGCCTTGCACCACCATGCCCAGCGAATCGCCGACCAACACGATGTCGACACCGACTGCATCCATGCAGGCAGCAAAACTGGCGTCATAGGCGGTCAGCATCGCGATGCGAATGCCTTCCGCCTTCATGCGTCGTAGCCCAGGAACGGTGACAGGCACGCGCGGGAAATCTGCGGTGTACATAACAAGGCGTGCGCAACGAACAGGCCCGTAGCCTAGCAGTCCGTCGGATTTAGAGCGACCGCGCGGAAACGGCCTTGATTTGTGTGCAATCCACCGACTGCAACAGCGAGGACACCGCGCCCAATCCGGGCACTACGAGTCGGGGCGCGATTTCGTGCAGTGGCACCAGCACGAAAGCGCGCTGGTGCAGATGGGGATGCGGCACACGCAGACCCGGTTGCTCGATGACGAAGTCGCCAAACATCAGCAGATCGAGGTCGAGCACGCGTGGCCCCCAACGCAGCGCACGTTGCCGCCCGGCGGCGTGTTCGATGGCCAACAATGACGCCATCAGGTGCTCGGGCGAAAGTGAGGTCGACAACTCCGCCACCGCATTGACGAACGGCGGCTGGGAATCAATGCCCCATGGTGGCGACTGATAAAAGCTTGACGACCTGACCAACGTTGACTCGGGCAATCGCGCCAACGCGTTCAATGCACTCTCCAGCTGCGCGAATGGCTCACCAATGTTGGCGCCGAGCCCGACGAACACTTGGTTCAACTCAGACATGGGGTCGACCAACGTCGGGCCGAAATCATTCGCCGACGGGCGCCGCCACTTTGCGTCGCCGACGCGGGCGCTTGCGCGGACCGCTTGGCAAGCTCTCGCTCACAACCACCAGACGTTCAGCAAGCTCATCTGCGCCCAAGCCTTGTGCCTCGCGCCAGAATCCCACCTCTTCCGCCAGACTGGGTACGACCATTGCGCGCAGCTCCAGAAAATCAAATGCCGCGCGAAACCGTGGGTGAGCCAGAAAGCGCGTCACCCGCTTGCGCTGGCGGACACAAAACCGCGACTGCATCCACCAGATTTCCTGCATCGGCGATCCAAATCGACGCGGAATGGCGATTCGCTCAACCTGTTTCAGCAACACCCGATCCGCTGCACGCTGCTCGGCGACAGCAAGCTCGAAACCATCGAGCAACATGCGCTGCAAGGCATCGGCATAGGCCGGCCACAACAAGGCGGCGAACAGGAAGGTGGGCGTGACGGGCTTGTCCTCACGCACCCGCAGATCGGTATTGCGCAATGCACACAGCACCAGCTCGCGGCACAGACCGCTGGCGTCGTTCCTGATCGCGCGCGCTGCATCTGGCAACACCACATCGAGCAAGCCGTACTTCTCAAGGCCGAGAAATCCCGCCTCGGCGTGACCGGCCAGAAACAGCTTCAGGGACTCGTCAAACAGGCGGGCGCTGGACGACTCCTGCAACAGTCCGGCGAGTCGAGAAATCGGCTCGGCAGTACCCGAATCGATACTGAAGTTGAGCTTGGCCGCCAACCGCACCGCGCGCAGCATGCGCACTGGATCTTCGCGATAGCGCTCGTCGGGCTCGCCGATCAAGCGCAATACCCGTCGCTCGACATCCGCAAAACCGCCGACGAAATCGCGCACCGAGAAATCTTCGATGGCGTAAAACAGCGCATTGGCGGTGAAGTCGCGGCGCACTGCGTCTTCCTCGATGCTGCCGTAGATATTGTCCCGTAACAGTCGGCCACCATCCTCGGTCTCGCGATTGCCGCTGCCATCGTCGGAAGCGGCGCGAAAGGTCGCTACCTCGATGATCTCGCGACCGTAGACAACGTGCGCAAGGCGAAATCGACGACCGATCAAACGGCAATTGCGAAACAGTCCACGCACCTGTTCCGGCGTGGCGTCGGTGGCGATATCAAAATCCTTGGGCGCACCGCCAATCAGCAGGTCGCGTACCGCGCCACCTACCAAGTAACCAACAAAACCGGACTCGCGAAGCTTGTAAAGCACGCGCAAGGCATTGGGACTGATCTGCTTGCGCGAAATGCAGTGTTGGTCGCGCGGCACGACCAGCGCGGTCGTGCGGATATCTTCAATTGCCGGAAGCACCAGAATGTTTTGCTCGATTAGTGCCACGATAGTCGCGGCGTGCAGAGGTGGCGGCGAGCCGTCAGCATTTGCCGAACGATCAGCGCGTGACGACCACCGCGCATTGCGCCAGTGCAGCCGCTTTCGTTATCCTATCGGCTCTGCGGCGCTTCGATCAATGAGCACGGTTCTCCGAGCACAGATCACCAAGCTCGTAATTGTCCGCGCTCCCTTCGTCTAGCGGCCTAGGACACCGCCCTCTCAAGGCGGGAACACGAGTTCGAACCTCGTAGGGAGCGCCATTTTCCTCTGACCCCCGCGGTCACACTGTGGACGAACTGCACGATGCCCTTCGTCGTGACCGAGAGCTGCATCAAATGCAAGTACACCGACTGCGTTGAAGTCTGTCCGGTGGATTGTTTTCACGAAGGCCCGAACTTTTTGGTCATCGATCCGGCGGAGTGCATCGATTGCACATTGTGCGAGCCGGAGTGCCCGGTCAACGCGATTTACCCGGAAGACGATGTACCCGCTGGGCAAGAGAAGTTCATTGCCCTGAACGCGGAACTGGCCAAAGCCTGGCCGGTGATTGCCACCCGCAAGGATGCCCCAGCTGACGCCAAGGAGTGGGAAGGCGTCACCAGCAAACTGGATCTCTTGCAGCGCTGAGTGTCACTTCGCAGCAGGTGCATGGCGCGCCTGTTCGCGCGCTCGCGCTGACCAAGGATCAGCGCAGGCTTCTTGACGATCAGCTCAAGCGCGTACGCAACACGGCCAGCAATTTGCCAGCGGCCCCGCCAGTCACATTGCCGCCTTTGGAATCCACCGCGCCGACTTGGCTGGTTTCACCATCGCGGGTCACGCGGACCAGAAACTCAGCACCGTCAAAACGCACGTTGTAGGCGGCAAGCACCTGCGCACGCTCCACGATCTCGACACCCTCGGTACGTTCAAGGGCAATGCCCAGACGCCGCCAAGTCGACTCTACAGAATCATTGACCGGGAACGGCCCGCTGGCCACGATGGCTGGAGCTGCCGTCGAACCGCTAGTGGCAGGGCGCGCCACACTGGCAGCACCGACAACCGGCACGGACATCGCAGGATCCACCCGTGGGGTATCCAGGTCGGGCGGGACCTCCAGCGAACGCGCCTCAACTGCATTTTCGTAGTCGCTCTTGCCGCGAAACCAGCTGCAGCCGCTTGCCGCAACCAACATCGTCGCCAGGACAGCAACACTCAGCGCACGCATCGGGGAACTCCGCATCGTTGATTTACTCCAGAAAGTTTGGGCGGCGCTGAGCGGTGTACCGGCGTCACGCCGACGTGCCGTCTTCCAGCGCGCTGACGGTGGCGATCATTTCTGACAGTCCATCGCGCAGCTCGGGCGGCAAGGGTAGCAGGGGCAGCCGCACCACGTCTGCGCAAAGCCTTAACTGGGCCAATATCGCCTTCAGCGGAATCGGATTGGGAGCGATGGCCAACCCCGCGTAAAGCGCCTGCAGTTGGCTATCAAGATCGGCGGCTGCACTGGCTTGGCGGTCAAGTGCAAGCGCGCACAAACGTGCAAAAACTGCGGGAATCACGTTCGAAGAAACCGAAATCACACCGTCAGCACCTGCAAGCATCGCTCGCACGGCAGTCGGATCGTCGCCACTCAACACAGCAAAACCCGGCCCCCGCAGGGCAAGCAGTTCCTGCATGCGCTCAGCATCCGGCAGCGCCTCCTTGATGCCGATGATGGACGGCAAGGCAGCCAAGGCTTGCACCGTTGCCGGCAATAGATCGCCACCCGAGCGCGAGGGCACGTTGTAGAGAACCACGGGTAATCCGCCCTGCTCGGCGACGCACGCAAAATGCGCAACCAGGCCCGCTTGCGTGGGCCGCACATACGGCGGAGTGACCACCAGCGCGATATCGATTCCGCAAGCCTTGGCGCGCTGCACCTGCGCCACTGTTCGCGCCGTACCGGACAATCCACATCCGGCAAGTAGCGGAATCCGCCCTGCTACCCGCAGCACCGCGGCACGCAGTAGCCGCTCGAACTCGTTGTCTTCGAGCATCGCGGCTTCGCCGGTTGAGCCGGCGATCACCAAACCACCGCTGCCAGCGTCGATTTGCCTTTCGATCAATCTATCGAGAGCGCCAAGGTCGAGCTCGCCATCCGCAGCGAAGGGCGTCGCTAACGCTGTAATGCTGCCGCGAAGCTGCACGTGATGGTTTCCAAGTCTTCGGGACGCCGGAGTTTAAGTGAAAGTCGCGCAAGTTCGGCTCTAATTTGCTGCGGCCATTGGCTTGCATTCATTGCCGACTTGCTGACTGCGGTCTCGCACGGGATTGATCGCATCGGCTGCCAGTGCAGCCGGTGCAAGTGAAAGCAAGAAAACGCTGTCCACAGGCATGGCAGCGACAGACCGACGGCATTCGCGTCGGCATGCTTGCACGACCATTACTTGCGGCGTGGAATGGCGGGCAAGTATTCTGGCCCGGCGGCAACCGCCCGTTGAACTGCCGCACACGACGTTGGGTAGCAATCCAGATGCGCCGCCTCACGCCGCTTGTCACACGCAGCCCGCTTCACCTCGCTCACCTGGAATGCTTGCCTTGACCGAGTCTTCGCAGCGCCCGAATACCAACGAAAATTTTCTGCTCATCAATGCGTTCGCGACCCATCCCGACTCCCCGCTGTTGTCGGTGTCGAAGAAAATCGCGGATTCCGGCTGCAATCTGTATGACGCACGTCTCGCCACCGTTGGCCGCGACGTATCCGTGCTTGCGCTCGCTGTCGGCTCGTGGGATGCCGTGGCCAAACTTGAATCTTCGTTGGCCCGGCTCGAGCGCGAGGAAGGCATCCGCCTGCTCAGCTATCGCACCGGCGCCAAGCCCATCCAGAGCAATCTGCTGCCTTACATCGTCGAAGTGGTCGCTGCCGACAAACCTGGCATCCTGTTTCAGTTGGCTGATTTCTTCGACCGCCAAGGCATCACCATCGAGAACTTGCAGTCGTCGCGTTACCGGGCGATGCAGACTGGTGCCGACATGTTCTCAGCGCAAATCACGATCGGAATTCCTTCCAGCATGCACATTGCCGCGCTGCGCGATGACTTTCTCGAGTTCTGCGACCACTTGAATCTCGATGCGATCATGGATCCGATGAAGTACTGAAGGCACTTCCGATGCTAAGCGTTGGCTACCGCATTCCCGACGTGGCCCTCAGCCGTGTTCACGGCGGTGTGGGTCGCTTGTCCGATTACCGCGGACGCTGGTTGGTCTTGTATTTTTACCCGAAAGACAATACGCCCGGCTGCACCACCGAGGGCATTGATTTCAACGCCTTGTTGCCACGCTTTGAAGCACTGGGCGCGGCGCTGCTCGGAGTTTCGCGTGACTCGCTGAAGTCACATCAAAATTTCTGCGCCAAGTACGACTTTCGGTTTGACCTGCATGCCGACATCGACGAGGCGCTGTGCAAAGCCTTTGATGTCATCCAGGAGAAATCCATGTACGGCCGGGTCACGCTCGGCGTCGTCCGCAGCACCTTCCTGATCGACCCCCATGGCGACATCCGGCACGTCTGGAGTCCGGTCAAGGTCAAAGATCACGCGGCGTCTGTGCTCGCCACGCTTGAGAAGGCCGCGCCGGAGTTCGTCCAGCAGTGATCCCGAGCAATTCGGATCGCCGTTTGTTGGTAAGCCCGCTGGGGGTTCGGGATTCGGGATTCGTGAAAGCGGACTGTCGCGAGCGTTTGCTTCTACGAATCCCGAATCCCGTTTTTCCAATCCCGAATCTCCAAACCACTCCCCGGCCTTCGCGCATAGCGCTCAGGCGTTCAGAGGGGCACAAACCTGCGGCTTGTAAGCGCGCCACCTCACCCCCAACGGACATCGCCCCATCATGATGACCCGCAGCAAGCGTATCTACGTGCTTGACACCAATGTGTTGATGCACGATCCCACCGCCCTGTTCAAGTTCGAAGAACACGACGTGTTTCTTCCGATGATGGTACTGGAGGAACTGGACGCCTCCAAGAAAGGCCACTCCGAAGCCAGTCGCAACGCACGGCAAGTCAGTCGCTTCATCAACGAATTGATCGAGGCTGGCGACGGCGGCCCGATCGAAGACGGACTACTTCTGCAGCGACCCAAGGAACTGAAGTTGCGCGCCAGCCCCGGCAGCGGACGCTTGCTGTTCCAGATTCAACCGGTCACCCCGGGTCAGCGCTTTGGCACCGTGCTGCCGGACAACCAGATCCTCGGCGCGATCCTGGCACTGCGCGAGTCGCGTCCCGAAGAGCACGTGGTGCTGGTGTCCAAGGACATCAATCTGCGAATCAAGGCATCGATCTGCAAGGTGCCTGCCGAAGACTACGAGAATGATCGGGCGCTGGATGATTTCAGCCTGCTGTACGCTGGCGCGCGCGAGCTGCCGCAAGATTTCTGGAATCGCCACGAAAGTGATCTGCGCTCGTGGAGCGAACGCGGCCGCACCTTTTACGAGTTGCAGTTGTGCGATGACGAGGACTGGTTCCCCAATGAGTTTCTGTACCTGCCCGGCGACGACGAAGTCGAACTGAAGGTTCACAAACTCGACGGCGACCGCGCCGTGCTGCAGATCGTCGACGACTTCCGCCACAGCCAACATGCGGTGTGGGGAATCTCCGCGCGCAATCGCGAACAGAATTTCGCGATCAATGCGTTGATGGACCCGGAAATCGACCTCGTCACTTTGCTGGGCACCGCCGGTACCGGCAAGACTTTGCTGGCGCTGGCGGCCGGCATGGCACAAACCATGGATCAGCAACGCTACCGCGAGATCATCATGACCCGCGCCACGGTCTCGGTCGGCGAAGACATCGGCTTTCTGCCCGGAACCGAAGAAGAAAAAATGACGCCGTGGATGGGCGCACTGACCGACAACCTCGAAGTGCTCACGCACAATCAGGAAGGCGGCGCATGGGGTCGCGCCGCGACCAACGATTTGCTGGCATCGCGGATCAAGATCCGGGCAATGAATTTCATGCGCGGACGCACCTTCCTCAATCGCTGGATCATCATCGACGAAGCGCAGAACATGTCGCCCAAACAACTGAAAACGCTGATCACGCGGGCGGGTCCGGGAACCAAGATCATCTGCCTCGGCAACGTCGAACAGATCGATACGCCGTATCTGACCGAAACGACCTCAGGCCTCACCTACGCGGTGGATCGCTTCAAAGGCTGGGCGCATTCGGCCCACGTCACCTTGCGCCGCGGCGAGCGCTCGCGGCTGGCGGATTTCGCTTCGGAGATGTTGTAGGCGACGAAACATGTCGCGCATCCCGCTGGCTTACAGGTTTGGATTACAGCGCCGGAAAATCCTGCACAAGGTTTCCGGCAGCATCAAAGTACCAGGTGTGACCTGCACCAGGCACGTAAATGCAGTCCGCCTCAGCGCTGTCGCGAGTGACGTATTGAACAGAGATGCCGAATGCCCAGTCGGAGTTGCTTCGCGGGTGCGTGCTGAACTCACAGAACGTGCCTTCCGCTGAGCAGGCGTCCCTCGTCAGTTCTCGAACCAGGCCACTTGCCACTTCGGGTACTTCGGCCAGCACACGACTCCAGCTGCCTGCGTCCACGCAGGGAGCGGGGTCGCTCTCCGAAGTCTCACCGCATCCAGCCAGAAACGATGTGGCAAACAAGACTATGCCGCGCAACAAAGCGCGCATGAGTGACTGGCGATTCGCTCAATCGCTTGCAGCAGTCGCCGCCCGATAATCCTCATACGACTTCTCTTCCACATACGCTGATCCCAGCGCCAGATTGATCTCGCGCTTGATGCGTGCGCGATCATCATTCTCGAAGTAGACCGCACGCGCCAAACGCACGAACTCGGCGTCGAAGGCCTGCGCCTTCTCCTGCAAGCGAATATCGTCTTCGATCACCCACAAGGTTTGATTGACCGCTTTCAAGGCCGCACGCAGGTCCGTGATGTCGATCTTGGCGGCCGGCGACAGCGCCCACGTCGCGTTGAGCGCGTCCAACTCGCGCCGCACGTTCGCTAGCTTGGCCGGGTCGCTAATGCGCTCGGACTTGATTTCGAGAATGGCGATCTTGTCCAGCAATTCGCCAAACGACACAGGAACCAGAATCTCGGACATCGGTGCAGAGGCCTTGCTCAAGTGTGAAGAAAGGGATGCGCACGACCACAGAAGCACGTCGCAAAATCGACGCTGGCCAACGCCATCATCGCTCAACAAAAAGGCCAGCGTTAGCTGGCCCAAGTGTGTGACTCAATTCAAACATATGGCGGAGAAGGAGGGATTCGAACCCTCGTCACGGTGAAACCGTGAACCGGATTTCGAATCCGGCGCATTCGACCACTCTGCCACCTCTCCGCGGTGCTTCCCAAGGTCGAGTGGGAAGGGCGCGGAGCATACACGCTCCGCGCCCACCATCACAAGGAAAAATCCAACATCCGACGATCAGGGACCGCTGCGACCGCCCGCTTTCGGCTGAAAGAAGAAGTCGCCGCTTTCGTGACCCGCAAACTGGATCGGCGAATACTCGGGTACTTGACTGATCGGCGCATTGACCGCTGCCAACGCCAAGGACGAGCTGATCTCGCGATACAGACGTTGAGCTTCGAGCAAGCGGTTGTTGTCTTCCAGCGCATTCAAGAACGCACGCGCAAAGTAGGAGTGCTTGCCGCTACCGGTATCGGGCACCGGCTGCACGCCGCCCGAAGTCAAGGCGGTACGGGCGCGACTGGCGGCGGCAGTCTTCACCCACGCGCCCCACTTCTCTGCGGTAAGCGAGGTCGGGTCGATGGTTGGCACCGACGCCTGCGTCATCGCACCCGAGTAGCAGGAATCCGCGACAACCAGCACCTGTTTCGCTTTCATGGTTTCCAGAATCGAACTGATGGCGCCATTGGAAATCCAGGTGCTCGCCACACCCGCTTGCCCATCGACCGGGATCCAGTAGCCCTGCTTGCCGTCCGCGCTCAGCTCGCCGTGACCGGCGTAGTAAACCAGCAAATTGTCGTTCGGACCCAGCGACTCGCGTGCATCGTTGAGCGCCGAAAGGATTTCGAAGCGCGTCGCATTGAGCAGCAAGTTGGTCTGAAAGCCATAACGATCACGCAGCATGGCTGCCACCGCGGTGGCATCGGTGACCGCGCTTTGCAGTGCGGCAAAACTGCTGTTCTGGTAGGTGTTATTGCCAACCACGATCGCATGGTATCTGCCCAGATCGATGCCCGCAGGCAAGGTCAAGCCGGCGACATCGCCATTGGCCGTCGGCGCGCCCGTGCGCCCTCCATCCGTCTGCGGCACCATGGTGAACTCCAGCGAACCGGAGCCGCCGCGTTTGTCCACGGCCGCGATCTGCACCACTGAGCCGCCGGCTTGGACATCGATGCTGGCGCGGAACAAACCGTTCTCGCCCAACACCACCGGCGTACCGTTGACCGTCAAGGTCTCGACGGCCTGCGGATTGGTGACCTTGCCCGTCAGCGATTGCCGACCCGGCGCGCTCTGCAACAGTGCGGCAGGCATGCTGCCGCGGGTCACTGTCAGGGGTGGGTCAATCAGTTCCAACGTGGGTGCCGAGGCCAATAGTCCGCCGGTCGTTGAAGCTTCCCGTTCGAGCAACACGATCTGCGCCTGCTGAAGACGTATTTCCGACTCACGTTGTGAAAGTTGATTTTCGAGCAAACGCATCAGCTGCCAGTCCTCTTGCTTGCGACCCGCCGCCTGAGCTTCCAATTCGGCGATACGCTTCTCGTAGGTCTGCTTCTCCGCGTCCAGCAAGGATTGATTGGACGCAAGCTGTGCTTGCATACCGAGCGCCCGTTCGCGCGCCTGTTCCAACGACGCAGCCAACTCGCTGGCTTGTTTCTCGATCTGCGCCAACGCCTCGGGCGAACCGCCGCTGCTCTGCACGCTGGCCTGCTTCGTCTTTAACTCGGCCAACTGTTGCTGCACAGCGGCTTCACGCTTGCTGGCAGCTTCGCGCTCGCTGGCCAACTCGGCGGTCAGCCGTGCCACTTCGCGCTCGCGCTCGGCCAATGCATCGCGTTGCTGATCGACGGCAGAAAAATCTGCTCCGGTAGCCTGCCGCGCCGTGGTCAGTTTCGCTCGCGTTTCTTCCAACTGTTTTTGCGCACCTTGCAGGGCTTGTTTGCGTTCGTTGACCTGAACCTGGAGGTCACGCACCTGATTGCGCAGCCCTTCTGCTTCGCGCTCGCGCTCTTCGACGGTTTGCTTGAGCTGGCCGATCTCCGAATCCTTGGCCTGCAATTGCACCTTCACCGTTGACGCAAACAGCAGATCGTCACCGGTGATGCCAGACGCTTCGCGATAAAGATTCAAGGCCTTGGTCTGGTCTTTTTCGACGCCAAGTCCCTGTTCATACAAGTAGCCAAGATTGGTCTTGGCACGATTGAATCCCTGCGCCACCGACTTCTTGAACCACAGCGCGGCCAGGTCATAGTCAGGCGCTATCCCCAATCCCTTGAGATAGATTTCGCCAACGTAGTTCTGCGCCTCGGCGCTGCCGGCGGTGGCTTGATCCATCCACACTTGCAAAGCCGTCTGATAGTTCGCGCGATCCATGGCGACGTATTCGCCGCCACGGATTTCACAGTCTGACTGCGTGGTGCGAATCGGTCGCCGCGCGCTCATGAAGGTGGCTGCCGCGCCCAGCTTTCGCACCTGCCCCGGCAGCAGGCAGTCGACGATCAACAAGTCCTCTGCATTTCGAACCTTGGGCTTGGCAGCCAATGCCTCGGGAGACGGCACCGCCGAGGCAATCATCACCACTGCGGCGACGGCCAATGAAAGCAATGCACGCGCGGGGTTTCGGATCGACTGCTGTTGAATCTTGCTCATGTCTGCATCCTCCTGATGGAGCGCTGTTCAAGCGAGTGCCCGGAGTATACTGCGACGCACTCGACAATCTTGTTCAGCTGGGGGACTCCATGGGTATGCGAACTCGCGCCGCGATGGCGATTTGTGCGTTGAAGGCGGCTCGGAAGCGCACCGGAATGACCCAACTGCTGGCAGGGCTGGCGTTACTGGGATCGGCCTTCGCGGTCAATGCGCAGTCGATCAACTTCACCGCACCGGGCACCGTCATCAACGTCTTCGTCGGCGATCCCATTTCGGCGGAAGTGCGGACCCTGAACGCCAGTGGCGTTCCAACTGGCGGCGGCTTGCTGAATTTCTCGCTGCAAACCTGCTCGGCTGTCCAGTTTTCGACAACGCCACCTTCCACGGCTGATGGCTCCGGTTTCACTACCGCCCAGTTCACTGCCCAGTCGCCAGGCACCTGTTTCGTGGATGCGACCTGGGATCCGGACTTCACTGGCCCGCAGCCGTTTGTCGCCACTTCGCAGTCACTGCAAATCAACGTGTCTGCCATTCAAGGCAATCCGGCGGCACTCGAATTTACTGCGCCGAAAAACGTTGAGTTCGTGGAAGTGGGTCAGACCGTTGGTGCCGAGGTCGAGTCGCGAGTCATGAGCGTGTTGACCGGCGGTGGTGCGCTCACCTTCGAGATCGAGCCCTCCTGCCCGCACGCCACCTTGGTGCCACCCGTGCCCACTACGGCACTGTCCAGCGGCTTGACCAGCGCGACCGTGATGGGCGTCAGCACAGGCTCCTGTGAGGTGCTTGCGCGCTGGGATCATGACAACAACATCATGACGCCAGACGCGGTTGACTCACTGACACTCTTTGTCCTCGCCGGAGAGCCCATCATCACGTCGACCGAGGGGCCGGCGAACATCATCTCCACGTTGGAAGATCCGACCTTTGCCGTCAATGTGATTCGCGACGGCCAGCCATTCGTTGCCAACCTGCAGTGGATCGTCGACGACGGCTCGGGCAAGCCCTTCTTTTTTGGAGGCCCTTGCAACGGCTCGTTTGCGACCGATGTCAACGGAAATGGGCGATTCGTTTTTTCAGAACAAACGCTGTCAACTCAAGTCGGCGACTATCAGGTAACGGCGCAGGCATTCGACCCCCAGAATTGCCGAACCAACTCGGCCGACGTTTCGGCTCCCAACGGACTCCCGCCGCCTCAAGTTGTTTACACCTTTGGGGTGGAGCCGATAGAGCTGGTCTTTGATGCGCCGCCGAATGAAGCGCCGCGCAATCAGCCGGTCACCTTCAACCTTCTGCTGCGCACCACGCCCAGCGGCATACCTGTCGCGGGAATTCCGATCGACTGGAACTTCACTGGCACAGCCACACCGGCAGCATTTGGCGTCACTCCGAACACCAACGCGAGTGGGCAGACATCGTTTGTGTTCACTCCCACGTCGCTGGGTTTCCGCTCGGTCAACATCGAGAACTACTCGGCGGGAGTCAGCAACTCGCGGTCATTGGGCGTGTTTGACTTGGCGCTGAGCTTGGAGCAAGCCCCACCCGCGCTCACCTTCACCGACGAGATCGGTGCGAACATCATCGTGTTGGCAACCAAATCGTTCGGCGCTCCACAGCGCGGCTCGTTCTTCCCGGTGGGCGATGTGCCGGTGACATTCACCATCACCAGTGGCAACGGTTTGTTCACCGAAAACAACAGCACGACCTTCGTCGCCACGACTGGTTCCACCGACGTGGCTCCAGGGACCAGCGGACCCATCGCAGGGCCCGGTGAAGCGATAGGCTCGCCGGTGCGAATCGGACGCACTGCCAGTCCAGTACAGCTGACGATTTCTTCGCCTGGCTTTCCTTCGCTCAACGCCAGCTACCAAGTGACGCCGTCGACGTATGTGCTGCAGGCGGTATCGTCGCCCAACGTCAACATCAAGGTCGGGCAGAACACCCAGTTGGTCGCACAGGTTCAGCGCGGATCGTCTGGCCAACCAACACCGATTGGCGCGGGCGAGACGGTCACGTTCAACATCACCCCGCCGGCCAATGGCGCGACCATCGACGGCTTGGTGTTGACAGACGGGTCAAGCAACGCCACCTCGACCTTCACCCCACAAGTCGCGGGCATCTATCAGGTCGCGGCGCAGTTCGATCCCGGCATCGCGGGGGTCTCGCCAAGCGTTGTGAACTACGCGATTGATGTCGCAGGCCCGGCAATCGTGAAGTCGCTGGTACCGTTCGACGGCGATATGACGCGGGGCGGCGCAGGCTTCAGTTTCCCGATCAGCGTGCGCTACCAGGAAAACGGGGTGGCGGCTGTTCCTGCCTCGCCGGAAACCGTGCTCTGGTCGGTCACCTCCGGCGATGCAGACGTTTCTCCGGCGTCCTCGCCAGTGGGTAGCGTCACTGCGCTTGCCAACGCCACGGTTACGTTTGGAAGCAACCCCGGACCGGTCATTGTCTCGGCGCAACTACAAAGTTCGCCAAACGCGACCACGTTTTTCTATCTCGAGTTTGAGGAGAACATTGTCTTGACGGTGGTCGAGCCTGCCAGTCGGCAGTTCGACCTCAGTGCCGGGGATCCGTTCGAAATCGTGTTGTCTCTGGCTGATTCGCTCGCCGAGCCGCTGTCTGACCAGACCATCCTGATCTCTGGCGACCTCAACACGCTGCCGTCAAGTTTGGTCACCGACAGCGACGGTTTGGTGACCATTGGCGGCAGTGCGCCTTCAAGTCCTGGTCGCTATGTGGTCGAGTTCCTGTATGAGGGGTCACCACCACCTCTGGGCAAGGCCAGCGGCGTCCCGCCCCTTTCCGAGTTCGTGGTCATCAATGTCATCGCGGAGCCTGTCGGCAGCGCGCGATTGGTGCAGTCGGAGGGAGATGGCCAACGTGGCTTGATCGGGCGGCCGGCCATTCCATTGAAAGTTCTCTATACGCTGAATGACGTTCCGGCCGCTGGCGTTTCCGTGCAGTGGGTGGTCAATGGGGGTGGCTCACCTCCGACGGCGAACACGATCACTGACGCCGCCGGTTTTGCTTCGTTTGCTTACACCTTCGCGTCGACTCCGGGCCCGGTGACGATTGATGCCAGCGTCGGCGAAGTCAGCGCGCGCTTCACGGTGACCGCCGAGTTGGCGCGATTCACTGCGATCTCAGGCAACGCTCAAAGCGGCGCTGTCCAGACCACCGCCGATCAACCCTTGGTGGTCGAACTCAAGGACCCTGCCGGTGTGGCCTTGGCCAATCAGGCGATCACATGGACCATCGCCAGTGGTAGCGCAGCCCTTGTCGGTGGTAGTACGGGCGGCGCCACCACGG
>JBQTGY010000025.1:0-47654 GCA_052390415.1 Pseudomarimonas sp. | reverse complement strand
GGTCGCCCTGTCTGGCAGCACTGCGCTGGTCGGGGCCCATTTCGACGACATCGGCACCAACGAAAATCAGGGTTCGTCCTACGTCTACTCCCGCAGCGGCAGCACCTGGACCCAACAGGCCCAACTCACGGCCAGCGACGGCGCGGCGAACGACCAATTCGGCCGCTCGGTGGCACTGTCCGGCGACACCGCATTGGTCGGAGCGCCATTCGACGACATCGTCGCCGACGAAAATCAGGGTTCGGCTTACGTCTTTACCCGCAGCGGCAGCACCTGGACCCTGCAGGACAAGCTCACGCCCTTTGATGGCGAGGCGAACGACGAATTCGGCAGCTCGGTGGCCCTGTCCGGTAACACCGCGCTGATCGGGGCCTTCCTGGACGACGTCGGCGCCAACAGCAACCAGGGTTCGGCCTACGTCTACACCCGCAGCGGCAGCAACTGGACCCAGCAGGCGAAACTCACGGCTGGCGATGGCGCCGCAAGCGACGAATTCGGCTTCTCGGCGGCGCTGTCCGGTGACACCGCACTGGTCGGGGCCCATTTGGACGACACCGGGCGGGGTTCGGCCTATGTCTATGTGCGCAGCGGCAGCGCCTGGACCCAGCAGGCCAAGCTCGCAGCGGGTGGGTCGTTCGCCGAATTCGGCCACTCGGTGGCCCTGTCCGGCGACACCGCACTGATCGGGGCCTGGCGCGCAAGCGTTGGCGCCAACCTGTTTCAGGGTTTGGCCTTCGTCTATAGCCGCAGCGGCAGCACCTGGCCCCTGCAGGCCGTGCTCTTGGCCAGCGATGGCGACAGCGGCGACGGATTCGGCAGCTCTGTCGCCCTGTCCGGTGACACTGCGCTGGTCGGAGCGTCATCCGACGAAGTAGTCGCCAACTTCGGCCAGGGTTCGGCCTACGAATATTCCCGCAGCGGCAGCACGTGGACCGAGCAGGCCAAGCTCACGGCAAGCGATGGCGCGGCCAACGAGAGTTTCGGCGACTCGATCGCCCTGTCCGGCAACACCGCGCTGATTGGGTCTCCCTTCAACGATGGATCGTCTCCATTCGGCAACCCCAACGAAGGCGCCGCCTACGTCTTCATTGGCCTTAACCTAGACAACACCACCTCCACCATCACCGCCGATCTGCCCGACCCGTCCAACGTCGGCCAATCGGCGACGATCTCGGTGGTGGTCACGGGCACGAACACAGCACCATCCGCCGGCACAGTGACGGTGAACGCATCGACCGGCGAAAGCTGCATCGATGACACGCTGAGAGTGGGCGGCGGTACGTCGTCGTTGTACAGCTGCGAGATCATTTTCAACACGCCGGGCAGCCGCATGCTGATCGCGAGCTACTCCGGCAGCGCCGCCCATGCCGGGAGCATTTCGCTCGCAGAACCGCATCACGTGAGGCAGGCATCGAGCACGGTCATCAGCGCAGCGACGCCCGATCCGTCGCAGGCCGGTGGCACGGTGCCGGTTTCCGTCTCGGTGAGCGGCGCATTGACTGCGCCTGCGGATGGCCAGGTGACGGTGCAGGCCTCGACCGGGGAATCATGCAATGACACCTCATCTTCGGCAGGCGCGGGCAGCACGGTGCTGTTCGGCTGTGACCTCGTGTTCGCCAGCGTCGGGCCGCGCACGCTGACGGCGACGTTCAGTGGCTCGACCACGCATGCGAACAGTGTTTCGGCTGCGGAACCGCATATGGTGGTGACGACGCTCATCGTCGCGCCGGCCAGTCTCCCGGGCGGCGTGTTCGGTGCCGCCTACGATCAGACGCTCAGCGCCAGCGGCACGGGCAGCACTGCGCCCTACAGCTTCAGTGTCAGCAATGGTGCCCTGCCTTCGGGCCTGAACCTCGCTGCGGGCAGCGGTCAGATCAGTGGCACAGCGACCGCGGCGGGCAGTTTCACGTTCACGATCACGGCAACGGACAGCAGCCCGCCGGCCGTGGGTGGACCGTTCACCGGATCGCGGACATACACCGTCCAGATTGCCAGGGCGAACCAGGCCACGCTGACCGTGTCGGCAACGCCGCCGACCATCCTGTTCGACGGCACGAGTGCGTTGGGCACGTCCGGCGGCTCTGGCACCGGCGCGATCAGCTTCGCGGCGACCAGCGGCGCATCCGTCTGCTCGATCACCGGCAGCACGCTGACCGGCATCGGAGTCGGTACCTGTACCGTCACTGCGACGAAAGCGGCGGACGCGAACTTCAATGCCGCCACGGCAAACGTCCAGGTCACGGTGCAGGCCACGACCGATCTCGAAGTCAGCATTCTCGACGACACGACGTTTGCAGTACCAGGCGGCTTCTCGGAGTACGAAATTCTCGTGGCGAACGCGGGACTACTGCCTGTCGACGATGCACGCGTGCAGCATCCGGTTCCGGCAGGACTGACGGCCGCGCTTTGGACCTGCGCGCAGGTGCAGGGCGCAAGTTGCCCGACGGCATCGGGCATCGGCGGCATCGATCAACTGATCGACCTACCGGTGAACGGCGTGCTGCGTTATGTGTTCAGTGCGACTGTCAGTGCGAGTACCGGCGCAACGATCGTGAGCACGGCGACGATCACGACCCCGGCCGGCATGATCGAGTTGGATCCGTCCGACAACCAGGCGACGGACATCAACAGCGTGGTGCCGAATGGCGTGTTCAAGGATGGTTTCGAGAACCCGGCGCAAGTGATCAGCGTGTGGGTTCCGCCGCAGTGAGTGCGGCGAGCGATGGGCCGTCGGTCAGAATGCGATGGCCTGGAAAGCCCCCGTGCTTCCCTCAGCAGGGATCGGCAAAACGGAAGGAAAGGCGGATAAACTTCAATAGAGCCCACGATTGTTGAAGGATAGCCATGCGCCGGTCCGATGTCGCGCCGTTACTTCGGGCCTACCTGCAGCCCGTTGCCGGGCAAGCGCACGTCGTCGCCATGACACCGCCGCCGACGCCACGTCTACTCGAAATAGACACCACGGCTATCGCGGCGCTAGGTGACGCGGCGACAGCCTTGGGCGAACTGAAGGGCAGCCTGGCCGGCCGATCCAACGTGGACCTGCTGACGCGCACCCTCGCGCGACGGGAAGCGGTGCAGAGTTCGCAGATCGAGGGGACGAAATCGGACCTGCGGGCCGTCCTCGCCTACGAGGTCACACGCAGCGCCGACGGCAGTGCGCCTGACGTCGTGATCACCGAGCGCTACGTGGAGGCGCTGCAACTTGGCCTCGACGCCGTGCGCGAGCGCGGGCGTGCCGGAATCGACCTCGACTTGGTCTGCGCGATGCACGCCACGCTCATGCGCGACGAGCCGGACAACGTTCCGAAGGGACAGTTCCGCGAGCGGCAGGTGTGGATCGGTGGCACGGCCCGGATTGAGGATGCGACCTTTGTCCCAGCGCCACCAACCAAGATCGCGTCGGCAATGCGCGAGCTTGAGACCAGCATGCTGCAGTACGCCCCGCAGGAGGACGAGGTCGCAAGCCTGCCGCCGCTCCAGCAGCTGATGATCGCGCACGCCCAGTTCGAGACCATCCACCCGTTCGTCGACGGCAACGGTCGCGTGGGCCGCCTGCTCATGCCGATCATTCTGGCGGCCGAGGGCTATCCGCCGCTTTACGTCTCAGGCGCACTGCTGCGCAACCGCACGGGCTACTACCATGCACTCAACCAGGTCCAGCTGCGCGGCGACTGGTCGCCATGGATCACGCTCGCCTGCCGCGCGGTGGTGGAGTCCTCGCGGGACGTGATCGCCATCGCCCAGGATCTGGATGCGGTGCTCGCGACCTGGCAGAAAAGGCTCGACTCGTTCCGCAGTGATTCGGTGGCCCGACGACTTGTGCCCCTGTTGCTCGGGCATCCGGTGGTGGACGCCGCGCGCGTGGCGCAGCTCTTGGACGTGTCCGACCGATCCGCACGCACCGGCATCGATGCACTCGTCGAGCAGGGCATCTTGAGCCTGCAGGGCGAGCGCAAACGCAACCGCGTCTGGGAAGCCAATGCGCTCATTGATCGCCTGAACCGAGCACCCGACCAGAGCAGTGCATTCCAAATACGAAAGACATAGCACCTGCCGCAAGCAGGGTCGCAGGCACTTCTGAGCGGCGGCGTCGGCTTCGTAAGCATCCGCTCACGCAGTCCCCGACGAGGCACAGTGCAAAACGCCAGCAATCTGACTTCCTCGTCTACGCCAACTGTCCGGATTCGCCAGCGGAGCTGATTGCCCGCAGGCGACCAGATGACTGGCTGTTGCCGGCCAGAAGCAGTCGGTCACCCTCCGGAAGACAATGGGCCCAAAAGCAGACGTTCGAGTGACTTCGCGGTGGGCGATTCACTTCCGCGACCTTAGACTTGACGCTCAAATAGTGTCAGGCGCGCACGTATGACTTTGGGCTCGACCCCCATCCTGATTGCGGCCGACATCGATGCCCTGGCCCCCGCGCTGCGGGCGTGCAACGTCGTGGTTCCCGAACGGGCGGTGGGTCGAACGAAAGACCACGTCGAGCGCTACTCAATCACGCGACTGCTCGGCACGTTGTCCTGGGCGCCAGAGGACTTTTCGTTGCGATTGGTCAAGCGAGAACGTCCAGACTTCGCGCTCGAATGCAACGGTCGAACCATCGGCATCGAACACGTCGAAACGCTGACTCCCAACGCCGGCAACGAAGCGTTTCTGCGCTCCAAGGGGCACGGTCCGGAGGCCTACTATCCTCGGCCCATGGTCCTTGGTGAGACGCGGAAGTCAGGCCGCCAGCTGATCGAGGAGATTGAGGCGGACGAGATGGGCACCGGCTGGTGTGGAGATTCGGTCGAGCGGTCGTGGGTTGAGGCCATGCTGCATTTCATTCGGGCCAAGATCGAAGTTGCGAGGAAGGATGGCTTCCAGTTGTTCGGGCAGAACTGGTTGCTCATGTACGACAACTGGCACGCCCCGGCTCTGAATCGCGAATTAGCCGTTGCTCGGCTGCGCGAGGCGTTGGAACTCGATCCCCCGTGGTCTACATTTGGGCGAGTCTTCATTCTCGACGACCTTGTACTGGTCGAGCTCGAGCGAGGTTCAGCCCGGCTTTTTCTGATGAGGGATCCAGCCACGTGAACGACAACGACACCTACCAGATGCCTAGGCCTGGCAAGGTCTATATCAGTCCGTCGTTGCCCGCCTTCTCGGACACGACCCGTCGGGTGCGTATCGCCACAAAGGTGGCCGGCGGCGACGAAGGGTACGAGTACGCGAAAGAGCGTGGTGAAGTCGTCATCCGAAACAAGCCGAACGCGAAGACCTGCATCTGTGCCAAGTTTATGGAAGACTCGCGCGGCGTCTTCGTCTTGACCATCCAGAAGTTCGACAACGCATCCGGGATGCCATACGGATCCGGGTTCTCTTTCATTGGCGAGGAGATTCCGCGCCTTCTTGAGTTCATCTCGGATATTCGAAGTGTCTCGTTCGAGAGTGACGGGCCGATCAACATCACCTACGAGAAGCTGCACGAACAAGTGCTGACCGCGAGTCAGGCAAGGGCCCTGTTTGCCGATAACGAAGAACTATTTGCTGAAGTCATCCGCCACGCCATCACCAAGGAAGACGTCGTTGCCTTGACCTACCGGCGTCGCCAGCTCGAAGTGTTCGAGAAGTTGCTCGGCGAGGAGGGATACTTCGACGAGATCAAGACAAAGAAGAAGTGCGGCGACGAACGACTGTGGCAGCTATTCTTCGAGAAGAATCCGTGGATCTTCGGCTACGGGCTCCAGTACGTCTACGGTTCAACGCTAGACCAGAAGAGGCTAGAACAGGTGGTGCGCGGCCACACGGCCATTCAATCTGGCAAGCGTGTCGATGCGCTCCTGAAATCGAAGGCAATTGCGTCGACTTTGTGCTTCGTTGAGATCAAGCACCACAAGACGGGACTTCTTTCGAAGCAGCCATATCGGCCAGGTTGCTACTCACCATCCACCGAACTGACGGGTGCTGTTGCTCAAATTCAGGCGACCGTTTCTTTTGCATCGGAAACGCTGTTTGGCCGGCACCCGATCGTGGGAGACGATGGCTTTCCGACAGGGGAAACGGTATTCAACTTCGCACCCCGGTCGTTTGTGATCGCTGGCAGCCTAGCCGAGTTCGCCAGCGAAGCCGGCGTCAGTGAAGATCGGCTGAGGGGATTCGAACTCTATCGCTCAAACCTTCATCAGCCGGAGGTGTTCACCTTCGACGAGCTGCTTGAACGCGCCCGGCACATCGTCGAACTGGGCGAAGCGGAGGGCGCCGCCCGCCCAAACGCGCAAGTCGAGAGTGCCGGCAATGACTGACCTCCTCGCCGATTGCGATGCACCTGGACGTCTGGCAGCTATCTTCGAACTCGTCTTCTCTGTTGTCGACTGCGAAGATCAATTGGCGGGCGTTCGCGCGGCGGACCTGTGATGTCGACGTACCGAAGCGACTTGACCTGATCGAACCTCTATGAACGAGCTGATCGTTGGAATCTCCCAACATCTTGCGGCAGCGACGTCATTCCTCGCCGTCGGGGAGGCTCTTGACGCAGTCGAGAACGGGAGTGAGGCGGAGATTCAAGCCCTTCGTGTCGCATTCATGCGGTGGCCGCCTTTTAGCCTCAACGCGGATGTTGAACACCCTTTTCCCGACGTTGGAGCGCTTGAAGATGGGGTGGTCCGATTGTGGCGAGAGGCGCTTGAGTGTGCGGAGCTGCCGTTGTTGCGCGCCAGACTGGGGGACCTGCTTTGGCTGCGCCGGTCGCAACCCAGACCTGATTTGGCCGCGCGAATCGCCATCGATTGCTATCTCATCTTGGGCGAGTCCTGGGACGGTCTCGACTCCCTCACGTGCGTAGCGCGGGCGGTCGCTCTGGCCCGCGCAGTCAACGACCAGCCGAGATGTCAAACTGCCTATGCGTTAGCTCGGAGTCGCTTCGATGAAGCGCTGAGTGACACTAGGCGTCCCGGAGTCTCACTCAACCTCCTGCGTATTTTGGCCGTTGCGCCAGCTCCGCATCGGCCAAATGATATTGATGCAGTGTTACAACGTGCAGAGGAAGCGCTTGGACAGGATCCTCACTACTTTGAGACGATTACCGAACTCCGACTGCAGCTAGCCGGTGACGATCAAGCTCGGCGTGCCGCATTGGAGGAAAGCCTTGCCCAGCGTTGGGCTGAGTACGCGAGGAGTTCGGAAGGTATTTCGCAGATCGTCCATCTTCAACGAGCATTGGTCCTGGCGCAGAACATGCCCGCACTGCGGACCCGCCTTCTGCAACAGCAGGCTCAGATTGACCCTGCAACATTGGGGTTTCGCGGATACGAGCTCGCGCATCCTCTCGATGAAGGTCGCGTAAAGCGCGTTCTAGACCAGTTTCTGGGCGCTCCGTCGTTCTCTGTCGCACTTGATCGACTCCTTATACGGCTTAAGCCCGTAGGAGACGCTGAGAACAACGTGAATGCAGCCCAGCGATACGTAGATCAAAGCATTCTCGGCAGGTTCGCTTCCAACTATGTCTGGGATCCCGAAGTACCCCAAGCGCGCCCGGTGGAGACGGAAGATCAACGCATGGATCGCGAGCTCGGTGAACTCGAGTCGCGTACGTTGGCGTTCAACACGAGTTTGTTCTTCAAGCCTGTGCTTGGCGATCTACCCATTCGGTATGAGGTGGACACAGACTCATTGGTTAGTTACTTGTCTGAGACCGGAGGGCCAATCGACGCAGTGCGACTTGTCGTTAGAGCTGCGGAAGCGTGGTGGTCGGGAGACACCGCAATCACATCAGCCATGATGCTAATCCCAGCAATTGAAGCGCTGACGAGACATCTTTCCGTCTTAGCCGGTATAGCTGTGACGGATGTGGCCACTGGCGACGTTCGCGGGGGAGTGCGTCCTTTAGGTGATTTGCTGAGCGCGCTCCAAGGTCACCTAGGAGAATCCCACCGTCGGTTCTTACGATGTGCGCTGGTTTCCGACTCCGGATGGAACTTGCGCAATCGCCTGTGCCACGGCCTGAAATTGTCACCGGACCAAGATGATGTGGCGGTCCTATTGCTGGCGGCGATGTTGCTCTGTCGACTGGAGGTGTCGGGCGCGGTTGATCCGCACCCCGGGGGGGGTTAGACGTCCGACTTCCCCCGGATTTTGAGTAGCACGGCGATTTGGAGTCCAGTTCCTCAGCCTCAGCTACGTGAGACGCAACACCTCGCCGAATGTCTGAAATAGTCATGCGAGGAATTGCAGCGACCGGCCGCTTCGGGTCGGGTTGCGCCCCTCGTGAACCTGCGACGTCCGGCCAAAACGGTCAGTCCGACGGTCGAAACTCCGGATAACGCCCCTGTCACCCCATGCATTTTCGCGAGCGCCGTACCAACCCAAACGATGGATCTCCGGCGCTCGGGGCAGCACTCACGACAAGCGCAGTGGGCCGGTCGAGCGATATCCTCAGACCGAAACAGGCGCCGCGGATCGCGCGCACGGATTGATTTGGACGCCCCACTACAGCTCGACACCAAGCGCGTATAGACATCGGTTGGAAAGCGCCCGCCGCGCGTTTTCCGTGATACTGCGTCCTCGTGTCGCCTCCGGGCGAGATTTCGCGGCCACAAGTCGGGGCCATGACCCGTCAGGATCTATGCCCACCATGTACAGCCTCCCCGAAATCGTCGGTTATGTCTGCCCGCCAAGGGCTGGCGAGCAGGCGCACCACCTCGACATCTTCTGCGTGCGCGGCCTGCAGGTCCCGCTTTGAGCCTGATCGGTGAACTCAGGCGCCGCAATGTCATCCGCATGGCGGGGCTGTACGTGGTCGGCGCCTGGCTGATCATTCAGGTGGCCGACACGGTGTTCCCGGCGTTCGACCTGCCCGGCTGGACGCTGCGCTGGGTCATCCTGCTGCTGGCGATCGGGTTCGCCCCGGCCATGGTGCTGGCGTGGATCTACGAGCTGACGCCCGATGGTCTCAAGCGCGACAGCGAGGTCGGTGTCGCGCCCATCGCTCCTCAGGCCGCGCGCCGTATCGATCGCACGATCATCGTGTTGCTGCTGCTGGCGCTGGGCTACTTCGCACTCGACAAGTTCGTGCTGGCGCCGGCGCCTGCACCCGAACTCATCCCGGAGGAAACAACCGTTTCAGCCGGCTCCGCTCTCCTGGCTGCCAACAGCGAGCTGGCCCTCGCAGTTCTGCCGTTTGCCAACCTCAGCGCCGAGCCCGGACAGGAGTTTTTCTCCGACGGCCTATCCGAGGAATTGATCCGGGTGCTGTCGCCGATCAAGGGCCTGCGGGTTACGGCGCGGGCGTCGGCCTTTCATTTCAAGAGCAGCCTCGAAAGCCCTGCAGACATCGCCAACAAACTCGGCGTTGGCTACCTGCTCACCGGCAGCGTGCGCCGTGCCGCGGACCAGCTGCGCGTGAGTGCCGAACTCCTGCGGGTCGCCGACGGGCAGGTGCTGTGGAGCGACACCCTCGAGCGCGAGTTGAGTGCGGAGGCAATCTTTGCCGTGCAGGATGAAATCGCCCGCAACGTGTCACGCGTGCTGCCCCTGGCACTGAGGCTGGGCAGTGCGCTGTCGAGCTCGCCTTTCGGCACCCGGGATCTGGCCGCCTACGAGGACTATCTGCACGCACACGAGGAGCAGGCCAAGGAATCGCCGGACGGCTACCGCGCTGCGCTGGCGCGGCTGCAATCGGCCGTTGCGCGCGACCCGACTTTCGCGCTTGCGCAGATCGCGATCGCGCGGCCCCACGCGATGCTGGTGCTTGCAGGCGCACCCTTGGGACCCGCGATGGCAGCGACGGAGGCCGGGCTAGCCAAGGCTGCGGCGCTCGGGGCGGAAAACACTGCGCAGTGGCAGACCGCGCGCGGCATTGTGGAAGACAGCAAGGGCGACCTCGTGCGGGGTAGGGCGGCGCTGGAGCGCGCGCTGGAGATCGACCCCGGTTATATCCCCGCCCTGCGCTGGCTTGCCTTCATTCTCGGCAGGCAGGGCGACGACGATGGTCGTAGCCGGCTCCTCGAGCGCGCAGCGCAACTCGATCCGCTTGATCAGGCGGTGCTGATGAACTGGTCCGGTGTCCTGGTGCAACTCGATGACGTCGACGGAGCAGCGGCCGTGTGCCGGCGCATGCATGAGAACATGCCGGACGGCAATCTCGCGCTGGATTGTGACTACGAAGTCCGCTGGGCCCGCATGGAGCCTGCCGGTGCGCTGGAGCGCCTGCATCGCGCGCTCGAACTGTATCCAAGCCAGCGCCGCTATCTCGGGAGCGGAGCGTTCGGCTGGCTCCGGCTCGGTGATCCAGCGGCGGCGGCGGCGTGGGCGCGCCGAGCCGAAGACGCGGCGCTGCTCGCATGGGCCGAGGGCCACCGCGAACAAGCGCTCACTCACTTGCGGCGCGCGCACGAGCGCAGCCCGGATGCCGTGTACGACCTGTTATCGGTTATCCAAGGCGAATACGCACTCGGTAATCATGCGAAGGTCGTCGCGCTGCTGGCGTCGCGTTTCGAAGACCGCAGCCCCTCCGTCACGCTCAAGTCGGTCGATCTCCCGTTGGCCTTGAGATATGCCCACGCGCTGCAGGCGGAGGGCCGTGCGGCGGAAGCCCGGCCGCTGCTTGAAACCGTACTCGGCGATGCTCGCCGAAGTGGCGGGGTCTATTTTGCGCTGACCGCTGTCGAGGCATTGATGCTGCTCGGCCGCATTGAAGAGGCACTGGACGCCCTCGACGCATTGCACGCCAGCGGTACCTACCCGAGCCTGTTGGGCTTTTCAATCACCCCCCCGCGGGAAGCTCTCGCCGCCCTCAGCGAGCAACCACGTTTTCAGCGCTGGATCGCCGCCGAAGAAGCCTGGCTCGCCGAGCAACGCGCACTGGCTGCGCCGTACCGCTTCCCGCCCGGGGAGCCGGCCAACGCGGATTGAGCGCAGCGGCCACGACGACACCTTCAGTTACGCGTGCGGTCGAGGCTTCGCCGCCACGCATACTCTACCGCTGCCTTACTTCACCGCTGCCTTATAGCCTCGCAAAATTGGCCAAAACTCATTTGATAATCAGGTTCCAGTTTGGCTGGTTTGAATGACCGCTTTCTCCAGTCGGGCGGTGACATTGAGTGTCGCAGATGGGTCGACAGCTGCCAGTCGTCGTATTGCCCGAGGTCGCCAATTGATTTGCCGCCGCGGTCAGTTGCGCTGACTTAGCTGGTTAGTCGTGCAGGCAACAATCCCGGCCAACGCTGCTGGCAAACAACGGGCGGTTGGATGGAGAAACGCCGCTACCGAGTGTCTCATTACTCACGGACTCATCGCATGCGCGAAGCAGCGCCATTGGTGGCTTCTTCAATCACAAATCACCCTAATCCACCAACAGCATCACCCCAAAGACATCCGCATTCAGATAGCCCAGGTTGCGGCTACCGTTGCGTGGGGTGATCTCGATATCGCCGACGAAGTGCTCGCGCCCGGTGCCGGGTTGGTCGCTGTCGCAGTAGGCGAGCATGAAGCCGATGCGCTTGCCGGGATGCAGCAGGACTGGCGTCGTCGGCGCGCCTTGAGCGTATAGCTGCACGCGGACTTCCCAGATGAGCAGGGTGGGATCGATG
This sequence comes from Pseudomarimonas sp., assembly GCA_052390415.1. Lineage (GTDB taxonomy): Bacteria > Pseudomonadota > Gammaproteobacteria > Xanthomonadales > Xanthomonadaceae > JANNWF01. The sequence continues at coordinate 36,084 of JBQTGY010000025.1, read as the reverse complement.
GGATCACGCGACCAGCGCGCGTGTACGTGATCGGGATAGGTGCGCGGTCCGGGCGTGCCGTCTTCACGTGGGCCGATGTCGACCACCTGACCATCGAGGGCGATGTGGTAGGCGTAGGCGGCATCGTCGAATAGATGCGGGCCGCCGGCGTTGTCTTCGTCGATGAAAATTTCGAGGGCGTCGTCGTCCCAGTAGTGGTCCAGTGGATCGGCGACGCTGTCGAGCAGGATGTCATCGCGCAGTTCCACCAGCAGATAAAGCGCATCGCTGCGCCAGAGCGCGCGGTAGCGGGCGCTGAAGTCCAGCGCGCTGTCGGGTGCGCGTCCATCCATCTCGTGTTGCAGGGGACGCCAGTCGGCGCGTTGCCAATCGGGCTCGTCAGCGCGGCCGTCGATCACCAACGGATGGGCTGCCTGCGGCGCGTGATAGTTCACCTCGCGTTGCGCACGTGATTCTCCGGCGGCCTGTGCGGTCAGGGCTGCGCCCAGCAGCAGGGCAGGGGTGAGCAGTGTCGCCGTCAGATACTGGACTTTCATGCCATCCACCGTTGCGCGGCGGGCCAGTGCGATAGCTGCTGATGCGCGGTGTGCAGCAGCGCCTCGGCCGCGGCAGAGCCATCGAGGTTCACGACGCCGGGCTCGCCATCGAACGCCTCAAATGCAATTAGCTGGCTGTGCAGCAGGCTGGCCGGCATGAAGTGCGCATGGCGCTGGCGCAATCGTTGTTCGAGCATGGCTTCTGCTACCTCCAGGTGAAAGAACAGGACGTGTCGGCGCAGCCCGCGCAGACGTTGGCGATGTGCGCGGCGTAGCCCGCTGAAGCTCAGCAGCACGGGGGCTTCACAGGCGCGCACGCGACAGCAGACTTCGACCACCCACGGCTCGCGCATGGCATCGTCGAGCGGGAGTCCCGCCGCCATGCGCGCGCGATTCTCCAGCGGATGGCAATCGTCGCCTTCGATGAAGGTCCATCCCAGCAGCGTGGCCAGGGCCGCGGCGAGGGTCGATTTGCCGCAGCCGCTGACGCCCATGATGATCACCAGGGGCGGCGAAGCATCGCTGTCGATTGTGGGATCCGATGCCAGCTCGGTGTGATCGTGGGGCGCGTTCACAGGTCAGATCGAATCGGTAATGTGAGTTCGATGCGATAGCTGCGCCCCGCCTGCGGATCGCGCAACAGCGGTTCGTCGAATGTCTCGCCATCAACCTGCATTGCCCACACGCTGCCGCGCTGGCAGACAAGCTCGATGTGCGCGCCGCGGAAACGTCGCGTCGCTCGCGCGTGGTTCCAGTGCGCCGGCAGCTGTGGCGTGATCCGCAATCCTTCGCGACACCCGCGCAGGCCGAACAGTTGCTCGATCACGCAGCGATAGAACCAGCTGGCGGTGCCGGTATGCAGCAACTGACTGGAGCGCCCGGCGGTGCGTGGGTGCAGTTCGACGGCACCGCGGTAGTAGTTGGGCAGGAAGACGGGGAGTTGGCCGCGCTGACGCTGATCGGCCGCGTCGTCCGAAGGCAGCATGCGACGCAGTACCGAGAACGCGCGATCCGCTTCGCCGACGCGATAGAGCGCGGCAGCGAAGAACGCCGCGGCGTGGTTGTAGATCGAGCCGTTCTCGGCCGTGCCGGGAAATTTCTGCGTTACCCGGCCCACGTCGTCGCGCAGCGCGGTGTAGGGCGGTGCGCACAGCATCACGCCGTAAGCGGTATCCAGCTGCTGTGCGATGGCCGCGAGCATCGCCTCGCGCTGCGCCGGGGTGGCGATGTCGGCGAGCATCGACCAGCTCTGCGGATTGAGAAAAATGCGGCCCTCACGGTCTGAGCTGACGCCGAACGTGACGCCAGCATCGGTTATGCCGCGGCCAAACCAGGCACCGTCCCAGAGATGCCTTTGCACGGCATCGGCCATTCGCTGGGCACCCTCGATCAGTGCTTGCGCCGGTTGCGCTTCGCCCCGCGCCTGCAGGCGTGCCGCCCACAGCCGCAGCGCATGCACGCTGGCGATCGACAGCCAGCCGGATACGCCGCGGCCGAGATGACCAACCATGTTCATCGGATCGCACCAGTCGCCCTGACCGATGTAGCTCAGCCCGCGCGCATCGGTTTCGGCGAGCAGCCGGTGCATCGCAGCGGTGATCCGTTCGGCGACCGACCGTTGCACGCCGTCATGGCGGCCGGCAACGGGCGCGTCGAGCAGCGCGTGGTCGTCGGTCTCGTCGAGATAGGCGTCCAGAAACACCGGCAGCCAGACGCAGTGATCGGTGTGCGGCACGCAGTTGATGTACTTCAGCTGTGCAGTTGCATGCAGCAGGATGCCGTCAGGCATCGCGCCGCTGGGCTCCTGCTGCGACAGCGCAAGCAGCAAGGCAGCGCGTGCCGCCGGCGGGCGCACAAAGCTCATGCCCATCGCGTCCTGCAGCAAGTTGCGGGTCTGCGGATCGGTGCTCATCCGATGCAGTTCGCCGTGATAGTGGACCTGCCGTGGAAGCCAATGATTGACGAAGGCATCGAAGGCGGGATCGGGTGTGGTTACCTGCAGCACGCCCTGTCCCGCCGCGTGGTACGACTCGCTATCGCGGGTGGCTTTGTCGAATGCGTCGGTCGTCAGATAGCGCTCGCGCAGCACGCGCACGTCCGCCTCCGTTCGCGCCGCACCGAACAGGAAGCGATGGCAGATCGACTCGCCGGGCGCGAGGATGGTCCTGTATTGCAGGACGGCCAGCGGTGATTCGTACAGCGCGTCGCCGCCGCCAAGCAGGGGCTGACGCAGCGCGTCGGGATCGTGCAGTCCGCCCTCACCCTCGAAGCGCTCGCGCGCCGCTTCCCAGGCCTGCGGTTCCCGCTCATGCAGCAGGAAGGTCAGATCCTTTGCCTGCAGGATTCGCGGCAGATCTTCCACCCGCTGATACGGCGTCACGCAGCGGGCGAGGATGCCGCCGAGATCAGCGCGGTAGCTGGCCGACTGATTCATCCAGCTCATGTAGCCGATGCTGAAGCACGGATACAGGCTGAACTTCAGATCGTGTGCGCCTTCGTTGTGCAGCAGCAGCGACCACAGCTCCACCACGTCGTTCACAGGCAGGCGCAGGGTCAGCGTGCAAATGAGTGAGCCGTAACGTATCCGCCATTCGAGATCACTCGATCCCGCCGAAAAGCAGAATGCGTCCGCTGCCCGTCGCACGGGCTCAAACGGCAGCGAGACCAGCTGGCCGTCGTGTTCGTTCTTGATGTAGAAGAAGCGTCCGGGCTGATGGGCGTAGCGCGGCTGCTCGGGCTGCATGAAGGTGGTCGCCTCCAGCATCGGGCCAAACGAATAGCGCGCTGGTTCAGGCTGCAAATGCTGGGCCGATACAAACCCGCGGCAGTTCGCCTGCAGCAGCATGTGCCGGTTCCACAGATAGGCGGAGGCGGCGGGCATTGCGGTCGGGCTGTGCAGTTCGCAGCGGGTTCCGTCCTCGCTGCGGGTCAGCAGCGGCTCACTCATGACGAGCCTGCCCGCGCATCCAGCTCGCGCTGAATGCGCGTCAGTTCGTCGCCTCCAAGGGTGTAGAACGAGACCGCCACCACGGCCAGAAGAGCGAACACGCCGGGCACGATGGTCTGCATCAGATGAATGCCATCCTGTGACGCGCCCGGTTGCGCCTGATTGGCCACGTAGCCCAGCCAACCCAGCACCCACAGCATGCCGGCGGAGGCCAGCGAGCCGCCCAGCTTTTGCGAAAACGTCGCCGCGGCAAAGGTCATCGCGGTGGCGCGACGACCGTGTTGCCACTCGTTGAGGTCGGCGGTGTCGGCGTACATCGACCAGGTCAGCGGCGACTTGGGCCCTAGCGCGAGGCTGATCAGTGCGTTCAGCACGAACATCAGCCAGATGCTTTCCTTCTGCACGAGATAGAACGCCACGGACAGCACCGCGACGCCGCCCATCAGCCAGGCCAGCAAACGTGCCTTGTCGAAATGCCGCACGAGGATCGGCGCACACAGGGCACCGACGGCATACGCCACCATCTGCAGCAGCAGGTAGTCGGGCAGCAGGTCGGGGCGCTCAAGGTAATAGGTGAAGAAGTAGTAGGCCGATCCCGCCCGCAAGGTGATCGTCATCATGATCAGCATGGCGAGCGCGAACAGGATCAACCACGGCCGGCTGCTGAGCAGATCGCGGATGTCCTGCAGCGGACTGCTGCGCTGTGCGGGTGGCGGAGCGATGCGCTCGCGCGTGGTCGAAAAGGTGACCACGAACAGCCCGATCGCCAGCGCACCGTAGAGCAGCATCGTGCGCTGCCAGCCAAGTTGCGTATCGCCTGCGCCAAAGGCCTCGACCAGCGGCAAGGTGAACTTGTTGACCAGCGCGCCGCCAGTGAATGCGAACAGAAAGCGCACGCTGATCAGCGTGGTGCGCTCGCCGCCATGCGCCGTCATGACGCCGGAGAGAGCGGAGTAGGGCATGCTCACCAGCGTGTAAGCGAGCATCAGACTCGTATACGTCACATACGCGTAGATGAGCTTTGCACCGCCCTCCAACTCGGGCGTGGTGAAGGTGAGCACACCTGCCGCAGCCAGCGGCAGGCCGCCAAACAGCAGGTAAGGGCGGAACTTGCCCCAGCGGCTGCGAGTGCGATCAGCCACCGCCCCCATCAGCGGATCGGTGAACGCATCGATGAGACGAGTGACGAACAACAGGGTGCCCGCCGCTTCCGGCGAGATGCCGAACACGTCGGTATAGAAGGCCGCGAGGAACGAGGCCATCGTAGTCCAGTAGAGATTGAAGCCGAGATCGCCTACGCCAAAGCCCAGGCGCTCCCTCCAGCGCAGCCGCTCCTGGCGCGTCATCGCGTTTGCTTCCACCGCGCCCCCAAGGTGCTTTTTGTCGTGCCGGAGAGGCGATATTAGACAGCGCTGTCATCAAGCGCCAGCCTGCGGCTGGCTGATCGCGTGCATCAGGGCGCGGGACCGGTCGAATCGCGAGGAACGAGGTCGAGCGGCACCTTGACCATGGTGCCTTGTTCGGGATTGAGCAGGTGCTTCAGCAACTCAAGGCTTGCCAGTCGCCCCATCACGCGAGTGGGCTGATGTACGGTGGTCAAATGCGGATACACCTGCTGCGCCAGTGGAACGTCGTCAAAGCCACAGATTGAAAGCGCGCCTGGCACATCGATGCGCTGCTGGTGAGCGAAGCCAAGCACGCCTGCCGCGCATTCGTCGTTGGCAGCGAAGATTGCGCTGGGCCGGTGTCGCAACGCCCATAGCTGGCGCGCGGCAGCGAAGCCCGATGGGTAGTCGAACGCGCCCTCGATGACCAACTGCGGATCAAATTCGATGCCAGCGGCCTTCAATCCATCGCGATAACCCTTGAGCCGCCATTCGCGGGCTGCGTGGCCGCGCTTGCCGAGCACGTGGGCGATGCGACGATGACCGAGGGCCAACAGATGCGCCACGACTTCGCGTGCGGCAGCGACTTCGTCCAGCGTCACACCGATTCGGCCACGCGGGTGACGCGGCGAAATGCAGGCGTGTGGCAGGCCCAGTTCAGCCAATCGCGCCAACAGCTGACGATCATCGCCAAGCGGCGGCGGCAGCACGAAGCCATCCGGACTCAGGTGGCTGACAGTGGCATTGAGCTTGGCCATCGTCTCGTTGCCACTGTAGCCGAGCGGCACCAGCATCATGCCCTCGCGATGGCTCTCGCAGGCATCAAGAATGCCCAGCTCCACCTCCATCAGGAAGTTGCTGCTCGGGTTGTCGTAAAGAAAAGCGATCAGGTGCGAGCGATGTCCCGCAAGTCCTCGAGCAAATGCGCTGGGTCGGTAGTCAAGCTGATCAATGGCTGCCTGTACCCGCTTGCGCGTGTCCTCGCGCACGTTGGCCTCGTTGTTGACCACGCGCGACACGGTCTTCATCGACACCCCGGCCTCGCGCGCCACATCCTCGATTCGCACCCGCATCGCTGGATCTTCCCTTGCTTGCCGCAGACAGGTGTTCGTCACTGCCCGGACGATGGTTGGCCGGCGAAACACTAGCACGCCTTCGTCCGGTGTCCGAAGGCTAGCCAAGTAGCGCACGCAAGCTCCACGTGTGCGGCGCAAAAAGGAATTCTCCGCGCACGGTTGACAACGCTGTCATCTTCGGTGAAGGTCAGCGCGCGGAGCCGGGTGCGGTCTTCGCATACCGGAGAATCCGATGCTCATCATTTCCAGCCAACGTCGCTTCCGCCTGCGTCTCCAACTGCTTTGCGCGGGCCTGCTGGCCAGTTGGTCTGCTGTCGCAGTTGCCGACACCACGACCGCAACCGCGCTTGCAGCGTCTGGTCGCGCCAACCCGATGTCGTGGCCGGCGATTGACTCGCCCATGAACGATGATGCAGCGCTCATCGAGCGCGTGGACACCTTGCTCGCCAGCCTGTCGCTGGAACAGAAGGTAGGCCAGTTGGTGCAGGGCGATATCGGCAACATGCAGCCTGCCGACCTTGAACGCTATCCGCTTGGTTCGATCCTGGCTGGCGGCAATTCCGATCCCGGTGGCCGTTACGACGCGGCGCCCGCCGAATGGCTGGCGCTGGCCGACGCCTACCACCATGCATCGCTCAAACCTCATCAAGGCCGACCCGGCGTGCCGGTGATGTTCGGCATCGATGCGGTGCACGGGCAGAGCAATGTGGTCGGTGCGACGATCTTCCCGCACAACATCGGCCTGGGTGCTACCCGAAACCCGGATCTGGTCCGGCGCATCGCCGAAGTCACCGCGCTTGAGGCACGGGTCACCGGTCTCGACTGGACCTTTGCGCCAACGCTTGCCGTGCCGCAGGACGACCGCTGGGGACGCACTTACGAAGGCTATTCGGAAGATCCGGCCATCGTGGCGTCCTACGCCGCCGCCGTGGTCGAAGGCATTCAGGGCAAGATCGGCGATCCGGACTTCCTCGGTCCACGCCGTGTCGTGGCTTCCGCCAAACACTTCGTAGGAGATGGTGGCACCGCAGGCGGTCGCGACCAGGGCGACGCGCTGATCACTGAGGCGGCTCTGCGCGACATTCATGCCGCGGGTTATGTCGAAGCGCTGCGCGCCGGCGTGCAGACGGTGATGGCCTCGTTCTCCAGCTGGAACGGCATCAAGCATCACGGCAATCACAGCCTGCTGACCGGCGTGATCAAGGAGCGCTGGCAGTTCGGCGGTTTCATCGTCGGCGACTGGAATGCGCACGGACAGATTCCGGGCTGCACCAATGACAACTGTCTGGCTGCGGTCGAGGCCGGGCTTGACCTGTATATGGCACCGGATTCCTGGAAGGGCATTTACGAATCCCTGCTGAAAGCCGCGCGCAGTGGCGAGTTGCCGTTGGCGACCGTCGAAGCGGCGGCGCGCAGGGTGCTGCTGGTCAAGGCTCGGGCCGGCATTCTCGATCCGACCTTGCCATCGTCGCGCGAGATCGCCGGCGACTACGTCTTGCTTGGTAGCGCTGAACACCGCGCCGTGGCGCGACAGGCGGTGCGCGAATCGCTGGTGCTGCTGAAGAACGATGGCGTGTTGCCGATCCGGCCTTCCAAACACGTGCTGATCGCCGGCGACGCTGCCGATTCCATCGGTAAACAGTCGGGCGGATGGACACTGACCTGGCAAGGCACAGGCACCAGCAATGCCGACTTCCCGAACGGTCAGTCGGTAGGCGCGGGTTTGGTGGAGCGTATCCAGGCTGCCGGCGGACGCGCCGTGCTCTCGCCGCAGGGCGAATTCAAGGACAAGCCCGACGTCGCCATCGTCGTGTTCGGCGAAGATCCCTACGCCGAGTTTCAAGGCGACGTGCCCGACTTGCGCTACAGCCCGGGCGACGACTCAGACCTGCTGCTGATCCAGCGCCTGTCCGAAGCAGGCATCCCGGTGGTCGCCGTCTTTATTTCGGGTCGGCCGCTGTGGGTGAATCGCGAACTCAACGCCGCGAATGCCTTCGTCGCGGCGTGGCTGCCGGGCTCGGAAGGGGGTGGTGTGGCCGATGTGCTGCTCGCGGCGGACGACGGTAGCGTTGCCTACGACTTCCGCGGCCGGTTGTCGTACTCCTGGCCCAAGCGCGCCGATCAAACGCTGCTCAACCGCCATGATCCGAACTACGACCCGCTGTTTCCGCTGGGTTTCGGCCTCGATTATGGAAAGAGCGACGCTTGGCAGGCGCTGTCCGAAGAGTCCGGCGTTGTGGGTGCCGGTGCTGAGCGACTCTGGTTCACCCGAGGTGCCGCCAGCGAAGGATTTGCCTGGCAGCCGATGGAAGGCAGCGCGCCGCCATCGGCCCGCGCGGTTGATCGCGAGGCCCAGGAAGACGCTCGCCAATTCCACTTCACTGAGGACGCAGCCATCGCGCTGTCTGCCACGCGCCCGCTCGACCTCGAGCGCGAGGCCAACGGTGATGTTCGCGTCGAACTATGGGTAAGGGTTGAAGGCGAAGGCTCGGTCGAGTTGGCCATGGACTGCGGCGTTGCCTGCCCGCATCGGGTTTCGCTCGCCAGCTTGCAGCATAACGAATGGCTGCATGTCGGCAGCATGCTCAAGTGTTTCCGCGCCGACGGCGCAACGCTGGATCAGATCGCCGCCCCCTTCGTCCTGCATGGCCGTCGCGGTGCCAAGATCAGTGTCGCCGAGATCGGACTCGGCACCGACGCCCGCCGCACGCTGCCTTGCCCGGAGCGCAACTGAAGTAGCGGCAATTGAACATGAGGTCTCGGGTCAATAGTCCAACGATTTTTCCGCGCCGAATTCTCGCTGATCCAGCTCGTGATGAATCAACACCACGCATTGCGACGCGAACAGCATTCTTGATCCCAGTGCGATTCTCTTCGCGCCCAGGCGTTCCAGGCTGTGGAAGGTTTTCTTTGGCATCGGGATGTGATCGGTCAGCAGGAAGCAGGGATTTCCCACGAACACGTGCTCACGAATCGAGGTGCCTTTCCTGTCCATCACGAACAAGGGATGATCAACGGCCAGTTGCTGTACCAGCCGCTCGAAGCTGAGCGTTTGCACCATCACGCCCGATTCCACCGGCCGCATTTCCTCTTTGCCCATGCCCTTGGAAACATCCAGCGCCCTCGCGATCTTGCTCAATAGCGCGCGTTCGTCGAAGCCGCCGATGTCTTGCATGGCGTCAGCTTCGAACCGGATTGTGCGGGAGTAATCCTGGGTGCTCTCCAACACCAGATGGACGACGACATCCGCGCGATGCGACTGGGCCACGAAGATCGCGTTCATCAGCGTGTGCGCGAGGATTTCGGGGTGGGCTTCCTTGCCTACCGCAGCCAATAGTTGCTGGCTGTCGGTGGGTGCCGCCCGCGCTCGCAGTACAAAAGTTCGCATCGCTCTCCTGACCAGTTAGTCGCGCCGCAACGGCGTTGTTATATTGCCTTGCCTGATCGATCAGCGCCCCCAATCACGTCACGAGGCAGACCTATGCAAATCACCGATCTACTTGCTCAAACCGGCGGACTTTCCCAGATTGCGCGCGAGCTTGGTGTCAGCGAGCAACAAGCCACAAGCGCTGCATCTGCCTTGCTGCCGGCGATTCTGGGTGGATTCAAGAAGCAGACCCAGGCGCAGCCTTCGGGCTTCGGCGGCTTGGGCGATTTGCTGGGTCAACTCGGCGGCGGTGGATTGCTGGACGATGTGTTGTCCTCACGACCGACCGAAGTGAGTCGCGGCAATGATGTCCTGGGGCAGATTTTTGGCTCGAAGGACGTCAGCCGCACGGTGGCGCAGAGTGCGTCGGCGCAGACCGGATTGGATCCTGCATTGCTGCGAAAAATGCTGCCCATGTTGGCGATGTTGGTGACCGGTTTCATGGCCAAACAAGCGGGTGGCGGTGGTGCGTCGCAAGGGTCGTCCGAGGGTGGTTTTGGTGGATTGGGCGGCCTCGGTGGATTGTTGGGTGGTTTGCTCGGCGGTCAGTCGCAGGCTTCCGGAGCCGCGCCATCGTCAGGTGGGTTTGGCGGCTTGGGCGGACTGGCGTCGATGCTGGATGCCAACGCTGATGGCAATGCCCTGGATGATTTGTTGAACATGGCCGGCAAGGCGCTGCGCTGACGCTTGGATGCAGGAGCGGTGCAGGAACGGTTGCGAAAGCGGTTGTAGGAGCGGCGGAAGCCGCGATGCTGTTGGCCTGCCGTGCAGCTATCGCGGCATCAACGCCTACTGCCACGGCACCAGCAACACACCCACGCCCAGCGTGTTCTGTGAGTGGTTGTAGTCCAACAGACTTTCGCCATAACCGCTGGTGGCCTGCACGTAGCCTTTCAGCAATCCGGATATCGGAAACGCCCATTCCAGTTGCACGCTGCCGCGTTTGCCGGTGTCGCTGTAGCGACCCAACGCGGAGTAGTGGTGACCGGCGCGCGAGTAGGTCAGCCGCAAGTCGCCTGAGCCGGTAAAACGCGTGATGTCGGGATTGTCGTCGCTGGATTCGTTTTCGCTGATGCGAAACCAAGGCCGTGCCAACACGGTCAGATTGCCGCGTTCAAAACCGAACTGCGCATAGGCGCGATTCCAGCTGCGTGATAGCGGCAGGGGGCGGCCGTTCGATTGGTGCACAAAACCGAGATTGAGCAAGCGCCAGCGCCAGCCAAGCGCGCTCCAATCGGTGCGAAACGACAGGATGCCCTCGGGCTCGTAGTTGGTTTCCCGGAACGGCGCCGATTGATCGCTGTTGTAGACCTGCCAATTCGATTGTTGGGTGTAGGCAAACCAGATGTCGCCGTTGTCACCGAACAGGTTCTCCCATGCCTTCACCTTGACGCTGAACTGGAACTTCGCTTCGGTGGGGTCGACTTGCAGCGGATCATCCAGCTGGTGGTCTGGGGACGGCGTGTTGGGCAGGTTGTTGGGGTTGTCGCTATAGCGCCCAAGCAACAAATAGTTGGCGTGGTGTGGCAGCAGGTTGAAGGTGCCGCGTTTATGCGCCGCGTCCAGTTCCCATAGTGCGTCCAGGGTTGAGGTTGGTTCGCTGCTGGTTGGTTCGGCGCGAGCTGCTTCGCTGCGTTCAGAAACATCGGCCACCCATGGGCCTGACGACTCGCGACCATGCGCTGTGTCGTAACAAACAAGTCGCGCCTGCGTGTCGTCGATGCTGACGCACGCCTGAGAATCGGGTTGCGCATGCGCGGCGTTTGCCACCATCAGCATTACGAGCAGGCTCAAGGGGGTGAGCGCTTCGGACACTGCCGGACTCTGGAATCTGGCGAATTGGCTGCTGCATGAACATGAAATCCAAGGCGGTAGTTGGCGACTGACAACCAACAAGGGTGCGGGACCGTTTCTGATGCGTCGGTGCGACTGCGCACATCGAGCCACGGTGGAGCTGGCTCGGCTGCGATTGGGTGGCGAAAGCATGCACTACGCGATCCTGCCCTCGGCAATGGCATCCACGACAATCTCCAGCACCTGCATTGCCCGCGCTCGCCAGTGGCGCATGTCGACCAGTTGGGCGACGGCGTGATGCTTGAGGCCAACGAAGCCGTGCACGACTGACCACACCTGCATGGCCGCATCGTGCCGTTTGGCCTTGCTGGCGGACGCTGGCAGCAGGTGCGCCACCAGATCATTCAAAACCTTGAAGGCGGCGGCGCCTACGGCCTTGGCGGCTTCGGAGGGCTCATAGCCACGTTCGGCGTTGTCGAATATCAATCGGTAGTGGGCCTCGTACTGCTCCGCACTGTCGAGGTAATTGCGACAGGCCTTCAACACGGCCTGCTTCGGGTCCGCGCCTGCCGTCATCACATCCATCGCTTTTGCTACCCGCTGAAAGCCTTCGATGTACAGCGCATCGAGGATGCCCTGTTTGCCCTGGAAGTGGCTGTAGATGCCAATCGTCGAGATGCCGGCGCGGCTGGCGATGGCGCGCACATTCAGTGCGCTGGCGCCGCCTTCGAGGAACAGCACGGATGCGGCGTTGAGGATGTTGCGTTTTGGATCGTCCATGGTCGCAGTGTACTTGACTCGCTATAACGATGTTATGTATTGTCGCTACATAACGACGTTATGGCTGATCAGGCGATCCAGCCACGCGACGCCGCAGCCCTCAACTTCACATGCCTCCGGAGCGAACACAGATGAGCACTACCCCGATCCAAACGGACTACCTGATTGTCGGCAGTGGTGCCGTGGGCATGGCATTCGCCGACACCTTGCTCAGCGAGACGGATGCACACATCGTCATCGTCGACCGCTACCCGAAGGCGGGTGGGCACTGGAATGTGGCCTATCCGTTCGTGACTTTGCACCAACCGTCTGCGTATTACGGTGTCAGCTCGCTGGAGCTGAGCAAACGTCGCAAGGACACGGTTGGCTGGAATCAGGGGCTGGAGGATCTGGCCTCGGGCGCGGAAGTCAGCGCCTATTTCGACGAAGTGATGCGGCATCGTTTTCTGCCCAGCGGGCGAGTGCGCTACTTCCCGATGAGCGACTACCAGGGTGATGGCCGCTTCGTGTCGATGCTGACCGGAGAGCAGCATCAGGTCGAGGTGAGCAGGAAGATCGTCGACGCCACCTACTTGAAGACGACGGTGCCCGCCACGCATACGCCGAACTTCAACATCGAAGCAGGCGTGAGTTTCATGCCACTGAATGACCTGCCGACAGTCACTGCGCCGCCTGCGGGTTACGTGGTGGTGGGCGGCGGCAAAACCGGTATCGATGCGTGTCTATGGTTGTTGCAGCACGGGGTGGCTGCCGATGCCATCCAATGGATCATGCCGCGTGACGGGTGGCTGCTGGACCGGCGCAATACGCAAGCCAGCGACGAATTCTTTTGCAATACGGTTGGCGCCTTGGCCGCTCAATTCGAAGCGGCGGCAACCGCCGTATCGATAGCGGACCTGTTTGCGCGGCTTGAAAATGCGGGCGTGCTGTTGCGGATCGATCCGTCGGTCACCCCGAGCATGTTCCACGGTGCAACGGTGAGCCAAGCCGAACTGGAGCAACTGCGGCGCATCAAGCAGGTGGTGCGGTTGGGTCGCGTCTTGCGCATCGAAGCCAATCAGATCGTGTTGCAGGAAGGCAGCATTGCGACCAGTCCCCAGCATCTGCATATCGATTGTTCGGCCAGCGCGATCACCAATCTGGAGATGAAGCCGATCTTTGCGGGCCATGTGATCACCCCGCAGACGGTGCGTTCGTATCAGCCCGTTTTCAGTGCTGCCTTCATCGCCCATATCGAGGCGAGTTACCCGGATGACGCAAGCAAGAACGCACTCTGCAACGTGGTGCCATTGCCCAATCACGCGACCGACTGGATACGCATGATGGCGGCGCTGATGGTCAATCAATACCACTGGTCCCAGGATGCCGGGATCGGTACCTGGTTGCTGCACAATCGACTCGACCCGGTCAGCAAGATGATCCGCAATGTCGCCGAGAGCGACAGCGAGAAGCGCGCGCTGGTGGGAAAGATGCGCAGCCATGCGATGCCGGCGATGGCGAACTTGCAGAATTTCATCCGTCAACTCGACCAAGCTGCCTGAAGGAGCATTGACCATGGCGCAGTTTCAAGTTCGCAAAGATCACTTCGAGACGCATCGCGTGGTGCAGACGGAGGACGTCGCGGATGCTTCGTTGCTCAAGGACGGCGAGGTGCTGCTGCGGGTGGATCAGTTCGCCTTTACGGCCAACAACATCACCTATGCGGTGGCGGGTGATAGCCTGGGTTACTGGCAGTTCTTCCCGGCAGTGGGTGTCGACGCGGAGGGCTGGGGCACAACCCCGGTATGGGGCTTTGCCGACGTGGTGAATTCAAGGACTGACAGCGTGCCAGTGGGCGAGCGTTTGTTCGGGTACTTTCCGCCGGCCAACCAGGTGACCATCAGCCCGGTTCGAATCAGTGCGCAACGGTTGTTCGACGGTGCCGCGCATCGGGCCACGTTGCCACCGGGTTACAACAGCTACACCCGCGTCAATGCCGAGCCAGGTTATGACCGCCGTTTTGACGAGCTGCGGATGTTGCTGTTCCCCCTGCATCTGACGTCGTTTTGCCTGTGGGACATGCTGCAATCGAAGGACTGGTTCGGGGCCAGGCAGGTGCTGATTCTGAGCGCGTCCAGCAAGACCAGCATCGGACTGGCATTCGCGATGTCGGAAGATGCCGCCGCGCCGCCGGCCATTGCCTTGACCTCACCGCGCAGCGCTGAGTTTGTGGGTGGGCTCGGGCTGTACAAACAGGTGCTCGGTTACGACGATGTGTCCGGCCTCGACAGTCGAATTCCCACCGTCATCGTCGACATGTCAGGCAACGCCGATGCGCTGTCTGCATTGTCGCGGGCACTGGGCGACAACATGCGCCGCTGCATCCAGGTGGGCATGACGCACTGGCAGTCCGGCCTGCCGGCGGCATCGCCAAACGCTGATCGCAGCGAATTTTTCTTCGCGCCCGGTCATGTGCAGAAACGGATGCAGGAGTGGGGCGTGGAGGAGTTTGCAACTCGAACATCCGACTTCCTGCGGCGCTCGGCCGCGCAAAGTCGCGGCTGGTTGAAGGTGAGCACGCTCGCGGGTTTGAATGGTTTGGCGGCGCTGTATCCCGACATTTGTGCGGGTCGGATTGATGCGGAGCAGGGGCTCATCGTGCAGATGTGAACAGCCGTTCGGACCCTCGACAGAGCGCTCTGAGGAAGGCGTCGCTCCTGCGACGCAGCTTTTGAGTTTCTGAAGAGCAGCCGCGCAGGAGCGCGGCCCTCCTGCAAAGACATGCCCGCTGTTTGCCAGGTCAGCCTGGATTTCTAGAAATCCGCATCCAACACAATGCGATACCTCGCCTTGCCCGCGCGCAAATGCGCCATCGCCTCGTTCACCTTGCTCATCGGATAGTGTTCTGTCTGCGGCGTCACCTGATGGCGGGCGGCGAAGTTGAGCATGGCGTCGATGGCGTTGCGTGAGCCAGTGGGCGATCCGGATACCGCTTTTTGTCCCATCAACAGCGGAAACACCGGAATCGCCATCGGCTCCAGCACCGCACCGACCACGTGCAGGCGACCGTTCGGGGCCAATGCCGCAAGCAGGCCACTCCAGTCCAAGGTCACGTTCACGGTGTCGATGATGAGGTCGAGACTGCCGGCGAGTGCGGCAATGGCCGCGGCATCACCCGTTGACACCACACGATGCGCGCCGAATGCACGCGCTTCTTCGGCCTTGGATTGGCTGGACGTGAATGCGGTGACCTCGCAACCCCAGGCTTTGCAGAACTTCAGTGCCATGTGACCCAAGCCACCAATGCCGATCACGCCGACGCGGGCGGTAGGCAGGATGCCGAACTCGCGCAGCGGAGTGAACACGGTGATGCCACCACACAGCAGCGGCCCGCTTTCGCGCGGGTCCAGTCCTTCCGGCAGCGGCATGGTCCATACCCAATGCGCGCGTACGCGGTCCGCAAACGCACCATGGCGTCCGAACAAGGTCGGTTGCGCGCTGACGCACAAGTTCTGCTGCCCGGACAAACACGGCGTGCAATGCATGCAGCTGGTGGCGTACCAGCCCAGACCCACGCGTTGCCCGATGCTCACGCCCTTGGCGTGCGGACCCATCGCCACCACGCGGCCGATGGCTTCATGGCCGGGTACGAACGGGTACTGGGTGAAGCCCCATTCGTTGTCCAGCAGCGACAAGTCCGAATGGCAAACTCCGCAGTGTTCCACCGCGATTTCGACATCTTCGGCACCCAAGGGGCCGGGGTCGTATTCGAATGCTTGCAGCGGCGCACCTTTGGCGAAGGCGGCCCAGGCTCGGATCATCGACATACGCGGCTTCCTTCAAACAATCGGAAGCGCAATGGTACGTCGCGCGGGCGTCTGCGCAATGTCGGAGTCAGATGGCTCGGTGTGGATGGTAATCAGCCCCGGATTCCGCTGGGGCTGCATCCTGGCCAAGACTTCAATCGTCGTCATTCCCGCGAAGGCGCGCGAAGGCGGGAATCCAGTTGCTTGGGCGTCAGGCGCGGACGCCAGAAGCACTGGATCCCCGCCTACGCGGGGATGACGGCCGGTGGAGGCCGAAACTCGCTCAATCCTGCTCCGCCGCCGCTTCACGACCCTGCTGCCGAATCAAGGCCTCTTCGCGGGCGTCGATGATTGAATCCATGACCGCGCGTACATCGGCGCGGTGCGTGTCGAAAACAAACTTGCCCGTCAGCTCGGTATCGGCGAGTAACAAGCCCTTCTCAAACAACGCCCACATCTCCTCGCCGAAGTGGGTCTCCAATAGGGCTGGCGCGAAGCGACCCAGACTGCTGCGCAAGTTGTGCACGTCGCGCAGCAGCATCGCGCGCGCGGCATTGTTGCCGGCGGCGCTGACGACTTGCGGGAAGTCGATGATGACCGGGCCATCATTCGCCACCAGCACGTTGTATTCGGACAGATCGCCGTGAATCAGGCCGAGACACAGCATCTTCTGTACGTCTTTCATCAAGCGCTGGTGGAAGGAGAGGGCGTCTTCCAGACTCAATTCCACTTCGCCCAGACGCGGCGCGCTAAAACCATCGGCGTCGGTGATCAGGGACATCAGCAACACGCCGTGAAAAAAGCCGCGCGGTTGCGGCACGCAGACACCGGCATCGGCCAATTGGTACAGCACGTCGGCTTCGGTGTTTTTCCACTCGGCTTCCTGCTGCTTGCGGCCGAATCGTGACGCTTTGCCGATGGCGCGTGCTTGCCGGCTACCGCGTACCTTGCGGCCTTCCTGATACTGCACCCGCGCCTGAAAGCTGCGCTGCGCCATGTCCTTGTAGACCTTGGCGCATAACACCTGGCTGCCCGATTGGACCACATAGACCGAAGCTTCCTTGCCACTTTTCAACGGTCGCAGCACGGCGTCGACAATGCCGTCGTCGATCAGGGGTTGCAGGCCCTTCGGGGTCTTCATTCAACGCTGGCAGGCTAAGAGGGGCGCGCATTATGAGCCATCGCCATGTAATTGCTCGGTAACAATCTGTCGGGATGGCACCGACCGCGCAGACCATGCAGCGCGCGTGCTGACTTCCTGATGGTGACAAACAAACGTCGTTGTCATCCGACTGCAACGCCTGTCGCTTCCAATTGCCGGTTTTCAAGCACCGGAGATTGGCCGCATGAACAAGCATCCTTTGACGCAGGCGTTGGCCTTGGCTTTGGCCGGGTCGATGTTCGCCATCGCTTCCGGCGTCAATGCGCAAGCCGTTTCCGGCAGCGCGTCTGCCAAGGCCGATCAGCGAGTCGCGCTCGACAGCATCCAGGTGGAAGGCCAGATCTTCTATCGGGATCGCACCGATGCTCCCGCCACCTTGGTTTATGACCTTCAGTATTTTCAGCAGTTTGAGCCGCTGACCGTCGGCGACATGCTGAAGCGCGTGCCGAGCGTGGCGTTCCTGTCGGATGTGCTCGAGTACGACGGCGTGCGCCTGCGTGGTCTGGATCCGGGTTATACGCAGATTTTGATCAACGGCAAACGCATTCCCGGTGGCGGTTTTGATCGCTCATTCTTCGTTGATCGCATTCCCGCGGAGCTGGTTGAGCGCATCGAGATCAACCGCTCGGCCTCGGCAGACCGCAGCGGCGATGCCGTCGCCGGCTCACTCAACATCGTGTTGCGTGATGGGTATTCGTTGGACGGAGGCTACTTGCGGGTTGGCGGCTTGCGCTTTGACGACGGCGAATACGAGCCCAGCGTGAGCGCGGTGTGGGGCGGCGAGGCCTTGGGCGGACGGCTGTTGCTGGGCGCCAATGCGCAGGGTCGTCGCAATCCCAAGGACAAGCTCAGCCAGCGTTTTGATGAGCCGGGCGGCGAGCTCGACAACACCGAAGTACAGACCGATGTTCGCAGCGGTGAAGACTATTCATTCAATGCCGACTACAGCCGTGAATTTGGCGCCGGTCGTTTTGGGTTGAACGCATTTTTCGTGCGCACGGATCGCCTGCAGGACGAGGATTCGATCGAATTTCGAAGCGGTATCGCCACCGATGCCAACATCCTCACCGTCAACGACAACGATCTCGATATCCGCACCGACAACTGGGGCTTCGGCACGGAGTATGAGTTCGCGATGGCCGGCGGCGAGACGCGCCTGCGACTTGGTTATGCGGGATTTGATGACGAGCAGTTCGAGTTTGAAGACGAGTTCGAATACCTTCGCGACGCGATTCCGTTCCCCGAGGATGATCGCTTTACTGGCGATCAGACCTTGCTGGATATCGAAGATCGCGAATTCACCACCGAACTGCGCCATCAACGTGAGTTCAACGATGTCGAGTTGGCGTTTGGCCTCGACTACACGCGCAAATCCCGCGACACCTCGGTGACGACGGACCGCAATCGCATCACCATCCCCAATGCGCCTGCGCCGCGGCCGGTCATCCCCGGTGCCTATGGACCCTTTGAGCAGGTGCCCGGCGGCGTCAATACCATCGACGAGGATCGGGTCGAACCATTCATCAAGCTGAGTGGTGACCGCGGTCCACTGGAGTGGGAAGTGGGCATGCGCTACCAGTTCACCGACGTGCAGATCGAAGATTTCACGCTGCCGGTGGGCGGTCGTGAGTCGGACAACGACTACGGCGTGCTGCTGCCCTCAGCGCATCTCTTGTACAACCTCGACGAAGATCGTCGATTGAGTTTCTCCATCGCGCGCACCTCGCGGCGACCGGGTTTTGATCAGATTTCGCCGGCCTTGCTGACGGCCGAGTTGGGCGACAACGACTTGCTCGGCAATCCGGATCTCGATCCGGAAGACGCCTGGGGGCTGGATCTGGGTTTTGAACAGCGTCTGGGCCGCGATGGCATCGTCGGTGTCAACCTGTTCTATCGCGACATCAAGGACCTGATCGAAATCGCCAATACCGGCATCGAGGGCGATGACGGCCCCGGCAGTTTCGTGTTGACGCCGCGCAACACCGGTGACGGCGAGGTCTGGGGTGCCGAGTTGGACATGTCGACGCCGCTGTCGGCACTGGGAATGGACACTACCGGCGTCTTCTTCAACTACTCGTGGTTGGACAGCGAGATCGACGACCTGTTCGGCACACGTCGTTTCAACAGCCAGTCCAACTACGTGTTCAACGTGGGCTTTATCCAGCAGCTACCGGAGCTGGCGGCTTCCTTCGGTGTGACATACCGCGAGCAGGGTGATGCCTTCGGCCGCATCGTCGGCGAAGAAGTTCGCACGTCCTATGATGGCGACCTCGAAGCGTTCATCGAAAAGCGCCTGGGCGAGCAATGGACCGTGCGCCTGACTGGCTCCAATCTGTTGAACGCGTCCAAGGATGAAATCTTCGACAAATTCACCACGATTGAAAGTCAGCTGGAACGCGACTACGACGAGTTCGAGGTCGAGACCGAGACCGGTGGCCGGGTCTATCAGGTGATGTTCCGTTACGCGTTTTGAGGCGAGTCATCCTCGCGGCCGTGAGGGACGCACGGGTGATGCCGGTGCGGTCCCGAACTCAAGGCTACAGGCAATCAGTGCCTGTGACTTGCGGATCACCCGCGCCGTAGCGCAGCCGCAGCATCCGCGTGGGTGGTGGCTCGAGTTGCAAGACCAGCGCATGGCTGAAACTGCTGTCGCAGATATTGGGCAGCACAGGCCCGCCCAGTGCCTTGGCAATCGCGGTGACGGTGTTGCTATGTCCGACCACCAGCACGCCACGCGATTGTGCTCGCACGGCCGCAGCGGTTTCCAGGATGTGAGCATCGCCCGCACCCGCCGCGATCACCTGCGGCGTCAACCCGCGTTGTTTGGCAAGCGGAGCCGCCGTGGCCTGAGTGCGTTTGAACTGAGTGGTGATGATGACGCCGATGTCGGCGTCCTGCAGCGCAGCGGCGAGTTGCTGCGCGCGCTGTTTGCCAGCCGCAGAAAGTTCGGGATCATCGCTGGCGGGTTCGGCTTGCTTTTCTGCATGTCGAACCAGCACCACGAATGGTGGCGTGGCGTGGGCATGGGTGCAGCACGCCAGCAAGCAGGCCGCAGCTAGCACGCGCTGCGGCTTTACCCATGCGAAGGCAATCGAAATCACGCTGAGCAACCGGCGAGGCGAAGCGCCGTGAATGATCGAGGCTTACTGATCCAGCTTGAAATCAATCTGCTGTTGCGTCTCAAACGGACGCCCCGGCGGTTGAAAGCGCAAACCTTCAATCATTCGTAGTGCCTCACGGTCGAAGATGCCGCGTGGATTGGCACTGGTCACCCGCGCGTTGGCGGTCGTGCCATCGGGTTGGATGGTGAACGAGACGATCACCACGCCCTCGGTACCGCGGCGCAGGGCTTGCGTGGGGTAACGCATTGAAGGTTGGCTGATGAGTTTTGGACGCACACCCGGCGCGGCGGCAGGCGTGGCTGGACGAGGTGCAGCCACGGCCGGGGTCGTTGCGGCCGGAGTCGTTGTCGCAGGCGCGGGCGTCGTGGCAGCGGGAGTGCTTGCGGTCGGAGTCGTCGATGCGGGTGCGGCGACAGGCGTTGGTTCAGTGGGTGCAGGTGCAACCGGCTCGGCGGTTGGAGGCGGATTGGCGGCGGCCTCGGCGGCAGCCGCTTCTGCGGCGGCCACACGAGCCAACTCGCGCTCTGCCGCTTCTTCTGCCTCGGCGAGCTGATCGCGCAGACGTTGCAGGGAGGTCGCACCGGGCTGCGCACGCTCAAGAAGTGCCAGAACCCGCGCCGCTTCCGGGCGGTTGTCATTGGTGATGGCACGTTCAACCCAAACCAGGCCATACGGCAGGATGTCGGTCACCGCCATCTTGGTCTGGGTCACTTGATCGGCGGTGGCCATGGCATCAGACAGTCGCGCCGGCTTGCCTTTGTCGTCCTCGCCGGCGGGCGCAGCGGTGGCTTCCGCCTGCTCGATCGCCGCCAAGTAAAGCTCCAGGGCGTTATCGCCGGCGGGCTCGAATAGTTTGTCTTCCGCCAGCGCGGCATTGGCACGTGTCAATAATTGCTCGACGGTTTCGGTCGGTGCCGGCGCGACCGGCTCTTCGCTCGGGGCGGCGGGTGCGGCCCCTGCGGCCGGGCCAGTCGCTGCAGGTGGCGGCGGCGCCGAGTCACCGCAGGCAGCCAGCGCTGCGAGGGTGAGCACCAAGGCAGAAATGCGAATTATCGAGGGCATATGCGAGGGTCTTTCAGACTAGGTGGGGAAAGGCAAGTGCGGAAAGTGACCGCGTGAAGACACAATAACGCCTAAATGCGCCCATATGCCAATGACTGGCGTACACGTTTTGTTAACTTGGTCGCAAAGTTGCAAGGTGACGCAATTGCTGAAGAATTGCGCGCTGCTGACCTTGCACGCAATGCGTGCCAGTCGTTTGGTTGCGGTGCGGCACGCACCGGGATCATGCAGGCATTACTGGCGAATGGCCGCAGTGGCAATCCCCAATCCCTGTGCCCAATCCCCAGGCCCCAGTCCTACCATCAAACACTGCATTCCACTCGATTGCGCCCCTTTGCCTTGGCCTGATACAGCGCTTGATCTGCCGCCTTCAGCACCTCACTGGTTTCGCGGCGCTTGCCAGTTCGACTTGCCACGCCGGCGCTGATCGTCACCTCAACATTCAGCAGTCGGGCACTGGTCGCCGACTTGCTCCCGGCTTTGCGCTTGCTCGGTAGCGCGATCCGCAGCGCCTCGATGCCGGCTCGGGCTGCGTCCAGACGCGTGTTTGCAGCAGCGGCATCCACGCCCCGATACACCGCACAAAATTCTTCACCGCCATACCGATACAAGCTGCCACCCGACAGTGATCGCAGACGCGATGCCACACGTTGCAACACCACATCGCCGGCATCGTGACCATGGGTGTCGTTGAACACTTTGAAGTGATCGATATCGATCATTGCCAGGCTGTAATCGCCAGACAGGCGCGACAAGGTTTCGTCCAAGGCACGACGGTTGGGCAGGCCGGTGAGCGGGTCGATGAAGGCCATTCGATAGCTGGCGTAGAGCACGCTGGCGAGCAAGACCAATGCGCTGGTCAGCAACCAGGCAGGCATTTCCTGCGCCCGACCGCAGCCAGCTGCGGCCAGGAACACACTTGCCGAGAGTCCGGCCTCAAACGGCTGAAACTTTTGCAGGAAACGCAGCGCGCAGACCGTGCCCGCAAGAAAAAGCAGGGCAGTGGCGCCGCGACCCGGATCCAGACCAAACAGCGGCAGCGCAGCCAATTTGACCGGCATCGCCAATAGGCCCGGCGGGGCGTGCAAGGCGACCAGCAGCAGGCCGCCGACGGTTATCAACAAGCCGCCGTGACGCTTCGAAAGCAGCCGCGGCTCCGGCATCAGCGCGCAGCCCAGAATCAGCCACGGTGCCAAACGCAGCGCTGCTTCGCGCAGATGCAACGAGCCCGCGCCGGCACCCAGGGCCAGCAGCGCCAACAGGCCGCCAATCTGCGCCGCGCGATGGCGGTGGTAGCCCAGCGCGAGCAGAAATCCGACGACAAATGCGGAACTGGCGGGGTCGGTGTTGATGATCTTCGCGCGTCGCGAGTGAGGATAAGGGAAGGCCTTGGCGAGCATATTCATCTGGCTGTCGCAACCGCTGAGACGACTCGCGGCGATAAGGCGCGCCTCATCTCTACGAATTATCAACATGCACAGCATCGCCGCCAAACTTCCAAGCGAGGACGCATTGCCGGCGTTGATGCGCACTGATGGCGGCGCCTTGATCGAGGGTCTGAAGCGCCGCTTTGGTGATCGTATTACTGGCCAATTGTGTCTTCCCGCCACCGCAGGATGTCACGCGCCATTGCCCGTCGACTTGCCGGCCGCGTTGACGACGGCACTGCGCTTGCGAGGTATCGAGCAGCTCTACAGCCATCAGGCGCAAGCCTGGCAGTTGGCAAGCGAGGGACGCGATGTGGTCGTGGTCACGCCGACGGCCTCTGGCAAGACGCTGTGTTACACCCTGCCGGTATTGGCCGCCGCGCTCAACGAGGGTCGCAAGGCCTTGTACCTGTTCCCGACCAAAGCCTTGGCACAGGACCAGGTCGCCGAGCTACTTGAGATCAATCGCGCCGGTCAGCTGGGGATCAAGGCGGCCACGTTTGATGGCGACACCCCCGGTGATGCGCGGCAAGCGATCCGCTTGAACGGCGACATCGTGGTCAGCAATCCCGACATGTTGCATCAAGGCATCCTGCCGCATCACACCAAGTGGGCGCAGTTTTTCGAGAGCTTGCGCTATGTGGTGATCGACGAGGTGCATACCTATCGCGGCGTGTTTGGATCGCATGTGGCCAATGTCATTCGCCGGCTCAAGCGCGTGTGTGCGTTTTATGGGGTCGAGCCGCAGTTCATTCTCTGCTCGGCCACCATCGGTAATCCGCGCGAGCATGCCGAAGCGCTGATCGAACGTGAGGTGGCAGCGATCACCCAAAGCGGCGCTCCGACCGGCGAAAAACATGTGCTTTTGTGGAATCCGCCGGTGATCAATCCTGATTTGGGTTTGCGTGCCTCGGCGCGTTCGCAGAGCAATCGCATCGCGCGGCTGGCGATTCGCGCCGGGCTGAAAACGCTGATCTTTGCGCAGTCCCGTTCGATGGTCGAAGTACTGACCAAATATCTGAAGGACGTGTTCGATCACGATCCGCGCAAACCGCCGCGTATTCGTGCGTATCGCGGTGGATATCTGCCTACCGAGCGCCGCGCCGGCGAGCGCGACATGCGCGCCGGCAAGATCGACGGGATCGTTTCCACTTCTGCGCTGGAACTGGGGGTCGATATCGGCAGTCTGGACGTGGTGGTGTTGAACGGCTATCCGGGCTCGGTGGCCGCGACTTGGCAGCGGTTTGGACGTGCCGGCCGCCGTCAACGGCCAAGTCTTGGCGTGTTGGTCGCCAATAGCGAGGCGCTGGATCAATACGTGGTTCGCCACCCGCAGTTTTTTGTGGACAGCAGCCCGGAGCATGCGCGTATCGACGCCAATCAACCGCTGATCCTGCTCGATCACATTCGCTGCGCTGCGTTCGAGTTGCCCTTCGTCGAAGGGGACTGCTTCGGTCCACTCGATCCCACCGACTATCTGCAAGTGCTCGCGGAGTCCGGCGTCGTGCACCGCGAGGGCGGCCGCTGGGAATGGATTGCCGACAGCTATCCGGCCATCGCGGTCAGTTTGCGCTCAGTGGCGGACGGCAACTTCGTCGTCGTGGATCGCAGCGAGGGACGGCAGACCATCATCGCCGAAGTCGATTACAGCGCGGCCGCGTTGACCTTATACGAAGGCGCTATCCACATGATCCAAGCTTTGCCCTATCAAGTGGAGAAGCTCGACTGGGAAGGCCGCAAGGCGTTTGTCACCCGCACCCATGTCGACTACTACACCGACGCCATCGACTACACCAAGTTGAAGGTGCTGGAGCGCTTCGACTTCGCCAAAAGTGGTCAAGGTGTGGCGAACCACGGCGAAGTCCACGTGGTACGGCGCGTGTCGGGCTACAAGAAAATCCGCTATTACACTCACGAAAACATCGGCTACGGACCGGTGACCTTGCCCGATCAGGAGCTGCACACCACGGCGATGTGGTGGCAGCTGGATCAACGGGTGCTGGACGCAGTATTTGATTCGCGCCAGCAAGCGCTGGACGGCTTTCTCGGCGCGGCCTATGCCTTGCACGTGGTCGCCACTTTGGCGGTGATGGCCGAACCACGCGACCTACAGAAGTCGGTTGGTAGCGGCGACGGTGCCTGGACCGTGGCGACGGATCAACGCGGTCGCGGCTGCGTGCGAACCAGCACCGGCACGGTCGTCGACCCACAAATGCAGGAACGCTTTGTGCCAACGGTTTTTCTGTATGACAACTTTCCCGGCGGCGTGGGTCTGAGCGAGCCGCTGTTTCAACGCCGTGATGAGTTGATGCAACGAGCAACCGAACTGGTCGCCGGCTGTGACTGCCACGGGGGCTGTCCGGCTTGTGTCGGTCCCATTCTGCTGAGTGACGAGACCAGCGCAGAACCGCCTCGCCAGCTTGCGCAACGCGTCTTGGCACTGCTGGCAGCGGCATGAGCGCGCTTGCGCACCAGTTGCGCCGTCTGGCCGAACAAGCGGGAAGCAAGCCCTGTTTGCCACCCGCCGCGGCGGCAGGCGAAATCCAGCGTGCCGCGCTGCGGCGATTGCTGGGACTGCGTGATCGACACCATCCGAGTGGTGGAATGGCCGTCAACAAGCAATTTGATCTGCAGCTTGATCGTCGCATCGAGGGTGACGAAGTGGCGCCCGGCCTCTACTTCCGCGAGCAACACGGCCCGTGGCCAGTGCTTCCGGCGCAAGCCATCGATGCAATGCCTTCCACCTTTGCCGATGCCATCGGCATACAGCCGTCGCAGCTGTTGTTCTTCGACACCGAAACCACCGGCTTGGCTGGCGGCAGCGGCACCCGGGCATTCATGATCGGCGCTGGCGACTGGCATGCGGGGGGCTTTCGCATTCGTCAGCTCACCATCACCACGCTCGGCGCAGAAGCTTCGATGCTGGCCGAGTTTGCGCGCTGGCTGCGGCCCGAGCACGTGCTGTGCAGTTACAACGGACGCAGTTATGACGCCCCACTGTTGGCCACCCGCTATCGACTGGCACGCATCAACAATCCATTGCAATACAAAGCCCATCTTGACTTGCTCTATCCAACGCGCAGGCGTTTTCGTGGCTGTTTTGAAAACTGCCGCATGGCAACCATCGAGCGCCATGCATTGGGTATCGTCCGCGAAGGCGATCTGCCCGGTGCCGAAGCACCACGCGCATGGCGCAGTTACCTGGCGGGAGGCAGCGCCCGCGATCTGCGCCGCGTCGGCGAACACAACGCGCAGGATTTGCGCAGTCTGGCCGCGTTGTGGGGGTGTTTGGCGGCCTGAACCCGCAGCGTGCCAGTCAGTGCGGATACTCTCAGCTCTCCGCCGCCACCGCATTGCGGCCCAACTCCTTCGCCCGGTACAAGGCTTGATCGGCGCTGTGCATCAGGCTGATGTAGTCGGCGGTTTGCGGTGGGGTGCGAGTGGAGATGCCGACACTGACGGTGACCCGGCCACCGATCGGATTGCCGCTGTGCACAATGCCCAAGGCCTCAACCCGTCGCCGCAATCCTTCTGCAATCTCCTGCGCCGCCGCAGCATCCGCGCGCGGCAAGATCACCGCAAACTCCTCGCCACCGTAACGCGCCACCAGCGCGCCTGCCAGGCGAACTCCTGCCGCAATCGCGGCAGCGACCTGTTGCAGGCAACGGTCGCCGGCGACATGTCCATACGTATCGTTGTACTGCTTGAAGTGATCGATGTCCGCCATGATCAGGCTGACCGGCTCACCATGGCGGGTGGCGCGATGCCATTCGCGCTCCAGAGCCTCATCAAAGCTGCGCCGATTGGCGAGCAGGGTGAGGCCGTCAGTGGACGACAGCTCGCGTAAACGGTCTTCGAGTTGCTTCTGTACCGTCACATCGCGAAACACCATGACGTGGTGTTCGATCTGCCCACCGGCAGTGCGCACCACGTCGATGCTGGCCTCCAGCGGAAAGCGGTCGCCGTCGGCACGATGTGTCATCAGCGTGCCATCCCAATGATTGCCGGACTGCAAGCGCGAACGCACTTGCTGCAGTGTGTCAGCGTCGGCAAGCATTGGCGGCACCTGGCCGATCAGATTGGCTGCAGCGAAACCGCTGATGCGCTCGCTGCCGGGATTGGCGCTGATCACATTGAGCTGCGGATCCAGCAGCAAGATGCCTTCGCCGGTGTGCTTGACCACCACATCAGCCAGCCGCAGTCCGTCTTGCGCCTTCTGCAATGCCTGCAACTGCTCTGCGAGTTGTCGATTGGCCAGCGCCAGCCGCTCGGCCGCGCGCCGCTGCAAATGCAGGCCCAGTGTGAACAACAGGGCCAAGCCCAACAGCAAGCCAGAGATGGTCAGAGCGAAGCCGCGGTAGCGCG
The DNA here is from genome assembly GCA_052390415.1 of Pseudomarimonas sp. Classification (GTDB taxonomy): domain Bacteria; phylum Pseudomonadota; class Gammaproteobacteria; order Xanthomonadales; family Xanthomonadaceae; genus JANNWF01. The sequence goes on along the minus strand of JBQTGY010000025.1, from coordinate 9,216 downwards.
CTTGCGTGGCTAGCCAGGCATCCGCACTCACATCCATGCCCAGCACCGCGATCAACTTGCCGCCGCTGTCACGCACCGGCGAAATCGCGGTCACCCAGTAACCCCAGCGGTCGAGATAGGGCGGCTGTACTTCGGCGATGCCGGTGTCCAGCACTCGCCAAAGCTCGACGGATGGCCCGTCGTAGACATCGCCCGGCGCGGAGTAATCGGCCGATTCGGGTGCTTCGGCGTCAGCCAGAAACACCAGCTCGTTGTCGATGGAGCGCATCAAATAGACGAAACGGAAGTCGGGATTGACGTCGCGCGCGCGGCGCAACTCGTTGCGCACGGCATCGAAGTCAGGTGTGCCGATATCCTCCGTGGTGCCGCGCAGGTTGGATATCCGCTGCGATTCCAGCGTTGCAGCGGCAGTGCGCGCCAGTGCCAGGATCCGCTCGCTCTCGATCCGATCACTCGTACGTACGACAAAACCAACAAATTGCCAGCTGGCCAGCACAGCGGTCGCCAGCAGCGCGGCTGAGAGCCACAGGTACAGATGATCTGGCGAACGGGCGCTGGCCACGGCACGGCAGCCGAAGGTTGGAAAGCTGAAGCTTACCGCTTGCCAGCCGCTCGTGATGACCGTTCTGTTGGTCGCATGGTCATTGGCTTGGCACAATGGTGGCCCGCCCACGCCCATAGTCCACCCGATGTCGTATCTGGTTCTCGCCCGCAAGTGGCGGCCGCGGCGTTTTGCCGAGTTGGTCGGGCAAACCCACGTCGTGCGAGCGTTGACCAACGCACTCACCGCTGGGCGCGTGCATCACGCGTTTCTGTTCACCGGCACCCGTGGTGTTGGCAAGACCACGATTGCGCGAATTTTCGCCAAGAGTCTGAACTGCGAGACCGGCATCGGTGCCGAGCCGTGCGGCGTCTGCCCCGTCTGCGTGGCGGTGGATGCGGGCCGCTTTGTCGATCTGATCGAGATCGATGCGGCCAGCCATACCGGCGTCGACGATGTGCGCGACTTGATCGACAACGCGCAGTACATGCCTTCGCGCGGACGCTACAAGGTGTACTTGATCGACGAAGTGCACATGCTGTCTCGCAACGCGTTCAACGCCTTGCTGAAGACGCTGGAAGAGCCGCCCGAACACGTCAAGTTCCTGCTTGCCACCACCGATCCACAGAAGTTGCCGGTGACCGTGTTGTCGCGCTGCCTGCAATTCAATTTGAAACGGCTGACGCCCGAGCAGATCGGCGGTCAAATCCACTCGATCACTGTCGCCGAAGGCATCGCCGCGGATGCACCAGCCATTGCCCTGTTGGCGCATGCGGCCGATGGCAGTTTGCGCGATGGCTTGTCCTTGCTCGATCAAGCGATTGCCTACGGAGCCGGCAACTTGCGTGAAGCCGATGTCATGGCCATGTTGGGCACGGTCGACAGCGCCAGCGTGGACGCATTGATCGAATCGCTTGCATTGGGTGATGGCGTCGCTTTGTTGGCCGAAGTTGAGCGACTGGCGGATTTTTCGCCGGACTTCGGCGGCTTGCTGGAAGCCATCGCCGCTGCCCTGCACCGCATCCAGTTGGCTCAGCTGGTGCCGAGTTTGGCTGCCACGGAATGGTCCATCGCCCAAGCCAAGACAGTCGCACCGGAGCTGGTCCAGCTTTGGTATCAGATGGCGGTGCAGGGGCGTCGTGAGCTCGAATTGGCACCAACGCCACGGGTCGGCTTCGAAATGGCATTGTTGCGGATGTTGGCGTTTCGTCCGCGCGAAACATCGTTGGGTGCTGATGCGGGCAGCGTGCTCCGGCGCGTGCCAACCACCGGGGCGGTTGCGGCGCAGGCGAGCGCGCGCACCAACCCCGAGCCAGCGTTGTCTGCAAGCACGAACGCCCCGATGTCAGCGGTTGTTGGTCCGGCAGCCAGCGCGCCACCCACGCATCGAATCGCTGACGCGCCGATCACCTCCGAATTATCGCCGCCATTCACGACAGCGAATGTCGCAGTGGCTTCCGCTGCGTCCGAAGCGATTCGCCCTGTGTCAGCCGGCAGCACAAGAACGACGCCAAGGATTAGCAGCAACGAAGACTGGTTGGAGTTGGTCGCGACCTTGGGACTGAAAGGTCCGGTGCGCGAACTGGCCAGCAACGCAGGCTTCGTCGCCTTCGAAGATCCAGTTCTACGCCTGAGTCTGGCTGAATCGCTTGAGTACCTGCGGCCGCCAGCTTGCGTGCAACAACTGACACAGGCTTTGGTGGCCGCCATGGGCCACCCCTTGACCTTGGACATCCGCGCCGCCGTTGCGGCTGTCGACACCTTGAGTGCGCGCAGTCGACGCGATCAAGATGCGCGACAGCAGGCTGCCGAGCGCGAATTTGTCACTGATCCGGCAGTGACGCGGTTGCTCACCCAGTACGAGGGTCGCATCGTGCCGGGTTCCATCCGACCTCCCGATTCGAACTGATTGCGTCCGGATGGCTGGAATCCGATCTGAACAGTGCCAAATTGATGGCGTCGGAATTGATTGCGGCCGAAGTGCCTACATCTGAATGGATTGCGGGTGCAGCAACGACTTCGGGGCTGCTCACCAATCTACGTGTTCTTACTCGTTTGGAGATTTGAAATGCGCGGACCCATCGCCAACCTCATGCAGCAAGCCCAGCGCATGCAGGACCAGATCAAGCAGGCACAGGAGGATCTGGGCAACGTCGAGGTCACCGGTGTGGCCGGCGGCGGCGCGGTCAAGCTGACCCTGAGCGGCCGCATGGAAGCGCGACGGGTGCGTATCGATCCCAACGCGCTGACCGATCCTGAACTCTTGGAAGACCTGCTCGCCGCTGCAATCAACGATGCCGTCAATAAAGTGCAGGAAGCCACCCGCGCACGGATGGCGGAAGCCACGGCGGGCATGCCTTTGCCGCCAGGCATGAACCTGGGTGGCCTGTTCTGAGCGCCGCGCCGCTATTGGACGAGTTGATCGACGCGCTGCGCTGTCTGCCCGGCGTCGGCCAGAAGACCGCGCAGCGCATGGCGCTGCAGTTGCTCGAACGCAATCGCGAAGGCGGCCGCCGTTTGGCTGCGACCCTGAGCCAGGCGATGGAACGCATCGGCAACTGCACGCGTTGCCGCAATTTCAGTGAGGAGGCCATCTGCGGCATTTGCCGCAATGCCTCGCGCGATACGCAATTGTTGTGCGTGGTGGAATCACCCGCCGATCAAGCGGCCATCGAATCGGCGACGGGTTTTCGCGGGCATTATTTTGTGTTGTTGGGTCGCTTGTCGCCGCTTGATGGATTGGGGCCGCGTGAACTCGGCCTGGACCTGCTGACGGCGCGTTTGGCCGAAGGCGAAGTTCGCGAGCTCATCATCGCCACCAACCCCACCGTGGAGGGCGAAGCCACGGCTCATTACCTCGGCCAGCTTGCCAGGCAACACAAGGTGCATCCGAGTCGGCTGGCGCATGGCGTACCGTTGGGTGGGGAACTTGAATACATTGATCGCGGCACATTGGCGCACGCGTTTGGGGCGCGGCATGAGGTGGTGCGGTAGGGCGGTTGGCACAAAACTGATGTCTGTCTCAGCGCTGGAAGTCAAGTGATCGTCCGTACCAGTTCGCGTCTTTGCAGCCAATGCCGGACTGCAAATCGATGGATGTGAGCATCGAGTACCACCCCTCGAATCGGAATGCAGCCGCGTACCTGGAGGGACGCGCTACTGCGCGGCCGCTCTTGTTCCATCGCGAACGCAACGAGCGGCGTCGTAGCAGCGACGCCCTCCAGGTGCGGAAGCAGCCAAGCAGTGACTGTGGCATCGGAGTGAGCCGCTGGCGCTACCCCGCCCGTGCATTTCGGGTCGGCTTTGGCCACTATCTGATTCAACCCAAGCCGCCGAGCCCACCCATGTCCGACACCCTTTTCGCCCGCATCATCCGCCGCGAGATTCCCGCCGACATCGTGTTCGAGGATGACGACGTGTTGGCGTTCCGCGACATCCAGCCGCAAGCGCCGGTGCACGTGTTGTTCATCCCGAAACGCGCGTTTGCCACGCTCAATGACTTGCAACCAGAAGACGCTGCCTTGGCCGGGAAACTGATCCTCGCTGCGGCGGCCTATGCGCGTAAGGAAGGCTTCGATCAGGCCGGCTATCGCACGGTGTTCAATTGCAATTCTGACGGCGGCCAGAGCGTGTACCACATCCATTTGCACCTGCTAGCTGGCCGGCAAATGAAGTGGCCACCCGGCTGAGACATGAGAGGCGCGTAGGGCAGGTGTTGACACGCCATCCGCGAGCGGCAGGTCAATACTCGCCCTGCGTGCTGCAGTTATTGCGCCCGAGCCTGTAGCCCGTCGATCTCCACGAGCAATGATCGTGCCGCGCTCGCAATCGCCCCTCGCCGCAACACGATGTCCCACCAACTTCCGCCCAACTGCCGCCACAACACGGCGGCGCGCACGGCGGCGAGCAGGGCACAACGAATGCGGCCGACGACCACGGATTGCGCCAGATGATTGGGGTCGCCTTGCACCAACACACGCGGGGTCAGGGTGCTGATGGTGGCTGAGTACAGATCGCCCAGATGTTGTTGCACATCCGGGTCGAGCAAGCCGCCACGTTCGCGCTTGGGGCGCGCGTTGTTGATGCCCTTGGCGAGTGCGGCGAGCAGGTTGGGTTGTGCGACCAGCTTGCGTTCCACCAACAAGACGGTGAAGCCAATCCGATTGGCGCTGACTCGCCGCGGGCCGCTGCCTTCGATTTGCGCGATCAACAATTGCAAGGCCGAGCGCATGGCCGGCAAGCCACCGAATACGTCCTCGGTGGAGGCCGCGTCGGTCGCAAACAGGCTCGCGGTCGCGGGCGTCAGCAAGGCATCGTCGGCATGTCCGTCTGCTGCGGTTTGCAACACGACTTCAATGGCCTGCGCCATCCCGGCCAAGGCAAGCGTACGTTGTCTCATGCGGCTTCCCTCAGTCGACATTCCAGCGCGGCATTGGTTTGAGTGATGGTGGCGCCGCCCAGGCACTCGATGCCGTCATACAACACGACGGTTTGACCCGGCGTGACCGCGCGCTGCGCGTCTGCAAACGTCACCCGCAGTTCGCCGCCTTCAAGCACTTTGACGCGACAGCCTTGGTCGTCCTGCCGATAGCGAGTTTTGGCGGTGCACTCGAAGCTGCCTGCTGGCGGCCTGCCGGCAGTCCAGCTCGCGGTATCGGCATGCAATTCGCTGGAGATCAGCCAACGGCTGTCCTGGCCTTGGTCGACATAAAGAATGTTGCGCGCCACGTCTTTCCCGACCACGTACCAAGGCGCTGACGGGCGCCCGCGCACCCCACCCAATTGCAAGCCTTCGCGTTGACCAAGCGTGTAGAAACAGACGCCGCCATGGCTGCCAAGGGTCTGGCCGTTGATGTCGCGAATCTCACCCGGTTGCGCGGCGAGATAACCGCTCAGAAAGGTCCGAAAGTCGCGCTCGCCGATGAAACAGATGCCGGTGGAATCCTTCTTCGCATGCACGGGCAGCGCGGCTTCCCTGGCCAAGGCTCGCACCTCGGTTTTCTGCAAGTCGCCCAGCGGAAACAAGGTCGATGACAGTGCCTCTTGACCCAAGGCGCAGAGGAAATAACTCTGATCCTTGCCAACATCGGCCGCACGCAGCAATCGAAAGCGGCCATTCAACAGGTCAACGCGGGCGTAGTGTCCGGTGGCAATATGGCTGGCACCGAGCGCACGCGCATGATCGAGAAAGGCGCGGAACTTGATCTCGCGGTTGCACAGAACGTCCGGATTGGGCGTGCGGCCAGCGGCGTACTCGGCGAGAAAGTGGGCGAACACGCCTTGCCAGTACTCGGCGCTGAAGTTGGCATGGTGAAAGGGAATATCCAGACGCCCGCAGACGGCGATGGCATCGCGCCGATCATCGTCGGAGCGGCACAAGCCACTGCCATCGTCTTCCCAGTTGGTCATGAACAGGGCGTTGAGCGGGGTGCCGGCGCGTTTGAGCAACAAGGCGGCGACGGCCGAATCGACTCCACCGGAAATGCCCAACATCACCGACGAGCGAACTGAATTCACTGGGCAACCCAGCGCAGCGCCGACAGCGGATGGCGAATGTCCTTCAGATAGTCATCAATGACGGAAAGCACCAGCGGGCTGCGCAAACGCGCGTGTTGTTCGGCGATCTCGTCGCGCGTCAGCCACAGCGCTTGTTCGATGCCCACATCCAGTGGTCGCTCGGGATGGTGAAGCGTCGCCTCGGCGACGAAGGCAAAACGCAAGAACGCGCTGCCACCGGGGCTGGTCCACTGATAGGTGCCGAGAAAGGCCAGCGGTTCAACTTCCCAACCGGTCTCTTCCAACGTTTCGCGACGTGCCGCGTCGATCAGCGATTCGTCCGCTTCAAGGTGTCCGGCCGGCTGATTGAGCACGCGTGCGCCGCGGACGGTTTCCTCAACGATCAGAAACCGCTGGTCTCGACAAACGACCGTCGCCACGGTGACGTCGGGTCGAAACGGGTGCTCAATGACGCGTTCAAAATCGCTCACGTGGCCGATGCAGTTTGGAAGTGGCGCAAATGTTACATGAGGCAAGCTGAGCGCCTTGCGACAGGGCGCAGCGCGGCACGCTGGGCAGCACTTGTGGAAGCCTTTACCCGCCCCCAACACTGGTCGACCGGATCCCCCTTCCGGCGCATTCCGACCTCCCAATGCAGCGCTATGATGCGGTCATGAGCCATCAAAACGAGCACGAGCACGAACAGCACACCGGAGTGTCGGTGGCGACGGCACCGCCGGAGGTCAAACGACCGCCGATGTACCAGGTGTTGTTGATGAATGACGACTTCACGCCCATGGATTTTGTAGTCGAAGTCCTGCAGGTGTTTTTCGCCTTGAACCGCGAAAAGGCGACGCAGGTGATGCTGCATGTACACACCCGCGGTCGCGGTGTCTGCGGGGTTTTCACGCGCGAAGTGGCAGAAACCAAAGTGGCGCAGGTAAACGAATTTTCGCGCCACCATCAGCACCCGCTGATGTGCACCATGGAGCCGGCGTGACCGGCAGCAACATCGCAATAAGGGGTGCCACTTTTGGCACCGTGCGGTACCCGATTTAGGAGCGCAACATGTTCAGCAAGGACCTCGAGTTCAGTATCGGCCAGTGCTACAAGCAAGCGCGGGAAGCGCGGCATGAGTTCATGACCGTCGAACACCTGTTGTTGGCCCTGCTGGAAAACCCCTCCGCCGTGGCCGTGCTGCGTGCCTGCGCCGCCGATATGGGTCGCCTGGCCAGTGATTTGCGCGGCATCATCAGCGAAACCGTGCCGGTGTTGGCAGGCGATGATGCCCGCGACACCCAGCCTACGCTTGGCTTCCAGCGCGTGTTGCAGCGCGCCGTTTACCATGTTCAATCCTCGGGCAAGAAAGAAGTCACTGGTGCCAACGTGTTGGTGGCGGTGTTCGGCGAAAAAGACTCGCACGCGGTGTACTTCCTCAATCAGCAGGAGGTCACGCGACTCGACGTGGTGAATTACATCTCCCACGGCATCGCCAAACTTGGCCCCGAGGCGGGCAAGAGTGAGCCCGAAGCGGCACGCGACCCCGATGCCGAAGACAGCAAGACCAATCCACTGGTTGAATTCGCCAGCAATCTCAATGAGTTGGCACGTGAGGGCAAGATCGATCCGTTGATCGGCCGTTCCGAGGAAATCGAGCGCACCATCCAAGTGCTGTGTCGCCGTCGCAAAAACAATCCGCTGTTTGTCGGCGAAGCCGGCGTGGGCAAAACCGCGTTGGCGGAAGGGTTGGCCAAACGCATCGTCGACAACGAAGTGCCGCCGGTGCTCGCCGACGCGACCATTTATTCGCTGGATCTTGGCGCGCTGATTGCCGGTACCAAGTACCGCGGCGACTTCGAGAAGCGTCTGAAATCCGTGCTCGCGCAGTTGAAGAAGACTCCCGGCGCGGTGCTGTTCATCGATGAGATCCACACCATCATTGGCGCCGGTTCGGCCTCCGGCGGCACCATGGACGCGTCCAATCTGATCAAGCCTGTGCTGGCCTCGGGCGAGCTTCGCTGCATCGGTTCGACCACCTTCCAGGAATATCGTGGCGTGTTCGAGAAGGATCGCGCGTTGGCGCGGCGTTTCCAGAAGATCGATGTGGTCGAGCCGACCATTGCCGAGACGGTGGAAATCCTGCGCGGCCTGAAGACGCGCTTTGAAGAACATCATCACGTCGAATACCACCCCGACGCCTTGCAGGCAGCGGTTGATCTGTCGGTGAAACACATCGGTGATCGTTTGTTGCCCGACAAGGCCATCGACGTGATCGACGAGGCCGGCGCGCGCCAGCAGCTGATGCCGGAAGAAACCCGCAAAGCCATCGTCGATGTCTCCGAGATCGAGTTGATCGTCGCGCGCATGGCGCGCATCCCGACCAAACAGGTCTCGGCATCAGATCGTGATGTGCTGCGTAATCTCGACCGCAATTTGAAGATGGTCGTGTTCGGTCAGGACGAGGCGATCGACACCCTGACCTCGGCCATCAAGATGGCCCGCTCCGGTTTGGCCAATCCCGACAAGCCCATCGGCAACTTCCTGTTTGCCGGCCCCACCGGCGTCGGCAAGACCGAAGTTACCCGCCAGCTGGCCATGCAACTCGGCATCGAGCTGCTGCGTTTTGACATGTCCGAATACATGGAAGCGCATTCGGTATCGCGTCTGGTCGGCGCGCCGCCGGGATACGTCGGCTTCGATCAAGGCGGTCTGCTGACCGAGAAAATCGTCAAGACGCCGCACTGCGTGCTGCTGCTGGACGAGATCGAGAAGGCACACCCGGATGTGTTCAACATCCTGCTGCAAGTAATGGATCGCGGCGCGCTCACCGATACCAACGGCCGCGAAGCCAACTTCCGCAACGTGATCGTGGTGATGACCACCAACGCCGGTGCTTCACAAGCGGCGCGGCGTTCGATTGGCTTCACGCATCAGGATCATTCCACCGACGCGATGGAAGTCATCCGCAAGATGTTCACACCTGAGTTCCGCAATCGCTTGGATGCGGTGATCCAGTTCGGTGCCCTCGACTTTGATCACATCCTGCGCGTGGTCGACAAGTTCGTGATCGAACTGGAAGCGCAGCTGCACGAAAAACACGTCACCCTCAACGTCGACGCCGACGCCCGCCGCTGGTTAGCCGACCATGGCTTCGACCGCCAGATGGGCGCCCGCCCGAT
>JBQTGY010000024.1:0-26235 GCA_052390415.1 Pseudomarimonas sp. | reverse complement strand
ACTCGTCAAAGCGCCCTTGTTCACGGGCGCGCCTTGCGCTGGCCGCAAATCCGCTCGGGGCAACAGCCCCGCGTAGCGGCGAAGCCGCCGAACGTGATCACTCGCGCCCCCTCATGAAATGTCCGGGTTAGCCATGCATGGCAGCGTGGCTTTGTGGCTTCATGGTCCAGCGCTGCCGCAAACTCCCACGCTCCCGCAGCGGTGGATTACGAAACCGTGCGGAGAGCCAGACCAAGGCGAGCGAAGCGAAAGCTCGATTCCGGTCTACGCCGGAATGGCGAACAACAACTGGATTCCGACCCACGCCCGAATGACGAAAACGGAAAACCTCCGCCCTCGGAGAGAAGCAAAAGTCACCCTCCCACCGCATGGTTATGCACCCCGATCATCTCCGCCACCCGCTGCCCCCGTGCATCCGTAAACACGATATCCGTCGTCATCGCATGCGTACTCAACGCACGTCGATACGCGGTAGCACTCAGCAAACCCTCACCCGGTGGCAAACCAAACGCTCGAATCTGATCGATCCCCGTCGGCAAATTCGGTCCGCCCAACATGCGTTGCCCAAACAACACGGCCAGTTGCAGGCCGGCATCCAGCGCGGCGACATCGAGTTGCCAAGGCTCCACTGACCAACCGCCATCGGCGACACCACGTAGCGTGCCTTCGATGCCGTGGTCGCTGATGCCGTCGAGTTGGTCGATCAACTCGAACGCGCCGCGATGGAACAGCAGGTCTGCGTAGATAGGCTGGTCGCCCCAGGGTTCCAGGCTCAGCGCGGCATTGTTTTGCGGGTGACCTTGAGTCTCGGGTAACAGCTCGATGCGGGCGCTGTAGTTCGGGTGGCCGCGGCGATCGAGGATGCGCATCTGCAACTGCGCGCCGCGGTCGCTGGGCAGAGCGGTGGCTTCGATGGTGAAACGATCACCGCCGTTCTCGAAGCCGCCAAGACGAATGCCCTTGAGCACCTTCAGTTCATGCAGCGCAGCGAGCGGCAGGCCGGGCCGGAAGCTGCGGGCGGCGCGGCTCATCCATTCGGCGGCCAGTACCAGTGGCAACACCGGCTGACCGTGAATGGCATGGCCTTCGAGATAGCCATGGCTGTCGCGGGCAACGCTGATTTCGAGGCATTGCACGCGCGCGCTGGCACCTTCGAACAGCAAGGCTTCCGCTCGCGGTTCGCCGCCCAACACGAGTTCGACTTGATCGCGCGCGCTGCCAACCAGTTCGTCGGCGAACATGCGCGCGCCAACGTTGAGCGGAATCATTGGTACTCCCAGGGCGGCGAAGCGGTCGCGCAGGTGCGGGGTAACCATGCCGGCTTCCCACGGTCCCCAGCCGAACGACTTGGTGACGACGTGTGGCCTGCGACGCTGCTCTGCCACCATCACCTTGGCCAACACCTCGTTAGCCATCGCGTAGTCGGCCTGACCCGTGTTGCCGCAACGCGCGGACACCGACGAGAACACCGCCAACAGTCTGAGTGGATCGCTCTGGGTCACGTCCAACAGCGCGCGCAGGCCGGCGACTTTGGTATCGAAGACCTGATCGAACATCGCGTTGGTCTTGTCGATGATGCGTTTGTCGGCCAACACACCCGCCGCATGGACAAGGCCGGCGATGGGTCCCCACGTTGCTCGCACATCGGCGAGCACCTGCTGCAACGCCACCCGATCAGCGACATCCACCGCGTCGTAGCGAGCACTGCCGCCTGCATCGTGGATGGCCGCCAAGGTGGCACGAATCTCGCGCCCCGCCTGCACTTCACGCACCCGAGCAAGCAATTCTGCGGGAGTGAGCGATTGACCCTGCTCACGCGCCGAGGCAAGCAGAATCCGTTTCAATTCCGCCTCAGTGGTGATGCCGTTGCATGCCGCCGGTTCATCGCGCAATGGGCTGCGACCAAGCAGCACAAAACGCGCGCCACTATCGGCAGCCCATTCCGTGATGCACGCGGCGGTGACGCCACGCGCACCACCCGAGACCACCACGACATCACCGCTGCCGACGACGGCGGAACCGTGTGCGATCGGTTCGGCCACACTGCACAAGGTTTCGCGCTGGCCCGAGGCCGGCAACATCACTTCGATCTCGCCGCCGCCCGCCAACAATTCATCGGCGATGACACGCGCAAGTTCGCTGGCGGCGCGACCATCGGATTCGATATCGATGGCCTTCAACGCGGCACGCGGCCATTCCAGCGCTGCGGTCTTGATCAGCGCCGGTAGCCCGGACAGCCATGCCCGACGTGGGTCCATGGCACTCAAACCAAATGTGCCGCCGGTGTCCTGCACGCTGACAAACAGTCCGGCACCACGCGCATCGCGAGCGCTCGCATGCGCGTCCAATTGACTTGCCAGCTGACGCGCCACTGCAAAGGCTTCGCGATTGATTGCGACCGCTTGATCGTCACACTCGATGTCACGCAAGCCACCCAGATACACACACCGATTCGCAGCGGGCGGCAGTTCGGTCACGTACTCTGCCTTGACGCCGCGAGCGTCCAATTCCGCGGCCAATGCAGCGCCGATCAAGGCGTGCCCGAGCACGCAAACCGGATGGCCTTCAAACAATCCCGACTGCGCCATGCCGGTCGCCGGTGCGGGAATCCGCTGCAGGCGGTAACGACCGAGGCGACTGGGAGCAGGCTCGGATTCGGTGAGCGGCACGGGGCTCGGTTTCGACGTTGCAGGCGTGGTCACCACTGCAACCTCGACTGGCTCGACTGGCTCGACAGCGGTGGATGTGTGGGCGGTGGCACCACTGAGATAGGTGACGATTTCCGCCAGCGTATGCAGCGCGCTCATGGCACCGCGGTCCAGCGTCGGCAAACCCGGCGCACGTTCATCGACTGCAGCGAGAATCTCGACGCGTTTGATCGAATCGATACCGAGGTCGGCTTCGAGATCCATGTCAAGAGTGAGCATCTCGACCGGATAGCCGGTTTTCTCGGCAACCACCTGCAACATCAACGCAGTCAGATCAACGTTTGGCGCGGCGGCGATGACGGTCGGGTTCGTGCTGACGATTTCGACTGGCGCAGCGGCCTGACTGCCCTGCAAGTAAGCGACGATTTCAGCGAGCGTGTGCAGCGCACTCATCGCCCCGCGATCCAGCGTGGGCAAGCCCGGCGCGCGTTCAGCGACGGCGGCAAGAATCTCGACGCGTTTGATCGAATCAATACCGAGGTCGCCTTCCAGATCCATATCGAGATTGAGCATGTCGACGGGATAACCGGTTTTTTCGGCGACCACATTCAGCATCAACGTGGTGAGGTCGAAGGCGAGAGCCACGGCGGCAGGGACGGCAATCTTGTTCTGGGTGGCGGGAGCAGCTGTCGCTGCGGTGGAGCCTTGGCTGCCTTGCAGGTAATCGACGATCTCAGCCAACGTGTGCAAGGCACTCATCGCACTGCGGTCGAGCGTCGCAAGGCCTGGTGCGCGCTCATCGACGGCGGCGAGAATCTCGACCCGTTTGATCGAGTCGATGCCGAGGTCGCCTTCGAGGTCCATGTCGAGATTCAGCATGTCGACGGGGTACCCGGTTTTTTCTGCAACGACTTGAAGCATCAGCGCGGTGAGGTCGATCACTGCGACGCTGGTGGAGGGTGTCGATACGCCTGACGCCCACGAGTCCGTTCGCACTGAGGTGTCCAAATGCGCGCCTGGAGTGGGTGACTGCAGTTCACGCTTCGGCGCTTCGGCGGTGTGGCCGTTGGTGCTGACGGTTTCGCGGACGGCGGAAGTCACCGCTATGGGTCGTGGCGCCGCAGTCATTGGCACTGCCGGACAACTCAGCGGTGTGGGCAACACGTGCTGAGTCATCGCTGCCCCACCTGCGAGCGCCGCCAGTCCGGTCAACGCGGTTTCGCTGAGCTGCAAGAAGCTTGCATGACTCTCGAACATCGCGCGCTGGAAGCTGGCATGTGTGTCGGCGAGCTGCTGCTGGCTGCTTTGGAACGCGGCCAACCATTGGCTGTTGGGCGAACCCTGCGGAACGGGCGGCGTTGGATGCAGGGCTGTTGGGGCTGCGGAAGTCACTGGCGGATCAATTGTCGATGCGGAATTCAAGGGATACAAAGGCTTGCAGGGAGGCGTTGCGCTCACCGGTGTCGCGGCGACCACCGCGATGGGTTGTGTTGAGCGAGGCGGATTCGGGCGCGGCAAGGCGGCCGAGCCACCCGCCGGGGGATACGGCTTGCCGACATTGCTGCCGTTGATCGGGGTGAGCGGTCGACCATGCGTAGCTGCGCAGGTGGCCTCGCGAAGCCCTGCAAACAATTGACTGACATCCAGCTCGATACCGTTTGCCGCCAACCGGCCGAGGGCCAGCAGGAGTGATTCGACGCCAGGCTTGTGCTTGCGATCCATGCTGATCGCCGTGAATGGGCGCTCACCCAGAATGGCGCTCACCAGACCGCTCAGCACGTTGCCGGGTCCGACCTCAAGAAAGGTACGCGCGCCGGCCGCATACATCGCTTCGATCATTTCGACAAAACGCACCGGCTGTGCGACCTGCGCGGCGACCGCGTCGCGTATCGCTTGTGCGTGATGGCCGTGCACCGTCGCGGTTGCGTTCGCAAACACTTGCGCGCGTGCTGGCGCGAATTCAATCTCGGCCAGAAATTCCGCGAACGGTGCACACGCGCCGGCGACCACGTCGGAATGGAAGCCACTGGCGACTGGCAGGCGTCGGAATGCGATGCCTTGAGTCGCAAGCTGCGACTCGAACTCGGAAATCGCTTGCAGGGTTCCCGACACCACGACCTGTTTCGGCGCGTTGTGATTGGCAATCACGACGGTCGATCCCGCGCACGATAGCAGCGCTTGAACTTCAGCTAGAGGCAAGGTCAGGGCAGTCATCGCTCCCGGGGTGGCAGCCGCCTGCGCCATCAACTCACCACGTCGTCGGGCCACCCGCAACATCGCCGATTCGCTCAGCACACCGGCGGCGTGCAAAGCCACCACTTCGCCAAAGCTGTGGCCGGCAAACATGTGTGCCTCGATGCCGCATTGATTGAGCAGCGCCAGCATCGAAACCGAGGTCGCGCCAATCGCTGGCTGCGCCCACTCGGTGGCGGTCAACGCATCGGCATCGGCTTGCGCGGCTTCGACCGCGAACGTGGGTCGGGGAAACACCCGTTGCTGCAGCGATGTTTCTGGGTCAAATGGCAGGTCCGCGGCGCGATCCCACACGCCGCGCGCCTGCGGAAATTGCATGGCCAAGTCCGCGCCCATGTCGACGTATTGGCTGCCTTGGCCGGGGAACAGCAGGGCCAACGTGCCGCTGGTTGCACCGACGCCGTAACTGCTGCCATCGGGCAGGGTGAATGGGAGGGTGTGGTCGGCCTGAATCCGCGTGATCGCGCCGCGCAGGCGCGTTTTCAGTTGCTCGATATCGCTGGCGACGATGGCCAATCGGCACCGCGCAGAACTGGCGAATTGCGTCTGCCAACGACCCGCGCGTTGGGCAAGCGGATCGGTGCTGGCCAACAGTGTTTCCGCCGCCGCAATCAACGCGGGAACGTCGTTCGCGCTGAGCAGAATCAGTTCATGCGAATGCGTCGGCAACCGCTCGGCACAGGTGCCGCTGCCGGCGTATTCCTCCAGCGTCACATGAAAGTTGGAGCCACCAAAGCCGAACGCGCTTACCGCCGCGCGTCGCGGATGTTTGCCATCGCGAATCCACGGCCGCGCCCGCGTGTTCAGATAAAACGGACTTTGTTCGATGGCCAGCTTGGGATTGGGCGCATCGATCTTGATCGTCGGCGGCAACACCTTGTGATGCAACGCCATCACCGCCTTGAACAAGCCCGCCGCGCCGGCTGCGGCCTTGGTGTGGCCGATCTGGCTCTTGACGGAGCCCAGCGCGCACCATTGCCGACGCTCGCCATCTGCGTCGGCAAAGACTTGCCGCAAGCCTTCAAACTCCGCGACGTCACCGGCCTTGGTGCCGGTGCCATGGGCTTCGACCAGCTCGATGGTTGCAGCAGAGTATCCGGCTATCGCGTAGGCGCGGCGCAACGCCTGTGCCTGGCCCTCGGAAACCGGCGCGTAGACGCTCTTGCTGCGGCCGTCCGATGAGCTGCCGAGGCCACGAATCACCGCATAAATCCGATCTCCATCGCGCTCGGCATCGTCCAGGCGTTTCAGCGCGACCATGCCCAAACCTTCGCCCAACATCGTGCCATCAGCACTGTCGCTGAACGGCCGGCAATCGCCGGTGGGCGACAGCGCCGGAGTCTTCGAGAAACACATGTACATGAAGATGTCGTTGAGCGTGTCGACACCACCGCTGATGACCAGATCGCTGTTGCCCAACTGCAATTCGCTGATCGCCATCGACAAGGCGCTCAAGGCCGATGCGCAGGCCGCGTCGGTCACACAGTTGGTGCCGCCGAGATTGAGCCGATTGGCGATGCGCCCGGCGACCACGTTGCCCAACAAACCCGGAAAACTGGATTCCTGCCAAGGCACGTAATGGTCGGCGATGCGTGTGCAGGCAGCCTGCACCTCGTCCTCGGGCAGGCCACTTTCGCGCAGTGCCTTCACCCACACGGGTTTTTGCAAGCGCGAGACCATCGAGAACAACAACTCCTGCGCGCTGGTGACGCCGAGAATGACTGAAATCCGCGAGCGATCCATGCTTTCGAACTGCGCGCCTGCGGCATCCTGCAGCACGCTTTGGGCGAGGATCAGGGCCAGCAGTTGCGCTGTATCGGTGGCTGGCAGCGTCGATGGCGGAACGCCGAAGCCGAGTGAATCAAAGCCGACCGGATCCAGAAATCCGCCACGGCGCGCATAGGTCTTGTCCGGCGCAGACGGATCGGCGTCGAAGTAGTCATCGATCAACCAATGGCTGGGCGGCACATCGGTGATCAAGTCGCGCCCATCAAGGATGTCGCGCCAGAAGCCGCCGGCATCGGTTGAGCCCGGAAACAGGGCGCTGACGCCGACGATGGCGATGGGCTGTTGGTTGGCGGGTTTGGCTGCTGTCATAGGTGATTCTGCGGACTCAAAAGGGCGTGCGTGGGCTCAAGTCAGCGGGCGCGGACGAAAATCAAAAGATGAACTCGGCACCGCCAATCCGACGCTGCGCAGGTGTTGCGCACGGCTGATCACGGCGGCACCTTCGAGCAAGTTGAGGGCGACCTGGACCACGCCGCGATCTTCGGCACGCTCAAGGAAGCTGCCACGCACCCAGCGGTTGAACGCGCCCATCGCAGGCCCGCACCAGATCTGGAAATCGGCCGCGCGTGCATCCAGGCCGTCGATGGCCCAGCGGCTGGACAGGCCCAGATAACTGCGAAATACCAGTGCCATCTGGTGCTTGGGATCCGACTCGGCACGGCGCACCTGCGTCGGATCGCGGCCCTGCCAAAACGTGCGGGTCGACAACCACGCATCGGCAAAACTTGCTTGCAGGATGTCGCGTTCGACCTTGGCACGCTCCGTCGTTGGAATGCTCTCCAACGACGCATGGGCGCGATACAACTCGTACAACTTGCGCGCGCGGACCGCGAACATCGAACCACGCCGCAGCACTTGCACGTCGACACCCAACTCGAACATGTCGGCGGCAGGCGCCATGATGACGTCGGCCATTTCTGCCTGCGCCAGCATCTGCCGCGCACGCGCGCCCAAGCCGCTCTCGATGCAGGCCTGATTGACCGAACCGGTCTGCACATAGGCCGCACCCATGGCGAACGCAGCGGCGACGGCGGCGGGTGTACCCAAGCCGCCGGCCGCGCCAATCCGGATCGCCTCCGGATAACCATGCTCGGCGGCGATCTGATCGCGCAACAAGGCAATGGTCGGCAACAGCGCCGTCAGCGGACGATTGTCGGTGTGGCCGCCGGAATCGGCTTCGACCGTGATGTCGTTGCACAGCGGCAGCGTGGCGGCCAGCTCGACCTCATCCGCGCTGAGTTGGCCGCGCGCATGCAATTGTTCCAGCAGCGGTCTTGGCATCGGTTCGAGAAAACGCCGCGCAACTTCTTCGCGCGAGACCTTGCCCAGCACGCGATGGCGGCGAAGGATGGCACCCGATGGATCACGGCGCAGGCCCGTGGCGGCGTAGCGGACGATGGCTGGCGTCAGCGCCATGTGAGCCGAAGCTTCGACGCAACGCACGCCGCGGGTGATCAGCAAGTCAGCGACAGCCTCCTCGTGCGTGGGCTCGGCCGGGCTGTGAATGAGGTTGACGCCCCAAGGCAAAGCGCTCGGATCAAGCTGCTTCTGCAATTCGCTGATGGCCGCTTCCACTCGGCTCAACGACAAGCCGGCGGCGCCAAAAAAACCCAGCATTCCGACCTTGGCGAGGGCAGCGACCATCTGCGTGGTCGCGATGCCGTTTGCCATCGCGCCAGCCACATAGGGAAAGCGCAGACCATGCACTTCGGCAAAACCGCGATCACCCAACCACTCCGGATACAGCGGCGGCAGACTCGCGTGCAACGCCCAGGTTGCCGGCGTGCGCTGCACGCTCAGCGAACCGCCGAGACCCAATCCGAGTCGACCACTGCGATCATCACGAATGACCTGCGCGCTGTCGCGCACCTGCGCGATTGCGGTGCTCAGCGCGACACCCGTAAACGCAGGTAGCGACGCGCCGGGGTGCCAGTGCAAAGCATCGGATTGTGGCGAATACGCGGGGCTGGCGGCAGAATTTGGCACTGAGTGTCACTTTTTTGCGGAGCGCAGTTATATCCTTGCCGGCATGAAAAATCCATTGGAGCCTTCGTCGACGTCCTCCGAGCCAATGCCTGCGACCTCGCTACGTGAGCGCAAGAAGAGCGCCACTCGGCGTGCTTTGTTGGTTGCCGCCCATCGCCGATTTCACGCGGCAGGCTATGAAGCGACCACCATCGAGGATGTGTGCGTGGAGGTCGGCGTGGGTCGCCGCACGTTCTTCCGCTACTTCGCCGACAAGGAATCCCTGGCGTTTCCGCATCGCGAAGAACGCTTGGCACGATTCGTCGAATTGCTCAGCAGTGCGCCGACCACGGAAAGCCCGGTGGGCAGCCTGCGCCGCATTGCGCATCTGTTTGCCAAGGAATATCAGCAGCACCGTGAGTCGCTGCTGGCGCAGCAGCGCCTGATCCAGATCACGCCCGCGCTGCTTGCCCGCGAGAACGAAATTGATCGCGATTGGGAACTGGCGATGGCGCAGTTGTTTCGCGAGCGCGCAGTGGGTATGGATGACCCCGAACTGCATTCACGCGTGCTCGCCGGGGCCGCCATCGGCGTCATCCGCGCCACGATGCGGCATTGGTTTGCTGGTAACGCGACCGCTGATCTGGCGAAGCTTGGCGACGAAGCCTTGGATCGGTTGGAGCGAGGGTTTTTGCCAACCACGGCGCGTTGACGCGCGGGGTGGGTCGAAACCGACCATGACGGGGCGCGCTCCGCCCTTCGTCGCGACTGATGGTTTTGTAGCCTGGATCCAGCGCAGCGGAATCCGGGGCGACTCGGCAAGTCCACCCCGGATTCCGCAGCGCTGCATCCGGGCTACGCGACTACCGTCTTGTTTGGACGCTCAAAAGCTATACCCCACCTTCGCATACACAAACGCGCCATTGAATCCGAACGGTGCCGCGCTGCTGGCGTAGGCGAACTGACCGAAGGTCGAGTTCGCAAAGATGTTCTCGTCGGGATATTCGTTGGTGACGTTGTCGCTGCCCAGAGTGAAATTCCAGTTCTCGCGGGTCAGTGTCGCCGCCACATCAACAGTCCACTTGGCGCCAAAGGTCTGGTCTTGCGCTACGGCTGCGTTACGAATGGTGATCTCGCCGTAGCGGGTCGCGTTCAACATGAATTTCAGATCGCCGGTTTGCCACAAACCGCCGAGCAGGACCTTGTCCTTGGGTGCACCCACCTCAAACCGGCCGATCTCAACGCGGCCAAATCGCAAGGCGGTCGGATCGATGGCCGCGAGTGCGGCCGGATTGGGCGCCACACGATCAATGTCGGTTGAAGTGTGGTTGTAACCCACAGTCAGATCAAAATTACCCGCGTTCAAGTCCCACCGATACGTGCCCACCACGTCCACACCGTCGGTGGTGGTATCAATTGCATTGGTGAAATAGCGGCCGCCGCCGACACCGGGAAAGCCGTTGGCATTCAGGAAATTGCGCACGGCGGCGCTGGTGAGGTTTTCCGACAAGGTGATGCGGTCTTCAAGCTCGATGCGATAGGCATCAATCGTGATGTACAGCGCATCCGCAGGTTGCAGAACCAGACCCAAGCTGTAATTGGTGGATTCTTCCGGCCGCAATGGCTCGGCACCCAAGGCAATGCCGGCCGGGCTGTTGACGCGGAAGGTCACGATGTCAAACGGCAGGTTGCCTTGCGGAGTGACGATGAAATTGGTCGCCGTGGACTGGAAGAACTGTTGCTGCAATGAAGGCGCGCGGAAGCCGGTGGAATACGTGCCTCGTAATGCGACCGCATCGGTGAAGGCATAACGCGAGGTCAACTTGCCGGAGGTGGTGGTGCCGAAATCGCTGTAATCCTCGTAGCGGCCAGCGATGCCGGCGGTGAGCTTCTCGGTGAACTCGGCTTCCAGACCCAGGTAGACCGACAGGTTGTCGCGATCAAAGGTGCCGCTGTCGGAAGGCCGGAAACCCGAAAACACCTGCGCGCCAGGAATGTTGGCGAAGGTGCCCAACGCATAGGAAAGCGGCTCGCCGGGAGATTGCTGGAACTCATCTTCCCGATACTCCGCGCCATACGAGAGCGTCGCTGGATAGTCCAAGCCAATCGACAACAAGGTCGTTGCATCGACGTTGAACACGCCTTGTTCGACTTCCAGCTTGCCCGCGTAGAACTGCAGCGGCGAGGTAGGACCCAGGCTGCGATTGAGCGTGTTCAAGATGTCGAAGGTCAGCTCGTTCGAGCCATGGGTGTAACTGAAATCAATCGCGGTCGTTTCGCTGACGGTGTAACGCAGCCCGCCGACAAAACTGTAGTCGGTGGAGTCGTTGTTGATCTGCGGCAGAAAGCCATTCGGATAGATCGCCGGAATGTTGCGGGCATCACCTGCCGGTCGGAAAAAACCATTCGACAAGGTGTCGCGGCGGGTGTGGATGAAATTCGAATACAGGGTGACCGGATCGCTCACAGGCACCTCAAGGTTGTAGGTGAGCGAATAACTGTCGACTTCCGGATCGCCTTGACGCTGCACCACCCGACCCAACGGTGGCGAGGTGGCGCTGGGTGTGCCGATGTAGGGGCGGGCGCGATCCGTCTGCTCCTGGTAGCCAAATTGCGCGGCCAAATGGATAAAGCCATCGCCGCCCAGCGCAAAACCGGCATCGGCGAGTGCATCGGATTGTTCGCCATCGCCGGCACTGTATTGACCAATTCGAGCGCTGATGTTGCCGCCGCGATTGGCGCCTTTGAGCACGATGTTGATGACGCCGGCGATCGCATCCGAGCCGTACTGAGCGGAAGCGCCGTCACGCAAGACCTCGACCCGTTCGATCGCTGAAACCGGAATCGTGTTCAGATCCACCGGTGATGAACTGCGCCCTTGCGTGCCGTTGACATTGACCAAGGCCCCGGTGTGATAACGCTTGCCGTTGATCAACACCAACACATGATCCGGCGACAGCCCACGCAATTGCGCCGGGCGCACCGCGTCGGAGCCATCGGAAATCGCCAAACGCGGAAAGTTGAGTGACGGCAACGCACGCGACAAGGCCGTGGCCAAGTCGGGCGTACCGGTTGACTTCAATGTCTCCGGAGTGATGATGTCGATGGGAGCGGTCGACTCGGCCACGGTGCGATCCGACACCTTGGTGCCGGTCACCACGATCAGATCCAGCGTGCTGGCATCGTCGTCTTCATCCGTCGGCGATTGCGCCCATGCCGGGGTGCTTGTGAGTGCAACCAGGACGGCCAGGGCGAGCCGGGAACGCGGGGCGCCGAAGATCGATGCACGAGCACGATTCATAGTCATTCCAGTTCGTTAGTAAGCGGTTAAGGCATTACCACAGGCGAGTAACCCGGTCAATGCAATCAGATGGACCTCGGCCCGCCGGCAAGCACTGAAGACTGGCAAATCAGATGTGCGCTTGGCGCGAGGGTCTGCACTCGCTGGAGAGGACGCCAGATTGCGATGTCTGAGGACGCCAATGCTCCCTCAACCTGACATCCCGGCGCACGCCGGAATCCAAGACCTTGCCGCGCCGTGTGGCCAACGTGAACGTTGCGTATTTGGTTTGGCAGAGGTGAGGCGCGCGGGTGAACTGCAAATGCAGAACGCAAACTGCGTCCACGTCGGTTGCCGTCCTAACCGCCTGCCGCAGGTGGCGTTCCACTTACCTCTGGACCCAGCTTTTCAAGATCAAACCCCGCCACCTCGAACTCGAACTTCGTGGGTCGAGCCGGCGCCAGTTTGATCAGCATCTCAAGCCGCTTGGCCTTCTGCATCTGCGCTAGAAAATCGACGTCGCCTTCAATGAAAACCGCGGGTGGCACATTGCCCTCGGCGCGGCTGATCTGCACTGGCTTTGACTCACCGCCATCCACGCGCATCTGCAAGTCGCATTTGCCTTGGCAGGCGAAGTCGCCGTCGGTGATCAGCAAGTAAGCCGACTGTCCCCAAGAATGATGGCGGCGCAGCACCAACCGCACCTTGGCTTCACCCGCGACACTCTCCGTCGCATACAAGAACGCGGTGCGGACCTTGCCAGTGGCCTCGGTGTCATCGACGTCGTGGTAAGTCCACAGCGCACGCAGGCGGCGTCGTTCGATCTCTGCATCCGCCGCCTTCCGCAACGCTTCGATACGCGGCTTGATGATCTCTGCGGCAGGCGAGGCCGGATGTTTGCTGAGCAGGTCATCGGCAAATGCGCGCGCCAAATCCGGCCGACCGTCTGCTTCAGCCTTTTCAATGGACGGCAGAAACGCGGCGGCGTCAGCATCGGATTTTGCCTTGGCAGCAGCGGCGGCTTGCTGCTCAGCCGCTTCGTTGCCACATGCACCGAGCGAGATCATCACCAGGAGCATCACGAGCCAGACGACGGCTCGCTCAAAGCGAGTGCATGGGACAGGGCTGAGCATGAGGTCTCCACGAACGATCAGGGTTGCCCATGCTGGTGGCGTAGCGCCTCAGCGGCAAGTCCCTGACAGCACCTGGTTTCCCGCGAACCGCGCAATGCCTGCGCAAGAGCCAGTAGCGAGCTCATTCGGAGTCAGAAGTTTGTGAGTGCTCGCAAGACGGCGCCATGAGTGGCGCGGTGTGCTCCACGCTCACGCAGCCACGTGGTTGGGGAGATTGCTTCACGTTGGGGGAACACTTCCAACCGCAAGTTGTGCAATCAAACCAGACTTCAACCCTTGACGACCCCGGATTGGCTCCGCATAATTCGCGGTTCAACGCGCCCGTAGCTCAGTTGGATAGAGTACCAGGCTACGAACTTGGTGGTCGGGAGTTCGAATCTCTCCGGGCGCGCCATACGAAGATCAAGAGGGTCAGTGACTTACGGTCACTGGCCCTTTTGTTTTTCTGGGCTCCGAATCGCCTGTGACAGGTTCTGTGACATGTCCTGTGACAGTGGCGTTTTTCTGACCACAGATCAGGGCCGAGATCGAGCACAAAGTCTGTGACGGCAAACGACCACTAAGTCGCTCCGAAATGACCCCCAAGTCCAGCGCACGATGGTCGCGTCTCGTTCGGCTGTCGGCACACGACGATGAGCACCATGCGTTCCACTTGGGTGTCGTCCGCCGCAGCGATGACCATTAAGTCGTCGAGCAGCAAAACGCCGCGCGAAAGGGGTGGCGTGTTCGACTATGGCATCCCGCGGCGGATACCCCCCCGGCTCAGCCACTCGTCGCCCGACCCCACGAGCGCCACGATCGTGGGATTGCGCGCCCTCGGCGCTCTCGGCTCGAATGGCGCGCACACTCGCCGCGTTTGTCATTCGATGGGTTGCCTACAGTGACCCTTCGTCGCAGAGTTTCGATCTGAAACTGGACTCGCACGTTGCTTGAAGCGAAAGCGCGGCTAACTCTCGGGCTTCCATGCCTTGCACAACGAGTCTAGGGTGTCGAACGCCTGGCAATGAAACACCCTGGGATGGGTCGCCAGGGCGGTGCCTATGTACAGTGCATCGTCCGAATCTCGCAGGATGAAGGGCTGCCCCATCGCCAGACACGCCTGTAGCGCCGAGAGGCGATGCGCGCCGGTGGCGGTGCGTAGCGCCTGCAGATGTTCGCTCAGAGTCTGCAACTGGCCGATGCGCGTCAGGGCCTTCTCCAGCGCCTTGAGGACCGAGGGGCTGTGTTCGATACGCATGCGCGCCTGAAGCTCGGTGCGATGGCGCTCGCCTTGCCAGCCTGCCAGTACGGCGAAGAGACGGCGATTCATCGAAGCGGTACTTGCCTGCAGATGCGCGATCAGGGCGTCGGCCAGTTCAGACGGTCGCCGCCGCACGGCACGTGCAGCGTGATACCAAAGTGTCTCCCGATCGAGCGAGGGCAGCATTTCCATCAAGCGCAGACACTGTTCATGCGTTCCGTGACGCATGATCACTGCAGCGCAGAACGCATCGTGCGAGCTGTTGTGTTCAAGCGCCCATAGCGCGGCATCGACCGCTTCGACCCCATCCACCTCGAGCCAAGCGCGAATGGCCGCGCGCCGCACGTCGAGGAACACGGGATCAGATCGAAACACCAACTGCCGTAGCTTTGACCGATCCGCGACGCTTCCTAGGCGCGCGACCGCTCCAAAGACATCGGTCGCCATCTCCGTATGGTGGAATACGTCCAAGACGAGCTGGCTGGCGGCTCCAGCGAGCGCGCCTTCCTCGGGATGCCGCACGGCGATGGCAGCAGCCGTCCAGGGATGGCGGGCGAGGACCGTGCGGCCAAAGTCCAACAGAATTTGCCAGCATTCGGGACTTCCGCAGCGCACCAGCAGTCTTAGCGCGCGCTCACGCGTCGCCTCATTGGCCAGCCAGCGCTGACCCCAAAGGGCAGCCGACTCGGGTACGGCTCCGAGCGTGAGCACGGCCTCTACACAGAATCCGAACACCGCCGAGTCGTCGGGGCGCGAACGCATGGCCTGCTCGATGGGTCCGATCAGCGTCGGGGACTGCGAGTGCGCCGCGAGCGCGAGTTCGCGCAGGAGTTCGAGCTGGCTGCCGTCCGTGCGTGTCAGATTCGCCGCGATGATGTCGACCTTCTCCGAGGGAAAGGGCGAAGCGCCGCGCCGGGTGTCAAAATCCTCGGCCCGCAGCGCACCCGTACCGGCGCTGCGAACCAACTGAATCAGCGCGTCGTGATAGTCCAGCGTGGCTAACGCAACGATCGCCAGGCGTGTGCTGATATCGGCAGCATCGCCGGGCACCTGATTGGCAAAATCGACATGCGCAAGAAGATCGGCCTCCACGCTCGGCCATGGCGACAGAGTGGCTAGGTGCAACGCGTCGACCGCGACGCGTCCGCGTACGTGCTCCAATTCGAAGCGAAGCAGCGACGACAGGCCATTCCCGCCGATGGCGATGAGTATTTCGCGGGCCTCCCCAAGCAGGTGATCGTGCCATTCGCGATCGGGATTGACACGACGCGTGGCGATGCTAAGCACGCCCGTCTCGGTGGGTGTCGACGCCAGGGCGTGCACTAGGTGTTGCTGGCGCAGCTTGGTGAGCAAGCGTTGCCACCGGTGCAGCCAAGGATTATCCGAGTGTTGCCGCGCCTCCACCGCGCGAGCGAACGACGCCATCAGGTGCTCCGCCAATGCTGGCGAAGCCTCCGGCTCGATGGCCTCGTAAAGCTCGTAGTTCGTGCCCTCGTCGAAATGTCGCAGCAGCCATTGCTCGGCGGCTGCGGGAATCTGGCGGTGCAAAACGGCAAACCGGATGTCCCGGGTGAATCTAAATTCGGCACGCTCTTGTGATTCGAGCACCGCGAGCGCCATCTCGGGGGCGATGGCCGCCAGCACTCCAATCGCGGTAGCGGCATCGAAGTCTTTGTCCGAGCCCAAGGCGCTGCGCACAAACTCGATCAGCGACACATCACGGAATCGACGGATGCACGCTAGCGTGCCACGCAAAAAATCCGGCGCGGCGTGTTCGACCAATCGGGCCTTGCGACGCGCCCAGATCTGCTCGGCGGCGTCGTCTTCAAGGTTGAGCAGCTGCCACGCAAGCGCGCCTAACGTGTGTGCATCGTTAGCGGCTTCAATCGCCCGTTCCAGCCAAGCCGGAGATCGTCGCACACACTCTTTGAGCGCGGCGAAGCTCACCTCATAGTCGGAAGTAGACTTGTCTCGGTTTCGGAGGGCATCGACGTGATCCAGATGCACATGAAAGACCTCATCTGCCAGTGTGCTCAATCCCGCGGCTTCCACCAGAGTCAGCGCCAGGCGCACCGCCGTGAGATCGGAGCGGCCAAGCCATTCTTTGACACGTTGTTCCAGGGCTGGAATGTCCGCCGCGGTCAGGTGCTGGCGCGCGACGAGTTTTGCCCACTGCACGAGGCGAGGCGATTGCGCCGCGTCGGCGTCGATGGTGAGCAGCGCATCCAGCAGATCGATCCCGCGCCATCCCAGGGTCGGCAGCAGCTGCTCGTAGAGCACATGATCGGGGATATCCGACTTGTTCGAGGGTGAGGCGCGCAGTATTCGCGCCGCGCTCGCTCGACCGCGTGGGGTGTCGCACAACTTCCACAGGACGTCCATGAACACATAGCCCCAGCGCGTAGGCGGACTCCACGGCAGTTGCAGGGCGGGCAGGGCATCCTCGGCCAATAGCAGACCCTCCTCGATATCGCTTACGACCGCGTCGGCGAGCGCCCAATTGAGCAAGCGATCGTGCGCGAAGCGCAGGCGCGAGCGCGAATCGATGTCGAGCCAGCCGGCGTCGGCGAGCGCGCGCAAAGCTTCATCCGATGCCCCGGACAAGGCGCGCTCGCGCCCCAGGAACTCGGCGTCAGGCTGTTCTGCGAAAGCGCGAGCGAGCGTGCGCAGGTGGGCGGAGGCACCGGTGCCTCCAGGTCGCTCGGCGATGCGATTCCACAACGCGTCGAACAGTGCGTACTCCGATTGTGGCGCCAGCGTAAAGGTACCGGGCGAGGCGCGGACGTACAGGCTGGCTAGCAGGGGCAGAGTGAGCAGATTAAATAGGTCCTGCGGCAGATCGGCCCACGACACGCCATGCAGCTCAAGATGAGTGATGAGCTCATCGTGAGTGAAGGGGTGAACATCGATCACTTCGACCGATGACGCGCGACGCGAGCGCAGGCGTTCGCCCACTTGATCGGAGACGGTAATGGCGAATCGAAGGTCGGGATCGACAGCGGCCAGGTCAATCAGGCGCTCCACGCCAGCGACATCGATGGGCCCGTCGATCAGAACCACTAGCCACGGTCCTGCGGTGATGGGCTCGTTCGCGGCGATCAGCGCGTGCTTGAGTGAAGCAAGCGTCGAGGTTGTCGGCGATTGCAGCACCGCGTTCCACACACTCTGCGCGGCAAACTCCAGGGCTCGGGCCACATCCCCTTGCAACGGGGCATAGGCGCAAGAAAACCCGCGCTCAGCCAGCGCGCGACCCAGACGAATCAATTGCCACGATTTCCCGGTGCCTGGCGGGGCGGCCAGCGCGAGGATCGGCGTATCGGTCACGTTCCACGGCGGCTCGGAACGCACATCGTGTGAGGGACGATAGCGATGCATGCCGAGCGTGGTCGTGCGCAGAAATGCTTGGCGCAGGCGTTGTTGCAGGGTGGCTAGGCGCGCGGGCCGATCAGTGTCGATGCCCGCCGCATGCAAGAACTCGCGGGCATTGCATCGAATCGGTCCGGTCGCAAGCGCATCAACCAACCGGCCCACGAGTGAGAGTGTTTTCTCCGGCGCATCGTGGGGGTTGGGCAAGCAGCGCCGAAGAAAACGCTCCACGTTGGCGCGCATAGATTCTTCGCGCACTCCGCCCTCCAGCTTGGTACGAGCCAGCACGTGCATCACCAGATCAAGGGCCAGCGGGGTGGCTGACTTGAGCTTGATCGCAATCTGTCCCTGGATGACCGCGAACAGTGCATCGTCCGTCAGTGAACCCAGGCCACGGTATGGCCGGCGCACCATCGCATCCAAGGGCGTGCCTGATGCTTCGCATGCCATGACGCGGGCCAGAAAATCAACGAAGCCTTGAAGATGATCTACGCGGCCGTCGGTCACGAAGCGGAACTCATCGTGTGCCGTTCGGCCGACCAGCGAAGCACGAACGAAATCAGCAACCGCCGCATCGATGACGTCCCGAGTCGACCATGGTTCATCGCGATGCGTCTTGTACTGCTCGATCACGCGTCGGCCGGTCGGTGTCATTTCAGCATCGCTCCCGCCCACGGGTTCCAGGAGGAGATTCATGTCCTCACCATCGGAAGAAACGCCCAATGTCACGGCCCAGTCCAAGTGAGCCAGGAGTTGGTAGAGAAATCCATGCAGGGCAGCAGAACCGCCCGATATTGTGGGCATGTCTCGATCCGCGGTGGAGCCATCCGACGATGCTAGCGCATGGCACCGCGTCTTGGGTCTGAGGGCGTCATGTGCCGGCTCCCATTGGGAGACTCCTTAGGAGCCGGTGTTGTCTCAGATTGCGATGGTTCTCGCGATGCGCTCGACCAATCGCTGTTCCAACGCCGATTGCTGCCTTTAAGCGGCAGGAACAGGGGGTGCCCGCCAATCGTCCGCAGGCGGGTCACCTGCGGCGTGTCCATTTGCGTCGTCTGGTGCTGCCCACCCCCGAGCCGCCTGGGCCAAAAACCAGGTCGGGACAGGATGTCGGTGCAGGCGCGCTGATAACGCAACTAGAACCTCCCACGATGAGCCATGCCAGCAAAACGCATCGGCATAAGGTGCACCCTCCGGCGGGGTTCGGTCGATCGCCGCTTGCTCCTCCGCAGAAGCCCGGAAGCCAGCTAGCAGACGTGACACGCCCACGGAATTTAGGTCGCCCGGACCGCCGGTAAAAGTCTCCAGCGCCGCAGTGGGCCACCACTGCTCGAGCGACACATCCTCCAGTCGCGGCGCGAGGGCGCGCAGGTCTGTGAGAAGTGACTCTTCGCCGAGTAACGCCGCCACGCAACCCAGCATCGGAATGAGCGTCGAGAGCTCGAAGAACGTTCGGGGCTCAACGTCATGATTGATTTGGGCGGCAATTGCGTCCTCCAGCAGATCCGAATCCACTGGCAGGAAGTCGGGCGTGTCCAGTGTGCGACGCAAGGTCAGCACGAGCCCGCGCACGATCTGCGCCACATTGGCACCATCGCCTTCGCCGAGCAGAGCGGCAAACAAAAGCGAAAGATCAATGCTTTGATCATCCAAGACGGGACGCAGGAGTGCGACATGAGAGTTGAAAAGCGAAATGAGAATGTCGCGGAGTTGCTGCCGCACGTCCCGAGGCGCCGCCAGGTGCTGCATCAGCAACAGCAGCGTCGATAGGCGCCCCAATTCCTCGAACAGCAGCTGTGCGTAGAACACGTGGTTCCAACGATAGCGAGTCAGTTGGCGCCGCGACAGCAGAGTCGGGCCGACCTTCTCGAAGTAGTCGTTGAGCGCGTGGACGTGCAGTGTCGCGATCGCCTGGAGACGGGTGAGAACGGCCTCATCTCCCTGTCGTCCAGCTTCGACAGCCGAACTCCACAGACGCAGCAGAAGATACTCGCCGCAGATTACCCCGGGCTTGAGGTTGCTCTCAGCTCGACCCCATACCAGCAAGATGCCGTATCCCATTGCGGCCGCCCCGCATCTTCGGAGGAAATCCTGCTCGCGGGCCGCCGCGCCGCGTGACCCTCCTGCACCCGGAGGCGTCACGCACTGATTCACGAAGCGAATGAACCGTCGCACAGAGGTTTCAGTCTCGTCCAGACCTGCGAGCGCGGCGTGCAGATGGCCTTTGGCGGAACCCAGCAGCAGTCCTTCATCGAACAGGTGTGTCTCGATTAGGGGCGTGAGCTGGTCCATTCCCCAAAACTCGACGTCGTGGCCGTGTTGAGTACGGATCTGATCGACCAGTCCCGTCCACGCGTCGCGCGCCTCTTGGCGCAGTTCGCCGTTCGAGACGACTACGATGTGAATCGGAAGCGCGCGTAGATGGGCATCGAGACGGTGCGGAACAAATGTCACGCACGCTTCTCGAACCGAAGGGTCGATAGCTTGTACACCCGCGAGCATATCGGCACGGCCCACATCGCCGAACTTCAAAATCCAGAGGTGGATTTCCCGGTGGACACCATCCGGGGCGAATACCGATACTAGGTCGACGCCACCTTGAGCCACTCCGACTTGGGGTCGGCTGATGACTGAATGGCCCATGGCGACCACGATCTCCGGGAGCAATGCGTCGAGTTCGTTACGCTCACGCAGGCTTTCCAAGTAGTGCGTCAGAACTACGCGAAGGCTCATTGCGCCGGTCCTCGCCAAAGCTGCCTACGGCGCCAATGGCCAAACAAGGGATCAGTGAGTTCGGATAGCGGCAGTTCGATGGCGAGCCGATGCCCGGCCATTGCTAAGGGGGCTTCACGCACGTCGTCACCGTCAATGATTGGCAACGCTACGCGGGTAGCGTACTTCACGCGTTGCTGCGTTGCGATTAGCGTCAGCACGCTACCCGCGCGCGAGCGGCGCTCAATGTCCCGCTGCTCGGAACGCTTCAGACCGGCTTGCTGTAACCGCATGGTTGGTGTCATTTCGAGCTCGCGAAGCCTGGGACCCACTGCTTCATCCGCAACTTGTTGCGTCAGACGGGGCGCCATAGCCTGGACCACGGGCAGTTGCTGAAAGGCAGACACTTCGGCCGTGAGCAGTGCGTGCGTACCGCGCAGGTACTCCTCGGCATGGTGGGCGAGCAACGTATCGACCGCGGTGGTGACGACTGGGACGTTCGGATAGTCACGCGCCAAGCTGAGCAACCAACCGAGGGAAAATGCCGGAGGCGTGAAGCGAGCGCACAGGCGGTAAGCCACCAGAACAGCTTGTTCCACCGGAACCCCCGCGATGGGCAAGTCCAGCGGCACGGCCCGGGTCAGCGTATTGCGCGAGATGTGATCCAGAAGCGCCATCGCCAACGGCAGAAACTCAGGGCGCGTCAGCCACTGAGTGAGGGCGGACACGAGCAAGGCTGATGAAGCAGCGATGGCGTGGAAGCAGTTATCGAAATCATCTCGCCAGTGCTCCTGGCGATCAGGGTCGGCCAGGCGGGCGGTACACTCCGCTGCCATCTGGGCCAATCGTTTGCCGTCGGCTGCCGGATCACGCTCGACTCGAGCGAGTGCGAAATACAGCTCGCGGATCTCGTCCTCGTTCACCGGGCATCCTTATGTTGGTGGCACTAGCAGCACGGGCGTGGGGGCGCTGTCGAAACTGAAGCGCCGACTGCACCAAGCGGAACCCGCAAGGTAGCCGGCCTTCTCGGCGCCCCGGCAAGACGAGTCCTTCGCGCTGCCCGAGATCGCGCTCAAGTGACGCTCGTGGGCTTCGCCGGCCAATTGTTACTCTCCTATGAACTTTTGCGCATCAATACGCTGACTTCGCCACCAATCGAGGTGCGGGCTAGATCTGTGAGGCGTGAACCGGGCGAGAATCTCTATGCGCGAGACGATGCTGGGGAGCTGCTCTCTGCGCGAAGGACTAGCGGATGCCCACGCTTCCAGAATCTGCGGGGTTGTGGCGATCTCGATCCCCCGCGCGGCAGCCTCGTTCTGCGCAAGCCTTTCATCGGTGCACAACGTGAGCGACCGCTCTGCCGCAAGGGCAATGCATTCCGCTTCTCCGTCATCCAGGCGATTGGCCATCTCGACGAAGAGCTCGATTTCGCTGTCCGACTCAACACTGAAAACGGAAATGGCGTGCTGCTCCAGGATGGACTCAGGGCCCAAGGGTATGGCCTTGATGATTCCATCGCCCGAGAAGTCCCTTGCGTATTGAGCTTCGCTCAAAGCTCGCTGGCCAATCGTCCATGGGCCTAGGACAGACGACAATTCTCGAATGCCGCCCCAGCCGCAGTAGAGATTCAACAGCGTACAGCAATCAAGAATGTAGCCTCTCATGCGTTGGAGTGCGGCCTCTCGAGGACGGAGGCGTTCAGACTGACGCTGAAGACTTCCGCATGTTCCCCTGTGTCGTCGGCGGATTGGGATCGCTTTGCTGCAATTTCGCGCGCCTCAATGGGCGACCTTCGTAGGAGCTTAGCGAACTGTGCCGTCGTTATATGGTCGTCCTTCCATGCCTCTATTGCCAAGATGATGTATCGCTCTGGAAAGGTCTCGATGCTCTCAACGTTGGAGCTTTGATCTATGCCTGCCTCGCGCTTCAAGTCCTGGATCTTGGCCCCGGTTGACTTGATGTAGTCCCAGGTACCCTTGCTGACGAGTCCAAGATCCTCCATACGAAGCGTAACTGCCATCAGTGAAACTCCGTAGACATCGGCAATGCGGCACAGGTCTCCAACCTTTACGTCGCCAGTAAGTGCCTTGCACTCCTCAAACTGACGCCAGATCCCCGATGCCGGCATCAGGAAGTTCGCCGCAAATGCATCGGCTCGACGTTCACTGAGGGGCTTGCGTTGAGGCGTGGCGAGGTAGTCGATGCCAGGTTCGTCTCTATCGAACAGAAAATGCCCATACTCGTGAGCGACGGTCCATCGCATTCTCTCGATTGGGTGCTTGCGGTTGACGAGAATGCAGTAGCCGAAATCCGGAACGTACGCGTAGAGCCCCGCAAGCTTTGAATCGAGGGCATCGACAAAGACGTGAACGCCGACTTCATCCAGCGTCTTCCTGAGATTTCCAACAGGATCCCGATCTCCCAATCCCAATCTCGCGCGTTCACTCTCAGCGGCGCGACGGGCAACCAGTTCGATCGAACGTTCGCTCTGCACACTTTGTCGGGGTTGAGTCACGGGCGCGAGGTGCGAGCCCGCTCGCTGCAACAGGAACTGATAGTCGTCTACGAACGCGGCGAGCTTGTCGACTGCGTCCAAGACAGCGACATCGCCCTGGGACTTAGACAACTGACTACGTAGATGAGGTGCCCCTACGGCGGGCGCACCTTGACGCAAGAGAGCGGAAACCGAGGTGTTGAACAAATCCGCGAGGAGCACCATCTCGCGAGGCTTGACCTCGCGAACGCCCTTCTCGATCGAAATGTACGTTGGCCGGCTGATGGATAGATTGCGAGCAGCCGCTTCCTGTGAGATTCCAGCTGCTTTGCGCGCAGCAACAATGCGGTCAGAAAGAGCGCTCATGCCGCAACTCTAGGTGAGCAGTTCGCGCGTGCGGGATCCGGGTTCTCGCTTCCCAGCAGGTGACCAAAGGTCGCTAGCGTCTCGAGAGCATGGAGTTGGTGCAGGCGGTGGAGGTCGACATCGAGTCCGGTTAACTCAGTTATGGCGCAGTGATCCTTCAGGCGATGCGCAGGCGCAGCGTCCCCGGTGGTCCAGGCAACTGCGTTGTCCAAGTAGGCTCTCAGATAGTCGTCTCTCAGCGCATCTGCGTCGGTAAACACATCTTTGCAGTACTGCGAAATGGGCTCATGAATTCCGGCTGCATAGAACGCTTGGCGCCGTTCGATGCACGCAGGGCATATGCCACAGTGATGGATGCCGGACTCTCTGATGGACGTATGAATGCAGGATCGCGACATGTGTAGCCAGCGGTCGAGCTTTGGAACCCGTGCGATCCGCTTGAGCATTGCCGCCTTGGTCAGTTCTAGATAAGGAAGCGAGAAGCTGAGCGAGTAGTCGAACAGTGACGTTGACAGCCGTGACATCATCTGCAAAAACGTGGGGTGACTTCCTCGGGTAGTCATTCCACCCGTGAGCGAGCCTGATGCCAGCGGGAGGTTTATCGCACCTGCGCCATTTTCAAACAGTTCGATCGTGGATATCCGCCACGTTGACGCTACCAATGCCGCCATCGCGCAGAAGAGGAACGATCTGGCGCGCTGGCTCTTCTCTTGATCCCGCATGCGCTTCGCATGGTTGAGGTGCGCAACGAAGGAGGCGTGGAAGATGTTTGCCCCTGCAGGGGCTAGAACATGCTTCAGCGCTCGTATCTGGTCTACGCACGATCGCCTAATCGCCGTTTGGTGGCCGATAGTCAGAAGCAAGAGCGGTTTTGGGTCATCAATAATCCGGCAGGCTAGGCCGGCTGCCGAGTCAAGGCCGCCGCTATAGAGGGCAATTCTTTCCGGGCGGGTGGACCTCGGCAGGTCCAGAATGGATTGCTCGGCGTGACCTAAAGGCCTTGAGTCGGCCGCGAAGCTCAGAAGCCAGCAGTCACCCGTCAAGAAATGGAGAAGCTCAGCCAACTGGTCGCAGATCGACTGCTGGTTCCAGTACGCAATGTCTTCAACATAGAAGCGAACAGCAAAGGTTCGGATTCCCGTGTCGTTGCTTTCGGAGCGCCCCCTCACAAAGACGCGGTCGATTGCATAGACGCCGCCCGCCACGCAAATCAGGTCCAATTCGCGCGGGCTGACGTTCTCCATCAATCGTTGAATCAGCGCCTGAGCTTTGATGGTCAGTGACTGATTGATGGGTCCTGACAGCTCAACGCGGCCAGCCACGTATCGGACGTCAATAGGTTCGAGATCAAGTTGCATGATGATGGCCTACTGGCCGGGTAACAGACAGGGCGACCACCTGCGACGGCGGCAGGCGGGAAACTCTCTGCCGTGACGACCTGAAGGGCTTTATCTGCGTGCCTCTCAGCGATGATTCGATTGAGCATTGGAGTGCGTCCTCATAATCCGCGAACATGCGGGACGCTTGTTGACCAAGCTCGCGGCGGGCGGCCAGCGATCGAAACGCCGCGTTGCGTCCGGCCCTTAGCTCAAGTTGTTCGACCAAGCCCTCTACGATCTTCTTTGCTGACAACGCAGCAATGATCGATGGGTCTGCGCTTCCGCAGAGCTTGATAACGTCGCGAACCACAATTGCGAGCCGCTTCTCCTGAAACTGGGCTACGACGGCCTGAGAGGCCGAAGACGATCGAAGCGCCGGCTCAAGAAGTATCCGCAAAGGCTCTCCCTTCCTCAGGGCGACCGCGAGGTGACGGCACACCCCTTCAATGTCTCCTTGCGCGGCGTTCAGCACATCGTCCACTGAGCAGCTGTCGGCGCGTAGGACGCGCCGCGTATGGAGCCATCGCCGCTTATGTCCTAAGTCGAGAATCTCGTTTTCGGCCATTGGGTAGCCTCCTTGTCCGACAAGGTAGCGCTCAACAGTCAACATGTCAAATACAATGCTACTAAAGATGTAAAAATGTAAAACTACTTCTAGACAGCATAGGTAGACGATGTGGAGCCCCGAACGCCACGCAGCGCTCCACCGTGCGACGAGAGAAGCGCCATGACTGCCGCGATCGCCGCAACGCCACTTCCCGCCCAGAACGCCATCGCGGCGCCGTGTTGATCCCACAGTAAGCCGGCCGCCGCGCTGGCCAGCAACAGCCCTGCGCCGCAGACGAGGTTGAAAACACCGAACGCGGTGCCGCGATAGGCGGCGGGAGACGCGTCGGTGATCATGCTGGCGAGGATGCCTTGAGTCAGGCCCATGTGCAGACCCCACAGCGCGATGCCTGTGAACAGCAGCGCGTAGCCGTCGGCAAGCGCCAGCGCGACATCGGCGGCCGCAAGCACCGCCATGCCTACCGCGAGTAGCCAATGGCGCGGGAGCCGATCGGAAAGGCGGCCGGCGGGATACGCAGTCAAGGCATACACGCCGCTCATCACCACCAACACGAGCGGCACATAGGTGATCGGTAGGCCGCGCTCCGCAGCGCGCAGCACCAGGAAGGCCTCGCTGAAGCGCCCCAGCGCGATGACGGCGCCGAGCGCCACCAGCGACCAGAAACCGCGGCCCAAACGCGCCAGTCCTTCGCGGCTCAATGGCAAGCGGGCCGGTTTGCGTGCAGCGTCGCTCGGCTCCGGGACCTCGAGGAGCAATGCCACTGCCAAAAAGCCCGGGATCACCGCGAACCAGAGCACGGTCTGGATGTCGTCGGCGAACAGCCACAGCAATCCGACCGCAAGCAAGGGGCCGAGGACGGCACCCACGGTGTCCATCGACTGGCGCAGGCCGAAGCAGGCACCGCGAATCGACGGCGGCGCCAGATCGCCGACCAGGGCGTCGCGCCGTGGACCGCGCACCCCCATTCCCAAACCATCCAGAACACGCGCCGGGGTACCCCGACCCACCCAGTCGGCGCGCCGGAACAGCGGCTGTACCACCCC